>CAMTXO010000001.1:0-269742 GCA_947085845.1 uncultured Candidatus Saccharibacteria bacterium
CGGTGATGTATTCGATACGAGCGTCTTTGAACTCGGCGAAGTGGTGAGCGTGACAGGAACTTCTAAAGGTAAAGGTTTTGCCGGAACCGTGAAGCGTCACAACTTTAATACTAGTAAACGTACTCATGGTGGTAACGGAAACGTTCGTAAACCAGGTTCAATTGGCTCTATGTACCCTCAAAAGGTATTTAAAGGTAAGAGAATGGCTGGTCACATGGGTGCAGAGCAAGTCACTGTCAAAGGTTTGAAAGTTGCATATATTAGCAGCGAGGACAACCTAATTGGCGTACGTGGCGCTGTTCCAGGTCCTCGTCGAGGCTTAGTGACTATCGGAGGTACTATCTAATGGCTGAAACTACTGCAACAAAGAAACCAACCCTAGACAAGGCAGTGTTTGACGTGGAAGTAAAAAACCACGAACTTCTAAAGCTTGCCTATGATTCATACCTAGCTAACAGCCGTGGTGCAAACGCAACGACAAAGCGTCGTGGCGAAGTACGTGGTGGTGGTAAGAAACCTTGGAAACAAAAAGGAACTGGACGTGCACGTTTCGGTTCTAGTCGTAACCCTATATGGCGTGGCGGTGGTATCGTCTTCGGCCCACTGGGTAATGAAAACTACACAAAGACTGTCCCTGCTGCTAGCAAGCGTTTAGCTGTTCGACAAGCATTAACGCTAGCGAAGCAAGCTGATAAAGTTGTCATTGCTGACCTGAAAACAACTGGTAAGACTAGCGAAGTTGCGGCATTTATCAAGAAAAATAAGCTTGATGTTCGTAGAATTCTACTTGTACCAGATGTTAAAACGACTGAAATAGTGCGCGCAACAAACAACATATCTAGCCTAGAAGTTTCTAGCCCAACCTATTTGACCGTTTTTCATATCCTCAACGCAGACAAGATTGTTATTAGTGCCAAAGCATTGCCGAAAATTGAAGCATGGCTGAAGGGAGACAAGTAATGAGTATTCTAACTATCATTCCTATCGCCAGTGAAAAGGCTTACGCAACTAGCCTGTCTAATGTATACGCTTTTAAAGTTCCAATGACTGCTAATAAGCAGCAAATTATTGCAGCTGTTGAGGCTCAATACGGAGTGAGCGTCAAAGACGTACGTACATTGATTCAGAATGGCAAGACTATATCAGTCTCTCGCGGCAAAAAGGCTCGTCCGACAACCACGAAACGTGTAGATGTTAAAAAAGCCTATGTCAGCCTAAACGAGGGTAGCAGTATAAAGCTATTCGAAGAACCTAAAGACGAAAAGGAGACCAAGTAATGGCAATTAAACAATACAAGCCAACTACTCCAGGCCGTCGAGGCATGAGCTCGCAGGATTTCGATCAGATTACTACTCGAAAACCACTCAAGAGCCTGATCAAGACTAAAAAGCAAAACGCAGGTCGCAACAACACTGGCCGCATTACTGTGCGTCACCGTGGTGGTGGTGTTAAACGTCACTATCGTCTTGTGAACCACAAGCTTGCTCCAGGTATCGAAGCAACAGTTGAACACATTGAATACGATCCAAATCGTTCCGCACGTATTGCACGTATCAAAGACCAACATGGTTTGTATCATTATGTGCTCGCTGATACACAGATGCGTCAAGGTCACAAAATTCATTCTGGTGAAAAAGCACCAATCGAGTCTAGCAACCGACTTCCGCTTTCTAGTATTCCTAACGGTACAACTATATATAATATTGAAATTTCACCTGGCAAAGGCGGACAAATGGTACGGGGTGCTGGTACAAAAGCACAGCTAATGGCCAAAGAAGGCGATTACGCTCAAATTAAACTTCCATCAGGTGAAGTTCGTCGTTTCCGCCTAGAATGCATGGCAAGTATCGGTGTTGTAGGTAATGTTCAACACCAGAACATCAAGATTGGTTCTGCTGGTCGTAACCGTAAAAAAGGTATCCGTCCATCTGTTCGTGGTGTCGTTATGAACGCAACAGATCACCCGCATGGTGGTGGTGATGGTGGATCGCACGGTCCAGGTAAAGCACCGCGCACACCATGGGGACAACTAACCCTTGGTTACCGAACACGCCGTCGTAAATACAGCAATAAATTGATTGTCAAATCTAGACATGAAGCAAAGAGGAAGAGGTAGAATATGAGTCGTAGTTTAAAAAAAGGTCCATTTGTCGATTTCAAACTGGCTAAAAAAGTAGCTGCTCTTGGAACTGATGATCGTACTGTTATCAAAACTTGGGCTCGTGCTAGCACTATTTCACCTGAAATGGTTGGACGCACTATCGCTGTTCATAATGGCCGCGTACATGTTCCTGTGTATGTTTCTGAAAATATGGTTGGTCACAAACTCGGTGAGTTTTCTCCAACTCGTAAATTCCGCAAACATGGCGGAAAGGACAAAAGGTAGGCTATGAGTGATACCGTAACTGGAAAAGCTATAGCTCGAGGCGTGAACCAAACTCCGCGCAAGATTAGTCTTGTGGCGAGTCTCGTTCGTGGACGAACTGTTGCTGATGCACTTGTCATCCTAGAACACACACCAAAGCGTGCAGCAAAGCCCGTACAAAAGGTTATCGCTTCTGCTGCAGCCAATGCTACAAATACATTTGGCGCAAAGGAAGATACTCTAGTGATTTCTAACCTGCAGGTAACATCTGGTCCACGTTTGAAACGATTTCGACCAATTGCTCGTGGATCTGCAAATCCGTTTATCAAACGTACTACCCACATCCAAGTAACTGTTAGTGGACAATTGAAACCTAAGAAAAAGCCAGCTACTAAAAAAGCTGAAGATAAGGAGTCTAAATAATGGGACAAAAAGTAAACCCAATTAGTATGCGCCTCCAGGTGACCAAAAACTGGCGTTCTCGCTGGTTTGTCAGCAACAAACGTGATTTTGCTGCTTGGGTTGCTCAAGACGTGAAAATTCGTGATCTTATAGAAAAGAAATTTGCCGCTCGTCCTACAATCAACCTAATCGAGATTGAACGACGCGGAGGCCAGTTAGAAGTAACTATTCATACAGCAAAAGCTGGTGTAGTCATTGGCCGTGGCGGGGCTGGAGTCAATGAGCTGCGTGATTCTATCGCTAAAATTGTTGACCTTCCAATTCGTATTAATATCGAGGAAGTAAAACGCCCAGACCTAGCTGCAAAATTAGTAGCTGAAAATATTGCTCACCAATTAGAACGTCGTATTAACTTCCGTCGTGCCATCAAGATGGCAGCCCAGAATACTATGAATGCAGGTGCTAAAGGTATTCGTATAGAAGTCGCTGGGCGTTTGAATGGTGCTGACATGTCACGTCGTGAAAAACTAATCAATGGCTCTGTACCTCTACATACGATTCGTGCAGATATTGATTATCATGGTGCCCGAGCAAAACAGCCTAAAGCTGGTGTTATTGGTGTGAAAGTATGGATCTATAAGGGAGAGACTGTCTAATGTTACTACCTAAAAAGACTAAATTCCGCAAAGTCCGTAAAGGCAAAAACAAAGGTGTTGCTACAAGTGGTAACTACATTGCTTTTGGTGATTACGGTTTGCAAAGTATGACTAACGAACGCATTACATCTCGTCAGATCGAGTCTTCACGTCAAGCTATGACTCGCTACATCAAGCGTGGTGGTAAAATTTGGATTCGTATTTTCCCTCACACCCCAGTTACACGCAAGCCACAAGATGTAAAGATGGGGAGCGGAAAAGGCAATCCTGAGTTTTTTGTAGCCAAAGTAAAAGCCGGTACGGTATTGTTTGAAATGAAAGGTGTATCTGAAGAACTTGCACGTGAGGCTATGCGCCTAGCGGCTCACAAGTTACCAGTTAAGACCCGTTTCATTCGTAGGGAGGATGCGTAATGGCTACTAAAGCGACAAAGAAAACAGCAAAGAAAGTTGTAGATCTAAGCAAGAAAACTGCAGCAGAATTACAAACCGAGCTGATTACAACACAAACTGATTTAGTTGAAGCCCGGCGATCACACGCTGCCCGAGAACTAGTCAGCACAGCACGTATAACAGAGCTAAAGAAGCACATCGCACGTATAAAAACAGCAATGACTCAACTAGCAAAAGAGGAGAAGAAATAATGTCTAGAAAAATTACAGGTATTGTAACCAGCGACAAGGCTGACAAAACAATCCACATTACGGTTACCAGTCGGCTAACCCATCCTCTTTATGGCAAACAGTACACTCGTAGCCGTAAATTTGCTGCTCATGATGAAAAAAATGAAGCTAAAATTGGTGACACTGTAGAAATCGAAGAAGTTCGACCTATTAGTAAAACGAAGAGCTTTGTATTAGCTAAAGTTCTAGAGCGTGGTCATGAACAGGTTGCTATCAAGGAAGAGCCAGCTGCACAAGCTGAAGTAAAAGTCGAAGACAAGAAAGAAGTCAAAAAGACTGACGACAAGGAGAAGGCCAAATGATTCAACAAGAGTCTAGACTAAAAGTCTGTGACAACAGCGGTGCAAAAGAAATCCTTTGCATACGTGTTCTTGGCGGCACTCGTCGTCGTTATGCTCGTGTTGGTGACATAATTGTCGCAACTGTTAAAGACGCTAGCCCAACTGGTACTGTAAAAAAGAAGTCAGTTGTAAAAGCCGTCGTTGTCCGCACAGTAAACAAGATTAACCGAAAAGACGGCAGTACAATCGCATTTGACGACAATGCTGCAGTAATTTTGGGCGACGACAAACAACCACGCGCAACTCGTGTGTTTGGTCCTATTCCTCGCGAACTACGTGAACTTGGCTATGCAAAGATCGTTAGCTTAGCACCGGAGGTACTCTAAGATGGCTATTTCTAGACTAAAACAGGGTGATAGCGTAAAAGTTGTCAGTGGTAGCAAAAAAGGTACTGTTGCAACTGTTCAAACTATCAAGGGCGACAAGGTGTTTCTTTCTGGCATCGGCAATCGTAAACGACACCAAGCAGCAAATGCCGTAGCTCCTGCAGGTAAACGCGACATCCAACTACCCGTTCATATTAGCAACCTCGCGCTAGTTGTCGATCAAAAAACACAAAAGACAAGCCGAGTTGGCACCCTAAAGAAACCAAGTGGCGACAAGGTTCGAATCGCCCGACAACTAAAGAATAAGGAGATAAAATAATGGCTAAATCTGAAATTACACTACCACTTCCACGCTTGAAGTCTCTTTATCGTGAAACATTAGTTGATGAATTGGTAAAAGAACTACAGCTTTCGAACAAACACCAAGCACCGAAGCTTGAAAAGATTGTCATTTCGAGTGGCATTGGCAAGAACAAAGATGACAAACGTTTTTATGAAGTTGTTACAAATACCTTGACAAAGATTAGCGGCCAAAAGCCTGTTGATCGAATGGCGAAGAAATCAATCGCTGGCTTCAAGATCCGTGCAGGTATGAACCGTGTTGGGGTTAGTGTAACTCTTCGAGGAAATCGCATGTATGAATTCCTAGATCGTCTAACAAACGTTGCATTGCCTCGTGTTCGTGACTTTCACGGCATCAAACGCAAAGCATTTGATAAATCAGGCAATTATAGCCTGGGTATCAACGATCAATCGGTCTTTGCCGAGTTAAATTACGAAGACACTACAGTTTTACATGGTTTACAAATAACATTTGTTATCGATCAAGGGACTCCTGAAAAGAGTCGCGCATTATTAGAAAAATTCGGCTTGCCGTTTGAGAAAGGAGGCAAATAACATGGCCAAAAAATCTGCAATTGCTCGTGATGAGAAACGAAAGAAAATGATCCAAAAGTTTGCCGCCAAACGTGCGGAGCTAAAGGCTGCTGGTGACCAAGAAGGCTTGGCTAAGTTGCCTCTCAACTCTAGCCCTACACGCTGGAAGAACCGAGATATATTAACCGGTCGACCACATGCGTATATGCGTCGTTTCGGTCTCAGTCGTATAACATTTCGTGAAAAAGCATCAAAGGGTGAAATACCCGGCATAACAAAGAGTAGTTGGTAAGGAAGGAGAAGGAAAATATATGTCATTACAATCTACAGATCCTATCGCTGACCTACTAACTCGTATTCGAAACGCTATTATGGTTGGCAAAACGGAAATTCACGTACCTTCAAGTAAATTAAAAGTTGTTGTTGCGAAAGAGCTACAAAGAACTGGATATCTATTTGATGTTACTGAAGAAAAAGGTAAACCGCGTAACACGCTGGTCATTACTATCAACAAACCTGGTACAAACGCTAGCATTACTGAAATCAAGCGTATCAGTAGTCCAGGCCGTCGGGTGTACACGAGTGCAACTGATGTACCAAAGGTAAAAAGCGGTCGTGGTGTGGTACTTGTGAGTACATCAAAAGGTGTACTTAGCGGTACAGAAGCAAGAAAACAAAAACTTGGCGGTGAAGTACTGCTAAGTGTGTATTAGAAAGAATTATTAAGGAGTAAATATAATGAGTCGAATCGGAAAACTACCAGTAGCAATTCCAGATGGTGTGACAATCACGGTCGACAACGGTATTGTTTCGGTGAAAGGCCCTAAGGGCGAACTTTCAACCCCAATACTCGACCGAGTCACTGTAAAAACAGAAGAAGGCAATATAATTGTCAGTCGTCTAAATGACGAAAAAATGAGTAAAGCTCAGCACGGACTTATCCGTTCACTAATCAACAACATGGTTGTTGGTGTAACTAAAGGTTTCGAAAAGAAACTAGAAGTAAATGGTGTCGGTTTTCGTGTCGGTGGCGGTGGTCAAAACCTTGAAATGCAACTTGGTTTTTCACACCCAGTGAAATACAAAGCGCCAGAAGGTGTAAATATTGCAGTTGATAAAATGAACATTATTGTTAGTGGTATCGACAAGCAACAAGTTGGTCAAATTGCAGCTGAAATTCGTAGCCTGAAAAAACCAGAACCTTACAAAGGTAAAGGTATTAAATATGCTGACGAAGTTATCCTGCGAAAAGCTGGAAAGGCAGGGAGTAAATAATCATGAGTAAGCATCTAATCAAAAAACAACTCGGCAAAAACCTACGCAAAGGCCGCGTACGAGCAAAAGTTTCAGGAACAGCTGAACGTCCACGTTTGAGTGTGACAATCAGTAACCTAAATGTCAGTGCTCAAATAATTAACGACGAAACTAGCAAAACTCTTGCTTATGCAACTACTGTTGGTACTAAAGAAAAAGGTACAATTAGCGAAAAAGCAGCATTTGTCGGCAAAGACATTGCCTTAAAAGCTAAAAAAGCCAAAGTAACAAAAGTAGTATTTGATCGTAATGGTCGAGCATATGCAGGTCGCTTGAAAGCGTTAGCAGAAGCAGTACGAAAAGAAGGAATTGAGGTATAACCATGGCTGAAACTACAAAAGACCAAAAAACTGCACGTCCCAATCGCGGACAAAATCAAAAACCTGGTGAAAGCAGTTCTCCGTATCAAGAAGTCGTTATAAACATCGACCGTGTTGCTCGTGTTGTAAAAGGTGGACGTCGTTTCCGTTTTAAAGCACTCGTTGTGGTTGGTGATGGAAAAAACCAAGTTGGTGTGGGTGTTAGCAAAGGTCAAGATGTCCAATCTGCAGTTGCTAAAGCTACAGACAAGGCAAAGAAAAGCCTAATAACTATCCCTATTATTAACGAAACTATTCCTCATGAAGCGGAAATCAAGCTTTCGGGCGCACGTGTTCTTATCAAACCTGCAGCACCAGGTACAGGTACTATTGCTGGTGGCGTTGTACGTCAAGTTATAGGCGTAACGGGTATCCGTAACCTTCTGAGTAAATCACTTGGTAGCACGAACAAAGTAAACATTGCTTATGCAACACTTGAGGCCTTGAAATCTCTTGTTCCTAGAGATCAATGGGTCACAACTGTGCAAAAGAACGCTAAAAAGACTCCAATAAAAAAGGAGACTAAGTAATGACTAAATATCATGAATTAGAAGTTAGCTCTAACAAAGCTAAAAAACGTGTTGGTCGTGGTATAGCAGCCGGTCAAGGTAAAACTGCTGGCCGTGGTACAAAAGGTCAAAATTCTCGTACTGGTAAAAAACTACGCGCAACTTTCATGGGTGGACAACGTTCACTTGTACAGGCTATTCCAAAGGCTCGTGGCTTTAAAACTATCCGCAAACCTGCCCAGGCTGTATACACAAAGGATCTGAATGTTTTAAATGGTAAAACAGCAGACAATCACAGCTTGTTCGAAGCAGGTTTAGTAAAAAATCCTTATCATACAGTAAAGATTATTGTAAAAGGTGAGCTAACAGGAAAAATCATTGTAAAAACACAATTTGCCAGTGAATCTGCTATCGAAGCCATCGTAAAAGCTGGTGGCAGTTTTGACAAAATTCCTGTACCATTGAGGCAGAGTCAAAAATCTGAAGCAAAAGAGCCAAAGACTAAAAAGACAGTTAAAAAATAGAATAGACGGAAAGGAGGGTATAGACAATGAAGTGGCGAACTATTCTGGCGTCCCTAAAAAGCGCTGATATGCGAAAACGTTTGCTGGCAGTGCTTTTGATGGTTGTAGCCTACCGTTTCATTGCTCATGTACCCGTTCCTTTAGCCGAGCCTACCCAGCTGAAAAAAGTAATCGACACCGTACTAACTGGTAGTGATTTTGGTGGATTTTTAAACTTACTATCTGGCGGAGCGCTCGCTAGCTTTTCTATAGTTCTGGTCGGATTGAGCCCGTATATTACAGCATCCATTATTACTCAATTGATGACGAAAGTTATTCCTCGACTAGAGGAGCTGCATAAAGACGGTGAGTCAGGACGACGCAAAATCAACCAATGGACTCGTATGCTGGCGTTGCCGCTCGCTGTTATTCAATCGATCGCTTTTATATTTATACTGCGCCAAAGCGTATTAGCAGGTAACACCGTCGTGCTGAACAACACGACACCTATAGAATGGGTTATCGCTGTTACAGCCATGACAGCAGGTGCGATGTTACTGATGTGGATGGGTGAGCTTATGACAGAGCAAGGTGTTGGAAACGGCATAAGCTTGCTTATTTTTGCTGGTATTATATCTCAAATACCATCCACCGCTGGCACGCTATGGAGTTCGCTTACTCAGGCAAGTAGCGACAAATTACAGATTTTGCACTACACTTTTCCGGTTGACGCAACAAGCTTTTGGACATCGGTGGTGATTGTCACGGTGAGTCTAGCAGTGCTGTATATACTGGTAAAAATTAACGAAGCCCAAAGAATTATTAATATCAACTATGCCAAACGTGTACAAGGAAATACTGCGTATGGTGGTACGACTAGTATTCTCCCAGTAAAAATAATTACTGCTGGTGTGATTCCTGTCATCTTTGCCGTCGCCTTCTTGTCGCTACCTGCATTCGTAGGGCAACTACTAAAGGCTACTCAAAATCCACAATATACCGAACTAGCAAACAACTTGATCAAGTGGTTTCAAGCACCAACTGGTGGACTTACTACACTTGCTGAAGGAGCGTGGGTGTATCCTGCCGCATATTTCTTGCTGGTAGTTTTGTTTACGTATTTTTATACGGGTATTGTTTTCAACTCTGATGAAATTGCTGAAAACTTGCAAAAACAAGGTGGTTTTATTGCGCACATCAGACCTGGTGCAGCAACTGCTAAATATCTACGTAGTGTCGTAAATCGATTGACTTTATTTGGATCTGTTACACTTGGGCTCATTGCGATTCTTCCCTTTGCCGGTGAGTATATCGCATTCCAGTTTGGGATTACAGTGACAAACTTGGCCCTTGGCGGAACAGGGCTGCTAATCGTTGTATCAGTTGCGCTAGAAGCATTACGTCAGATCAACTCACGCGCTCTTATGGTCACATACGACGAGTATAGATAGACTTAGTTAATACCATAAACTTGCAATTATGAGCAGACATGCCCATAATTTTACTATGAAAAGAGAGTTTCCTGTACCATTTATTTATCAGAAAAAAGATGGCGTTCGTCTAACTGGTTACAGACAAGCCCAAGTACTAGCCGTGCTAGAAGATATGCAGGGGACTATCTCCTCTGACAATATACCTAAAAGCATCAAAGAGAACCTTGGTATCGACAATACGCGTGGTGCAGATTTCAACAAAGCCGTAAAAGCGCTGGTAAAAAAAGAGCTGGCTATAGACTCTAGAGAAAATACTGCACAGCAGCAAGTAGTATTAACTGAAAAGGGTTACCAAAAAATTGTAGAACTGAAATCCTCCCCCGATCTCATTAGCTCAGTAAAAGATAAATCCAGACTGCAGTTTGGTGTAAGTTGCAGAATTCTTGAGTATATCCTAGAAGAGTCGGTCGAAACTGACGAAAACGGGGTGGCATGGCTATTTGCATCTAACCAAGACGGTAAAACCAATGTTTCCTTGGATATTGTTGCTGGTCTCGACGGCTATATTACAGAAGATCTGATAGACAGAAGGCTGTCATTTCTATGCCATGACCATAATTACGTAGAGTTTATACACGAAAATAATCAAATAGGCCGAGGTAACATGATCATTAATGTAGGCGTAACCCCAACTGGGAGAGATTATTATGAAAAAGTTGTTGATCATGTGTTTGAGCAGTCTTCTGATTTAGACTTGAGAAATGCTGTAGATAAAGTGGTAGATGCAGCAACTCAAGGCATGGAATATGCAAATGTGCTTGGTGATCGAGAACTTTTGAAGTGGTTTATAGAGATGTCATCAGCATATGAGTTAACAGAGATGAATTTGCTAGAACTTGTGAGAAGAAAAAACATTTTAGACGAGAAATTGCGTTCAGTAGAGCTGTGTGTAAGTAGTAAAGCCGCATAGGCTTTATTTTAATTGACAATTCGTGCAGAAAAGCTACAATGATAGTATCAATGAGTTTATGTTTCTCAAAGAAGAGATTTTTGGGAAAACTCTTTACTTAGCTCTGTAAGTTGTGTATAATCATTCCTTGTAGTCTATGGCTGTTCAAAAGGAAGTAATCAAGTTAACAGGTAAGGTGATAGAAGCTTTACCGAATGCCCAGTTCAAACTGGAGCTTGAGAACGGCCATACCATCATCGGGCACATTTCGGGTAAGATGCGCAAGCACTACATCCGTCTCGTACCAGGTGACAAAGTGGAAGTTGAGTTAACCCCCTACGATCTCACAAAGGGTAGAATCACCTTCCGCTCCAAAGAATAATGTAAGTCGTAATTTCTTATAAGGAGAAGTCATGAAAGTTCGCGCCAGCGTCAAAAAAATTAGTCCAGACGACCAACTTGTTCGACGCAAGGGTAAACTTCGTGTTATCAATAAGAAACGACCAAAAAATAAGCAAAGGCAAGGTTAAATAAGTGGCTCGAATTGCAAACGTTACAGTTCCTACTGAAAAACAAGTTCAGATTAGTCTGACTTATATCTATGGTATTGGTCCAAAATTTGCTAAAGACATTCTAGAAGCAACTAATATCGAGCCTACAAAGCGCGTAAAGGACCTATCTGAAGCCGAGCTTACAAAGATCCGTAATATTATCGATCAGGACTATAACGTTGAAGGCGATTTGCAACGTGTTGTAACTAACAATATTAAACGCCTTAAGGACGTAGGTTCTTATCGTGGTTTACGACACAAAAATGGTTTGCCATCACGTGGTCAACGAACGCGAACAAATGCACGCACTCGTCGAGGACGAAAAGTTGCGGTTGGCGGAACTCAGAAAAAAGCAGCGAGTAAAACTTAGGAATATTTTATGGCAGAAGCAACAACAACTACACCAAAGGTTAAAACCTCAAAAAAGAAGCAAAAGCGCTCAGTTCCATCTGGACAAGTGCATATTCAAGCTACTTTCAATAACACTATCATTACCTTTACAGATAAAAAAGGTGGTAAATTGACTGCAAGTAGTGCTGGTGCATGTGGTTTTCGTGGTAGCAAAAAAGGTACAGCATACGCAGCCCAGATTGCTAGTGAAAAAGCTGGCGAAGCTGCAAAATCACTACACGGAATAAAAGGCGTTGAAGTATTCGTAAAAGGTGTAGGACTTGGCCGAGATGCTGCTATTAGAGCTCTAACTGGCCTCGATATACAAGTAGAAAGCATCAAGGACGTCACCGGAATTCCACACGGTGGAACACGACCACGTAAAGCGAGGAGAGCATAATGGCCCGAGACCGAAGTCCAATTGTTAAACAAAGTCGTCGCGAAGGCTATGCATTGCACCCTAAAGCGCATAAAGTTATGGCTAAAAAAAGTACCCCACCGGGTCAACATGGCCGCTCACGTCAGGCAAAACCTAGCTTGTACGCTACTCAGCTACGTGAAAAGCAGAAAGTCCGTCGTTTGTATGGTCTTTTAGAAAAACAATTTGCTCGTCTAATGAAAGAAGCTAGCCGTTCCCAAGGTCAATCAGGTGAAATGCTACTAGAATTGCTAGAACGTCGTCTTGACAATGCCGTATACCGAGCTGGATTTGCAACAAGCCGTCGTGCGAGTCGCCAACTAGTTACCCACGGACACTTCATGCTGAACGGCCGTCGAGTTGACATTCCATCAATTCGCCTAAAAGAAGGTGATGAAATTACCCTGCGTCCAAAGTCTGGAAACGGAAAAAACATGTACTTCGCTACTATTGAAGAAACCCATAAAGACACTGTTCAGCAGCCACTCAGCTGGCTAAAGAGCGATGTCAAAAAGGTTTCAATCAAGGTAACAGGCAAGCCAACCCGCGAAGAGGCCGAAGACGGCATAGATGAACAATTAATCGTTGAATATTACTCACGTTAAGACTTTAAAAGAAGGAGAACAAACCCGTGTCAAAAGTCATACATAACCCAACATTAGCAAACGTAACTCAGCACTCATCAATGAGCGCAACTTTCGTGATCGAACCACTACATAGTGGTTACGGCATGACGTTAGGAAATAGCCTACGTCGCGTACTACTATCTAGTATTGCTGGTAGTGCTATTACTGCTTTCAAAATCGAAGGTGTTACGCACGAATTTACAACCATTCCAGGTATCAAGGAAGATGTTGTCGACATCATGTTAAACCTCAAGAATATTCGTTTTAAAAACGTATTTGATGAGCCTATTGAACTAAGTCTAGACGCAAAAGGTGCTGGTGTTGTAAAAGCAAGTGCTATCAAAACTACTGGTGACGTTGAAATCGTTAACCCACAGCAGATTATCGCAACTATTGACGATCCAAAAGGAAGTATTCATATTGATTTTGTTGTTGAAGCTGGTCGTGGCTACCGAACTATCGAAGAATCTAGCGACAAGCGTGTACACAGTGACATGATTGCCCTAGATGCAGTTTTCGGCCCTGTGCGTCGTGTACGTTACAGCGTTTCATCAACTCGTGTTGGTCAGGTAACAGATCTAGACAAACTATCTCTTACTGTTGATACAGACGGCTCTATCACCCCACAAGATGCATTCGAAGAAGCTGCTGCACTACTAATCAACCAGTACACAGCACTAGCTGGCAGTACTCGTATTGAAGCAGCTCCTAGCCTTGTTAGCGAAACAGAAGATGATGGTGAACTAGACACTCCTATCGAGGATCTAAATCTTACTGCTCGTACTGCAAATGCATTGATCAACAATGACATTCGTACCGTTCAAGACCTAGTAAACCTTAGTGAAATTGATCTACGTGAACTAAAAGGTTTTGGCAGTAAAGCGCTTGATGAAGTAAAAGATAAGCTTGCGGAGTTGGAGCTTTAACAATGCACCGCCACGGATATCAAGGCCGCAAATTTGGCCGTGAACGAGACCAGCGTAAAGCTCTTATTAAGGGTTTGCTTACTAGTCTATTCGAACATGGTAAGATCGAGACTACTTTGCCAAAAGCAAAGGATTTACGACCTGCAGCTGAAAAGCTCATTACAAAAGCCAAGCGAGGTGATTTGAGTGCTCGTCGACAAGTTATTGCTAGTGTTTCAACACTAAACGTAGCAAACAAGCTAGTTGACGAAATTGCACCACAAATAAAGCGCGACAGTGGCTACTTACGTATTGTAAAAACTGATCTACGTCGTGGGGATAACACTCAAATGGCTATTGTAGAATTTGTCGACGAGCTAAAATCTATCCCAAAACCTGAAAAAGCTGTAAAACCAGTAGCAAAGAAACCTGCCGTTAAAAAAGCAGCACCAAAGAAAGTAAAGGCTTAAGCTATGACTCATAAGACATATTCACAAAAACCATCTGAAATTACACGAAAGTGGGTTCTTATTGACGCGTCTGATGCACCATTAGGCCGCATTTCTGTGCTAATTTCTAAATACCTCATTGGAAAATACAAACCAACCTACACGCCTCATATTGACGCTGGTGATTTTGTGGTAGTTATCAATGCTGAAAAAGCTATACTAACCGGCGACAAAGAAGAAGCAAAAACGTACTATCGCCACAGCGGATACCCAGGTGGCATCAAAAGCGCTACAGCAAAAGAAGTACGCGAAAAGCATCCAGAGCGGCTCATTGAAGCCTCAGTAAAAGGAATGCTACCAAAAAACAAATTAGCAAACGAACGCATGAAACGTATGAAGATTTTTACAGGTAGTGAACATGATCACAATGCACAAAAGCCTATGAAAGTTGAGGTAAAGTAATATGGCAACCAAAAATAGTTATTTTTATGGCCTAGGCCGACGCAAAAGTGCAACCGCACGAGCTCGTCTTACTAAAGGAAAAGGCAATATCACAATCAATGGTAAAACTGCCGAAGAGTACCTAGACGGCAACACTAGTATGCTTGCTGAACTCACAGACCCATTGGCACTTATTGGCAAACAAAAAGAACACGATGTTTCTTTAGTCATTAAAGGTGGTGGTTTGTCTGGTCAAGTTGACGCTGCAAAGCTAGCAATCGCCAAAGCAATAAGTGTTATGAATGAAGATCTTCGTTCAACACTTAAAAAAGCAGGACTTTTGAAGCGTGACCCACGTGAGAAAGAGCGTAAGAAATACGGTCTACGATCTGCACGTAAAAAAGAACAATTCTCGAAACGTTAAATCGTTATACAAAAAACCGCCGATATGGCGGTTTTTTGTTACATATCAAGTACTAATCCACCCCAGGTAAAGCCTTCTGCCCCGTAGCCTTCACCTGAAAATGGGTTATAGAACTCACGAAAACCTGATTTTTCAATAAGCTGTATAGATTGATTGCGTAACTGATCAGCCTGCTCACCGTAGCCATAGCGTCTTAGACCTTTTACTATCAGCCAGTTTGAACCCATCCATACAGGACCGCGCCAATTTGGCCATGGCCAAGTGTTTTCTAGATCAAAACTTGGTTCATTTAACGAAACTGTTGGTACTCCATATGAAGTAGAGAAATAGTCAGGATCAGCTAGCATGCCAACTAGCTGGTTGGCTTCTTCGTGCGTAGCTATACCGGCATACATTGGCATAAACAATGCCCATGTGCGAATATCGATCTTCATCTCTTTGTCTCCCGAATTCATAGTTGAGCAGTACAAACCATCATTTGCAACCATTCTTTCACGAATTGATTTAGAAGTTTTTTCAAAGTGAGTTATTGACCATTCAGCTATCCGACTGTGTCCAGTTAGTCCTGCTAGCCTTGCTGTTATATTTAAACTCTCTAAAAGTATGCAGTTAAATGGAAGATCACGCACCCAGTGCTTCAAGTCCATTCGTTGCCTAACCACAAATCTCGCTTCACGCCAATCTTCTACTAGTTCCATACGTGCTGCATAATTCTCTGCTAGCGTCCAACTAGGGCCAAGCTCTAAGGCCTGGTCGAAACGTGGACTAGTGTCTTCACCTGACTCGTCTGGATTAATAATGCCAATCAATCCAGATTTTCTCGGGTCACGGTCACGATAGAAAAAGCGGTGAAAGTCATGAATGTGCGGTAACATTTCGCGGACAAAGTCGATATCTCCATCAGCAGCATATATTTTACTCACAGCTTCCGCAATGAGAGGTGGTTGCGTAATACTGCTTGTCTGACGCTTCCCCCAGGCTATTTTCAAATGATCAGGAATATCAGTGTGCTGCCAGTAAATCATGTGTGGAACCATACCATTCTCAAACTGTTTCGACACAAGTGAGCGAAGCTCTGCTTTTGCTTGTGGTATATCAAAGTGGCTCATCGCAATTGCCATAAAACAGCTATCCCACAGCCATTGGTAAGGGTAGGTATGTATGCTGGGTATAGTGTAACTAAAGTCACCAACCGATCGTCTATTTTGTTGGTAAAGATGTTTTATTTTGTGTTGCAGTTGCCCATCCGTCATTGTTCTCTATAGTATAACAGTTAAGAATTGTTGACAAATAGTAGAAACTGTATAGAATAATGACTATGACTCAAATGCAAACTAGTCAATATTGGTTTACCGACACTTCCGTGGCGGTTTTCTCCGTGTGTTTGCATTAAATCTAAAATACACAATCAAATATATCGAAAAGATCGCCACGCTGGAGGCGATTTTTTAATAGTAGATATAAATGAAAGAATAACATGAAGGAAATAATAAGTAGCGAGATCACCCAAGAGCCTATTGATGGAGGCTGTCAGTCAGGAGTTCTTGATATATACGATGGTCTAGAAACCCCGGTCTCAAACGACATCATTACATTAAGTGCAAAACACAAAAAACAAATAGAAGAATATGCTACAAAAGCAGCAAGTGAATATAGTGATAATATTGGGCAAAAGGAACCGACATATATTCAAGATACAATGGGAATTCCATCACTGGTTGTAAGAGTTGACTGTACAGTTGATGAAAATGACGATATAGCTGCCTACGAACTCGAAGATAGTCCTTCTGGTCAAGGTATTACAGATAGAGTTCATAGCTACGTCAAGGGTGAAGGTATAAAAGACAAAATAATAGAACATTACATGGGTACTATTGGCGATATACCACATGTATTGATATCGGGGCATCGCTCACACGGTACCGATGACGATATTATTGTTGGGCAGGAAAGATATTCTTTTGACGAAATACCGCTTAAGATAGACGGACCAGTTATCGTAAAAGCAATTCCAGGCCTTCAAGAGTCTCATACAGCATATCTACACTTGCAGTCTCAGGCTATCGCACCCCTAACTACGGAAGGTGACAAAAGCTATGCAGTAAGTATAGGGGACTTAAAGGAAGTTGAAACAGAGGCAGATCTATTGCTTTGCGCAGATGGTGAGCTAGCATCGCAGGTTGCAAAATCTCGGCTTGGTTCAATGGCTATGGGTGTATCAATGTACCTCAACCCAATTGAACGTAAAAAATATGGTAAACGTGGAACTGTCACAGCTTCAAAATTTAATACAAAGATAGCAGAATACCAAGATCGTGGAGGAGCCTTACTGCAAAAATTCGTACCACCAATTCAACTACAAAATCCAGAAGGAAGAAACAATGCAATTATGCGTGTTTTTGTACTGTTAAACAACAAAGATGACACAATTACAGCGGATGCAATTGGTGGCTGTTACGTGGCAAGGCCAGAATTGATAGTACATGGTGCATCAAATGCTGTTGCTGGAGCGGTACTGGTAGAATAGATAATATGGAAAAATATATTGAAACACTAGTTGGCTTTTATCCGGTTAGCTCCAAACAGGAAAATGTACTCAGTCTTCTTGAGTATGCTAAGGCTCATATGGACAAATACAACATGCAGACGAAGTTTTTACTTCACGGCGGCATGCACAGCTTGTATGCTCACCCTCAGGGCAAAGAGAAAAGCAGGCTTCTACTACAGGCTCATATAGATATAGTACCAGGTGAAAACCAACCATTTAGGATAGAAAATGGAAGATACTATGGTCGTGGCACTTACGATATGTTATTTGCAACTGCATGCTACATGCGCTTGCTTGATGAATTGTCTGAGAGTTTATCTACACTAGACTTAGGTATTATGCTAAGTGGAGATGAAGAGTTGGGTGGTTTTCATGGGATTGAACCCTTTTTAAATGACGGTTATGAAACGGATGTCTGTATACTGCCAGATGCCGGAGAAAACTTCGGTGCTATCAATACCTCCGCTAAGGGTGTATATTCGTGCACGGTTCAAATAAACGGCAAGTCACATCACGGTTCGCGACCGTGGGAAGGTGATGGAGCAGCGATAAAACTTGTACATTTTTTGTACGACTTAGAGCAAGTATTTGATACTTCTAGCCAAGACAACACTACTATGACGGTTTCAATACTCAAAAGTGGAGATGCGGATAACAGAGGCCCATCAAGTGCAGAAGCAACACTTGACATACGCTATTCGGATAAGCGAGACCTATCAAGAGTGCAGCAACTACTCAATGAAAAGCTACAAGAATATGATGGTCAAATAATCAACTTAATTGAAGGTAGTGACTATCAGCTAGACAGCGTACATCCGGATGTGAAGATGTTTTTAGAAGTATATTCGCGGCATCACGAGGGCCCAATAGAAGAAACAAAGTCACACGGATCCTCAGATGCACGTTTTTTTGCAGAAAAAAACATACCCGTTATCATGCTACGACCAAAAGGCGAGGGTGCGCATGGTGATGTCGAGTGGGTCTCGATTGAAGAAGTAGAGAAATTCTACCAACTTTTAAAAGAATATGTCGTAAAACTGCTACAATAAGAGGGATAAAATGAGTAAACAAGTAATACTAACAGGACTTCGAGCAAACAATGACCTGACGCTAGGTAACTATTTTGGTGGGCTTTTGCCGATTGTTGATATGGCTAAAAATAAGTCAGATGAATATCAGATAAATCTGTTTGTACCCGACCTACATAGCTTCACAACACCCATAGACCATAGCGAACTACAGAAGCAGATATGGAACAACTTACGGCTATTTGTAGCTGCTGGTTTGCCACTAGATAATGATGATGTTCACTTATATCGTCAAAGCTATGTACCAGCACACAGTGAACTGAACTGGATACTGGATTGTTTTACAGGTACGGGTGAAATGGGTCGTATGACTGAATTCAAGGACAAATTAGCTAAGATTGGCGAAGATAGAGTTTCCTTGGGTCTGTATAACTACCCAGTACTCATGTCGGCCGATATTTTACTTTACAATGCGACGTATGTTCCGCTGGGTGATGATCAATCTCAACACCTAGAATTTACTCGTGACATTGGTCAGCGCATGAACAACAAGTTCGGGGAGTTGTTTACTGTACCAAAAGCTGTGAGCGAGCAGCACGAGTTCTTTGGAAAAGACCAGGGTCTACGCATCAAAGACCTCGCCGATCCAACCAAAAAGATGAGTAAGTCAGATGAATCTGGCAAAGGTGTCATATTTCTCAGTGAAAATCCTGAATTTGCAGCAGGAAAGATTATGAGAGCTACCACAGATGATTTAGCTAGCATAAAATATAGCCCACAAGACCAGCCTGGTATCAGTAACTTGATTGAAATCTTAGCACTTACTACTGGCAAAACCAAAGACGAAGTTGCTGAGCAGTGGCAAGGTAAAAGTAGCTATGGTGACTTCAAACAAGCAGTTGCGGACGCCGTAAGAGCGTTCTTAACTGACTTTCAGGTGAAACTAGCACAAGTGAGCGATGAAGCTATTCAGGCAAAGCTTAGCACTAGTGAAGTACACGCAAATGAAGTAGCGAACGAAACTTTACTGCGTGCCCAAAAAGCCGTCGGACTAAGATAATGCGACTTGATGCCTACCTAGCTCAGTACTTTCCAGAGCATTCTCGCTCTGCATGGCAAAAATACATTGCAGCAGGATACGTAAAAGTAAACGGACAAGTAGTAACAAGTAACAAGCTAACTCTAGACGAAGACGATCAAGTAACTGCAGATACAAATACAAAGCTAAAAGACTTTACTATAGATCTACCAGTAGTATAC
Source organism: uncultured Candidatus Saccharibacteria bacterium (assembly GCA_947085845.1). GTDB lineage: Bacteria > Patescibacteriota > Saccharimonadia > Saccharimonadales > Saccharimonadaceae > JACPYF01. The sequence goes on from CAMTXO010000001.1 coordinate 19,756, forward strand.
GAAGATGAAAATGTAGTTGTTATCAACAAGCCCGTAGGCATTCTTTCACATGCCAAAGGTGGAATCATAGAAGAAGCAACAGTCGCAGATTTTTTCAAACCCAAAACAACCTATGGCAGCGATACGAATCGACCCGGAATCATACATAGACTTGATAGGGCTACGAGTGGAGTAATGTTAGGTGTAAAAAATGCCGAGACTGCCTCACAACTGCAAAAACAATTCAGTAAGCGAAAAGTTAAAAAAACCTATATGGCAGTTGTTCAAGGCGCTCCTAAAAATAATCAAGCGCATATAGATCTACCCATAGAACGTAACCCTGCTCATCCAAGTCAGTTCAGAGTAGGGGCAAACGGTAAGTCCGCAATGACCACGTACGAAGTTGTAGAGTCAAAAAAAGGTAAATCACTAGTGAAGCTGATGCCGGAAACCGGTAGAACGCATCAGTTGCGTGTTCACATGGCGCATATTGGCCATCCGATTATAGGTGACACAGTGTATGGCAAGCCCGCTGACAGGATGTATTTACATGCACTTAGCTTAGAAATTACATTGCCTGGTGGTGAACGAAAAGTCTTTGAAGCTCCGCTACCAGTAGAATTTAATACAATAATGAGTTGATCGGTTATGATATTACAACAAAGCGTACAAAAACAACTACAATCAACTGTTCTGCTCGCGCCACACGCGGTATTGTTGCAAGGTCGTTTTGGTGTTGGCCTCGGCAGCACTGCTCAAGCTTTAGCACTACAATTAACTAGCAAGACCAGCATTTTAAATGTCAAACCAGATGAAAAAGGTTCAATAAAAATAAAAACAATTCGTGAACTATACGGTTTTACACGAACGAAACAGGACGAAAGATTAGTTATTGTTGTCGATGATGCTGATACTATGCAGGCACCCGCCCAAAATGCGCTTCTAAAACTTCTCGAAGAACCACCAGAGCATGTATTATTTATTTTAACTGCGCACACTCCGCAGTTACTATTGCCTACTATACTGTCACGAGTGCAAAAAATAGAGATTGTTCCGTTGAACTCGAAACAAACCGATAGCTTGCTGGATGATTTGAATGTCAGCGATGCTAAAAAGCGAGCTCAACTAAAATATATGGCAGAAGGACTCCCGGCTGAACTGACTCGACTATCTAACGATGTCGATTATTTCACAAACCGAAGTGCTTCTATAAAAGACGCAAGGGAATTTATACAAGGAAGTATGTATAAAAAGCTTGTGACAAGCTATAAAATAGGTAACGATAGAGAGAAGGCTCTAAGCCTATTGCAAGACAGTGCACATATAGTAGAGGTATCTTTAAAACAAAAACCTAGCGCAAGTCTAGCTAGGTTGTTGTCGGATATTGTATTTACTCAAGAGAAGTTACACACAGATGGCAATATACGTACGCAGTTGCTAAAACTTGCTGTATATTAACCCTTGCGAGGTTTGATTTCGTTACGACCAAGGTTTTTCTTGGTTTCTGTGTAAGTGACGTGCTTACGTAGAACTGGGTCATATTTGCGAAGACTGATTTTGTCAGGGGTGTTTTGAGTATTTTTGGTTACGTAATAAGTACGATGATTACTTTCATCGCTCACTAAACCAACTAACTTGCGCTTGCTTTTACCTTTTGCCATATATCTCTCTATTAACGTTATTATTCGTATTAGGTCTACTTTAGCACATTTACTGATTAAAATAAAGTATTATCTCTGGAGCCGCCTCCCGGATTCGAACCGGGGACCTACTGTTTACAAAACAGTTGCTCTAACCAGCTGAGCTAAGGCGGCACGCTTAGATGAGTATATCAAACTCTATCTGTTAATGACAATAGTAATTAGTTATTTGGGAAGTATGTTTTACCCGTGCGGTAGGCCTCTATGTAGTTTTCGGTGCAACCAAAAGTTGGAGTAGGGAGGTCATCTATGTCGTACCAAGCCCAAGACTCAAGCTTATGCGGCTCTCCTACGACAGGTTCACCAGACTCCCATTCCGCTGCCATACCGATGTCTAGGTAATGTTTTGGCGCGTATTTTGTCATATTAGTTGCACATAGAAATCGAAGGTTTTTTATTGTAATATCTGCGCCAGCTTCTTCTACCAGCTCGCGGAGAATAGAAGTCTCGATTGTTTCCATATGCTCTAAGTGGCCGCCTGGAAGACTGAATTCTCCAGCACCATGAGATCCTTTTCTTTTCCCTAGCAGTATTTTACCGTTCTTTACAATGAATAAGCCAATTCCTACTTGTGGTCGATTTTCTGTCATATTTCCTCACGCTTAGTTGTATTATATTTAGTATAACAGATGTAAAAAGCCAGACTAAAAGTCTGACTATTTATTTGGTGCTGGGAGTAGGATTCGAACCTACGAAGGCATAAGCCATCAGATTTACAGTCTGACGTGTTTGACCGCTTCACTATCCCAGCGTATATTTGTGGAGCCATCTTCGGGATTTGAACCCGAGACCCCTTCCTTACCATGGAAGTGCTCTACCCCTGAGCTAAGATGGCATAGTAGAGGAAGTACAGATACAATACTACCTCAGAACTGTCTTTTTCTCAAGGTGTTTACATGACAACTTTGCGTGGTTGCTTGATACGACGAGCACTGCCACTCGGAAGTATCATGCGTGCAGCTTTTTCATGTACTTTCAGTGCAAGTTCGTGTCGTCCGTCGCGGTCGTAAGCATCAGCAAGGATACGTAAACTCTGGGGATTCTTCTCTATTCTGACTGCTTGTTCCAGCGAAGCGATCATTTTTTTATTGTCGCCAAGTTTTTCTTGAACCTTTGCGTAGGCAACAAAACGAGAGGCATGCTGATCGTCCATTTCGAGCGCCTGTTCAAATGCAAGCGCTGCTTTATCATATTTTTCTGTTTCCAGGTATATGAGCCCAACGTTATGTAGACTGCTAGCGCTTGGTTCCAAGCTCTGGGCAATCTCGAAGCATTCTATAGCATCATCAAATGCGCCTTGCTTAGCATATAGAATACCTAAGCGGTTATACGCGCCAACATTTCGTTCATCAACTCGCAATATTGTTAGTAATGCTTTTTCAGCACGTAGATATTTTTTTTCTCGCAAAGCGTCTTTAGCTATTTCCCATATTTTATCGAGCCTTGTAGAGACCTTGCGAGGAAGATCGTCTGGTTCTGGGATTGAGCGTTGGTAAAATATAATCCAAACACCGAGCCCAATGAGTAGTAAAAATCCAAACATTGTAGATAGTATAGCAAATATGCAATATATTTTCGAGTTGAGAGGAGTTAATCCGTAGGTTCAACTATGCTAATAAGGTCGAGTAGTGTGCTAACGTATTCTGCCTGACTCCAGGTGAGGGGTGCAACAGATATGTACTGATTGTTATATGGATTGAGTTGTTCGGGCAGCACGCCTGTATTCATCATATGGCTAGTACACCAGTGTATAAGTTGCAGCGCTTCATCGATCCTACCAGTCTCAATATTATACTGGGCGAGCCATAATGTAGTAATAAACCATGGATTGCCAGGGATATCGTCACTTACTCTGTAGTAACTATCATTTTCATACCTAGCCAGTCCCAGGACGTCTTGTTGTGGCATTTTTAGTGCATTTACCATTGCTGCGACACTGGATTGAATTTCGGTTGAATCAATAGGATACAGCCCGAACATAAAAGCACCATACACAGCAGCGCTATCAATCCTCTCGTCATTTTGCACCTCCGATTCGCTGGTGATTTTTAATCCACCGTATAGTATGCCTCGTTCTTGGTTATATAGTAGCTTCTGAGCGTTCCCTTGTATATCGTCTGCACTAGATCTCCACCGTACAGCACTTTCGTTATCTCCGGCTGCATCAGCTAGCCCAGCAGCCGCAACGAGAGCTGCGTATACTCCAGAGGTCGTATACGTGCTGATAGTGAATCTTTCTTCCCACAAGTCGTAGCTTGGCTTGGGAAGGCCAGTGGTCTTATCTATATAGCTACTGAGAAAATCTGCCATAGGTCTTACGAAGCTGTCATAAAAGTCACGAAGTAAAAAGTCACGGAGCAATTTGTTATCTTTGTGTGTGTCATAAAATTGTGCGAATACGAACAATACAATTGCCGTTTCGTCTTCTTGGATAGGAGGTGCCATAATATCGCCATCATGCATGTAGCCGTGCCAGCTTGCACCTAGTGAGCCATCAGATTGATACTTGTGGGCTAAGTAGCCTTTCGGATGTAACGCTTTTCGGCAAAATTCAAAGAATTTTAAAGGTTCGTCTTTGTATCCAATACGGATTAATGGCCACAAGGCGTATGCACCATCTCTTGGCCAGCAGTAGCCGTATGCATCGCGAGAGTGGTGCAACATAGTAGTGTCTGTACTGGCGATAACAGCGCCTCGATGATCGATATGAGATTTAATCAGCAACACGCTCTGCAGAAAACTTTTTTGAAACTCTGGATCAAGCTTGTTCGCAAAGTGTTGCGCAGGCGCTATCCAGTTATGCCACCATTTACTTGTTACTAGTATTCTGTTGAGTGCGGCGTTTTGGTTTTGGATGTAGTCGTGTCTGTCAACTGCTTCACGAATCTCTGTGCTAGCTGATATCCAATAGTACACACGTGCGGATGAATGAGCTTCAATAGACATAGTAAAGCCAATTGTCGAATCGACACGACCATGTTCGACACTGTTATTAGCCAAAAATCCATCTTCGGCATCTGCAAATGTACCGTCGTGACCTTCGATACCGAATAAGCCAACGCTGTGCTGATCGAACGAGTTTCCTTTTGACTGATTGCCGCCTATAACAAAAGCACGTTTACCTCGGTAGGTGAGAATCGCCTGACTATCCGGTAGGTATTGAATTGTATCACCATTTCCTGCCATATCTCCGATATCAAAGACTTGGTGCATGTATAGTTTTACCTCACGTCCAACGTCTCGATTGTTGATTATATGAATATTACGAATAAAGAGATCTTGCTCAGCATCAACACAGTCGTCAAAATGCAGCGTAATCCCTATAACCTCATTAGTTGCTTTCGTAGCTCCTATAAGTGTTGCGTTATGGTAGCTGAACTCAAATTTCCATTGACCGTTATCGAGCCACGAGACTCTGCCGTCAACAAAAACACCTACGCGGTGTCTCAAGTTTTTCGATGCAGCGTGATTTTCTTGACCTACATATGGATAATAGAAATCGTGAACTTCTCCATAGATGTTGATGCCGACATGTAGTCGGCCATTGCTCATTACGATTGGTCTAGCCATAGTTCCAGCTGCCTTTTTCGTGTTCACTGAGGCGCCAACGAACATCCCGAAGAACGTTCATAAAGTATAGAAATGCGTCATAAGGAGAATCATAAGGGCTAAAGTAGGCATGAACATCACCATCGTTAAACCATTTAGTACACATGTAGTAGCTGTGGTCGCTTGTTTGAAGATTTCTCCAATCAGCGATCAAGCCATCGTCTCCAGTTTTCAAGATGCGTTCTTCCAGATCGTAGAGATATTTTAATGCCTCTTGTTGCATAGAGTTACCTAGCCAGGCAGTTAAATCCCGTTCCGTATCAGCCCAGGTAACAGTTTGCGGGGAATCTATAAAATCAACGGGTTTGTTGTTGTCAATTGCTTCAGAAACAGTAGCAAAGCCATTGCCTTCACGCTGCAGCCATTTTCCTGGGAGGTGCCGGAAAAATTCAAACACTCCAGTATCTTCCCACTGGTGTTCACCGAATGTTTCGTAGTCCATAAACAAATTCACAATAGGTTGATCCTCTGTTGCCGCATTAAGCCAGTGGGTATATTTGTCGGCAGTCAACGGCCATTGTTCCCAACTTTTGTTGCTAAATCGAAAAGCAATGTCGTCCGAGAGTTTGTAGTTTTTAAGTAGCAGTTTAATATTATCCGTATAGCTTGGTCGGTAAACAAAATTAGGACTTCGCCAGCCTAAAATTCCATCCCATCCTTCGGCAAGAATTCCTTTATAGCCAGCTTGATCGGCCCAGGAGGCTAGATCGTTATTATATGCAAGTTCAGTGTTGCGGAATACCTGAGGTGTTTGACCAAATAGACTTTGGATCTTCTGTTTATGTGCATTGACCTGAGATTCAAATTCGCTACGACTATAAAAGAATGCAAGGGAGTGGTAATAGGTCTCAGCTACAATTTCAACTCGTCCAGTTTCGGTCAGTTTCTGAAAGCTCTGCAGGACATCTTCACCCCACAGCTCAGCTTGTTCTAAAAGTGTGCCAGTAATGCTCAAACTAAAACAAAACTCAGGATGTTGGTGTAGGAGGTCTAGTAGCATAGCGTTTGTAGGTAGGTATGATTTTTCGGCAACTTTTCTAAATATTTTTCTATTATGAGAACCGTGATCCCAGTTTGGATTATCAAAGTAGTTATGGTCATTTGCAGTTTCAAAGACGCTATAGGGGCGAATTCGTTTGGGTTGGTGAACATGCATGTACAGCACTACTGATCGCTTTTTGTGCTCACTCATACCAACATACCCTCGGTTCGGTAAATTGCTTGGATGCGTTTTGCAACATCCTGCCAGGAGATTCGGCTGTACTCATTACTCACGTTTTTTGCCAATTCATTTCGCAAGCTATCGCTAGTAGCAATACCCACTAACTCATCTGCAAAACTATTTACATCCCAGTAGTCAAATCTCATCACATTGTTAAGAACTTCTCCGACCCCAGCTTGTCGTGAAAGCAGTAGGGCGCTGTCGTGAGCTGCTGCTTCTAGAGCTGTTAGACCAAATGGCTCAGATACGGAGCTCATAACGAATATATCTCCAATACTGTATGCATCTCGCCAAGCTTGGCCACGTACAAATCCAGTAAAGAAGACTTTATCAGAAATACCCAAGTCACAAGCCAACTCAATCAGTTCATCACGTTGCTCACCGTCACCGGCAATCAAGAACAGTAACTTATCGTATTTTTCAGTAGCTTTTGCAGCACCGTGCATAAAATATTTCAAACCTTTTTGGATAGTGAGACGGCCTATATTAGTTACAACTCGGTAACCTTCTTGGCGCAAGCTGTCCAAGTAGGCATAAGTACTCTGGTCGTAGTAGTAAACCCCTAAGGATTCTGGGTCAATCGTATTGTGCACAACTTCGATCTTTTCGACTGGTATCCCGTAGCGTTTTACGATGAGGTCCTTTGTGATCTGACTGACTGCGATAATACGATCCGCCATCAACAATCCTTCTTGTTCGATATCATGAACAATAGGGTTGCCGTAAAATTCTCCGGAACGGTCATATTCGGTAGCATGTACATGAACAATCAGAGGCACTCCCGTGGCTTTTTTAGCGATCATACCTGCCTCCATAGTAAGCCAGTCATGTGCATGTATGACCTGAGGTTTCACTTTCTGTACCAGCTGCTCTACATATTTGCCGTATTGCTGTTGTATGCCTCGTAAATCATTTAGTCCACTATGGCCACAATCTTTTGCATCATCACATGCACACTGGTAGTAGGCACCCATACCGTTGCGATGGAGGGGTGTAAGTTCGGTTGCGGAGTGAATAGTGAGAAAGTCGATGTCATGTTCAGCGCTGTAGGGGAGTACGAAGTCTATAGAGGCACCCTCCTGACTAAGGGCTTTGCTCATGTGATAACATGCCACGCCAAGTCCGCCACTATTGTGCGGTGGTAGCTCCCACCCTAGCATTAAAATCCGCATAACTTCTTAGCCGCGAAGCTTTTCTCCTCTGTTTTTTTATCTCTATACATTATAGCGAGGCTGCCCCTATTTTACAATGCTTATGCTAGTGCAAAAACTCTAGTTTTTAGCCTATTTTTGACTCGGGTAAAACAAAGCTAAAAGTTGAGCCGTGATTGAGCCTACTTTCTAGCTTGATGCGTGTTCCAAGCTTGTTGCAAAGTTTTCCTGCTACATAAAGACCGAGACCGGTTCCTCCTGTCTCCCTAGTCCGATAATCTTCCGAACGATAGAACTTTTGAAAAACTTTCTTTTGATCTGATTTACTAATACCATGACCAGTATCTTCGACTGCAAAGTGTACGCCACTTTTCTCTCGTTTAGCATGCAATGTAACAGAACCTTTTGTAGAATATTTGATAGCGTTGGTGATGAGGTTTTGCAAAATTTCTTCTAGATAAAGCTTACTAGTATACAGCTCACCAACTGAGCCGGTAATGTCTAGATCAAGCCGTAAACCAGCTGCTTTTGCTTGAGGAGAGTACTGGTCATAAATACTATGCATAAACTCATCAATATTCAGGCTGTCCTGCTCGACTCCAACGCCACGTTCGGCTCGACTAAGTGCAGAAAGGTCGTTAATCATCTTTGCCAAGTACACAACTTGCTCATGAGCATCACCTAGCCCCTTTATGATTGCCAGCTCAGCATGCTCTCTTTGGGCTACTACCATCATATTGCTCAGCGTACCTTCGGTAATTGTGATAGGCGTTCTTAGCTCGTGGCTAATAACGCTAATAAATTCGTCACGCTCTTCTTCGAGCGATTTTACTTTTGTAATGTCTCGTAATATTGAGATGTATCCTTCTTTTGATGCCTTTTCTTTACCATACGAGTTGCGAATAGGGGCGCTCACAATATTCAAACGTATTTCTTCACCATCAGCGAAGCGGTGCATGAAATCCTCACTCTCTAACTGTCTGTTTTCAGACGAAACTAGCTCGAACAAGCTTGTTCGGGAGTTTTTAACCGTTGCCTTGTTGTATAATTTTACGACGTCATCTATATGCTGCCCCGTGAGTGATCTATTTGTGTCGAGCAAACTAAGCGCGGCCGAGTTGTAAAGTTTTATAACTCCCTTATTATCAAAGCTGATAATTGCATCGCTCAATCCGTTGATAAGCGCCTGCATCCGACTGTACTGCAGGCTTTCACGCCTTCTAGTGTTAATCAGTTTGTCGTGATCTGCAGTTTGGGCACGGGTTATTTCAACCAAAATTGTTGCTGCCAGCATTGCGCATGCAACTATTGTTAAATTATCAAGCAGTCGTGGCAATCCGTACATTGGCCACAATAAAACACTATCTAGCAGTGCAAAGCCGACCAGCAAGAACGTACTCGAGTAATAAGCTTTTCTTCCAAAGTTGAGAAAGGTTGAGACGCTAAGAACTGTCCAAAAAAGAGTTACTAGCTCAAAGCCCATCACAAACACTGTAAAAATCAGCGATATCAGATAGAATGCGAAATGCTGCAAAGGTGGTTGTCTAAAATCGCCCGTCTGATTCAGTGCAACAACAAATATTGCCACTGCAGTTAATGCAAAAGCTTGCCATGTGTACAGTTCTGACCCTCTCACAACCCCAAGCTGTACTAATGCTCCGTATGCCAAAATAATAGCAGGGGTAACGCGTGCAAGCTTGTACATCACGTCATTAACCTGACGATTATATTGGTTATTTGCCTCTAGTTCTAACTGCCCACTACTCATTACAACTTATTATATATGAGGCGAGTGGTTTTTAAGTATTTTTCTATGTTCTTTGTAGTTTGCGTCACACTGTTTAACAAGGAGCCAAAACTCTTTACTGTGGTTAAGATGGCGGGTATGAGCCAATTCGTGCATAATAACATAATCTATCAGTTCAAAGGGAAGCTTCATGAGAGCTATGTTCAGGCTAATAGTGCCGTCACTACTGCAGCTGCCCCAGCGGCTTTTTGCATGAGAGAATCGTAGCCTTTCGTAAGAAAAGCCGTTGTGCGAGGCTATATATTCAATTCGTCTGGGCAAATAGGCTTTGGCTTCAATTCGCAAAGCTTTGGCGACAACTGTACGAATTTCAGACTGGAAACTGGCATCAAGTATATCGTTTTCATCTCTAATTTTTGCGATTATTAAAGGTTTTTTATAGATAACCTCTGGGTGCTGTTGAGTATGTTCAATAACAAAGCGGTGAGATTTGCCAACGGGGGTGTCCTCGACATAGTGCGTTCTGTATTGACCAACCATATGCGCTAGTTCATGTCGTGATTTTCGTACAAGGTTTTTAATAAAGTACATAGGTGTAAAGAGCGGTGCCGAAACTTTTATGTCACCTGCAGGAGTTACCCCTAGACGCACGTAGCGAGAGCTTCTCCCTCTCGAGACGACTACTTTGCCAAGTACTTGGTCATGAAAATCTGCCATATGATGTGCTACTTTCTTATCTGATAATAACGTTTCGGCGAGGTGCGCTAGCATCCGGAGTGCGGGCACCATGGTTGACGATTGAATGCGCTGCTTCTTCTCGTGGTGTAACAAGTTTCTTTAAAACAACTTTTGCTTGAGTTGCGTAGGTGTGTTTACCGCTGATGACAACAGAGGCTTCGGGTGCTTGGGGTGGATGAAATCTTTTTTCTAACTGATCGTAGGCTTCGCCAGAGAGTGAAGCGTTAAACTTGTCATCATTACGACGGTTAGAACGTTTCATTGAACGATACTTTGCAGTATTTTGATCGGTTTGCACCCATACAAGCAACGTATCATAACCAGCTGCATGAGCTTTTTTGCGTATTTCCATGCGTTGAGCTTTGGTATTCATACCACCGTCGATAATAAATGTTTTATGTGTTTTTAGTAGCTCTTCAGCTTCAAGATAAGCGATAGTTTCTATTGTTTCCTGCTCTTGTTTATTAAAGCTACTAGCAGGATAAAGGAGGTGTCGTAACTTATCATAACTTACCACTGGGGCACTAAAGGTTTCTGAAAATTGCCGTGCAAAAAAGCTTTTGCCGCTACCTGGGACCCCTACTGTAATTAAAACTAGTGGTTTGCTTAAACTCAGTGACTTCATATGTTTTATAGTATACCATTTTTGAATTTGTTTTGGGCAATCTACAGATCAGTTCTGGTATAATCAATCTTGCGTACAAAGGGGCATAGTACAACGGTTAGTATGTGGGTCTCCAAAACCTAAGATCGTGGTTCGATTCCACGTGCCCCTGCCAAGAAAACTGAGGAAAGTATGAATACAGACGGTTACAAAGAAATGATGAATGAACCAAGCTTTGCTTGGGGTGAAGAATTAACTGATAAATTAATACGTAGAGTGGAAGAGACTTTTGAGGAAGAAACTGTCTACGAAACGGATAGTCCGCTGTATGTTGTTGAGGGATTAGCCTTAGCTAGAGCTGGCCTAACTAGAACATTTATCGATATTCCTGGTTTCGGTAGAGGTATAGAAGGAAATTCTCAACCGGCTTTTGCAAGCATGGTTGCTACAAATGTTGGTTACGAAGAAGAGCCCATACTACTATAGCCTTGTGGGTTTTGCTATTATTAGGTTATGAAGGTAGATTTTAAAAAGACTCTTGATTCCTACAAATCCAGGCATGGTGAATTTCAGGTCATTGATATACCTAGGATGCAGTATCTGATGGTTGATGGCCATGGAGACCCAAACGTATCACAAGAATTTACAGATGCATTAGAAGCGCTGTATCCTGTCGCTTATAAACTAAAGTTTGCAAGCAAACTAGAACTAGGCAAAGATTATGTCGTTCCGCCACTAGAGGGCTTGTGGTGGTCAGATGATATGAAGACTTTTACGTCTGCACGTGATAAATCACAGTGGGACTGGACGATGATGATCATGACGCCCGACTGGATTACTTCTGAAATGTTTGAAATTGCTAAACAAAAAGCTAGCCAGAAGTCTACATCTAAAAGTTTAGGCAAAGTTCGCCTAGAGTGGCTGGAGGAGGGCAGGTGCGTGCAGACTTTACATATTGGCTCATATGACGATGAAGGTCAGGTGTTAGCAAAGATCCATGATGAATTTATACCAAAGCAAGATCTAAAGATGGTTAAAAAACATCACGAAATATACCTCAGTGATTTTCGAAAAGTAGATCCAAGCAAACTCAAAACAATTCTCAGACAGCCTGTAATCGCAACTTAGTTTCGACGTAGTTAGCTAAATGCTATAAAATATAAACATATGATACACCATGAGTATTCGATAGCAGGTCACAAGATCGAAACTCCATTGGTTAATGCTGCGGGGTCAATAAATGGTACGAGCCGAGAGCTGATCCTACGCGAAACAGATATCTTAGCCAACACTGCAATAGGTGCAATTACCGTTGGTTCATTTACCGTTCCAGAACAAGCTGGTAACGAAGTAAAGTTCGGAAGCCCCATGTACTACCACGACAAAGAAACTGGCGCTTCGTACAATTCTATGGGGCTACCAAATGTCGGACTAGTAGCAGCTAAAAGTTTGATGCCTGAAATTGTAAAAAGGGCACACGCAAAAGGGAAGCCAGTAATAGCTAGCGTTGCCTCAACACTAGAATCCAAAGAAATAGGAAATTCATACGAGCAGCTAGCTGCTTTGGTATATGAGATGCAGTCCAGCGGCGTAGATTTGATAGAGGTAAGCCCGGGTTCACCGAATACAGTAACTACCGACGGTGGCAGAAAACCACTCATAGCTTATAATCTAGAATCTATGCATGAGCTCACCGAAGCACTAGCCCCACAAATAGGTGCATTGAATCGTAAAATCGGGCTAAAACTACCCCCTTATATCACCGACGAGCAAAAACTTATCACACCGGACTTAGCAGACTTAATTAATGAAAAACAACTATTTAGTTTTATTACTACCGCAAATACTGTTCCTGATCAAATTGCGCTCAATCATGACAATAGGCCAGTACTTGGCGTACCAAACGGTACAGGAGGTATGAGTGGCCCTGTAACTAGCTATATTGGACGCGATCAGCTACAACAATGGAGAGAACTCTTGGATGATTCAATAGATATTATAAGCACACTAGGTGTGGATACCGGTAAGGAACTTGCTGTACGCCGACAACTAGGTGCGAGTGCTGCTGGCGGTGTGACGTTTCTATGGGAAAGCAGTAATTGGGGAGATGCAGTGACGAAAGTTGTTAGCCAATGGGCGGAGTATGAGCCCTAATCCCTCTGGCGGCTGATTTTAATCGGCTTTGCTTGCCTAGCGAGACAGAAGCTATTTTGCTGAAAAACTTTCGAATATCTTCTGGTCCTGTTTCAGGATCTCGAAGTGCTCCGTCGAAAAGCCACTCATCTTCACTTTGTTGACGTAAAACAAGTGTAGACAATGGGAGCTTCAGCACCCTTCTGAGTTTCATAACTGGCGATGCATCTATACCTGTGGTGTATCGATCAGACGGAAAGACCTTTCCAATCTGAATAGGCAGCCCGTCTTTGCGGCAGACATACATGCCATCTTTTTTTCTGGAAACAACTATTTTACCGTTTGGTTCAGGACGTTCACCGGTAGTACTCAGCAGTATATCGCCAGCCTTTGTTATAGGTACTCGTAATAACGTTTTTTTGTTGGGCAAGCTGTCTAGTTTCATACTAATTGCATTAAGTGATTTCATTAACTATATTATACCATCTTATCTGTTACGAAGCGTAAAAATGGACTAGACATTCGTATCTATGTGCTATAATGATGATATCCTAAACAGGAGGGCGTGTGATGGATGACAAAGACATGGTAAGTCGGAACCTACCAATAAGGCGACCTTCTGATCTTTTGTATAAACCATATGGCTTTCTACCTCTGACTAGCAAAAAAGTTGGCAAAGCAGCAACAAATGCATTTATGAATCTTGGCCAATTACTCAACAAAGATACACTCTTGGCTCCTGTAGAGCAGTTTATTGCTCAAAACCAAACACCTGATCAGAAAAAGGCACAATCGCTAAAAAAACTGAGTAAGCTTGTGGCTAAATCGCACGAAGTATTGGCGACAGCGACAGCTGTTTTTCCTTTTGATCTATTTCCAGACAGGATAACCCTAGATCGCACAAAGGTTACTATTACAAAACGTAGTTTTTTCTGGTCAGCAGAGGTAATCAGCATTCGTATAGAAGATATTTTAAATATTACATCAGGTGTTGGCCCATTCTTTGGCTCTATTACTATTGCTAGCCGAGTTATGAGCTCCGTTGATCACTTCAAGATAGACTATTTTTGGCGACAAGACGCCATCCGTATGAAGCATATTATTCAAGGTTACGTTATAGCGCACCACAACAACATAAAAGTCTCGCATCTTTCGAAAAAAGAGATGATAGGAATGCTTACAGAGCTAGGTCACGATACCAATGCGTAACTGCTAATATCTCTTTACTATCGGATAGCAAATGTTGCGGCCTTTCCAGTTCACCTGACCGCGTTTATATTGTACGAAGCTTGCAACAATCAATACGATTTCTTGCACAGCCAGCAGTGGAACAACAAAAAACGATATGCAAAGAACAACGTAGTCGACCAGGCTGGTAACCCTTTTTATTTGACGGAAGTAAGCAACGTATACATAGTTTCCCAGTGCGGCTGCGAGGAGTGCGAGTAGCCAAGACACCTGTATATATGATCCGTGTGAGCCTATGGTGAGTAGAAAGTGCAGTAGAACAAGTGACGGTAGAATAAACAGCAAAAAATGACTCATCAATGCAAAAAATGCTCGAAAAACGCTTTTGCCTAAAATCGGATACCACAGTCGAATGGCTGTTTCAGCCTGCGATGTCCAGTGCTTGGCGTACGTAATGTTTAATAAACGGCTACCGACCAAAAACCTGTACTCGTCATTGTCATTAAATTGCGCCGCTAACTCATTCTCTACATTAACTTTGTCTTTAAATGCGGCAAAACTGCCGACATCGTTTAAGTTGTCGGACTGAATTGCCCAAAGGCTAGTTGCAAGTGGCGTGTTAAATTTTAGAGGCAACACAAGCTGCCAAAAATATCTTAGTGGAGCAAAAATGACACTTGCTCGTAAATTATCTACGCGCTGAGGTAAAACTGAAGCCATGCTGAGCTTTTTAAGCTGCATATATGCTACTAGCTGAGAAACGCTTTCGGGTGCAACTCGGCTGTCTACACTCATAAAAACTATATACTTCCCCTTAGCTTCGCTGGCTAACGTCTGATATGCGTTATTTTTGCCCAACCATCCATCGCTCGGCAATTCTCCTTTGATAAACCGAACTCCATCATGAGCAAAGCTTCGTATAATTTGCGATGTTTTGTCCTGCGAGCAGTCATCCAGGACAATGATCTCCAGCTTAGGATAGTCACTAGCAACAGCACTAGCTAAACAGTCGGCAAGTGCATGTGTTTCATTGCGAGCAGGTATACATAAGCTAACGCTTGGCGTATCTTCTAGTCTGCTAATTTTTTCTAGTTCCTTTGGTGAAATTTTGTACCGCTGGACTGAAAGTAAAGATTGCAACAGGAGTACTCCTAGTGCTGCAATGTCTAGAGTTAGTAAATATTCTAAAGTCCCAAACATATGAATGTAACTATTCTAACATGTGTACATCTAGCGATTATGCTAGCTCATTTTTGTTTTTGAAAAGTCAGGCTATATAATACAAGGTGATGGAAACGTTTGAAACACAATTTGATTACAATGACTCAACGCCGGAAACGCCCGCTTTGGAAACTGTAGCTAGTGGCGAGCAAAAGCATATGAAATGCTCTCCAGCTATACGAGAATACCGACCGACCGATCTGGAGGCTATGGTAGAGCTAGATATTGCATCCTTTAAAAAAGTGTATAACGGATACGAAAAGACACAAGATGAGCTAAAGACAGACTTGATGCAACAATTTGCTACTAGAATTGAAAAAACCGGCAACGAGTGGGTGCAAATACTTGAGGACGAAAATACAGGCAAACTATTAGGTTTTCTAATGAGCTGTCCGACAAACAAAAAGCCAGACGACTTCGAGTCCTGGGAGGATACTACAGACGATGGCACACTTGAAACTACTTTTGACCCACAAGGTGAAAATATATATGTAGTAAGTCTCACCATGGCGCCGAATACACTAGGGAAACGCTATCCGGATATGTTATATGCCAGCTTGATGTCTAAAGGTATCGCAGAAGGCTACTCGAGAGCCTTTTTCGAAGCTAGGCTTCCAGGCCTAAAACGATGGATGCAAAAACAATGTGAAGAGAAGGGCCTAGACATAGAAACATTGAACTCACTCCAAAAAGATCAGTTCGCAGAGGAGTATTTCAATCTAAAAAAAATCAACAAAGACGGCAAAGAGGTGCCTTATGATCCACTTATTAGATCATTTAGTGACCTAGGCTGTCGATTTACAAAGGTTATACCAGATGCTTACAAAGACGAGCCTTCGATGAATTACGGTGTTGTTGCAGTTTTTGATAACCCACTGCCAGAGTATGCACAGTCAATACGTCCTATAAAACGTCTCGCAGCTAGCGCTGTAAAGCTTGCCTCAAAGCACCCAAGATTGCTAGGAAGTCCAAAAAGTGAGATCGAGGCGGAAAAAACACCAAACAAACTGAAGCAAGCTTGGGACAAAAACAAAACCAAATTTGCCCTAGGTGCGTTCGCTACAAGCATAGCGCTAACTCTTGCGGCCGATCCATTCTCAGAAACAAAACATCGAGTTTTTGATGCCGCCCCATGGGTTGGAGGAGGACTAGTTGGCGGTGAAGTGCTGTGGATCGGAGGAGCTGCTATGATGCTAGCTGCTGTTGGTGAAAAAGCTATTAATCCTCTAAAAATAAAATCCAATATGGCTGACATAGCGCAAAAAGCAAACTCCAGCAAACTGTTTAAAGCAGGTTTTTATACAAATACTATAGGCGCAGTTGGTCAATTTGGCGCGCTGAGTACTGGAGTCATCAGTAAGTTGCCTGTCCATTCCTGGGGAGTGCTTGGCATCGCTTTACTTGATCTTGGGATTACTATACATATACGAAAATCTATAAAGAACAAGTTGAAAGAGCTAGACACAAAGTAGAGCTTCATATTGCTTATATTTAACAGTGTTACTATGATAGACATAGTTATGTTATTAGCAATTGTTGTAGCGGTGGTGGTTATTTCTATTAGTCTTTTGGGGCTTGCTGTTATGTTAAAGACAGAGAAAGACCAAGCCAGCAAACTCTTTAGTTATCTATGCTACATTGCGGCATTTTGGGTGACAGCAAACTATTTAGGAGCAAATTACAAAGTAGATAACTTTTCCGAACTATTTATATATGCCGATTTCTTTGCAGGGCCATTATTGGCGTATGCATTTTTTATATTTATTTATTCGTTTACACAGGCATCAGATATGAAGTTCTCTCGAGTACTTACATGGTTGATGCCTTTTCTCACTATAGTAGCCTCGTTAGGCTCAATCAGCGGTATATTTGTACAGGTTACATTGCAACAGGGCTCTTCTGACATCCACTACACAAACTTATTTATAGTGTATGTGGCGATTATGTCTACAATTGTCCTAGCAGGTATATACCTTTTACTCGCCGCATATAAAAAATCAGTTGGAAACAAAAAAAACCAGCTAAGAAATATGATTTTTGGTTTTGTTGTTGCTGCCTCGTTTGTTGGCTTTGCAAACCTAGTGTTGCCTAATTTTTCGCAATCAAATGAAATCAATCTAATTGTTGGTAACGTTTCATACTTGGCAATATTGTATTTTATTGTCACTATGTCGTATTCAACTGTTAAATATAGGCTTTTTGACATACGATATGTTGCTTTTAGATTGCTAGCGTATGTAGTGTCTTTGAGTATAGTTGTTGTTTTGTTTGTCCTTGTGGCATTTAACCTAACAGGCATAATTTTTGGTGGGCAAATTATCTCGCAAGATTTGCAAGTGTACTATGTGTTAACAACCATTGCCGTAGCGTTGCTATATGGCCATGTTAAAAAGTTTGTAGATCGTGGTACAAATCGACTGTTTTTTCAACAAAGCTATACAGTTCATAGCGCTATCAGCAAAATAAGTAGTTTCGCGACCAGGAGCGTTGACCCTAGAAGTATACAGAGACATAGCCTGAATGTTTTTGAAGAAACAATACGTCCAGAGTATGCCTGTTTCGTGGTCCTAGGCTCAAACAACAAACTAGAACTAGCAACAGCTATAGGCAACTGTCCCAAAAAGTCACTTGAACTAGCTGGTTTTCTAGAAATGTTAGAAAAAATACATCAAAAAATAACACTAGCAGAAGATGTGCGTACATCGAAGACCGTCGCGAAAGAATACTTCGAGCTAAGCCGTATTGGGGTTATTGCCCGACTTTCTACAAACAATAAATCTATTGGTTATATCATCCTTGGTGAAAAGAAAAACGGTAACAACTACAATCAGCACGATCTTCAGCTTCTGACTCTCGCATCAAATGACCTTGCTCTAGCTTTGCAGAACGCACTAGCATTTGAAGAAATCCAGGAGTTCAACGCAACACTACAAGCGAAGGTTAACAAAGCCACTGCAGCTTTAAAAAGAACTAATGGCAAGCTTGTTGCGCTTGATGATACTAAGGACGAGTTTATATCTATGGCATCACACCAATTACGTACGCCACTAACAAGTATTAAAGGCTACATATCGATGATGTTAGAAGGTGATTTGGGCAAAATTAACCCAACTCAACGCAAAGCGCTAGAAGAAGCCTTCAACAGCTCCCAGCGCATGGTCTTTCTTATATCGGACTTTCTGAACGTGTCACGTATTCGTACTGGTAAATTTGTCATGGAAAAAGACGAAACCGACCTCAATCAAATTGTCATAGAAGAAATTACCCAGCTTCGCGAACTCGCAGGCTTGCGCGACCAAACTATCAACTACAAACCACCAAAAAACTTTCCGAAAGTTATTTTAGATGACACTAAAACAAGACAGGTGATGATGAATTTTATTGATAACGCCATATTCTATACGCCAAAGAACGGCAAGATAGACATAGTACTAAAGGAGACAGACAAAGAAATTATATTCCAAGTGACCGATACTGGCATTGGCGTACCAAAAAACGTACAGCATCGGCTATTTACAAAGTTCTTTCGTGCTGAAAATGCTCAAAATGCTCGGCCTGATGGAACAGGACTTGGACTATTTATGGGACAAAAAATTATTGATGCGCAGGGTGGCAAGATGATTTTTCATAGCGTAGAACATGAAGGCAGTACTTTTGGCTTTCGTTTTCCTATAAAAACTGTTAGAGCTTAACGTGCATTTTTGCCATTAAAGACTTTTGAGACGGAGCCCTCTTCGTGAACTTCACGTATAGCCTCTGCTATTTTTGGAGCCATGCTAACAACTTCCAGCTTATCACCAAGGCGTTCTAGGTGTTCCTGAGTAGGTAAAGTATCAGTAACAACAACTTTATCGATGGCCGATTTTTTAATATTTTTTGCTGCAGGATTGGATAGTATTCCGTGAGTGGCAATAGCAATGACTCCTATAGCACGCTGTTCTTTGAGCATTTTAGCTGCAGCGACTAGAGTACCAGCGGTATCTATCATGTCATCTACAATAATACATTGTCTTCCAGCAACTTCACCAAGTACACCTGTCGCTTCTGCTTTTCGTGTCTCTTTCGACCTTCTTTTGTCTATAATCGCGAGGTCAACACCAACTTCTTCAGCAAAATCTTGAACAAGCTCCGCTCTACCAGCATCTGGAGAAACTAATACCACTCCAGAATTCTTCATTCTGTTTTCTGACTTCCAGTTTTTTATCCAGTCAGTAAGGATTTCCTGAGCGATGAGGGGATCGAAAGGGCCGTTTATAAAGCCCTGCGCTTGTTCGGAATGAAGATCTACACTCATAATTCTATTAGCACCCGAACGAATAAGGTCCTGGATGGTCATAGAAGCACTTATCGGTTCACGTCCTTTGGCTTTTCTATCCTGCCTTAAATATGCGAGGTATGGTGATACAGCGGTAATCTCACGTGCAGATCCACGGCGAGCAGCATCAATGAGTAGTCTCTGCTCCATGATTGCATCATTCACTGATTTACCCCCAACAGCAGCGTGGGACTGTAGTACAAAGACATCTGAGCCGCGTACGGATTCTTGAAATCTCACATAGTTTTCAGTGTTCGCAAAAGTTTTAAGATCAACTGGATCTAGCTTAGTACCTAGTTCATCTGCTATATCCTTAGCTAGTTGTGGATGAGTCTCGCCACTAACCAATGCTAGTCTGCCTCTGTTTCGTTCTGGTGAAGCCATGTAACCTCTCTTACTTTATTAAACTACCCACCAGTTCTTTTATATAAATGTTACCATATAAGCAGACTTAAATCATTGTAATATTATAAACAGATGTGGCATGCTTGACTTACAGAGTGTTCATAGGCTATACTAACGCTTGACAGTCTGCACAGCAGACTTTT
The DNA here is from genome assembly GCA_947085845.1 of uncultured Candidatus Saccharibacteria bacterium. Lineage (GTDB taxonomy): Bacteria > Patescibacteriota > Saccharimonadia > Saccharimonadales > Saccharimonadaceae > JACPYF01. Next base: position 39,911 of record CAMTXO010000001.1, read on the forward strand.
TTAATTGGGAGAATACATAGTGGCAACAAAAACTGTAAAGAAAATCAAGCTCGACAGTAAGAAAACAGCTAAAAAAGCTGTGGCAACAAAAACTGTAAAAAAGACTTCGAAAAATAGTGCGAATGGCAGAATTATTCAGGTAATTGCTAGCCCAATAACTGGTCTTATACGCTACGTCAAAGGTTCTTGGTATGAGCTTCGACAAGTTCGTTGGCCAAACCGCAAAGCGACCTGGGGTATGACTTTGGCTGTATTAGGTTTTACATTGTTTTTCTCTGTAGTTATCTTGGTTCTAGATGCAGCATTTCAATGGTTATTTAAAGAAATATTACTCAAGTAAAGAAGGAAATTAATACATTATGAATTCACAAAAGCGATATGACTCAACTCGGCAGTGGTACACCATCCATACCTATGCTGGATACGAAGAAAAAGTAGCAGAAAGCATAAAACAGCGAATCGACAGTGTTGATATGGCAGATAAAATCTTTGACGTATTAGTTCCTAAAGAAAAGCAAATTGAAATCAAAAATGGTAAACGAAAAGTAGTTGAAAAGAAAATTTTCCAAGGCTACGTACTAGTCGAAATGAAACTATCCGAAGATGCTTGGTATATAGTTCGTAACACCCCAGGGGTGACTGGCTTTGTTGGTAGTGGTATCGACCCAACACCAGTGCCAGAACGTGATATTGCACGTATCAAGAAACGCATGGGCGTAGAAGATCCAAAGCATCGTATCGACTTCACGGAAGGCGAAGTGGTAAATGTTATCGACGGTCCGTTCAAAGGCTTTGATGGCACAATAGATGAGATTGACCCTGTAAAAGGCAAGATCAAAGTACTTGTTAGTATGTTTGGTCGCGATACGCCTGTCGAGCTAGACGCTCTACAAGTTAAAAAAGTTTAGCTCTCGATATATTTCTTAAAGTAAGCATCATCCATACCTGGAACTTTCTTCTTTATGAAACTCTTCCAATAATCCACTTTCTTTTTCAATATAGGATCTTTCGAGCTGTATTGATCAAGCTTCTTCATGCCATCTTTGGTAAACATATAAGAATACACCTCAGCTTTATCTTCTTCCCAGTTTGTCAAAGCATAGCCACTAATAAAACCTAGGGCAGGGTGGTCGGCGAAATTGTTTTCGTTACTGAGATCATACCCTGCATTATAAGAATCAATTCCACCAGAATTCAACTTGATCCAGTCTCTGTCATACGGATTGTCTACTCCAAATGACTGCTGGTCTATCCAGTGAGCTATCTCGTGATGTATTAGCTGTTTCAAATATGCGTCTGCGTACTCTTGCTGAATAGGTGTACTTACATCTTGAAATTGGCCTATATCGTAGATTATAGAAACGCTAGTAACGCCACCAGCTGAGTCATCACCAATTTTTACTTGTTTAGCGAATACAAAGGCTTCAGGTGAGCTTGCGTATCTCATCCACTCTATTGGATATTTAGCATACTCGTCCGCAAATGTACTGATTATTTTTTTAGCGAGAGGAAGGTCTGTTTCGGCTAGTGGGGTAATTGTTGTGCCTTCTATATAGGCTTCAAAAGATGCATTTTCAGAATCATCGACTACTATTGGCGGGGCATTATATGAAGAGTAAGTCCCGTAGTCTTCCTTCATAGCATCAGCAAATGCTTTGGTCGCTGTATCACCTAGCTCTGCTAAGTTTTGTGCGTTGTTTATAGTCTGTACTATCTTTTCTTTGTTCACTTCACTGATGAAATGCATAGCCTTAGGGTCACGCTTACCTCCATTGTACGGCTTACTTGTGTCGCTGTTTTTTGATGTTTTATCATCCTTACTAGATAAAGATATAACTACAACGCCAATCACCACTACTGAGACTAGTGCAAGCACAATAAAGAGCCATTTTTTCTTTGGCTTACTTGGTTTCTGGGGTGGCGGTGTTGGCTGTGGTGACAATCGCACATCCTCTGCAGTAGTACTATGTATGTTTTCCATATATGATGAATTGTATTTCTCATTTAGTCTACTATTTTCAGTAGACTAAAACAATAAACTTATGCTAAACTTATTGAAAATACAAGTTTTCAAGGAGTTACTCATGGATCAAAACCCGGTACAGCCCCAGCAACAAACACCTCAACAAGTTACACCACCACCCGCGCCACAGCCTCCAGCTAGTAAGTCTACAATTCCTACCGTAGTCATTGCTGTAGTAGTGAGCGTTGTCGTCGTCTTTGCATTAATAATAGGATTCCTCTACTTTCTAGGGAAATCTAGTGATTCGAGTGACAAGTCGTCAGGCATTGAAACAGTAAAAAAAGAAGCCAAACTTGGCAGTACGATAGAGTTAGATAAAATCGAAGTATCTGTTGGTGACATAGAGAAAAAATCAGAGCTTGATCAGTATCAACAAGCCCCAGATGGCAAAGAATACGTACTGACCTATATAAAAGTATCTAACGGCTCAAAAGGTGATGTATCGGTTGGTAGTGCTTTCGAGCTGAGAACAAAAGAAAACAAAGTAGAATACTGTAGCGCTCCTTTCGGCGATGACTACAAAAAATTTGATCAACAAATTGCACCTGAAGGCGAAACCGAAGGCGATTTATACTGCGAAATATCAAAAGACGATGATGTAAAGTCCATCAACTTTAAAGCATACGGTTCTGGCGAAGACTACACGACTTACCAAGGTGTATTTACAAACTAATTGTATATACATAAACAACAATGAATAACGAAGATCCACTTACAAATAGCCCTGTCCCTGAACAGCCTGAGCTAACTACAGAACCTGCAGTGCAGCCACTAGAGCCCACGCCTGTAGTCTCGGAGCAACCGTTACAATCGCCGACCCCGATAGAACAACCGGTCGTCACTGCTACACCACAGCCAGTTATGCCACCTCAGCCTCCAGTAGAGCAACAACCACAGTTCATTGGATCAGCACCAACACCACCTACTAATACTCGTTCATTCAAGCCATTTATTTTTGGCGGAATAGGGTTACTGATAGTAGCTATAGTTGGCATCGCAGCATTTAGCTTCTTTGTACCGAATCAAGCGGACTACAATGCAGCCATAGATTCTTACAACAAAGTAGCCGATGCAAACAACAAACTAGCTGATGACATTGAGGAGTTCGATAAGTATCTCTCCGATAGTACCAGCACACCAATTACGAAAAATAGAATAGAAGATGACTACCAGTCTTATAAAGATGCTTTTAAAGAAATGAAAGATCTAAAAGCTCTTCGAGACGGAGAAACTAGCGAAGCATACGCTAATCTTTCAAAGAAAAACGATGAATACACAAAATACTTTGACGGCGTGATGGGCTCATATGATGACATTATTAGTATCGACGAAGATTGCTCAACTGACTGGAATGCCGTTGGAGAAAAGGTTGGAGATGACATAACACAATTAACTTCAGCATATGACGAAGCAGTGGAGCCTTGTAAGGATGTGCTCGAGAATTTACAGAAATCCGACGAAGAGTTGATAGCCTCACTAGGAAAAGATGCTCTGGCTTACTTGGAAGATGTAAGAAGCACAGTACTAGATTTAGTCGAAGCTTACCAGGCGGGTAACCAGACAGCGTTCCTAGCTGCTCAGGGCGAGCTTGCACAACTAGACGAAGAATACTTAACCAGAGCTGAGAAGTTCGAAAAAGACATGAAAAAAGAAAGTGACGACAAATCAATCAATGATGCCGCTCACAAGTTCAAAGATGTTCTAGAAAAAAAGGCTAAAGATAGTATATTTTAACTGTTGCTAAAAGCATTCTCATCTGTTACAATCATTTAGTTACGCACTCGATAATTATCAAATCGAGTCATCTTATGAAAAGGAAATAGAGAGAAATTATGGCAAAGAAAGTTATTGGCAATTTAAAGCTACGTATCCCAGCTGGGCGTGCGACCGCTGGTCCTCCAGTAGGTTCAACCCTTGGCCAATGGGGACTAAATATGATGGATTTTATCAATCCATTCAACGACGCAACAAAAGACTTACAAGGTAAAGACGTTATCGTACACATGGCAATCTATGACGACCGTAGTTTTACATGGAAAAGCCTCGGACGACCAGTAGACGACCTAATTCGTGAAAAAATTGGCATTCAAAAAGGCAGCGGAAAGCCACATAGTGAAAAAGTAGGTAAAATTACTCGCGCACAACTAGAAGAAATTGCCGAAGTAAAAATGGATCAATTAAACGCAATTGACATGGACGGTGCAGTAAAAGTTATTGCTGGCACAGCCCGCAGTATGGGTGTCGAGGTAGAGGGTTAATGACGGGAATAGACTTTATGGTAGAAAGTGCCAGCTTAACTGCAGATGTTTCGGGCATATTTAGAGAATATGCCGTAGAAAATGGTAAAGCGGCTGTGCCAACACCAGAGGCTATCGCAAAAAGTGCGCTCTTGATACACAAGAGTAGATTAGAGCTCAGTCAAGATACCTCAGCAGACCAGGATTAGTAAATTATTTAATACGTGGGAGGCCTAAAAAGCCGCTAGCACCACAAAAGGAGTCATATAAATGGCAAAAAAAGCAGAACTACTAGAACAAGCAAAGAAATTAAAGCTTGAAGTAACAACCAAAAACACTATTGCTGAACTCGAAGCTGCTATTGCAGCAGCTGGCGAGCCTGTTGAAGAAGCACCGAAAAAAGAAGGTGTTGCTAAAGCTGGGAAACGTTCAGAAAAGGCATTGAAAGAAACTGAAGAGAAGATCGAAAAAGAAGCCCGCAAAGAATCCGGTGATACAACTGCAAAAGATCCAGAAGCTGTCGACAAAAAGAAAGGCCCAGTACCAGTTGCTCGACCAACTATCGAACGTCGTGGCAAAAAGTATCAAGAAGCAGCTAAGCTAATTGAAAAAGAGAAACTATATGCACTTGCCGAAGCTTTAGAGCTAGCTAGCAAAACCAGCCCAAGCAAATTTGATGCTTCAGTTGAAGTACATGTACGCCTAGGTGTTGACCCTCGACAAGCCGACCAAAACATTCGCTCAACTGTCAGCCTTCCTCATGGAACAGGTAAAACTATTCGCGTAGCTGTATTTGCTCCTAGCGACCAACACGAAGCAGCTAAAAAGGCTGGTGCTGATGTTGTAGGTGAAGACGAATTCCTACAACAACTCGATAAAGAAGAGATTAACTTTGATATTCTAGTTGCTACTCCACAATTTATGCCGCGCCTAGGCAAATACGCTCGCGTTTTAGGCCCACGTGGTCTCATGCCAAATCCTAAAAGCGGAACAGTATCTACTGACGTTGCTAAAGCTGTTAAAGAAGCTAAAACTGGCAAGATCGAATACCGTGTCGACAAACAAGCAATTGTACACGTAGCTATAGGTAAGGTATCGTTTGGCAAAGACAAGCTCCATGAAAATGCAAAAGCATTTCTAGACAGCTTACAAACCCAAAAACCTAGCAGTATAAAGGGAGCCTACGTTCACACCATTACGGTCACTACGACTCAAGGTCCTGGCATTAAAGTTACTATCTAGTTTGTAATACGAATAAACGGTTTACGAAGTAAAAATACAAATTTTTTAGGTCGTCCAGCCGGCTTTATTAAGTGAGTATGTTGGTGAACAACAGACTTGATAACCGAAGCTGGAGCACGGGCATAAATATTGTAGCCTTTCTTCTCATAACTTCCTAAAAGTTGCACAAATTCTGCAGATGCATCTTTAGGGATATCCGCAAGTGACGCTGTATGTTTTTTAGGAACTATCATTAAGTGATTGGCAACATTCTGTCCATCCCATAAAGAATAGCTAAATATATTGTATACAACCTTAAAGTGCTTGGTTTCTTCTATAAGTTGGTCGCTGCCTGTTTTAATTTCACAAAAAGGACAGGTATTTGGTTTTGTTTTTAAATATCCTTTATATTCTTTTTCTTCTTTACGAGAGCGAGTAGCTGTCATAGTGTACCGTTTTTTGTTGCAACACCGCCCAAACGTTTACTGATTGCTGTTGTGCTAAACCTTCCACCAAGTAGTTCGTCTGTATAGAATTCATGACCTGGAAGTTTGACTACATCTGTGTCAACAAAAGGAGCACCTTCTACACCTTCAAGGCGATCAAATATATCTTGTGATTCGTAATAAATTGACCAAACATCAGGCTCAACAAGGCGAGCAATTGAGAGAATATCATCATGGGGCGTACCTGTAAGTTTTTTGTTCACGTTATCATGTATCGTTACAGCATCGGCAATTGGGACTCTAATATCTTGTCCGGCAAGTTGAACAGATGTCGTTGCAGCTAAAACATCCCTTGCTCGTGACTGCCAGCTATAAATAGGTCGAAGTGTTCCACCTTTTTCTTCTTTAAGTCCTTTGCGATCTGCAACAGCAGCGTCTCCATCAACACTAACAACAAGTTTAATTTCTCCAAAGGTGAGGGCTTCTTGGCAATATGCCATCTTTTCAACTTCTGACAAGCCGTCCCACGCGCCATTTTCACCTGTTACTTTTTCAAAATGAAAAGGAACAGCTTCTAGTTTAGTGTGTAGTAAGTATGCACGATGGTTTGGATGTAAAAGATCGAAAACTCCAGAAGTAAAAACTACAGTAGATCCTTCCTCGGCCCACTCCATTCTTTGCTGCACAAGCTGGACAGTCGCCTCACCGCCCGTTTCTATAGGATCATACACACCTTCTTCATGTATTGCATCCATCATAGACTGAGTAATGTCTCTGTCAACTTGAGCCTCAGTCACAACAGGTTGTGGTGGTGTGTTTTCTGTTATTTCCCCTCGTAAACTAGCCATATATACAAACTATAATGACACAGCTTTTTATCTTTGTCTATGTACTAAAAACAACGAACGAACTGATCGTTGGAAGATTTTTTGAATATGAGATAAAATAGATACAAAGCAGTGAGATGGTGGTAGCACTTTCAGTGTTGTCTCGGCTAAAAGTACAAAATTATACTGAAATATACAGGGGTAATAAGAATATGAGCGAGATAACAACACCACCGGAAACCTACAAAGACCCACAAGATAGAGTTCCAGACTCACAGTACCAAGATTTTCTTCGCAAAATCATGGAAGAAGGTGAAGAAGTGAAGCCTATCCAAGGAGAAAAAGCCAAAAGACTGATCGGCGCTCAGCTTCATTACAAACTAGAAAATGGCTTTCCAATTATAGGTGAGAGAGATATGTCAGGCGGCATGATACGGGGAGCAATAGCCGAGCACATTGCTTTTTTAAATGGTGCTAGAACACAAGCGGAACTTGAAGAATTTGGCTGTAAATGGTGGGATAGATGGCTAACAAAAGAACAGTGCGCTAAATTTGGACTAGAAGAAGGCGATATGGGTGACGGTTCATATGGCGCGGCTTGGACGAACTTTCCTACAAGCGAAGGTGAGCCATTTAATCAGATTGAAAATATCAGTGAGCAGTTAGAAGAATTGCCTTTTCTGAGGACTCATTTTATTTCACCTTGGATTCCACAGTATACTATTGCCGGTGAAGGTAAAGATAGAAAAGTCGTTGTAGCCCCTTGTCACGGTTGGGTACACCTCCTAACAAATCCTGAAAAAAAGGAACTAACCTTGCATCACTTCCAAAGAAGTGGCGACATACCAGTTGGTGTTCCATTCAACATGATCCAGTACGGCGCAATGGGACTTATGGCTGCTCAAGCTATCGACTACACGCTCAAAGAAGTAGTCTTTACCTTTTCTGACGCGCACATTTATGAAAGTCAGTATGAGCATGTTAAAGAGCTCATTTCACGAGAACCGAAAAAGTTAGGCACTGTGAGCCTAAGTCGTACTTGTGAAAATATTAAAGATTATCGACCAGATGATTTCATACTAACTGACTATGAAGCACATCCAGCCATGAGGATTCCGACTCCAGTCTAATGAAGAAAAGTTTTGTAAACGATCAAAACACAGGTCGTCCGGACGACACCTATCGAAATGTTATTAAAGACATAGCACAGGACGGAGTTTGTCCGTTTTGTACTGAGCATCTAGCTACATACCACAAAAATCCTGCGGTCATCGATGGCAAATATTGGATACTGACAGACAGCATGTACCCATACAAAAACTCTGCACATCACTTCCTGATTATCCACAAGGCGCACGTTGAACATATACACCAAGTCTCTAGCCCTGCATGGAAAGAGCTAAAAACCATCATAGATAATGCACAAAAAGACCGCAAAATGCCTGGAGCTACCCTGCTTTTCCGTTTTGGTGACACACGGTACACCGGAGCAAGTGTTAGTCATCTCCATGCACAGCTGGTGTCTGGTACGGGCAAGAAAGATGTCGAACCGATAATTACTAGGGTAGGCTAATCCTCGTCAGGTACAACGCGGACAATCTCTATATCTGCCGCTTTTAGGACATCTTCGGCGTCCATTACAGAGTAGCCGTCCTGATAATAGACTTTATTGATTCCGGCCGTAGAAAGTAGCCGTGCACAGGCAGGGCAGGGGAAAGTAGTCACATACATAGAAGAGCCTTCGAGCTCTGTTCCTTCCTTGGCAGCCTGTGCAATTAAGCTTGCCTCTGCATGGATCGACTTAGATAGCTCAATAGCTTCACCCGGACCAAAGTTTGATTTGGGGTCACCAAAAGTGTTAATACCATAATCTTTACATGGCATTTGCTCGTTGTAACCGACATATGCAATCTGACCATCCTTGGCAATCGCCGCACCAACCTGACGCCACCAATCTGGACTCTTTTCAGCTGCTTTTCTAGCAATACTGATAGCTTCGCGGTCAAAATCCTCGACCGACACTGTGCGATCGGGTGAAATTATATGTTCGTGCGCTGTAATTTGTCTATCCCACCGAAGGAATACTGGTTCAAACGTTACAGTATGAAGTTCTAGATGATTTTCAGCAACTTCGTGGCTGATTTCTTCGTCTGGCATAGTAATGTGCATATTATCAGGCAACATCCCAAGGGCTCTTTTACCCAAAAGCTGTACACGACGCTGCGACGGAGCTAGAACTGCCTGTAGAGCCTCCGTCATTTGAACTGGTTGAACAGCTCTGACATCTCTTTCAAGGGCTGGAACCTCTTCTAGCAAGTCTTCGTCGAGAAGGTATATATTATCTTGAGCCTGTTTTTCAATAAACTTTAAATAGCCAGCATGTAGTGCGGGCATATACATCATTACTGCCCCTTGTGATTCAGTCGCAAGAGCACGTTCAGTCATATTCAAGAACTTCTTATTTTACCGATGAAATCTTTGATTAAACTATCTATTTGGCCAGCAAGCTGCTCGGCGCCATCAATTGTTAGTAGGCGAATGCGAGCAGTTGTAGATGTAGTTGCCTGTGGAGGCAATACAATAACTTGGCCACATATGCCTTTAAACGTTTTGTTTACTTCGTCCGTAATGTCTTCTGTACTGGCGGAGGTTATCAGTATGTCTGGGCGCACTAGTGCAACAAGGTCCGTTGTACCATGGCGTACTTGATGGACTGTCACATAGTCAACATGGCGAAGATGCAGTAGCATTTCTATACGTTCGTCTTCGGGTACAATTGGTCGCTTAGGGCCTTTACGTAGCTTTGTCAGCTCGTCAGAATCAATACCAACAATCAGCATATCTCCGTGAGATTTAGCTTTTTGCAAATATTTTGCATGCCCTTCATGGATAAGATCATACACACCCTGCGTCATAACAATCTTCTTGCCGTCTTTTTTGTGTTGCTTTACTATATCAACCAAAATATCGTCGTCGGTAATTAGCCTGTCACGAAGGGTTGTGTCCCTAGTTTGTTTTTTCACCTTACTCATTGTAGATCTATTGTAAACACCTTTTATATACTGTCAATTATCACTCTGTATGCGCTCGTACTCAACAAAGCTAAAACCATACTTATTATCATCGTCACTTTCAAACTTCTGCTCGGACTTTTTCTGCCATGCATCACTATCTATAGCAGGGAAGTGCACATCGGCTTCTGGAAAGTCTGCATCAACTTCTGTTGCGAATATTCGTTCAGCCAAAGGTAGAATTTGGGCATATATAGCCGCACCGCCGATAACATTCACGACATTGGCTTCTGGCTTTGCTAATTCCAAGGCCTCTTCGATAGAATGCGCCACAACTACACCGTCAGCTGCAAAATCTTCGTTTTTTGTAATAACAATATTTTCTCTGTCGGGAAGTGCACGGTCGCCAATTGAATTAAATGTCTTTCGTCCCATAACAACAGTAGTGCCAAGTGTGATTTTACGAAAGTTTGCCATGTCTTTACGCATCTCGCCCAATTTCCATAACAAATCGTTATCTTTGCCTAGCTCACCATTTCTACCGTAAGCAGCTACTATATCTATGCTCATTCCTCAAACCCTGCCTTACTCCACACCCTTTTGATTTTTACCGTTCTTTATATATAAAAGTATACACTATAGCCCTAGTTTGACAGATTGAGAGGCGTTTGATACGATAGTTTGTGAACATTACCCGAAGACAGTAGCGGTCCCTAGGACTTAATCAGCTACCGAGGAGTAAACAATTAGACATGTTAGTCTTTGGTAATGCGAGAATCAAAGACTTTTTTATTTGTAAAAAGTCGAACTAAAGGTCGATAAAACAAGGAAATAAGGAATACATAACTTATGGCAATCACAAAAGACAAGAAAAACGAATTGGTAGCCGAGCTAGCTGCATTGTTCGCAAGCGCTAAAACCACTGTTACTGCAAAGTACACAGGACTTAGCGTTCAGGATATGCAAGAGCTTCGAAAAGTTGCTCGTGAAAACGGTATTGTTATAAAGGTTGTAAAAAACCGTCTTGTACGAGTAGCTCTATCACAAAACGATAGCTACAAAGATGCAGATACATCACTATTGACCGACCAACTACTTTACGCATTTAGCGCTGAAGACGAAGTTGCACCAGCTCAAGTACTAGCAAAGTTTAGCAAAACCCACACCGACCTCAAATTGGTATCTGGTTACAGCGACGGCATTGCATTGGATACAGCAGCAGTTGTAGCACTAGCGAGCTTACCTACAAAAGATCAACTACGTGGACAATTCGTTGGCGTACTATCAGCTCCACTCAGCCAATTTATGAGTGTGGCAAACGGTACACAGCGTGGATTCACACAAGTACTAGCCCAAAAGGCAGAACAAGGATAATTAAGGAGAATATTATGGCAGATACAGAAGAAGTAAAATTGAACGCAGCACAAAAGAAAATTGTTGACGAAGTTAACAAACTAACAGCTCTAGAACTTTCACAGGTTGTAAAACACCTCGAAGGTGAATGGGGTGTTAGCGCAGCAGCTCCAGCAGCAGTTGCAGCAGCTCCAGCAGCTGGCGGCGATGCAGCCGAAGCAGCAGAAGAGAAAACTGAATTTACAGTAACTCTAAAAGATGCAGGTGCACAAAAAGTTGCAGCCATCAAAGCTGTAAAAGAAATCACAGGTCTGGGCCTAGGTGAAGCTAAAGCTATCGTTGACGGCGCTCCAGCACCAGTCAAGGAAAAAGTTAGCAAAGACGAAGCAGAAAGCGCAAAGAAACTTCTAGAAGAAGCAGGCGCAACAGTCGAACTTTCATAATTCGATTTATTGTTTCAATAAAATACCCGTTCGTTATGAGCGGGTATTTGCTTTTTAGTTACTTTTTTGTTATAATATATGTGTTACAAAGGCTTTTGCAGTTGTAAGGAAATGCGCATAGTGCGTACTTTAAAGACAGAAGGAATACATATGCCAGATGCCGTGAAGATCAGAAAAGAAGTGAGTGCACTGCACCAAGTGGTTGCAGAAGCCAAGCTCAAGGTCACACGCGTCAATACACAAGCTGAGGAAGTACGTGACGATGCCAAACTTTGGCTCAACAGGTACTTCGAAGCAGTCTGTGAGCAGTTGACTGCAGAGGCCACCGTGATCTGGGCCTCTTATGGCCTTGCTCCTGAAGACGGCTTTCTCAAGCATCGCCTCACTTACGAGGCCGAAAGAATGGCAAGTTTCGCAGATTTCACCAACAACCAGCTTGGTGCAATCATCGAAGATCACCTGGGCACTATGTGGACCCTGAGTGAGTTCGAGGTCAAAGTCGAAACAATCGGCCCCGACGACAACATCAATGTTGCCGTTCGTTTCGAGATAGACGAATAAACCTAATCGAGAGGCTTTGGAATGATTCCTTCTGTCCTCTCTCACAGCAATCAAAGCATTGATTTTTGTGAGAGTGAACATACAACAAAAAAATTGTTTAATATTGAATAATGTTATACTGTATACATATTTAATCGAGGATGTGCATGGAACAACTAGAACCAGAAGCAAGAACTGATATAAAAGCTTTAGCAAAAAGCATTGATAAAAATAACGAAGGCTGGGATGCAGTAATAGATTATAGAGACCAGCTATACCGAAATTTTTTTGCTGGTGGTACAACCGATTTAGCCTTTACAGTAGATGCTGTTAAACTTGAAGAATTTGTAGAAAAAGCAGTGATTATGATCGCCGCAAGGTTTGAAGACGCAGCTATAGAAATATCAAAAGAAGATATCCGTGATCTACTTATTTCTGGAACTGTTGATGAGTGGGAGAAGAGAGTAGAGGTTGTAGAAAAAAACATTCACATCGGCACTCAAGCAATTATGGACACCTTCCGAGACTCTGACCTTTCAGGGCTCAACACACTTCCTCAAGTAGCTGAAACAAGCGAATAAAAATTTTACAACGCTTTTTTCATGACCCCATATTTTGTTGTGGAAAAGAAAACTGTTGACGAAATAGGGGTACAAGTGGTATTCTGCGAAGTGATAGAAATAAGTCAAAAACAGACAGATAGGAACATGCGAGTACATGTCTGAATTACCAGAAAAACAAGTAAAAAGACTCAAAAGTCTTATTCAAGATGCCGAAACAAACTTGGCTGCTGCAAAAGAGCTACTGATTAGTATTGTAGGCGACGATGATTTCGCTATGCCACGAGTTAGCGCCGAAGAAATAGCAGGCAAAGTCATCGAAGGTGTCTTTGATGGCCAAAGTATGATCGGTCCAGACGGCAAAACATACCCAGTACCAGCCAACTATGCTAGTAAATCAAAACTAGTTGAAGGCGACATACTGAAGCTAACCATTGCCGACGGAGGAAACTTCCTTTACAAACAAATCGGCCCAATCCCACGCAAGCAAGTCATTGGCACCCTTGTGCAGCATGATGGTGGATACTTTGTCGAAGTAAATGGCGTAGAGTACCGAGTACTACTAGCAAGCGTTACGTATTTCAAAGCCAACCTAGGCGACCAAGTCAGCATCATCATCCCAGAAGACAACCCAGAAGCAACCTGGGCAGCAGTCGAAGCAGCTTTGTAGACTACACTTTGTAACTGAAAATCCAAATACGTTATAATTGATTGTGAGATCAATCAACGGAGGTAATCTGATGAATAACAAAGTAATTATAGGTATTGTAGTAGCTGTAATAGTTGTCATAGGCGCTGGTGTAGCACTAACAATGGCAAATAACTCAGATACAACAAACAAGTCCCAGGACAGCACAAAAACCAATCAAGCTGAATCTAAAACATCACTATCAGCACTATTAGAAAAAGGTGACCCGCAAAAATGTACATACAGTGGCAGTAACGAGGGTTATGAATACTCTGGCATTGCATACTTTTCTAGCGAAAAACAGATGCGAAACGACTACAAGAGCGAACGCGAAGGCAAGAATCGCGATGGCAGTATGATTATTTCTGACGGAACTCAATATTTCTGGAACAACGATGACAAAAAGGGTTTCAAAACAGCTATCAAGGCTGATGATTCACAACAGTCTAGCTCCGAGACTAGTGAAAATGTCGACACAAATGCCAAATTTAGTTTCCAATGCGAAGGTTGGACAGTCGACGACTCAAAATTTACTCCGCCCAGCGATGTAACTATACAAGACCTAACCCAGCTCATGCAGGGCGTCCCAACCGGGCAATAAAAGAGATACAAAATGACTAAGAAAACCGAAGAATTCAGTGTAAATGGCGATGATCTATTAAAAAAGGTCAAAGAAATCATTGCCGAAGGCAACGTACGACGCATCACAGTTCGCGACAAAAGCGGCAAAAACTTGGTTGAACTGTCACTAACAGTTGGCGTAGTCGGTGCAGTGTTAGCGCCAATACTAGCCGCTGTAGGCGCAATAGCAGCATTAGTAACAGAATGCACCATAGTCGTTGAGCGAGCTGATAGCAAATAGCAGCTAGCTTTTCTATGGAGGTTAAAGGTATAATTTAATCAATGAACACAGTTGACCAACACGCCTTTATTTCTAAGTATCTGGATAGCATCAAAGAACTTTACTACCGCGGAGACGCCACGGAGCATAGCTACCGCGCTACTTTGCAGCAACTCATACACGGTTTATTTCCTGACCATATTGCCATAAACGAGCGTAAACGTGTCGATGTTGGCGCACCTGATCTAGTAATATTCAAACGAAATGATAGTTCTAGCCAACGCAAAGCATTTAATGATATCCCACTAGGCTTTATTGAAGCAAAAGATATTATTACGGGGATACTAGATCGACCCGAACACCAAGAACAGATCAAACGTTACATGGAGCTAGGTAATGTCGTACACACCGATGGTCTAGAGTTTCGATTTTACTTTAACAAAGAGCTCGTTAAAACACTCTCGATCGCACGGTTGAATGACTCGAAGCAAATTGTAGAAAAATCCGAAAACTACGAAGATCTCGTGTACTATCTCAAACAAACAATTTCACAAGCCGGACAAACCGTTCGCACTGCAAAAAGTCTAGCGCTGCTCATGGCAGACCGTGCACGTCCGATTCGCCGCACAATCAAAGCAGCACTAATGCAAGACATAGATGCGGGTGAACGTACAACATTGACTGATCAGTATAGTACATTTCGAGAAACCCTCATTCATGATCTTACTACCGAAGATTTTGCTGATATTTATGCCGAAACTATAGCCTACGGCTTGTTTGCTGCACGCTACAATGATGATACAGCCGATGACTTTAGTCTTGGTGAGGCGGCTGAAAAAGTACCCCAAACAAACCCTTTTCTAAGACAATTCTTTCTACAAATAGCAGCCTACGAAAAAGATCCACGACTCGACTGGGTACTCAATAACTTCGTAGAACTTTTCCTGCGCACCAACGTGCATAACATCATGGCAAACTACGGTAAAACGACAGGAATGAATCACGACCCAGTAACACATTTCTATGAAACATTTTTAGGAGAATATGATAGCAAACGTCGCAAAGCTCGGGGCGTCTACTACACACCGCTACCGATAGTGCAACATATAGTAAAAGCTGTCGATGCAGTTTTAAAAGAAGAATTCGGCCTTACTGATGGGCTGGCTGACGACAGCACAATTAAACATACATACAACGTAGATCCGTACCGCAAAGGAAAAGGTACTGGAAAACAACACTATACTAAAACTGAAGACATTCCGCGCGTGCAAATTCTCGACCCTGCGACAGGCACTGGAACTTTTTTGAATGAAACAATTAAACTCATAGCGGAACGTAAAAGGAACCTTGGTAACGGCTGGAGTAGCTACGTTGAAAATAACTTGCTTCCTCGTTTGCATGGGTTTGAGCTGCTTATGGCTGCGTACAGTATGGCTCACATGCGCTTAGGTCTTACACTTGAAGAAAGTGGTTACACTCCAAGCCAAAAGCACCCACGACTCGGGGTGTATCTCACCAACACACTTGAAGAACCCGCGAAAGAAGAACCACCTCTTCTAGCAATGCTAGGTATGGGTCGTGCAATTACAGAAGAAGCAACAGCAGCCGATAAAATAAAACGGGACTTGCCAATCATGGTCGTAATGGGAAATCCACCCTACAGCGTCAGTAGCTCAAACAAAAGCAAATATATTGATGACCTTATGGCTGATTACAAAAAAGATCTTAATGAAAAGAACATACAGCCCCTTAGCGATGATTATATAAAGTTTATTCGATACGCAGAAAGTATGGTAGAAAAGACTGGCACAGGTATCGTGGCTATAATTACAAATAATAGCTATATTGATGGACTTATCCACCGTCAGATGCGCAAACATTTGCTACAAACATTTGATAGTATTCGTGTTATCGATCTACACGGCAACAGTAAAAAGAAAGAAACAGCACCAGACGGTAGTACAGACGAAAATGTATTCGACATCCAGCAAGGCGTAAGTATAGTCATTATGTCAAAAACGACCAAGAGCAAGACAGGATTAGCAAAGGTTCATTTCAGTGAATTTTATGGCAAACGAACAAATAAATACCAAGCACTAGAAAAAGAAGTTCTCACTGAGAGTATTAATCCCGTTGCTCCAAGTTACTACTTTGTAAAAAAAGATACTAGACACCAAAAAGAGTTCGGTAAGATGATTCCGATTGATGAATTATTTACTTCTAAAACCTCCGGTGTCGAAACACGAAAAGATAGCTTAGTAACAAACTTTGAGGAATCTCCCTTAAAAAATGTTGTCGAAGATTTTCAAACACTCAACTCTGAAATACTTGCTGAGAAGTATAATATTGATAATAAAAGTCGAGATTGGAAAATTGAGTGGGCTCAAGCTGATCTAAAAGCTAATTCAGTTTTAATTCGAGATATAGATTACAAAATACTCAGCAAAAAGAAAATTATCTACACAGGCAAAACAAAAGGTATTAATGGATATCCTATGTACAATGTTTTTCAACATATGCTCTTGGGTAAGAACTATGGCTTAATATTAATGCGCAAACTAGTTGATTCGCAGAACTTCAGCTCCGTGTTTATATCAACAGGCTTGGTAGATAAGAACTTTTACGGATTTCAGACATACACATTTCCGCTGTATCTCTATGATCATGGCAGTGTTCAGTCTCCAAATATAAATAAACTGGCTGCACAAAGATTGGTTGAAAACCTAAAGCTTAAAACTCGCAACGAAACTGTTTTTCTGAAATATACTGAAGAGTGTAAAGAGCGAGACTACAGTAAAACAGAGCCGTATTTTAAAAAAGAAAATGTGTATCCTTTAGATTTACTTGACTACACTTACGGAATTTTGCACTCCCGAGCATACCGTGATAAATACAAAGAGTTTTTGAAAACTGACTTTCCTCGTATACCTAAGCCCTTAAGTGGCGCAGAATTTTGGAGATTAGCTCAGTTTGGTAATAAACTTCGTAACCTACATCTTATACGTAATGTTGAGGCTTATGTAGCGCCATTGAGCGGAAAAGGGAGTAGAGTAGTCGAAAAATTAAACTACCAAGAGGGCGCTGTATATATTAACGAGACACAGTACTTCCCAAACATACCTGAAATTGCATGGAAATTTTATATTGGAGGCTACCAACCAGCGCAGAAATGGCTAAAAGATCATAAGGGTCGCGAGTTGTCACACAGGGACATTGAACATTATCAAAAAATAATCAAAATTCTCATTGATACAGATAGGATTATGAAGGAAATCGACAGTTAATAAACTTATCGTGCGTGTTGAGCGCGCAGTTTTGTAGCTTTTTGTGTTACTTTCTTCTGGTCTTTTATTGACTCTCGGGCAGCCTTTTTAATAGCACGCTCATCAAAGACAACTTCACGGATGTCTTTTCTTGATTGTTTTTTGCGTTGAAAAAATTTCATACTAGTGCCTTTCTTAAATCTTTTTCATTATACGTTACCTCTATTAACTCGTCAATATGCTTACTGTTTTGCGAATACTGAAATCTATCACTTTCTGAATCTTTTTTAATAGCTACAATGTCGACTTTGTCCTTAAACTTATCTCGTACTTCTTCTATGTTTTTTGGTATTTTGAGGCATGATTCTATGAAACCCTCTTTTTCTACACCACGATTTATTAGTAGTTGTCTATCTTTTGTATGCTGCCAGGCAAGTTCTGGCTCTTTCCAAACATAGAATATTACCACGCCGTGACGCTTTAAAGCGCTTTTGATATTACTAATGGCTCTCGATGATCCAAATGTACCGTCTAGTACGAAGTTGAGTTTATTATGCCTACAGTATATTACTACTTCGTCAACTATAATATGAGCCGCGCCACGGTATTTATAATAGTTTTCAGGTTTATACTCTGGAAACAATTTTACTATCTCATCTAAATCGATACGTACAACATCCTCGGATTCTTCAAATAATCTATCTAGGAACTCAGTTTTACCAGCTCCTGGTATGCCTGCTGCAAAAATAGCTAAGGGTTCACCATCTTTAGGAGATTTCACGTCACCAACTATTTGCTTTACTAGAGTCTTTTTGTTTTCTTTTGCCCACGTGATGTAATTCATGTAGCCATTATACTAAACATACGGTGTTACAATAAAGATATAAACAAAGGGGTTGGTTATGCAAAAGATCACAGCAAATTTATGGTTCGACGGTAACGCGCAGAAGGCGGTTGATTATTATGTGTCGGTATTTCCGGACAGCAAAATAATATCTACCGAATATTACCCGAAAACGGCCGAGGAAGGGTTGGCGGACTTTCAGCAAAACTTAGCTGGCGATGTATTGTCAATCGAGTTCGAGCTAGACGGCGTACCATTTGTCGCAATCAACGCAGGCTCCGAGTTTAAATTTAACGAATCTGTATCATTCTCGATCGCTTGCAAGGACCAAGACGAAATCGACTATTACTGGGAAAAACTATCCAAAAACCCTTTGAGCGAACAATGCGGCTGGTGCAAAGACCAATACGGTCTGAGCTGGCAAGTCGTTCCCGAAAACATGGGCGAGCTAATGAGCAAACCAGATGCATTCAAAAAAATGATGCAAATGAAAAAACTCGTTATTACTGACTTTTAGACACTGGTTTAAATCTAGGTAGCTTTTGACCGTTGTTTTCAGCTTCTTCCAGGAAGTTCTGTGCTGTTCGAACCCAAACAATATCTTTGAGTAACGACTTATATATAACACATGGAACTTCGCTATCTTCCAAAAATCCAGTTGCTACAATTTCGTATTCGCCACCTTTATAATGCTGGAATATTTGTCCGTCTTTCGGTCGGTCAAATTCATCCCAACCTGCTTTGATTTCATCGAGTGACTTGCTTTTACCCATAAAAACTACTTTAAACGATCTAGCTGACCGCGGTTTTTTACTATATCTTTGTAGTTGTACTGAATATCTAGGGCTTTTTGGCACCAACGCTGCACATCCTCGGCATTTATCTGATCTGGGCTAGTGTAGCGAGCTTCGGCGGCTTTGAATGAGCCTTCGTTCGCTAAACCTGGCTCGTCAAACGCCTGGCCGCTCCAAAATAGCAGTCGCACGCAGTTTTTTAGCACATCATAGCCAGCAATAGGGTTGCCCTCGCTAAACCACACCGGCGCACCGTGCCATATCTTGCTGTCAGTTTTGCCGTCTAAAACTTTTTGTATTTCAGCTGCCAATATATCGCAAATATCGCGATTAGTTTCATCCTGAGATTTGTTGTAGGCTACAATATCTTTATTCATATTTATATTGTACTACACAGCATGTAATATAGACTTTTATATATAAATATGCTAAAATATACTCTATTCTTTGTTCAATCCAAAAAGGGGAGAAGAGATGTATCGTTTTTGGGAAAAACCCAAGACCGACCAAGGAAGGCGTAGTATTTATATCGTTCGAAGCGTCAACCCGCTTTGGGCGTTCAACTACATCATCGGCAACAACGAACCAGTATCTGATCTCAGGGAAGAGTTGAGTTACATTCTCGGACACCTTGAGATGCAAGTACCTACTGGTCCAGTGCTGATCGTCGATAGCCGTGCAGATGGCACTGTGCACACTATCGATGCAATCAAAGACAGGCTAGATAGCCGTGAGCTAGAAGTGCATTCAGATTGGGCAGTACCAGTCAATGCATCTATCGAAGCATGGCTGAACTGGATATCGATGTGTACAAAAAACACCGAGCCAGATGTCACAATCGTCAGTGTTGTCGACCAGTTGACGTTTGACAAGTGGTGCAAAGAGCTTGCTCTAGCACAGTCACTAGACGAACCGTCGACAATTTTGCGAGCACTCTCGGACAAAAAAGACCGAGTCGACTGTCTCGCATAACAAGCCGCTGTCCCGTAAAAAGGACAGCGGCTTTTCACTTTTGATCAATTGACAATTTTTATGTTGATTGTTTAAATAATGTAACTTGTACGTTCTCGAGCATGTCTATGCTCGGACAAACCGAGTGAACTTTGACAAGCTATATCAAAAAGAAGGTGAAGATGTTCGTTCAAATCGCAACGGTCAGCTCGACATTCTACCAGATTGGTGGATTTCTGACTCTTGCTGGATGTTTGCTCGCTGGAATTCCGGTACTTGGAATAATCGCATATAGGCCTATCTACGGCATGTTGGCGGCTTTCGGCTTCATCGTGCTGTTTATCTGCGCCATTGCGTCAGGTGACTACGAGTTCGCACTTCTGGTTGGGATCATCGGGGGAATCATGATTGTGCTCCTCATACAGGAGATAGTGAGGATTTCTAAAGAATACGATGAAAAAAATCAACCTGACAAGCTTTGATGCTTGGTGGGGTTAAGGATAGTGTCTAGTATACTAACCTTAGCCCCACCTTCAAAGCAAGCTATACCTTCATAATTTCAATATATCCTGTCAAACCAAGCCGACCACGTTGTCGGCTTTTTAAATCGTAAAAAATACGTCAACAAACAGCGAATACAGGCGTATAATTGTAGTAAGTAAAGTGTGAGGGGAAAATACACATAGTTATGGCGCAAGCTTTATATAGAAAATATCGCTCTACATCACTGGCAGAAATAGTGGGTCAAACCCATATTACTGATATATTGGGGCGGGCAATTAGCAGCGGACACATCAACCACGCCTATTTGTTGACTGGCCCACGCGGAGTAGGGAAGACCTCCATTGCACGTATATTGGCGCATGAAATCAACAAACTACCATATACCGCCGATATGAACCTGGACATTATTGAGATAGACGCTGCTAGCAATAACGGGGTAGAAGACGTGCGCGACCTACGCGAAAAAGTAACAATAGCCCCTGTTGCAGCCGATAAAAAGATATATATTATCGACGAGGTGCATATGCTCAGTAAACCTGCATTTAACGCGCTGTTAAAAACTCTTGAGGAACCGCCAGAACATGTGGTGTTCATATTAGCCACCACAGAAGTCCACAAACTACCAGACACTATATTGAGCCGTACACAACGTTTTCATTTTCGTCCAATTGCAGCCGATGCTATGACTGATCATTTAGCCAAAATTGCTAAAAAAGAAAAGATAGATATAGAAAAAGATGCTCTGGAGCTTATAGCCGAAAGAGCTAGCGGTAGCTTCCGTGACGGCATATCGCTGTTAGATCAGTTGCGTAACCTCAGTGACGGTAAAATAACTGCCAAAATGATAGAAGAAACACTAGGCCTGGCGCCAAAGAGAAGCGTCGATGAACTGATAGATCACATAACAAACCATCGATTAGGGGCAGCAGTTGAACTAACCGACAGTCTAGAGCAAAACGGCATATCTCCTGTTGTACTGGTCAATCAGCTCACTTCCAGCTTGCGATCATACGTAACAACACACCCAGAGCTCATATCGCTGATAGACGAACTGATTGATGTCACCAAGTCACACGACCCACAGCTAAAGCTCTTAGCGGTCATTGCCAAAGCCGCCAGCAAAGAAGCCCCTACAGAAAAGCCACATAAAAGCACCGTCGCACTTAGTGCACCCGAACCTGTCATCGCAGTCAAAGCTCCAGAAAAAGTAATTCAAAAAGTCGTGAAGGCAGAAGAAGCAAAGAGTGCGGTCAAAGTAGACGACACTGCACCAAAAACAATTGACTGGCCAAAGCTGCTAGAGCAACTTCGCACAGAAAACCCACCACTGTACAGCGTGATGCAAAAAGCGCAAACATCGTATAGCAAAGGCGAGCTACAAATCAAATTTGGCTTTAAACTGCATCAAACAAAACTCGAGAAAGGCCGGTATCGTCAAATGTTAATAGATTTTTTGCACAAAAACTTAGACTTTATCCCCACAATCTCCACATCTGTTGGCAAGTTACCCACTGGCGACAAACCAGTCTCTTCGATTACTGCTATTATGGGTGGAGGAGAAGAAGTGAATGTCAGCCAAAGCTAGTGCGAACCTAAAAATTCCACCCCAAAATTTAGATGCCGAGAAAAGCCTGCTAGGTGCAGTGCTGATTGATGACAATGTGCTCGCGGATGTCAGCGACAAACTAAAGCCAATGGACTTTTACGAAAAAAGTCACGAGACAATCTTTGCTTCTATGATGCGTTTGTATGAAAAACACAAACCAGTCGACCTACTGACACTGAGCGATGATTTGCAGTCTAAAAGCCAGCTTGAAACCGTCGGTGGTTCGTCATTTTTAACTGAACTAACAAATTATGTACCAACTGCTGCGCACGCTGCAGCATATGCAGATATGATACGCGGAAAAGCCGTTCGTCGCCGACTAATCAAAGCCAGCGCTGAACTAGCCGAGCTCGGCTATGACGAAGATAAGAGTATCGAAGAGCTTTTGGGTCAGGCGGAATCTGATCTCTTTTCTGTTTCAGACGCTAGCTTGAAACAAGATCTCGTTAGTCTTGAGTCTATACTTGCCGAAAGTTTCGACCGTATAGAAGAACTGCACCGCAACAAGGGTAGTCTACGTGGAGTTGCAACAGGATACAAAGATTTCGATGCAAAAACAGCAGGTTTGCAGAAATCAGATCTATTGATTTTAGCTGCACGACCTGCAATGGGTAAATCCACTTTCGTATCAAATTTGGCATACAACGTGGCATCGCAGCAAAAAAAAGCTGTGCTTTTTTTCAGCTTAGAGATGAGTAAAGACCAGCTAGTTGACCGTATGCTTGCAGACGTTAGTGGAGTTGATGCTTTTAATATTCGTACAGGAAACCTTAGCGAAAGCGACTTCGGCAAACTATCTGATGCTATGGGTGAAATGGCAGAAGCACCGATATTTATCGACGACACGCCAGGTATGAGTGTGCTCGAAATGCGTACAAAAGCCCGTCGTGAAGCTCATAATCAGCCTCTTGGACTGATAGTAATTGACTATTTACAGCTGATGCAAGGTAGCGGACGAAACAACAGTGATAACCGCGTACAAGAGGTTAGTGAAATCTCGCGTGGTCTCAAACTAATTGCTCGTGAACTAGACGTACCAGTGATTGCACTGTCACAATTGAGCCGTTCTGTAGAATCACGCCACCCGCAAATCCCTCAACTAGCTGATTTACGTGAATCTGGATCTATCGAGCAAGATGCCGACCTCGTAATGTTTTTGTATCGCGAAGATTATTACAACCCAGAAACAGACAATCAGCACATAACCGACCTCATAATTGCAAAACATCGTAACGGCCCAACGGGCAAAATTCAATTGTACTTCCACCCAGAGCGACTGCGCTTTATGTCCCTCGACCGCAAAGTCAAAGATTAGTTGACAATTTACTTATAAATATGGTATTATACTAATAATCCTAATCGATTAACGAAAGTGAGAAAGGGATGCACACAATACCGGCGTGGGAAACATACTCGCTACTATCCCTCCACTACGTAGTACTTCTACTAGTGGTAAGGGCGTTCGTACGAGGAGGCTCTCAGTTAAATAGCGGTAAATTGCTATTTCTTTGGGTCTACTTCATCGCAGCTGTGATTTTTCTTTCATGTGTCATCGTAAGCGCTAAAGACCCAGCGGTGGTCATTACCCTTATGATCATTCCCGCAATCGTCTTCGTTTTATTCCTTATGAAAACACTTTTCTATGAGGTGAAAAACCAAGTCGATGAAAATCAGCATCGGTAAAAAAGTACTAGAGAGCCTTCGGGCTCTCTAGTACTTCAATTTTTTTAGCATATGACAGAAATAATCAAAGACACAACAGATCAAGAGCAACGCATCCAATATGCAACTTTCTTAGAATTGGCAGAAACAGAATCCGATCCATCACTACAGTCTGATTTATTGCTAGCACATCGTTTTGCCGAGCATATACAAGAATTTGGAGGGCAAGCATTAGTTGTTGGTGGTTTTGCTCGGGATATGACTCTGAGTATTGCTAGTGGTGAATCTCATATCTCGAAAGATATTGACATCGAGGTGTACAAAATAGAACCTGAACATCTAAAAGAACTCTTACAGCAATTCGGCAAAGTGGACCTAGTAGGCCAAACTTTTGAAGTTATAAAACTAACAAATCCCGAAAGCGGAAATGCACTTGATTTTTCAATTCCACGCCGCGACTCAAAAGTAGGCGAGGGCCACAAAGGTTTTGAAATAACAGGCGACCCAGATATGTCGATACAAGAAGCAGCGCGGCGACGTGACTTTACAGTTAATGCTCTGGCTCTCGATCCTTTAACGGGTGAGCTTCATGATTATTTTGATGGAGTATCAGACGCTAAAGATAAAATCTTGCGCGCTACGGACAACAACCTATTCGGAGACGATCCATTGCGCGCGCTAAGGGCAATGCAGTTTTCAGCCCGTTTTGAAATGACTATAGACCCTGAAACTGCACAGCTATGTAGGTCTTTTGATCTCACGGAACTTTCCAACGAAAGAATAGGGGAAGAGTGGGAAAAGTTACTAACAAAAGCCGAAAAGCCAAGCATAGGCCTCAAACTCGCGAAAGAGCTCGGAATCATAGATCAACTACACCCAGAACTTACCGTTCTTGAGCACACCGAACAAGAAGCCGATTGGCACCCTGAAGGAAACGTTTGGAATCACACGATGCTTGTTGTCGATGCGGCTGCAAAAATTGCCCGCCTTGAACAACTGAAAAACGATGATGACAATGATGAAATGCTTGTCGTTATGCTCGGCGCATTATGTCATGATCTTGGAAAAGCTACTACAACCGAAAAAATGCTCAAAGAGGGAGTGATGCGCATTACGGCTCACGGGCATGATATTGCTGGCGTTGAACCAACTGAATCGCTCCTCAAAACATTACATGTCAAGAAAGATACCGTAAAAAAAGTAGTATCCATAGTTAAAGCTCATATGTACCATGTTGGAAACTCAGAACCTAGCGAAAAACAGATTCGCAAACTTTCTATTAGACTAGAACCAGCCAATATACGACTATGGGATTTAGTGTGTCGTAGCGACTCAAATGGTCGCGGTGAAGAAGAATTTCGTGATGTAACTTCTTCTAATGCTATCTATCGAAGAGCTATAGAACTTGAAGTTGATAAAAAACCGCCTGAAAATATTGTTTTCGGTAGAGACCTACTTGCACTTAATATTGGCTTCGAACCAGGACCAAAACTTGGTCAAACACTTCGAATACTATATGACGCGCAACTAGGCGGAAAATTTGCAACTGCTGAAGACGGTGTTGCTTACCTCAAAGACAACTTACAAGAAATACTAGAACAGACTAGTTAACATATACTTTTACCATAAACACATAGCATTTTGCGCTATAATGGTATAGATTGATGAAACGAAATATTCTCAGTGAAGTGTTGCTATACAAATACCGATACATTGTCGGCTATTTAATTTTTGCTGTTGTACTCGTTGGTGCCTTATATATTAGCTTTCAGATTCCAGGTCAAATTACGGTAGACGAACAAAAAAGTGCAGTCTCGAGTGCAACAATATCACTGACAGATCCATCAACCAAAAATATTATAGATTTACCTTTTCATCTGATGCAGAAGGCGAGTCTGCACTATTTTGATATCACGCACTTCGGGATTAAATTACCGTCACTTATCATTGGAGCTCTGAGCGCGATAGGACTGCTGTGGCTACTAAGACGTTGGTTACTACGAGATTCGGTGGCAATATTAACCATCTGTATATTTGTGTCTTCTAGACTACTTCTTTCTAGTAGTCAGGAAGGAATACCGCTTATAATGATGGTGTTTTGGCTCATTTTCGTACTTCTGTTTGCGCTGAAATTTACCGCTAATAATAAATCTATCATATGGGGAGCGCTGCTAACAGTAGCCTTAGCGCTGAGCCTTTATACACCATTGACCATTTACGTTGTCGTTTGTCTATTGGCTGCTAGTATTCTACACCCACACCTGCGATATGTTGTTGGTACAATTCCAAAGCTGCATTTAACTCTATATGCGTTGATTGGAATTGTCATTTTATTGCCCTTGGCTTTTACACTGACAAAAGACCCTCTTATACTAGCGACGTTAGCGGGCTGGCCAGACAGCGGCTTTAACTTTGATATGCTTCGACATAATATAAAAGAAATTATAAAAGCTTACTTTTTCTTCTGGCAACCACAACTAACACAGATTGGGCTGACGCCTATCTTGAGCGCATCAAGCTTTATACTGATGCTGTTTGGGGTATTAAACCTAGTGCGAGATCACCATAGTGCACGAAGCTATATGTTGGTTATGACACTACCGATCTTGGTTCTGCCTAGTTTGTTTAACCCTAATTTTTTGATTATTCTGAGCGTGCCGTTCATTCTGCTACTCGGATTAGGTATAGAAACATTGTTAGATGAGTGGTACAAACTATTCCCACACAATCCATACGCCCGAGTAACGGCTCTCGTACCTATGAGCATATTACTAGCCGGCATTATGATAGGAAATTTAACCTACTACATCAATGCCTATCGTTACAGCCCTAGTTTGAGCAACTACTACAGCTATGATCTGCGGCTTGCTCGAAAAACGCTTACCGCATATCCAAACGCTTTGCTAGTCACTAATCCAAACGACCGAGATTTTTACAGTCTACTTTCGCGTGACTTCCCAGATGTTCGCGTAACAAGCATGGCAGAAGAAGCCATAAATGCAAAAACTATTGTGTCACATGTAGCACGGTTAGCAAGCCCGGCGCACACTCTCAAGCATATGACCGTCGATAGCTACCGAGACAATGGTGTTCGGTTTTATGTTTATGAAAAATAGGGTATAATAGTTCGTAACCGAACAGAGGAGGAATAACTATTATGATGGATCAAATGAAAATGGTGGCCAAGCTGAAAAAGGCACAAAGTGAGCTAAAAAAAGAGCTTGTTGAAGTTGAAGCTGGCGATGGTGCTGTAGTAGTACAAGTAAATGGTGAGCTAAAAATTGTTGACGTAAAAATCGACCCAGAATTAGTAGACCTAGATGACATAAAAGAACTCGAAGGCTACATAAAAGAAGCTGTTCGAGAAGCTATGCAGGCTGCACAGGAACTCGCAGCTGAGAAAATGAAGCCGCTCATGGGCGGACTTGGCAACCTAGGACTGTAATACAGGTGTCTTCAGTGCTTCCAAAGGCTTTAGTAAAGCTAATAGATGAATTGGGTAATTTGCCTGGCGTTGGGGCTCGTACGGCAGAACGCTATGCATATTTTTTGCTAAAGACAGACGATAAAACCCGCACTTCTATAAGCAACGCGATTTCTGAAATCAGTGATGGAGTAAAGCTATGTCCAAAAACCTTTGCACTAATTGATAAAGACCAAGAGATATCCACTTTGTATAGTGACAAAGATCGTAATAAAAAACTCGTCGCAGTTGTAGAGGAGCCTTTTGATATTGTAGCTCTCGAGCGAATCGGAAGCTTTAAGGGGACCTACCATGTACTGGGCGGCGTACTGTCGCCAATTGACGGCATTACACCTGAACAGCTACACATTCCTGAATTGCTACACAGACTAAAAGAAGATGAAGTCGAAGAACTAATACTTGCAACGAACTCGTCCGTAGAGGGTGAGTCGACTGCTTTGTTTGTTAAAAAGCAAATTGAAGATGGTGGCATGAAAGTAACAACTAGTCGTTTAGCACGGGGTATTCCAGCTGGTGTTGACTTAGAATACACCGATCAAATTACTCTTTCTCATGCGCTAGAAGGTAGAAAGACCCTCTAACAGGGTGGACTCTGCTACAATAAGTAGTAATGCACGAACAATTCAAAAAAAGCGTCGAAGATGCGCAAAATATTACAATTATCCAGGCGGAAAACCCAGACGGTGACTCACTAGGCACTGCGCTGGCGCTTGAAGAAATACTAGGCGAGCTTGATAAAAAAGTGCACCTATACTGTCCTGTAGATATCCCTAAGTATTTGCGTTATGCAAAAGGCTGGGATCGTGTGTCAACAGAATTTAATCATAACGACGATCTGTATATTATCGTCGACACTGCCAGCAAAACCTTGCTAGATAAAGCTTTGGTGCCAGAAAATCTAGCTCAGCTAGAAAAGAAGCCAGTTATCGTGCTTGACCATCACAAGACAGAAAGCGATTTACCATTTGAGCATACTCTCATAAGCGAACCTGCAGTTGCTACTAGCGAACTGCTATTTAATATTGCGCATGAAAATGGCTGGGTAGTAAACCAGCAAGCTGCAGAAAACATGCTACTAGCGATGCTGAGCGATAGCCTGGGCCTAACGAGTGAAGCAATCACAGCTAAAAGCCTACAGACCGTCACCGACCTCGTAAAACATGGTGCATCAATTGCCACCATCGAAGCTGCTCGTCGACAGTACATGAAAAAATCGGCTCGCATACTTGAGTACAAAGGCAAATTGCTACAAAGAGTTGAGTACTTTCTAGACGGACAACTTGCACTTGTTCATGTACCTTGGGAGGAAATTGAAGAATATTCAGATGCCTATAACCCAGGCGCACTTGTTATTGATGAAATGCGTCTCGTTGAAAACGTCAAGTTAGCTGCAGTTGTAAAGACCTACCCGGATGGCAAACTAACAGGTAAGCTTCGTGCCAATCCGGAGGCCAAAATTGCTGAATCCGTTGCAGGTTACTTCGGTGGTGGCGGACATCCATATGCCGCAGGATTTCGCGTATTCGAAGAGTATGACAAAATAGTTCCAGAACTAATCACCGCCACAGACAAAGCATTAAAAGAATATGAAGCTATATAACACCCTTAGTAGGCAGATCGAAGAAGTAAAACCTTTAAAAGAGGGTGAGATTAGTCTGTATACTTGTGGCTTGACCGTCTACAGCCAACCACATATCGGCAACTGGGTAGCATACATTTACTGGGATATTCTACAAAGAGTCTTACAAGCCGAAGGCTACAATGTAAAACGCGTACAGAATATTACTGACGTTGGCCACCTGACTAGTGACGAAGATGCCGGTGAAGACAAGATGCTCAAAAGTGCTCTTTCCGAGGGAACGACAGCCTGGGAAGTAGCAGAAAAATACATTGATATTGCTAACCATGAAGCTTTTGAACTGCTAGGGCTGATTAAGCCCGAATATTTACCTAGAGCTACTGACTATATTCCACAGCAGATTGAGTTTGTGAAACAGCTCGAAGAGAAGGGCTATACATACAAAATAGCCGACGGAGTATACTTTGACACCAGCAAGCTCGAAGATTACGGTAAATTAGCACAACTCGATATTGCAGGCCTACGGTTTGGTGCACGTGTCGCTGATACCGGCAAAAAAAATCCAACAGATTTTGCTGTATGGAAATTTTCCTCACCAAACGAAAAACGTGATATGGAATGGGAAAGCCCCTGGGGAATTGGTTTTCCTGGTTGGCATCTAGAGTGCTCGTGTATGGCCCGTGAGATTTTAGGTGACCAAATAGACATACATACTGGAGGCATCGACCATATACCAGTTCACCATACAAACGAAATTGCTCAAACGGAAGCTTTGACAGATAAGCCATTTGCTAGCATTTGGGTACACGCAAATCATATCAAAGTAAATGGAACCAAGATGAGTAAATCACTCGGTAACATTTACACACTAAAAGATATCACCGACAAAGGATTTGATATTGATGCATTCAAACTAATGATCCTCGGTAAACATTACCAAACCGAGGGCAACTTTACGTGGGAGAATCTTGGGGCAGCTCAAAATAGACTAGATAACTGGAAAAGCGTAGCGGCGCTAAAATGGCAGCCGTATGAAAAAGCTGATAGCCAACCTCTCATTGACTACGCTAGAAAAGAAATAGCCGAACTAGCCGGTAACAATCTAGATACTCCTGCCATACTGGCAAAAATAAGTACAATCATGAGAATGTTAGAGACAAACGCACTACACCCAAATAATGTGACACCTTTTGTAGCTTTCCTGGCCACTATTGAAAACCTCTTGGGCATCCAGCTGTCTCAGCAGGATATAACAGACGAACAAAAAGAACTTATTCAAAGGCGTACTACAGCCAAAGACAAAGGGGACTTTGCAGCTGCCGATGCTTTGCGCCAACAACTAAAAAAGCAGAGTGTAGGGCTAGAAGATAGAGCTACTGGGACACGTTGGTATCGTATCTAAGCTTTATGAGTCGTAACTTGGCGAGCTTTATTGCGCTCTAGATAATCATTGACCAGTACTCGTATACAGCCGGCAATCGGAATAGAAATCAAACCTCCCAATATACCGAATAATGTAAGGCCAATAGTAAGTGCAATGATGACTGTTAAAGCAGATATTTCGACTGTCTTTGACTGCACAGTAGGGGAGATAAAGTTGTTTTCTATTTGTTGATAAATAAAGTAATAGACCAAGAATATCAGAGCCGCCCCAACATCATTTATACCCATCAAAAGCGCCGCAATGATAGCACCAATTGTTGCGCCAAACATAGGTATGAGCCCCGCAATAAACAAAATAAAGGCAATAGGTATCGCCAGGTTAGCTGGCATATCAAACAATGTACAAAGAATGACAATAACGACTAGTGCGCAGGTCGCCGAGATAGCAGATATAAGAACCTGACCGTTGACGTAGCCGTTGATAACCTTATACATGCCGTAAAAAATCTTTCGGTGCTGGTCACGAAGATCAACATTTTTATACAGCCCCCACAAACGCTTGATCCATGTAGGTCCCTCAACCAGCATCAAGAAAGTCATAACAATAACCAGTAGGGTAGAAGTAAATGCCTCTATAATAGAGCCGATACTTGTGATGAATGTACCCCCAACGCTAGAGGCTGTATTTGCAGCTTGATCTTGAATGCTTTTCAACGTTTGATCATACTGCTCTTCTAGGCCATATTTTACAACCAAATCATGTACCCATTTAGACTGCCTGGAAAGATCTTCGATAATGCTTGGAAGTGTTTTGAAGAAATGAGCCAACTGATCGATGATAACTGGGACTACAAAAAAGAGAAATGTTAACAGCGCACCCATCACCACCGTATAGGCAAGTGCCGTTGCACCAACTCTACTACGACTCGGTAAATGTTTTGCAATGGCCGTTACTGGCGCATTCAGTGCAATTGCCAAAAAAGCAGCGATAAATATGAGTAAAATTGCCTTTGAGGCAAAATAAATCACAACAACAGTTGCCAGAAAACCGACCATAACGAGCCAGAAACGAATAAAGGTTGAAGTTGGCACGTCTCTAGGTATATAACTGCTCATAATTAACTAAATTATATCACAATAGTGGTGTATAATTGCTCTTATGAAAATACATAAGCATCTTCAGTCAGGATTCACGCTAGTTGAAATGCTGATAGTTGTCGTCATCATCTCAATCTTAGCCACAATTGTAATTGTGAGCTACGACGCATACGTAGACAATGTTGACCAAACGAAAATTAGCACTACAGTTGATGCTTATGAAAAAAGCTTGAAAGCATACGCCCTGGAATACAGATCCTATCCAAAAGAATCTTTCTGCGTACCATCAGGAGCAAAATGTTGTGCCTCACATAACTTCGATCCAACAACAGTCATGTGTGCATCAAGCGCACAAGCAGTCGGAGACCACAACTGGCAAACAGGGGACGATGCTAAGGTGTCTAAATATGTTAACAACAGTGCCCCTAGCCTCCCTGTCGTCGATAGCTTTCCTGATTGCGGCAGTGGGATCACAGCAGGACCGTGCAAACCTACAAGTTCTATACCGGCACCAAGCATAGCGTATGTATCGAATGTAACGGGCACCCCTAATTCTAATTACACGAGCACTGAGCCATCACTCAAGGGCAAAGGTTTTTTGATTTACTATATAGACAAAAAATTCACCTGCGGCTCTAACGATGTCATGACGCTTACGGCAGGAGAAGATTTGGTGTTTAATAGCAGTGCCGAATACACCCGCGAAGCAAGTACTTACAGAGAATGTCTCGTAGGGCTTCGCAACTAAAGCGCAGCCGAGACAGCTTCCCAGTTAACAACACCCCACCATGCGTCTACATAGTCCGGTCGTTTGTTTTTGTAATCAAGGTAGTACGCATGCTCCCAAACATCCAAGCCAAGTAATGGGGTAATGCCTTTGAAAATAGGTGAGTCTTGGTTTGGAGTGGTAGTAATTGAAAAGTCAGGCAAAAGCCAGACCCAACCGCTACCAAAAACACCGAGCGCTGCTGCAGTGAACTGTTGCTTGAACTCATCAAAATCACCATATTTTTCATTAATGCCATCGAGTAAAACACCATTTAACTCGCTACCTCCGGGTGTCATCGTCTTCCAAAAGAGACTGTGATTATAATGACCGCCACCGTTGTTGCGTACCGCTGTACTATTTTCAATTGGTAGAGAGTCGAGATTTTGTAACACTTCTTCAATAGGCTTGTTTTGCCAGTCTGGAGCATTCTCCAAAGCAGCATTCAGTTTATCGACGTATGCTTGGTGATGCTTACTGTGGTGTATCTCCATGATATCCGCACTGATAGCTGGGCTTAACGCCCCGTATTCATAATCTAGTTTTGGCAAAGTAAACATATCGAGCCCCCTTTATTTATCTATATATAGTATACCAGCTTGCAGGGGTGCTATGATATAATCTGATAACGCACCGATGGGGTGTGGCCAAGTGGTAAGGCATCGGTTTTTGGTGCCGACATTCGGGGGTTCGAATCCCTCCACCCCAGCCATGTTGCTTTTGTACTAAAGACTTCTTCGGAAGTCTTTTAGTTTTGTCAAACGATAGTCCTATCTATGAAAATACTGTCAGTTTATTACCAAATACAAAATAATCAATCTGTTACAATAAGTGAAACAGTAAGCATCGGAGAAGCAAGTGAGAACCTACACCAACCCAGACGAATCACAATGGGAAGCTATATGCACACGACCTGTAGATAGCAGTGCTGATTTTTCAAAAGCTATTGAGGCAGCATATACTTCAATACAAAACGACGGAGACGATGCACTTAAAGAATTTACAAAGAAGTTTGACAAAGTAGAACTTACAGAACTCATTGCATCAGAAAAAATGATTAATTCGTGGTCTGAAAAAATAGATGGAAAACTAGCAAAAGCTATAGATGTTGCATATGAAAATATTACAAAATTTCACAAAACTCAGCTGCAAAAAGATGTGAATAAGATAGAGACCTCAACGGGTGTAGAGTGTTGGCGAGAAGTACGTCCAATTGACGCTGTCGGTCTGTATATTCCTGGTGGAAGTGCACCTCTTTTTTCAACAGTTCTCATGCTTGGTATTCCAGCTCAGTTAGCGAATTGTCGAAAAGTAATACTCTGTACACCGCCTCAACAAGATGGTTCAATACATCCCGCAATTTGCTATGCAGCAAAAAAAGTTGGTATTACCCATATTTTTCGTGTTGGGGGAGCGCAAGCAATTATCGGCATGGCTGTTGGAACTGAGTCTATACCAAAAGTCGATAAGATTTTTGGTCCAGGTAATCAGTTTGTAACTGAAGCAAAAATGCAGGCGCAAAAATATGGAGTAGCCATAGATATGCCTGCTGGGCCGTCCGAAGTTATGGTAGTTGCCGATAAAAGCGCACAGCCACAATTTGTTGCTGCGGATCTGTTAAGTCAAGCAGAGCATGGGCCAGATAGTCAAGTTGTTTTAGTTGCCACAAGTCAGCAAATAGTAGGTGCAGTCCAGAAAGAACTCGCTAAACAACTCAAAGCACTACCACGTCAGGACATTGCATCAGAAGCTCTCAAAGAATCTCGCATTGTTATATTTGAAGATATGAAAAAAATAATAGATTTTGTAAACGTATATGCACCTGAGCACCTTATACTCAGCATTGAAGAACCAACAAAAGCAATCCCACACATCAACAATGCCGGGTCAGTATTTTTAGGAAATTACACACCTGAGAGTGCTGGTGATTATGCTTCAGGCACAAACCATACACTACCCACCAACGGCTGGGCTCGTACTTATAGCGGCCTTTCGGTTGAAAGCTTTAGCAAATACATTACCTTCCAATCGATCACTCAAAAAGGTGCTGAGCTTTTAGCACCTACGGTAGCGATAATGGCCAAAGAAGAAGGGCTAGATGCTCATAAAAACGCAATGGAGATAAGGCTATGAATACAAAGATAAAATATGCACTTTTAGACAGAGATGGAACACTGATTTTTGAGCCACAAGACACTTATCAGATCGACTCAATCGAAAAATTAAAACTTCTTGACGGTGTTATAGAAGGCTTGCAGTTTCTCCAGAGCAATAATTTTCATCTCATTATGATTTCAAACCAAGACGGACTTGGTACCGACTCTTTTCCAAAAGAAGATTTCGATGCACCGCAAAATGCTATGCTTAAAATTTTTAGCGACAACAGC
Source organism: uncultured Candidatus Saccharibacteria bacterium (assembly GCA_947085845.1). Classification (GTDB taxonomy): domain Bacteria; phylum Patescibacteriota; class Saccharimonadia; order Saccharimonadales; family Saccharimonadaceae; genus JACPYF01. Next base: position 74,422 of record CAMTXO010000001.1, read on the forward strand.
ATTCATTTTGAAGAAGTATTCGTATGCCCACACTTGCCCGAAGACAATTGCACCTGCCGGAAGCCCAAGACTGGGCTACTCGATGATTGGTTAAAAACCGCCGATATTGATACTAAGCAGTCGTTTGTTTGCGGTGATCGTGTAACAGATAGTGAGCTTGCTAAAAACCTTGGCTTAACATACGTACCAATCCCTACTAATGGGAATTTTTACGAAGCTATAAAAAAGATATTATTATACTGAAAGTAATCTCAGGTCGTTTTCAAGCTCCAGGAGCTGATCATACGAGGGACGAAGATCCAGCCCCATGTCGTGACGAGCTTTTGTGCCTGCAATTGCAGCTTCCTTTAGTTGCTCAATGTCTTCAATCGAATCTACCATTACATCATTCGGAACTATATAGCGATACGCACTTAATTGATCATTTTTATTTGAAATCATTGTGATAACCAATGTGCCATCCTGTTCATCTCGGAAGATTGTCGTGTTTTTAATTTTTAGTAATTTTTCTTCACTATCTACAAAAAGTGCAGAAGCAACATGTATGCGCACAATGTCGTTAGTAACATCGGTCTTATAGTTATGCTCGGACAATGCTGCCATCACTATGCCTTCAGGTTCATATAAAGGTGTTTGATCGTATTTTTCCGAAGCTGGGTTTTCTTGATCTGAAAAAGCAAACGATTTTGCTTGCGCAAAGAGGTCTGAGAGAGCTAGCCGTACTTTAGCGCTCATCTCTTCTCTAACTTTGGAAGCCAAATCCGCACCACCAAACTCTTGAATCTCTTTCAAAACTTCGGAAGATAGTGTCGTATCACCATTGAGTACTTTAGCAACGTATGTAGGGCTTGTAGCTAAAGAGTCTTTAGACGCTAGCTCTACGATAGAATCAAGCGTAGCTCGATTGAAATCCATATAGTCTTCTTTAGCTCTATCTGTTTTATTAGGATAGTTCTCGCTCATTCTAACTCCTCACGTTCTTTATTCTTAGTTAATTTATACCAGATTTATTACATAACTGCAATAACATATTAAAATTTATAATTGACAGAGTAAGTTCCATGAGTTACAATCAACATTACATAAAGCGTTTGAGTTCCAGTCACGACGGAACGAGCTGAGCGTCAAAATACGCTACGGAGAGCTTCACCGTAAAAGCAAGCACACCGAAATCGCGTCATGCGTAGAGCCGGTACCAAGAGCCTTTTTGTAGCAATACAAGTCGGAATAAGGATGGGACCGCGGAAGGTCTTTTTATTTGCCTTTCGTTCCTTAGAAAAACATATAACTAATTATTTTGTAATTCTAAAGGAGAACCCATATGGAAAAAAGACTCAAGGAAAAAAACTTAAAAATTGCTATTCAAAAAGACGGGCGACTAACCGAAGGATCTCTTAAGGTACTAAACCTTATGGGACTGGACTTAGAAACATACAGTCGACGACTGTTTGCTACTTGTCGGAACTTCCCAGTTGAAGTTTTGTTTTGTCGCGACGACGATATTCCAGGCTACGTAAAAAGCGGTATTGCTGATGTTGGAATTGTTGGCCAAAATATCCTTATCGAAGCGGGTGTTGAAGCAAAAGAGCTAATACGTCCAGGCTTTGGGTATTGCCAGCTTGTTTTAGCAGTTCCGAAAGACTCAAAAATAAACTCTATACAAGAGCTAGCAGGCAAAAAAATTGCAACTTCTTTTCCAAATATTACCAAGGATTATTTCAAAAAACACGGCGTAGATGTGGAGATAACTGTTATAGCCGGGGCTGTTGAAATTACGCCGGCCCTAGGTGTTGCAGATGCTATTGTAGATATCTCTGGCACTGGAAGTACATTACTGCTTAATGACCTTCGTCGCTTAGATACTATCCTAGAGACTGAAGCGGTTATGATCGAAAGTGACAAAAAACTTTCAAAAGACAAGACCGAGCTAATCGCACAAATGACAACACGACTCGAAGGAGTGTTAGCTGCTAAAAGTCTAAAATATATAATGATGAATGCTCCAAAAGAAAGCCTTGAAGCTATAAAAAAGATTGCACCGGGATTGTCCGCACCGACTGTTATGGAGCTTACTCGACCAAACTGGGTAGCAATACATGCGGTTATGGATGAAAGTACATTTTGGGAAATCACTGCAGACCTGAAAGCCGTTGGTGCCGAAGGTATCCTAGTTCTGCCAATTGAAAAGATGATTGCGTAGGAGGTTGTATGACAATTACAGAACTATACAAAATTATTGTAAACCGCAAGAAAAGTGAAGACACAGCTTCATACACGGCTTCATTGTTTACGTCTGGCACCGATAGAATTATTCAAAAAGTTGGCGAGGAATCTGTTGAGGTAGTCATAGCTGCTAAAAATGACGACCGTGATGAGTTTGTAGGAGAAGTTGCAGACCTTTACTATCACTTATTGGTATTACTAGTTGCAAAAGATATTAGCCTTGAAGAAATCGAAATGAAACTTGAAGAAAGACATACTAAAAAGACAGGGTCAAAGGAGAATAACACATGAGAAAATTTCAAATTGGCGTAATGGGTTCTGCAGCAGATCTCAAATATGCAAAAGCTGTTGAAGAGGCAGCTTATGAAATCGGTAAATATGTTGCTGAAAAAGAAGGTATTTTATTTTTTGGTGCTGAAAAAGATACCGATTCGCTTTCTACGGCCGCATGTCGAGGGGCAAAAGATTCTGGTGGTCTCACCGTTGGTATTACATATGGCAAAGATAAAGACGTTTGGGAAAAAGAAGCTGATATCATCATTCCCTGCGGGCTTGAACGTGGTGGTGGACGAGAGACAGTTCTCGTAACGGGATGCGATGCTGTTATTGCAGTTAGCGGAGGATCTGGGACATTAACAGAACTAGCAATTGCATATCAAGCTGACATTCCAACGGTTGTACTTAAAGGGTATGGAGGATGGTCAGACAAACTCGCTGATACGTACATTGATGGCCGCGAACGCCTTCTTACTCACGGTGCCGATTCTCCAAAAGCAGCTGTTGAAATAGCATTTCGTGAAGCTGCGCTGTATAGGAAAAGACATGCGTAAAGTTCTATTTATTGCAGCAACGCACGGCAACGAACAGGCTAGTGTTGATGTGATGCAAAAAATAGAGAAGGCGTACCCAAAAGCGGAGTACGGCTATGATTGGATTACCGGTAACCCCGAAGCTTATAAACGTAATCAAAGGTTTGTAGAACAAGACCTCAATCGCAGTGCACCTGGCGATATTAACAGCCAAGTATACGAACAAAAACGAGCTGCCGAAATTATCGAACTAAGCAAAAGCTATGATGCTGTGATAGATCTGCACTGGACTGCAAGCCACTGTGAAATTGTGACTATTATTCCCAACCCCACCGAGCAAAATATTGAGCTTGCCAAGTCAATTGGGCTAAAACGCAATGTAACATGGTACTCTCAATCGTCTGAAATAGCTGGACCTCTTGTGCAGCATATTGAAGCTCCTGCAATTGAAATTGAATGTGGGCCAATTGATAGTCCGGTAGTTGTAGCAAAACTATACAAAATAATAGAGACTTTTCTACAAGCAAATATACGCAATAAGCCCGTCAAATCATCATATACGCCAGAATTTTATGATGTCTACAGCAAGTTGCTTGGTAGCCATGATCCACTATTAGAAGACTTTGTATCGGCAACACGAAATAGCGATACATTTTATCCTTTTCTTGCAGGAAACAACTATTCTGGTATAACATGTTATAAGTTAAAGAAAATTGATAGTGCGCAAATAAGAGTGAGGCAACCAAATGAAAGAGCGACAGCAACCAAAACAACCGCATGAAATATCACTGCCGCAGTCGGCTGAATTTGTCGCTCGAAAACATCAGATGGCCGAGCTGGTTAAACTAGGCTTTGCAGGTCGCCCTTGGTACGAAGACCTGAGTGATGAAGAGTGCCTTTCTAGAATAGAACAAAGTATCACAAGAACCGGCTTTGAAGCATTTCTTGTTATTGAAAATGACCAGGCTGTTGCCGGCTTGTGGTACGACACACCCTCTCATGATGAACTTCGCAATGAGAGAGGCCAGGAGCTCATTGATTTTATTCAGAATACAAATACACAATACGAACTCAGCGCCATTATATGGGCCCGTGAGTCAGTGGTACATCCAGCGCATCAGGGTAAAGGTCTTGCTTCAAAGCTACGACAAGACTTTTTAAAGCACATTGCTATGACAAACGAAGGCAACACGTTAGTGTTAACACGCATGCGAGATGACAACGAACCTATACTTTCGGTTGCCAAAAAGTTTGGCTACGAACGAACAGGTATTCGCATGCCTTCATCGCAAGAGCCCGATGTATCTCACGAATATTGGTACAAACTAGTTGAAGCAGAATCTCTTTAAGTTTATCTATTTACTTCGAGTTTTCGTCGCAAGAACTTTGCTGCATCAGCACCTGTCAAAATACTTTCATGCTCACCGGGCAAACATTGCTCTGCCCCGCGCTGAAAAACTTTTGAAACTTCGTACATGTGATCGGCTACTCCTCCTGTACCTCGTATAGGAGCGAGAAAAATAGGATTTCGAGTGTCGTCTTTGCCTTTTTCTTTGTCCTTGATGCGTTTGGTGTTGACCTTTAGCATCGTCACCGCTTCGACTAATGTACCGTAGCTACCGCCAATGACAGTTGCTCCATCGAGCAGATTAACGAACGAGGGCGTCTCTGTACCAAAATTGCCATCACCGATATCAGGTAAAGTTGCTTCAATCGCAAGGTCTAGATCGTCTAAAAGAGCGTATTTTCTACCTTGCTTTGGAAATACACCAATTCTTGGAATGTTGTTTTCTTTTGCAAGCTCAACACCGAGCTGAGGTATGCCCCCTTCAGTGCCACCAGTCAAAATAGCGTACCCTTTGCCTTTTATTTCATCCATAAATTCACCGATAGCTATCTCAGCCTTTCCCAGCAATTCGTCGCCACCATCTCCTGCTATACCCAAGACAAAACTAATAGCATTCTGTGCCAAAGTGTCTTTTACCCTTTGCATCAATTCAATACGATGTTTTTCGTATTCGCTACTGTTGAACCTAATGTGGTTAGCAGACTGTGCATTCACGTTCATAGTACTTTATAGTGTAAACCTATTTGTATTGTTTTTGCAAATAGGTAGAATAGATATATGACAAACATTAATTTTAAAAAACTAAACGGACTCATACCCGTAGTAGTGCAAGAGAGTGACACAAGCTCAGTCCTTATGGTGGGTTTTATGAATCAAGAAGCCTACGAAAAAACAATAGAAACTGGGTATGTTTATTTCTACAGTCGAACCCGTCAGTCCCTCTGGATGAAAGGTGAGACCTCTGGTAACAAGCTGAAATTAATAAAGCTTTTCCTTGACTGCGATAACGACACTGTTCTAGCGAAGGTAAAGATCGAAGGAGATGGGGTCTGCTGCCATACAGGTGCTGAAAATTGCTTTTTTCAAGAAATAGAGCAGAGCTAACTTATTAACCCAAATGGAAACGATACATACAATTGACAGTATAGGTAGCCATATCGATACACCATACCCTTACATCTGTCTACAGGATTTACACGAATCCTTCAGGACACTTGTTCCAGATATGTCAGAGGAGGAATGCGCCTTCCTTGAGTCCGAACTCTTCTTTATGCAAAACCGTTTTGCACCAGAAAATTCCAACTTTTATTCAATTAGCACATCTTTTATAAGTGAGCAGTTAGAAAAATTAGTAGAACAAGAAGTTAGTAGATCTGACATTAATGTTGGCGTAGTCCATATGGACAAGGCAATGGGTAGTAAAAGTGAAAGTCCTCGTTATTTTCAACTTAATTTATCTAGAGCAAGCGATGGAACGCTTGCATCAAGGATTGGGTGCGAGGAAACACCAGAAGAGCAAATGAATAATCTTTGTCTATGGGCTAGGTCTGGCTTGTATGATGAAATTTTATTTGTTGATGATGTGCTTGCTTTTGGGGAAACCACATCCACGCTATTCGATGTGGTGCGAGGGCACATTGATCATACGAAAATACGACTACTTGTAGGTGTTGCATCATCAGGAGGTGTTTGGAGAGGCATTCAAAAAATTGAGGAAGAAAACGGAATAGCACCAGAATATCTTGTGCGAGTTGAGGCTAGCCCAGAAGTAGAAGGTGGTTCGAAAGGAATGGCAATTCCAACCTCTAGAGATCTCACTCTCATCGGAGGTAAGGTAGGTCCAAAAATACTGAAACAAAATACGTCTATGCCTTACTTTCTTCCTTTTTCGGAACCTCTCAGCAGCATCATCCGAACAGATGCTGCAAAAGAAGCTTCGCTTGATTTATTAGATTTTAATAGCACTATATTTGAAAAATTTGAAAATCACTTAGGGAAACCTCTAAGGATTGGTGATCTTGCTCTAAAAGGTTTTGGGATTCCTTATACTAGTCTTCCAGAGTATAGACAGAAGCTTCAATTTCCAAGTACGGATCAAAAAATAAGGGATTACATAGCACAGGCTAAAGACATCTTGTAAGTAATGCATTTAAGCACCATTTTACCAGCAGAATATGATATATTTAATAGAAGTTAATGTACAGAATTATTGATTGTAAAAAAACTAATCATAATTTATATTTGACATTTCATACATTTAAATTTATTATTACCTTAATGAACCATCCTACGGGAGACCATTCCCCGGTCACGGGAATGGTTCATCGCAGATTAAGAAGAGAGGAACGATGACTAAAGTTAAACCAAGAAGGCCTAGTGGCTTTGGTGAATACCTACCGAGCGAACAAATCGAGTTCAATCGTCTTGTTGACATCATTCGTGATACTTACGAGGCGTACGGTTTTTCACCTATCGACACCCCAGACATTGAGTTGTCGGAGGTGCTGCTCGCAAAGAGTGGAGGCGAAACCGAACAGCAGATTTATCGCTTTAACCGCGGAAAGAACGATCTGAGCTTGCGCTTTGATCTGACAGTTCCGCTTGCTAGGTACGCAGCAGAGCACGAAAACGAGATTGTCTTTCCGTTTCGTCGTTACCACATTGGCAAAGTCCACCGTGCAGAACGCGCCCAAGCGGGTCGTTTTCGCGAGTTCTACCAGTGCGACATCGACGTAATCGGTTCTGACAGTCCGATCATTGATGCTGAATTTCCAGCAATCATCAACGAGATCTTTGACCGATTCAACTTTGGTGAATTTACAATTCGCCTCAACAATCGAATGGTCCTTAACGGATTTTTCGAGGGAATTGGTCTTCAGGCATCGGCTGATGAAGTACTTCGAATCATCGACAAGATGGAGAAGATCACAAGTGATGAGTTCAATGCTGAGCTAAAGGCAATTGACCTAAACGCCAAGCAAATTGACCAAATCATAAACTTCACTGCAATCGCAGGAACAAATGACGAGGTCATTACTCAGCTGCAAGACCTCAAGGTCGATTCTGAACAATTTGACGATGGTGTGTCCAAGCTCAAAGTGCTCATTGAAGCACTGCGGGTAATGGGCGTACCTGAAACAAGGTTCAAGGTCGATCTCAAAATCGCCCGAGGGCTGGCTTACTACACTGGAACAGTGTACGAGACAATTCTCAACGATTACCCAGAAGTGGGTAGTGTCTGCTCAGGTGGACGCTTTGATGATCTAGCAAGCCACTACACGAACACGGAGCTGCCAGGTGTTGGCATCTCTATTGGCATCAGTCGACTGTTCTACAAGCTCCTTGAAGTAGGCGTCATAAAGCCTGCCAAACAGAGCCCTGCAGAAGTTGTTGTCATGCCCTTCGGTGAAGATCAGGTTCAGTTCAGCCTTTCAGTAGCAGCAACGCTACGCGAGGCAGGAATTGCAACGATGCTGTACACCGAACCAAACAAAGTCAAGAAGAAGTTTCAGTACGCTGATCGAATGGGATTCAGCTACGTACTTTTGATTGGCGATGAAGAGGTGAAATCTGGAAAAGTGTCCGTAAAGGACATGAAAACCGGAGAAAACAGCACATTGGCTGTTGCCGACTTGGCGCAGTTTATTCGACCATAGACAAGGAAGGTCTTACGCCTATGCCTGTGCAAAATCAAAGCCTGTATCTTCTTACGGAAGATTTGGGAGAAAAGGTTGCAGTGCTACGACATCTGGGTTTGGAAACTCCAAACCCAGATAGCCAATACATCGAAGACCTCCAGAGCGAACTCGCGCATGCACTACAATGTGCGATTGGGCCTGACAGCCTAGTTGTGCGTCGAAAGATGCGTGATGTTGCAACGGAAGTTCTCGACAAAATTCACGCAATTTATGGTGAAGATGTTGGCGTCGTAAGTACTTGTCCAGAAATCGCAGTGCACCCAGGAGTGGTCTCTGTAGAAATCAACCGTTTGGTCGATAGATACGGAGACCCTATTGGGCTTGGTCCACGTCCAGGTTACAACGACCTGGAGTCTCAGTTCAAAGACATTGCAGAAAAGAGCAAGGATGGCGAAAAACGCACTCCTATTGTGATTGCTGAAGACGGCGTATTCAAGGGTGAAACCATGACATACGTCGTTGAAGGGTTGCGAGAAGCTGGTGCCGAAGTCATAGGCATTGTCGCTGGCTTTTGCTACAAGTATGCATATGTCGATGCGCTCGAGAAAGACCTTGGCGTGGAAGTAGATGTGGCAAATGAGCTCGATCCGATTCTGGATTGGGTTCCTGATCACGATTTTCTGCCATTTACACCCGGATGCGGTAAAGTTCTTGGTGTGAAAGTTGGTCAGCATGCTTTGCCCCAATACGGAGAAGAGCAGGTCACGTTCTGCATGCCTTACATCAGCCCTTACAGTCCAGTTGAGGAGTGGGCAACCATTCCTCAAGGGCAAGTTGATGTTTTTTCGAACCACTGCAGGGCATTGTCATATGACCTGTTTGGTCAAATCGAAAAACTCAATCCCGACAGGACACCGCTGAGGGTTTGTGACGTCATGCATTCCAAGCAACAGGTGAGTATTCCTATTTCCCTTGAAACAAAAGGACTAGAGATAGGAATCGACCTACCTGATGCTCAAACTCAAATCAAGACAGCTCTTACCAGAGATGTCGTCAAAGTCTAATCTGTGGAGCAGGGGAAGTACGTATTTTGTACTTCCCCTGCCACAGCAACATATAGATTTAAAGCTGTTTTATTTACTAATAGAACATCCATAAATACATATGTAGAGATTACTTGCTTAATGTACACTTGAAAGGTATGCTAAAGATATAATTTAATGGGGGAGATATCCATGGAAGCATTACATAAACTTGAAGATCAGTTAGCGCCTTTATTTAAAGACTTACCGGCAATACCAAAGGGATTAAAAGATTTTTTGGTGCAGTATTGGCCTGTCATTGCGCTTGTAGTGGGTGTTCTACAACTTTTGGCAGCAATAGCCTTATTCGGTGCAGTAACGGCGACAAGTGCAGTCATAACTGCTGCTGGGTACGTCACAGGAACAGCCTACACTGGCTTTAGTTTACTAGCAGCATATGCAGGAATTGCATTGCTAGTCGTTGATGCAGTTATCTTCTTTTTAGCATTTTCACCACTAACAAAGAGGTTGAAAAAAGGATGGGACCTACTATTTCTATCAACAATCATCAACTTAGTATATGGCGTATCTCAGGTATTCGTTGGCTATAATGGCTTTGGTGGCTTACTTGGTAGCTTGGTTGGTACAGCTATCGGTCTTTATTTTCTATACCAAATTCGCAGCTACTACGGAACTAAAAAAGCAGCTACTAAAGAGTCAAAACCAGAAGCTCTAAAGAAATAGTTAGCTAGTTCGTATTCGTCTATAGCTAAAGGTGCAGCCCACGCGCCATCCACTATGACTGTCAGTATCAAATTGGTATACATGCCCGTCTTTGACTTCACTAATTTGCACTAAAGCAGGCCTGTACGGTGTCAGTGTTTTGTAATATGTCAGATCTGCTTCGCTGACACCAGAACGACCTGGATATACTTCTTTGAATTTTTCGTGTGCGTACTGTGTAAAATAGTTTGTTTCACCACGTGGCGGTAAATAAATCTCCGCCTTTAAGCCCATACGTGTGATTATTTTCTTTATATCACCAAAATTAAGCCTAGCTTGGCCGGTAATATATACATATAATTGTTTGTTTTTTGTGAGAAAGACAGAAGCTGTTGAAGTATGGCTGACTGGTATATCTGCCAGTAAAATCTGCTTTACATCTACTACCAAACCGAACTTCTCGCGTGCGAGTCCTTCAAGAGCCAGTCCGTCATAGGTCGTATCCATAGTACTAGTATATAATAAAGTGTAATGTTGGAGTACGAAAAACGTTACAAGACGCTTAATCCCGCCCAAAAACAAGCTGTTGACCACACAGAAGGGCCACTCATGGTCATCGCAGGCCCAGGTACCGGCAAGACTGAGCTCCTGAGTATGCGCACCGCTAATATACTTCAATCTACCGATATGGATGCCAGTAACATTCTGTGCCTCACGTATACCGAAAGCGGTGTTCGTGCTATGCGAGAACGTTTGATCGATCTGATCGGACAAGATGCATACAGAGTTGCAATCCAAACATTTCACGGCTTTGGAAGTGAAGTAATGAACAATAATCCTGATTATTTCTACCGGGGCGCAGACTTTAGTCCTGCTGACGAGCTGTCGACATATGAGATATTACTCAAAATATTCCATAATCTTGAACATAACAACCCACTAAATAAAAAACTAGGCGATGAATACACCTACATGAAGAAGGTACAAGCAAGCATATCTGATTTCAAACGTGCTGGTCTTACGCCAGATGAAATCCAACGAGCTGCGCGTCATTCTCTTGGTTTTATAGAGTACGCAGAACCAATAGTGCAAGATTTTTGGCCAGAAAGAATAGACAAAAAAATCATCACAACAATCGATAGTCTTTTTGAAAAGCTGTCTCAATATAGCTCAGAACCGACTAATGTGCCGAATATTGAACCGCTGGCAACTATTTGCATAGAGCAGCTTAGTAGCGCAATACATGTCGCTCAAGAAACGCAAAAGACAACTCCGATAACGGCGTGGAAATCAAAGTGGCTTGAAAAAGACAACGAAGGACATTTCATTTTACGCGATAAAAAACGATTTGAAGTATTGGTCGCCACTAGTAGTGTGTACCAGGAGTATCTAGATGCAATGCTACGAGCCAAACTATACGACTACGATGATATGATACTTCGCGTCGCGCTTGGTTTAGAAGTTAACCACGAGCTACGCCTAAATATTCAAGAGAAGTACCAATACATAATGGTTGACGAGTTCCAAGACACAAATGGTGCTCAGATGCGTATTCTCGAAAGCCTTATACAGATACCAACAGGAGATGCACCAAATATTATGGTAGTAGGTGATGACGATCAAGCAATATATAGTTTTCAAGGTGCAGAAATCAGTAATATACTAAACTTTCGAAAACGCGTAGCTGATCTTGAAACCATCACACTTAAGCACAATTACAGAAGTGTCGAAAATATACTTAGCACCTCTCGTGAAGTCATTGTGCAAGGAACCGACCGACTGGAAAACCAACTCGATACAATCAACAAAGAACTATTGGCGAACATCGCAGGAGATGGCAAAGAGACGCATTTTACCAAGCACAAAACTCAAGCAGCCGAGTTTCTAACAGTTGCAGAAAACATAGCACAAAAAATCAAATCTGGCACTAAACCACACGATATTGCAGTGCTTGCTCGAGGCAAAAAAGATATTCTAGCATTTTTACCGTATCTTCATCACAAAAATATAAAAATTAGCTTCGAGCATGACGAAAACATCCTCGAAAATGCAGCTGTTGATATTTTACTGAAACTTTCTAGAGTCGTACATTTTATAGCAAGAGGCGATATTCGCTATATCGATGAACAATTGCCAGGAATACTTGCTCACCCGGCATTTGATATTACCCCTCGTGACCTATGGCAAATTAGCCTAGATGCTTATAAAAAACGTGAGAGCTGGCTAGAAACAATGCTTGGATCTGAAAATAAAGTCTGTGTGATAGCAGAGTGGTTGCTCGAAATGGCGAAAATTAGTACAGAAGTCTCTGTAGAAACAAGCCTTGATCAACTCTTTGGTAGTCAGCCAACAAAAAACTACACATCGCCGCTCAAAGAGTATTACTTTTCAAGAGAAAAAATTGATAAAAACCCGGGTGAATACGTCGCTCATCTGCAATCACTCTCAACCATTCGTTCAAACATACGCCAGTACAAACTAAATGAAACTTTGTCGCTTGGTGATTTTGTTGCGTACTGCGATCTTGCCCGTAGCGCAGGCATACAACTTAAGAACCACTACTCTGCGGAAGCAATAGAAGGTGCCGTGCAGGTAATGACTGCGCACAAATCAAAAGGACTAGAATTTGAAGCTGTCTACATTCTTCATGCAAATGATGATATATGGGGGAGTAAGAGTAGAGGCGCATCTAACAAATTGTCCTACCCTCAGAACATGCCTATAGGAATCGCAGGCGATAGTTACGACGACAAGCTACGGCTCTTTTTTGTAGCAATGACCCGTGCAAAAAAGTATTTGTACGTATCGTCATCCGAACAAAATCTATCTGGTAAAAAAAGTCTCCATGCAGAATTCTTATCTAATCAAAAATGGCAATCAACTGAGGGTAACGACACAAGCCAAGTACAAATTGAGGCAGCAGAGTACACTTGGCACACAGCTGTTGATGTTAACAAAGACAAGAACCTGCGTGAAATACTATCTACTCGGTTGAAAAACTACCTTTTAAGCGCTACTGCTTTAAACAACTTTATAGATGTCACAGAAGGTGGACCTCAAGGATTTCTTCTTAACAACTTACTTCACTTTCCTCAAAGCATATCAGCGAGTGCTGCGATGGGCTCTAGTGTGCATAAAGCCCTTCAGAATGCCCATCAACACCTCCGAACCGAAGGTGACAGACGCCCAATAGAGGATGTTGTCGGAGACTTTGAAAACTACCTGCAGCTTGCGCGCCTTCCAGAACACGAATACAGTCAAAAACTTCAAAAAGGAAGTGACGCTCTACGATTTTATCTTGATAGCTCGTATGATCTATTTGATCCGCAACAAGATGTTGAGTTCGATTTTACAAACCAAGGCTCTGCATTAGGAGAAGCACGTCTCACAGGAGCTATAGATGTCATGCAGGTCAACAAAAAAAATAAAACCATAGATATAGTGGACTACAAAACAGGTAAGCCATCTTCAAGCTGGAAAGGCTCCGCTGATTTTGAAAAGATTAAGCTGCACAAATACAAACAACAATTGATGTTTTATAAACTACTTGTTGAAAACTCGCGCGATTTCAAAGGTTATCGTGTCGGTAGACTCACGCTAGACTTTATTGAACCATCAGCAAGCGGAAAGGCTGTTTCGCTCGACGCAGATTTCACGCACGAAGAGCTAGAAACATTCAAACAACTTGTCACAAAAGTTTGGTCGTCTATTATGAGTTGTGAATTTATCGATACCTCAGACTATCCACTGACGTATAAAGGGGTTTTAGAGTTTGAAAAAGACTTGCTTTTGTAGGTATAAGTCTATATAATTGTTCTTCGCCAGCAAATTACAACCAAAAGAAATTATAGGAGGTGGTTTGCATGGCAAACTGCTACCATAAAAACGGAACGAAAACATGCAGTAAGTGCAAAGGACTCGGAAAGTCACAAGGCTTATCCGGGTGGCCATGCTCAGACTGCAATGGAAAAGGTGAAGTTTGTAAGGATTGCAATAAGCCAGCATAGGCTTATTGTCAGTAGTTTGTGGTGATACTCAAGTTGTCCTAGTCTACTTCGCAGAAAAAAGCGAACGGACAGGGAAGAACAGGCTAGTCACTCGTTAAGAGTGCGCCATTCTGCTTGACTATCGTCGCGTCCACCCGCCGCGCGCACTACGCACGCGAGGTGGCAAAGCTGCAGTAATCGAGAACCATGCACAGGGGGTGTGCATATCTCGTGTGGGAGGATACGGTGGAGTGTGCATGCTCGAGTGAGCAAGCACGACGACGAAACCTTATCAATACTGCAGTAATGGCCGTTCAGCTTTCGCTACGAACAATGTAAATTTTCATAACTTGAAGATATTACGATGTTCGCAAGCGAGGCTGAACGGCCTCTTTTTTTAATAATAACCAATGTAAAAGATATAATAGATTCATATGACACACTTTTGGAATACAGTAGAAAGGCCTTTTTATATACTTGCCCCAATGGAGGCGGTGACTGATGTTGTATTTCGTCAAGTCATTGCCAGCGCAGCAAAACCAGATATATATTTTACAGAGTTCACTAACGCAACTGGCTGGGTCAATGCTGGTGAAAGGGCTGTCGGTGGCAGATTGGACAAAGAAGACAAAGAAAGCCCAATCGTTGCACAACTATGGGGTTCGGTTCCTGAAGATATAGAAAAACTTGCAAAACATTGCGCTGACCTAGGCTACCACGGGATAGATATCAATATGGGTTGTCCTGATAAATCAGCCATAAAGTCGGGCGGAGGGGCAGCTCTTATCCAAAATGGTGAGCTCGCGAAAGCCCTAATACAAGCAGCAAAGCACTCAGGCCTTCCTGTAAGCGTAAAAACCAGACTAGGTTTTTCGAGAGTAGAAGAGTATAAAAAATGGTTACATTTTCTTCTCTCGCAAGATATCGTCGCCCTGACAATTCACCTCCGAACAAAAAGTGAAATGAGTAAAGTACCAGCACATTTTGAAATTCTAGCTGAAATCGTTGCACTGCGTGACGAAGTAGCTCCTGATACTTTAATCATAGCTAATGGTGATATCAATGATAGGGAGCATGGTAGGGAGGTTATAGATACCTACGGCGTAGATGGGATAATGATAGGGAGAGGCGTATTTCATAATCCATTTGGGTTCGAACCTGAACCCCGCAAACATACACGAGACGAATTGTTAGATTTGTTGCATTTGCATTTAGACTTGTATGAAAAACGTGGTGAAAAGAAACGAAAATACGAAACCTTGAAACGCTTCTACAAAATATATATTCGTGATTTTGACGGAGCAAGTGAACTTCGTCACCAACTCATGCAAACAAAAGATGTTACTGAGGTTCGGAAAATACTCTCGACTCAGGGTCTATAATCTCTAAAATTCTAACTTTTGTGTGGTCATTAATAACAATCTCTGCGTCGTCCAATGTTTGACGATATATTTTTTTACCAACTTCAGATTCTGTGTCTATTAGCATTTCTGCACCGTCAGATGTAGATTCGCTCTTGTCTTCAACCAATTTCACACGCTTTGTTTGCGGATGATTGCCTAGAAATTCTAGGACCACAATACTGTTATATTGCACAAGTTGCAGGGATTCAACTTCCGCCGTATGCTGCTCAAGATCACGAAAAGCCTCTGTGACTTTATCTATATTTGGTGCTGAGCGCGGTAGCTGTGGTTCCATTGGATCCTCCTGCTTACACTGCAAGTATATCAGAAAACTACACTATCGGCGACGATGGCGACGCAAACCAGCAACTTTTAGCCGTACTGCATGTCGATCAACTAGCTGTCCAGCTTCTTCTAACTCAATTTGATTCTTAGCGCCAGCTTTAAGCTTAACAGCGCGTTCTAATGCAGCTTTGCTTTCAGATTCGATGATATCATCACCGTGGTCAGCCTCGTCTACTAATACTTTAATACCATCGGGTTCGATTTCGACAACACCACCACTAGTAGCAAAGTAATCCATCTGTTTATCCGAATCATTTTTTTTATAACGAACAGCAATAATACCTGGCTGCGCCAGAGTAATCAAGGCTTCGTGGCCTTGGTATACAGATATTTCACCAGCTTTCGTTGGCAAAGTAACCCCGTATACATCTGTATCGAGCTTTGAACCAAGTAGTGTCACGAGTCGCAGTTTCATATCTGTTAGTATAACAAAAAATACGAAAAATCACTATGACTACTACAAGCGATATTGTCTTGCTTTTCATCCTTTTGGAATCATCAGCACACGTACACACGTATGTAAACAAGTGGATTTGGAGCTTTCATAAAGCTCAACAAATCCGATCCAGCGAGAAGCTTCCTTGCTTCTCGCTGACCTCAACCCAGAGGTTTTAGACTGTCTCTTTGCTCAGACTGACTTCTGTCGAATCCTCAAAGCGAATAAACGGGCAGATTCTGCTGCCGCGTTTTTTGGTTGCAATGTATGTCGCACCTAGTTTCGCAGTTTCGGACACGCTAGCGAACTTTTCACCAAGCATCGGCTTGCCAGCACGACGCCTTCCTTTCGCTTCGTCGAGCAAGAGAAAGACACAGCCAAGTACAACCAGCCCGACCAAAAAACCAACAACGAACAAGACCAACGACAAGAATGTCTTGAAGTCGAGAATCGCCACTGTTGTTAGTACTGCTATGACAGTCACCGTGAGAAGCACAATGACTGGTGATGTACCAGCCAACCAATGTCGCGGTCTTGTCCACCAGTCCTTAAAGGCTGCAATAGCCTTTTCGTACCTTTCGACCACGAACACAATCGGAACGACAATCAGCATTGGGATAACCCACAGCGGAAATGTGATGCATGCAATTGTGACGCGTGCCCAGTGAGGGCCTTCGTCAACAACGAACAGCACCCCAGACACCAGTGCAACAAGCGCAATGAATCCAGCCAGAATCAGCAATACTCTCACCGCATCTTCTGGCCAGAGCACGCACAATGTGATCACTGTGCCGCCGACAAGCAAAGTCGACACAATTGTCCACGGAGGGACAATCTTGAAGACCCGTCCTCGAAAGAACCATGCGAGTGGTGCCCAAAAGAGCAACACCCGTACGTAATGACACAGAGTTTCCGACGACGACTCGCGTCCCGTCAGAGTGAGCCAGTGGTGGTACCACCTGCTGTGCCATGTTGTGGCACCGATGTTGAGATTGTGAGCAAAATCACTCAAAGTCTCCTCCTGTTTTGAAAGGTTGAAGTAAAAACTACCTAATCTTCACGTAGGAAGATTACTGTATATTATTATACAAGTTTATAGATGTATAGTCAATGCTATTTTGATTTTACTGAACTAATATCAGACTTCATGTAGAAGGCACTTTCGGGTTTGCTGTCGTGTTTACCTTCGAGGATTTCCTTGAATCCTTTGACGGTGTCTTCTAGTTTGACATATTCACCTGGCACACCGGTAAATTGTTCGGCAACAAAGAATGGCTGCGATAAGAAACGTTGGATACGACGTGCGCGACCAACAGTTTGCTTCTGTGCGTCTGATAGTTCTTCCATACCTAGGATCGCAATAATATCTTGCAAATCTTTGTATTCTTGCAAGACTCGTTGCACTTCACGGGCAACTTCGTAATGCTCCTGACCAACAATATCTGCGTCTAAAATTGTAGAGTTTGAATCTAGCGGGTCAACCGCCGGGTAAATACCAATTTCGGTTAGCGCACGGTTCAATGTAATGGTCGAGTCAAGGTGGGCAAAAGTAGTGGCAGGCGCAGGGTCAGTAAGATCATCTGCGGGAACATAGACGGCCTGAACAGAAGTAACAGAACCTTTACGAGTTGATGTGATACGTTCTTGTAATGAACCCATTTCTTGTTGCAAGTTTGGTTGGTAACCAACGGCACTAGGCAAACGACCTAATAGGGCAGATACTTCGGCACCAGCCTGGGTAAATCGGAAAATGTTATCTATAAACATCAAGACATCTTTACCTTCGTCACGAAAAGCTTCAGCCATAGTTAGCCCAGCAAGTGCTACACGTAGGCGTGCTCCTGGTGGTTCATTCATCTGACCAAAGACTAGGCTGGTTTTGTCTAACACGCCAGCATCTTTCATCTCGTGATACAAATCGTTACCTTCACGTGTACGTTCACCGACACCAGCGAAAACAGAGTTACCGCTGTGGAATTTCGCGATGTTGTTGATGAGTTCCTGGATGATAACAGTCTTACCAACACCAGCACCACCAAACAAACCGACTTTTCCGCCCTTTGCGATTGGTGCAATCAGGTCAATTACCTTGATACCAGTTTCTAGAACTTCTGTTTTACCAGATTGTTCAGATAGTGGGGGAGCGCTACGGTGAATTGGTGCAGTTTTGCCTTTAACAGCTGGCTTGTCGTCGATTGGATTACCCACAACGTCAAACATACGTCCCTGAGTAGCAGCACCAACAGGCACACTGATCGGTGCGCCAGTCGCTACAGCTTCGGCACCACGTTGCAAACCGTCAGTTGTTGCGAGAGCAATTGCACGAACAGTTGTATCGCTAAGGTGCTGTGCAACTTCTAGCACTAGTGTTCGTTTGTTGTAGTCGATATGAACTGCATCTAAAATAGCCGGTAAATGTCCCTTTGGAAATTCCACGTCAACCACCACACCCACAACCTGGATGACTTTACCTGTTTTTTGTTTCGTTGCTGTACTCATTAAATATTCTCCTTAAACTTTCATCGCTTCTACACCACCAGATATCTCGGCTAATTCCTGAGTAATATCTGCTTGACGCAGTTTATTCATTTCTAATGTCAAATCATCGATAAGATCCGTCGCATTATCGGTGGCGTTTTTCATAGCCAACATACGCATGCTGTGTTCACTGGCAACAGAGTCCAGAATCGCCTGAAACAGCTGTGCCTCGATCAAGCGTATTGTTGCCGCTTCTAGAACTTCAGGCGCGCTTGGCTCGAAACTGGCCTGAGATAAATGCTCACTAATTTCAGTTTTCGTAAATCCAGCTGGCAGCAAAGGCAAGGTAGTGACTTGCTGTGACAGACTGTTGATGTATTTTGTATAGATTATTTCGACTGCATCGACTTTTTTAGTGGCGAATTGTTCGACAATCGTATTCACAATTGCCTTTAGTGCTGGACCAGTCGGCTCTTCGATCAGCTCGTTATAAACACCTATAACATGGTCATTTTTTAAACGTGTCGCTAGCTGGGCGCCTTTTTTGCCGATGGCAATTGCGCTGGTGGTAATCTTGGCGCTGTCATCTTCTTTTAGTCGGTTGATGTATTGTTTCAATACATTGCTGTTGTAAGCCCCGGCCAAGCCACGGTTACTGGTTATAACTATGACTATACGGTTTTTTACTGTCCGCTCAGCATACAGTGGATGAGCCTTCGTTTCACCATCGCGAGATAGGCGGGTCAGTAGCTCTGACGCAGACTGTGCATACGGGCCAGTGGCGCTAGCAGAATCTTGGGCGCGGCGCATTTTACTAGCCGCAACTAATTGCATGGCTTTAGTAATTTGCTTGGTACTTTTGACCGAGCGTATTCGTCCTTTTAGTTGGCGGGTTGATGCCATGGCTTGCTATTCCTTGAACCCTTTCGCAACTTTTTCAGCAGTCTTTTTGATAGTTGTCAGTTGCTTTTCAGTTGGCTTGTCGCCTTTATTGAGTTCACGCATTAGGTCTTTGTGATGAGTCCATAGATCGCTCAGTAGTGCTTCTTGGGCTTCTTTAACTTTACTTACAGCAACAGTTGCAAATGCGCCGCTGTCGATAGCTGTGATGCTGGAAACTTGCTCCCAAACACTCATCGGCTGATATTGATGCTGTTTCAACATCTCAGTCAGACGTTGACCAACATCAATTTGCTTTTTGGTTTCGTCGTCTAGGTCTGAACCAAACTGTACGAAACTGGCAAGTTCACGGAATTGTGACAGACCAAGCTTGAGGCTACCACTGACACTCTTCATAGCTTTTGTCTGAGCAGCGCTACCAACACGCGATACTGATAAACCAGCCGAGATAGCTGGGCGAATACCTTGATAGAACAGATCAGTTTCAAAGAAAATCTGACCATCGGTAATAGAGATCACGTTAGTCGGAATGTAGGCAGAAATATCACCAGCCTGAGTCTCGATGATAGGCAGGGCAGTCAAGCTACCGGCACCTAATTTGTCAGATAATTTTGCTGAACGCTCTAGTAGGCGAGAGTGGAGATAAAACACATCACCTGGGTAGGCTTCACGTCCAGGCGGGCGTCGAAGTAGTAGTGACATTTGTCGATAAGCCACCGCGTGTTTTGTCAGGTCATCATAAACCATCAGCGCGTGCTGTTTGTTGTCTCGGAAATATTCACCCATAGCAGTTCCAGAATATGGTGCAAGGTAGAGAAGTGATGCTGGATCACTCGGACCTGTTGCAACTACAATAGTCTGCTCCATGACGCCTTCTTCTTTTAGACGTTCAACTAGTTGACTGACTTTACTAAGTTTTTGGCCAATCGCAACATACACGTTAACTACACCAGTTTTTTGCTTTGCCTGGTTGACCATAGTGTCGACTGCAACGGCGGTTTTACCAGTTTGACGGTCTCCAATGATAAGCTCACGCTGACCACGACCGATAGGGAACATAGCATCAATTGACATAATGCCGGTCATTAATGGTTCATGGACTGATTTACGCGCCATAACCCCTGGCGCAGCATTCTCGACTGGACCAGTCAGTTTTGTTTTGATAGCGCCCAAGCCGTCCAGTGGACGACCTAATGGGTCAACTACGCGTCCTAATAGTTCTGGACCGACAGGAACTTCGAGTGCTTTACCTGTTAGGCGTACTTTTGCACCAGCTTTGACTTCAGAATCTTCACCAAGCAGCACCGCACCGATTTCGTCTTCGTTGAGGTTCAGGGCAAAGGCCTCGACTTCACTCTTGTCGGTCTCGATAGCCAAGATCTCACTGTAACCAGCACTAGACAAACCGTAAATCCAGGCGACACCGTCACCAACACGAGTAACAATACCAGTGTCTTGTAATGAACCGTCTACCTGTAAATCAGCGATTGCTGCTCGTAGGTCTCTCGAAAGTTCGTTTACTGAAATTGTATCTGCCATGGTATCTCCTTTAGTTTCCTAGTGCCTTTAGTTGTTTGATGCTGGTTTTGACCGAGCCGTCGTACTGTTTGCCAGCACTGTTGACGATAACGCCGCCTAATAATTCTGAATCAATTGTCTCGTTAATTTCTAGATCGTTACTTGTAATGCCTAGATTCTTCACAATCTGCTTTTTTAACTCTGAAGTTAGTTCATACATAGACTGTATATGTACTGCGCTGTGTCCGTGATCTTGCTGTAAGAATAGTTCGATGTCTGCAAGCAATAGATCTATTTGACGGCTCGCTTTACTCTCATACAAATAAGCAGCTAAATACTTGGCTACTTTGCGGTTCTTTTCACCGCTAGCTATCTGCTTTGCGGCGTAACGAGCGACCTGTCGACGAGAGATACTGGTCATACTTCAATCTCCTCGACAGACTTCTTGACTAACTTCTTGTCCTCAGCCGCTGTTATCTTTTCTTTGACGACTTTTTCTGTTGCTAGGGCAACTAGGTCAATTGTATCTTTGCGCAGAGCCTTGCGAGCAGCAGCAATGTCTTGTTGGACTTGCTCGTGAGCAAGGTCGAGTACTCGCTGGGCTTTGGTCTTGGCTTTTTCCTCAGCTGCCTCGATAGTAGACGAAGCTTCGTTTTTTGCAGTCGCCATGATATCGCTAGCCTGAGTCCTAGCCTCGACTAGCAACTTTTCGATCTCGGCTTGGCTCTTTTCAGCTTTTGTCTCAGCGTCTTTTGCAGCCTGCAGTCCTGCTTCGATAGTCTTTTGTCGTTCATCTAGCGCTTTCGTTAGCGGGGGATAGGCAAATTTCTTTAGCACCCAAAACATGATAAGAAATGCGATAGTCTGCAAAATCAGCAGTCGCCAGTCAATTCCTAACACACCGAAAAGATCAGCCTTTTCGGCTGTCTCTGCGGCTGCAAACATATGTAAACTATTCATAAACTAAAAATAAACTTTACCTTTGTTAAATGAACTTCGCGATGATCGCAACGATAATGGCGATGATGGCCAATGCGTCAACGAATGAAATACCTAAGATCATGAGTGATCGTATTTCGCTAATTTTTTCTGGGTTACGACCGACTGCTTGTACAGCTGATCCTGCAACGATACCGACACCAAGACCACATAGTCCAGCAGCGATAGCATAGGTCAAGCCAAATGCTAATTCTTCCATTTTCTTTTTCTCTCCTTATTTACTACCAACCCAGTATAGCGAATGCAGCGAAGGAAATAAAGGGGTTAGTAGATGAAAATTGTCTAATTTTGCTAAAATTCTTTTACTTCTCGGTTCCAGCTCTGCCACACGTACAAGGGCTCATCTAGCTCGAGTTGACTTCCTAGGCGAACGCGTGCGCCATCAGCAGTTATTCTATCACCTTGCGGGGTATGTGCGTGTCCAGTGACTATAGTTTTGTGCGAGCCTTTAAATGCCTCTTCTTGATGAGCAAGAGGTAGGCTAACTATTTGAGGCGGTTCATCATATTCTTGTTCACCGACGTTTTCGAGCAAATCTTTCCTAGAATAAAATAATTCTTGTTTTTGCTTTAGCCAGCCCGTATCAGTTATACCAGCATGAATTACTATGAAATCACTACCTTCAAAATACATTGCAGCTCGCGCGAGCATTTGCAGATGGCCTTTTTCCAACATAGCCTCATGCAAACCTGCGACTTTTTCGCTATGTTTTACGTTATGTGTTGCCACGCCATACGAACCTGCTATCGCATCGAGAACACCCTTCCGCTCGCTAAATACCCGAGCTGTCGTCTGGATTACTCGACGCATTTCAGGATCTTTATGCAATAAACCTGCGAGAAGGTACAACTCCCAGTTACCAAGTGTTATGTCTGCATCAATATTTTGGGCAATATCAAGTGTTCGAGCAGTACTAGCTCCCGCACCTATGACGTCTCCATTCAAAAGATACCTGTCTGGTTTGTCACCATAATGTCTCACCGCTTTTTCAAGCGGCTCATCGTAACCGTGCAAATCACTTATTACAACTAGATTTTCGTTACCAAGTTTTTCAGCCATGCTTATTGTGGGGTTTCTTCTTGAGCTGAAAGAGTAGAGAAAATAGCGCTCGCAGTTCGTGCATACTCGGCTCTTTTTTCAACTTCATCCAACTCTCGACGAAGTTCGCTGACGACCGGATTAATGTTCTTGTCTTCAAGTGCCGCAAGTTCACGCCCAAAACTCTTTGGGTCATCTGCTGGGAGTGCTGCATCCATATATGGCCACGACCTACCTCCGGAAACTTGGCCTATAGGCAGGAAACTCAAGTCAGGTATATACAGTTGGCTAGCAGCTTCCGCAGCTGCAACTTCATATTCCCGCACCTGTTCACGTGATTTTTTGAAAGCCTTAGCCACCTTACTTGCTTTGATAGTAGAGTACAAAGTTAGATTCTCGAGCATTTCTTTATCTTCTATTGCCACAGCGTCAAGTATGGAAGTAATCTCGACCGCACGAAGTAATTGTGTTTCTGTCATCTCTGTCATCTCTTTATCGCTGTAACATCTGTCTTTGGCTGAGTCGACAATACCGCCGTACTTTGCACGAAGCAGGGTATTGTTCAGAAGATAGTACACAAGTGGATAAAATTCAGACATCTCATTACTCGCCAAACCGTCTTTTAAATCAGAGAGAATCGCAGGCTTGCCTTCAACTAATACAACTTCGTCCTCATCGGTTATACCGTAGTCTGCTACAACCCTGTCAGCTTCCATTCCTTTGGCGCGCTTACCTGCAAGCACAAGACCGTTCCTTAGAGCATCATGAACATTCAGTCCTTCGTAAAGACTTACACTTAAAGATGTAAGCTCCTCAAACCCTGAAGTGTCGCCACCAAATACAACTTTTTTATCGTCAATATCATGACAGATAGTATACCCACACTGAGCACCTTGTTCGCCGACACGGGTAACTTTTAAAGCAACCTCACTAATAGTCCGTCCGGGACCACCGTTAGCCGATGTTTCTCTTTGCTTAACGGACACAATGCCTACATCAAGCCCAGCCTGATTTTCGTCGAACTCCTTGTAAATAACTTTTTCTCTATCTGCCATTTTTTCTCCGTTCTTATTTCTACTTTCCAGTCTAGACCTCTATAAAACCACGTGCAAGCATGAGCTTTTTACAAAAATGTAAAGGGGAGGAGCATTACTGCTCACTCCCCGAATGACCGCCTTGGCCATATTCTGCATTAACTTTGGCGCGTGCTTTGGCTGCTGCTTTTTCGATCTTTTCATCAGTCCAGGGCAGTACCCAGTTTTTTGCGAGCCACCAAAAACCCCAGAACCAAGCAGCCATTACTACAACCAAAATTAATACTACTAACCAGACAGTTGGTACAGTCACCGTAAAGGCAAACACACTAACACCACCCTTTGTGTACGAACCTTCAGCTTGTTGCCAAAAGTATATAACTCATATTATATCATTTACAAACAAGCAAATTAATGTGTCGTTTTTGCGTGTTGCTCGTCACCATGATGTGCAACCGCCAAACTAACAAAGACGGTTGTCAGCATAAAGAACACATATGCCTGAATAGCACCCATGAAAATTTCAAATAACATAAAAGCGGGTAGTGTTAAAGGTGCCAGGTAACTACTGAGATACCCAACCATCAGTAGTAGTACTTCGCCGGCAAAAACGTTGCCAAATAAACGTAGCGATAGGGCAGTGCCCCTAGAAAATTCTGCTATAAATTCTAGTATGCCTTCGAATGCGCCAGTTGGGTCTTTTATAGGGTTACGAAGATATCGCCTTACGTTACCAAATACACCGTGCACGCGTATTGCATAGATCTGTGCCATAACCATACTAATAATAGCCAGTGCAAACGTGACATTCATATCCGACGGCAGTGGACGTAGCAACGGAGTGCCATGATATGTCACTGCGTCACCGACAAACGGCAGTACACCGAGCCAATAGTTAATAATGATACAAAAGAACATTGTAATAACTAGCGGTGCTAGTCGTCGTGCTGTTTGCTTTTCAGGAATAACTTGCTCGATTGTGCCTAATAATATTTCGTAACCCCATTGAATAGCAAGGACTAATTTATTCGTCCGTTTCCTTTTCACCGAAAATGCGACGTACAGTAGCAACGCCAGAACAATACTATAACCAACCAAGCCAAGTAGCATTGAGTTGGTGATTGGCACTCCGGCAACTGTAAAAATAGTCTCGGACGCTAGACTAATGTGCGGCTTTTCCGCGGCAAAGATAGCTAGGTTCATTTTTCAACACCTTTCAGTTGTATATAGATAAGCCCCAAACAAACCGCGACACCCACAATAACTCCAACAAGAGTCCATAGTGGCTTTGTATTGTAAGCACTATCAGCCCACAAGCCTAATGCCAATCCCACTAGTGTAGGAACAAACATCCGCCATGTAGTATCCGCGACCGTACCAAACAACACCAAAACATCATTGGCATTCGGTACGGTGGATTTTTTTGCTTTTTTACTCATCACTTAATCATTCTATTGTAGCAAATACCTCTATTCCTGAAAAGAAAAAATCCCCTCAACGTTCAAGTTGAGGGGATAGGGCTTCGTCTGAGGCAAAGAACCTCTCTCCAGTGATAAGCCATTTCAGCCAGTTGGCTGGAAGATATAACACCAGGTAGACAGAGAGCCACACAACAAAAGCCGCACAGCCTACTACGAGAAATACTGGCCAAAAAGGAGACAGCAAGAGCATCACAACAGCCTCTTTATCAAGCAACGGCTCACCCGAACTCGGCAAACCGCCATCGAAAAATGCTGTCGCAACAGGCCATACAAGCACAATCAAACAGCCTACAAATCCCCAAAAAGTAGGGGAGCTGTACCCCTCGCGAAAAAGAGTTGCGAGTACGTAGCTAACGACAACAAACTCTGTCGCAACAAAAGGGAAAAACAGCGCCCTAGCCACAGCCCTGAGACTGATACTTACTCTGTTTACGAACGTCATACAGACCTCCAGAAGTACGTTCTCTTGAGCCTTTGCCCAAAAGTAATAACAAAATTATAAAACTTTGCACAAACTAAGTCAATGATAGACGGCAGCTCATTTGAGAGTATAATAAAGTACATGAACGGAGAGGTAAAAACAAAAGTCACTATATACAGCACAACTTGGTGTGGTTTTTGCCATAGTTTAGAACAGTATTTAGACAACAAAAAAGTATCGTACACCGTAAAAGACATAGAAAAAGACGAATCTGCATACAATGAACTCATGGAAGCAATTGGTGGTAGTGGTAATTTCCGAGGAGTGCCTACGAGTACCATTAATGGTGAAATAGTTGTGGGTTTTGACCGTCCAAAAATAGACGCTGCACTGGCTAAAAGCAACTAGTTTTACCCACCTAACAGATACGGAATCGTTGTAAATTCTAAAGCATAAAACCGTTGACAATAGCATATATAGGGTATTACTATGGAACATAAGCGCTAGATATAGTATGTAGAAACGCATGAACTATCTCGCCTGAAGGCACTATAGGGGTATAGCCAAGTCTTCCACCACTGTTACGGCAGGTGTGTACAATACAAAAAATAGGAGGGTCACCAAAAGTGGACATTCAAGTCACAAAAATTGACGGTAGTCGGCAACCTTATAATGCAGACAAGATCAACCGAGCGTTAGAGAGAGCAACGCGCGGTCTTGATGATCAAATATCAAAAGTAATCCAAGTCGCAACTGAGGTAAGCCTCACACTATTCGACGGCATTACAACAACTCAACTAGATGAAGCAGTAATACATGCAGCTTTGCAAAACGTCAAAGACGACCCTGACTTTGACATCATCGCAGCACGATTACTACTAAAAACTATTTACAAAAATGTTCTTGGTGACTACGAATCTGATGAAGAACTCATAGCACTTCACCAAAAGAATTTTGCATCCTACATACGTTTAGGGGTGAAGGACAAGCTTCTTGACAAGCGCATGGGCGACGCAAAGTTATTTGACCTCAAAAAACTTGCTGCAGCGCTTGACCCAAGTCGAGACAACCTTATGAAGTACCTCGGCGTTATCACTAGCAAAAACCGTTACGCACTTCGCAAACAAGACGGCGAACCTATTGAAACACCGCAGTACACAATGATGCGCATCGCAATGGGCCTTAGTTTTAATGAAAAGAACCCAACCAATGCAGCTTTGGAATTCTACGATCGCATGAGCAGCTTCGACTACGTACCCGGTGGCTCAACAAGAGTGAACGCAGGAGGTGCTTTCCCGCAGCTCAGCAACTGTTTCGTCATGGAGACGCAAGATGACATGGATTCTATTGCAAAGACCGTCAGCGACGTCATGTGGATCTCTAAGGGCACAGGTGGCATCGGCTTGAGCATGAACAAGCTCCGCGCCGAAGGTTCGCCAGTAAAAAGCACCAACACAGTATCTACTGGACCTATTCCATTTATGAACGTGGTTGATGCGGCCCTACGTGCTGTTAGCCGAAAAGGCAAAAAAGCCGGAGCATTAGCATTCTATATGGAAAACTGGCACCTTAACTTCCCACAATTTCTTGACCTCAAACAAAACTCTGGCGACCCATACCTTCGTGTACGAACCGCCAACACTGCTGTTTGGATGTCAGATGAATTCATGAAACGTGTCGACAACGACGAAGATTGGTATCTATTTGACCCAGCCGACACGCCAGACCTGTGCGAACTATATGGTAGTGATTTCAGCAAACGCTACGCTGAATATATTGCCCTAGCCGAAGCAGGTGAGATTCGAACTTTCGACAAAATCAAAGCTCGTGAACAATTCCGCCAAATCCTCATCGTCCTTCAGGCAACTTCACATCCTTGGCTAACCTGGAAAGACACTATCAACGTTCGCGCACTCAACAACAATACCGGTACAATCCACCTGTCTAACCTATGTACTGAAATAACTTTGCCACAGGATAAAGACAACACAGCAGTGTGCAACCTTGTCAGCATGAACCTTTCGGCACATTTACTGCTCGACAAAAGAGACTTCGACTGGAAGCGACTGGAGCGAAGTACTCGTTCAGCAATTCGTCAGCTCGACAATCTAGTCGATATTACCAACACACCAGTAAAAGAAGCGATGCATTCAAACAAGCAAAACCGTGCAGTTGGACTAGGCGTTATGGGCTTCACCGATGTTATCGAAAAGCTTGGCTATTCATACGAGTCCGAAGAAGCCTACGATTTAATCGATCAACTTGTAGAGTTCATTAGCTATCAGGCGATCGATGAAAGCGCAGAACTTGCGAAAGAGCGTGGATCATACCCAATGTTCAAAGGCTCTGGCTGGAGCAAAGGCCTGATTCCACTCGACACAGTCGAGCTAGCAAGTATCGACCGTGGCGTTGGTATAGACATCAACCGTACAACTCGCCTAGATTGGGCAAAACTACGTAAAAAAGTCAAAAAAGGTATGCGTAACGCAACATTGATGGCTATCGCACCAACAGCAAACATCGCACACGTCGCAGGGACAACTCCAGGTCTTGACCCACAGTTCTCACAAATCTTCTCACGATCGACTCTAAACGGTAAGTTCCTAGAAGTTAATGTGAACTTGGTTAACGACCTCAAAGCTCTCAACCTTTGGACCCAGGTAAAAGATGACGTACTGGCACAGCAGGGAGATCTCACAAAAATTGACTCCATTCCGCAACATATTAAAGACGTCTACAAAACGAGCTTCCAATTGGCTCCAGACGCATTTATCGAAGTGGCAGGCCGAGCTCAAAAGTGGGTAGACCAGGCTATTTCACGCAACATGTATCTAGAGACTCGTGATATTGACGATATGGTAAGTATTTACTCAAATGCCTGGAAAAAGGGGCTAAAAACAACTTACTATCTACACGTCAAACCACGACATCAGGCCGAGCAGAGTACAACAAAAGTTAACAAGTCAGAAGCAATTGCTAAATCCAGCTCAAGCGGGTCAGGGTTTGGTTTTGGCTCCAGAGCAAGATAATTAATAAAAACAAAATAACGGGGGTAAAAATTATGAGCACAAACAACACACAACAAGAGACACAAGAAGAAATCGAACTACGAATGAAGATCATTCAAGAAGCAATGGCTGAAGCCCAAAAACAGGGCTCTCAAACATTCTCCAGCAACAATATCAACATGGACGCCTTGGTTGACCCACAAGAAGGCCTCATCTGCGACGGTTGCGAGTAGGCTATTATGACAAAAACAAAAGGCATACTAGGAACCGGCATTCAGGATGGCTTGCGATTAAAACCAGTTCGCTACCAATGGGCATATGACCTATACGAACAAGCAGTTGCAAACACCTGGTTTCCAAACGAAATCCAATTAGGACAAGATGTCGCTGATTGGCGCAAAATGAGTGACGAAGAAAAACATGCTGTCACGTTTTTGATGAGTTATTTCAACCCTAATGAGCTACTCGTCAACAAAGCTCTAGCCTTTGGTGTATACCCCTATATCAACGCGCCAGAAGCACACATGTATCTAGCAAAACAGATGTGGGAAGAAGCCAACCACTGTATGGCTTTCGAATATGTCCTAGAAACATTCCCAGTAGATCGTGAAAACTCTTATGACGCACATATCAATGTGCCATCTATGGCTAAAAAAGAAGAGTTTGAGGTCAAATACATCAAGCGTATGACCGAGGAACAAATTGATATTACTAGCACAGAAGGAAAGAAAGACTTTGTACGAAACCTTGTGGCATATAACATCATCCTCGAAGGCCTCTGGTTCTACAGCGGCTTTATGGTAGCCCTCAGCTTCCGCCAACGCAACCTACTACGTAACTTTGGTAGTTTGATTGACTGGGTAGTTCGTGATGAAAGCCTGCATCTAAAATTTGGTATCAACCTTATCCTTACTGTCCTGGATGAAAATCAAGATCTTCAAACAGAAGAATTCGCTGCCGAAATTAAGCAAATGATTATCGATGGTGTAGAGATGGAAGAACAATACAACAAAGATCTATTGCCAAACGGTATCTTGGGACTCAATGCTGACTACATCAACCAATACGTCAAATACCTTGCCGATCGTCGTCTAGAAGAGCTTGGTTTTGAGCCTCACTACAAAGTCAGCAACCCAGCAAAATGGATGGCTGCGGCTAACGACACCCTAGAACTCGTTAACTTCTTTGAAAGCACAAATACTAGCTACGAAGTCAATGCTGGCGGTAGCAAAAAGAAATAAAAATCATGCAAAACATTCTCGGTGATTTTGAAACAAAAATCGCAAATATTAACGATGCCCTAGTTCAAAGCAATATTGCACCAAATGAACTATCCCAGCTTGATCACCTTGCATACCGAGTTGAAACTTTCGATAGATACCAGGAGATGAAAGAAACACTCGCAAATATCGCCCTCAAACTAGATGAAACTATGGTAGCCGGACGTCCTATCGCTGTATTTGAACTTTACGAATATATACAGGCAGGTAACTGGACCATACCGTATATTGAATTACCCGCACCAAAAGATGGATCCCCATATGAAGATGGACTGGAGCATGCTGAGTTTGTAGTTGTAGGTAGCCTTGATCAATTCCAAAAAAGACATCAGGAACTCCCTTTTATTACAAAAGCTCTCGACCGTACTCTCAATCCAGAGCTGGGGCTAAAAACTGATAGAGCAGCCATAAAATTTCACGAACAACCAATAGGTGCGGTGGTCCGAATCGAGCAACGACTTGCAAAATCTCAATAATAAGTCTTGATTAGTCTTGTTTTTCTATGATAGTATTGTGTTAGAGAAGTGGGAGGTTTTTCACTACTCTGCACGCAACGGCAGTACTGTGGCAACTGCCTAGACTCTTCGGAGTAGATGCGCCAACATCCGCAGCCCGCAGTACATACCCACTCCATGATAGCCCCCAAAAAGGGCAGTCTCATACGAATGACCCCACCAGGTCATGACGGCGTTACAGTCCTCTGTAGCGATCATGGAGTGGGGCACTTTTACAAGATTCTTTCGAGACCGGTAAGTCTCGAAAGAAATACAGCAAATCTTGAGTTGACTGAACGGTTCGGTATCGGCACCACTTTACCCGACCGCAAAAAACAAGCTATTGAACTGGTAGGATGTGCGTACTCCGACGCATCCAATGATCTGGCCCTCAATAGACCGAGGCTTTCACGGAGATAAAAACTCCAAAAGTACTCGGGAACGTCAACAATGACACTGCTGGATGTCACTCGCTCCCGTTACGGGGAGCACCACATCACCCGGGATGTCCGGATGAGGAATGCTGATCACGCACGCGATCTCTCCTCATCCGGCATCTCCGGGTTTTTTATTTCGCAGCAATCAAGGCTCAGAGCCAATTCGTTTCGTAACTTTTCGTCGAATTTCTACGATGTGTTTATACAGTTTTTGCAATGACGAACGACGCTTTTCACTATGAGAGGCGACTGCTTGTTCGTATAATTTTTCGAGCTTTTTAGTCTGATTTTCTTCTGTATAACGGCCAGCAAGCTGTTTGCTGGCTTGCCCAAATTTCTTTTGTAATGTCTTATCACTCAGTATAGTAACTACTTTGTCAGCCATTTCGTCCGATGTATTCGCAATAAAGCCATTAACCCCATCTTCGACAACTTCACTCACACCTTTATCAATCAGTACAATTGGGCATCCTGCCAAAGCAGCTTCGTGTATGACGAGCCCCTGCGTATCGGTCAAGGAAGGAAACACAAAAACAGATGTCGCACCGTAAATAGTTCCCAAATTTTCGCGGGGCAGTGCACCTGTAAAGACAATTCTACTGCTCGCATCGGACTCGCTAGCTAGTTGTTCAAGAGTTTCTTTGTACTCAAAATCACCAACATACAGCAACTTTGCATTCGGACGTGATAGTAACACTTCTTCTATCATTGGTATAAGACTATCCAGATTTTTTTCCGCGCCCAAACGCCCGACATAGGTGACTATCTCGTCATCTACTGCAAATCCGTACTCGTCTCGGAATGCTCTTAGCGACGCTTCAGACGCTTCTGGCAGAGCATCAATGCCCGTAGGTAATACCTCTATAGGATAAGAGTATTCCTCTCCCTCCATCCAACCTGTTAGTTGATTTTTACTCTTTTGAGAAAGCGCTATCACTTTATCGCAGCGACTGTACACAATTGTCACCATAGCTTCGATAATATCTTGGTTCCACTTCGTGACGCCGGGACGGGGAATGTACAGTTTGATAAGCTCTTTTATATCTCGTCCATGAAATTTCGTTGCAAATGGAGTCAAAGGTACAAGCATGAGCAACCCCGGCAACACCATAGGGTAGTGACGAACATATTCATAAATATCTGTACTGTGCTGGGTAACGAGTGGCGCCCCTGTTTTATAGGCAGCATTAATACCTAAAATACCTATTTGTCCAGGAGTAAAGATATGAATTATATCCAAATCTAGTTCGCGAATCTTGCGCAAAGTCCATGGCGGGAAAAAGAACGAAAAGTTATAGTCATCATAGAATGCTCCCTTTACGCTGGGAAACCGAACTATGCCGTATTCTTCATCTTTACTAACCTTAGAAGAGGTTACCCCGTCAGCTGGACAAAATACATAAACTTCGTGTCCCAAATTTTCGAGGTGTTTTTTTGTAATATCAATCACATATACAATACCGTTAATCGAAGGCCTGTACGTGTCAGTAAATAGCCCAATTCTCATGACACACCTTCAATACTGAGTAGTTTTTTATAAATACCAGCCATTTGACGAGCGCCCGTCGCTGAATCAAATCGAGTAGCAATTTTTTTAGAAGCTGTAGTGTATTTATTGTACATTTTCTTGTCCTTGCGCAGCGTCTCTATTGCTGCCGTAAATTCAGACAGGGACTTGCAACGAACTATATCACCGCCAAACGTATCATCATATTCGGGAATATCGCGCAGCACAATAGGCAGTCCAGTAGCCGCAGCCTCTATGACAGCCATCGGGTGATTTTCTTGTTCAGCAGGGAGTACAAAAATATCAGATGCTTGTAGGTATTGCTTGACATCTTCAAGCTCGATAACCCCTGTCACAAGCAGATTTTTCGGAGCAGTTTCGATTAACTGCTGCATCTTTTTGTAGTCAGCACCGATATTTTTGAACGGTATACCGCCAATCCAAATAAAGCGGATATCAGGCAGATGCTCGGCCATTTCTACGAAACTATCGAAACGCTTTCGAGGTTGAATTTGTCCATTCCCAGCCACAACAAATGCATCTCGAGCAACACCAAGTTTTTTACGAGCAGTCTCTTTATCAACCATGCCGGTGGTGTATTGATCGGTATCAATTGTATTGTGGGTAATTTCAATCTTTTCAGCAGCAACACCTAGATCTTTTTCTAGGATCCCAGCTACCATTGCCGAAACTGCCAATACTCTGTCGGCGCGTCGATAAAAGAACTTCATATACATTTTTGCAACAGGGAGCCATATATGAGCCAGGGCAATAGAACCAACCAGCGAATCTGGGACTACGTGCGCAGATACAACCTTTACACCTCCACCAAACAAAAGTTTTACGAGAGACGGTAACCCAATAGTGTGGATATGGGTAATATCAGCATCAATCTTTTTAGTAAATTGATTCACAATAACTTCACAATCATCACGAGCACGAAGCGCGTTCACCAGTTCTAAATAAGCCGTGTGCACACCGTGACCACGTACGGAAATTTCACTTTCCGAAATCATGTTTATAAGTATTTTTTTCATAATTATTAACTGTGTACATTATAACAGCTTGTATACTGTATATATGACATTGGACATGCAGCATAAAACAACAAAAATTATGGGCAACGAGCTGCATTACTGGACAACTGGCTCACTCGATAAACAAGCAATCATCCTTGTACATGGTTTTACTGGTGATCATCGTGGTTTTTACAAAATAGCTCCGCTGCTAGCCAAGCAATATACAGTTATCACCTTGGATTTGCCTGGTTTTGGACAGTCAAAAATAGGCAACAAAACAATGAGCGTAGAATTACACACTCAAACTGTTGCCCGTCTCATAAAATATTTGGACTGCAACCAGCCCCCTATAGTATTGGGGCACTCATACGGATCGCTTGTTGTCGCGGAGTTACAGGCTACGCATCCAGAGCTTACAGCAGAAAAAACAATCTTTGTTAGCCCTGTTGCAACTCCAATTACACTAATCGATTCGCGATATGCAGGTAAACTGTTTAGTCAATTGTATTTCTTCTTTGGCGCCTATGGAGGCTCATTTGGAATGCATTTATTAAAAAACCACTTACTGACAAAAATCATCACAAATCATATGATTACAACTGAAAATACCGATCTGAAAAAAGAAATCCACAGTGAACATATCGAAAACAGTAAATATATTCAGCAACCAAAACAGAACTACGGGTTATTCCGTGAAATTAACAAAAATGGCATAGTCAAATATGCTCCGGATATTCCCAAAAAAGTACTCATAATCAGCGGCAACAAGGACAGCCAATGCCCAATCAAACAACAAAAAAAAGCTGTTCAAGCTTTTAGGCGCGCTACTTTGGTCGAGCTAGATAGGGCAGGGCATCTCTCGCATTATGAAGAGCCCGAATCTATTGCAGAATCGATAGTCAATTTTTTGAATCATCAATAACTTTTTTATATAGAGCTTCAAATTCTTTTATCACATTTGTAATATCGTGTTTTTTGGCAATTTTTAGACTTTCGCTACCGAATTGCTTGCGAAGTTTTTCATCAACAACAAGCATCGCAATGCTCTCCGCCATAGCCCTAACATTATCTACCGGAACAACAAAGCCATTTCGGTCGTCCTGGCAAAGTTCTGGTAGTGCTCCAGCGTGTACTGCGACAGCTGGCTTGCCAGAGGCCATTGATTCCAACAGCGCAAGACTCTGAAGCTCTGCAGGTGAAGGCATAACAAACACATCACCAATACGATGAAGCTGCACTAAGTCATCATCTGTCACACGTCCGGTAAATGTAATCGAATCTGTAATACCTAATGCCTCGGCAAAATCCTCTAGTGTTTCGGTTGCATTGCCATCTCCGACGATTAAAAAGTGGGCTTTGTGCTTTTTTAAAACCGATTTTGCAGCATGCAGCAAAATATGAACATGCTTTTCCCGATCCAGTCGACCGACATAGCTAACAATTGGCCTGTCAGTGGGCAATTGAAAGGTACTATAGGTACTTTTCTTTGCCGCTAACGGCCTAAAATACTGCAAATTTATACCATTTGAAATAGGGACAATCGGCACATCGACTGTTGCTTTTTGAAACAAATTAATCGCAGATTGAGTCGGCATGACAATACAACTTGCACCCTTGTAAAGAAGCATACCGTACCTCGTAAAAATACTGCTCACCGGCTTTGCTAGCGGCGCAACAATACGTACGTTTTTGATGATATTTTCAGGCATAACATGGTTGGTTGCAACTACGGGGATAGACAGCTTGCCAGCGCTTGTAATCGCTGCTAGCCCAACGCCAAGCTGAGTGTGTACGTGAACAATATCTGGTTTAAAATCTTTTAAAATAGTGCGAACTTCACGCTCTAGAGCGACAGAAATGCGTAGGTTTTGTCGAAAAGGGAACCGCACTGAACGAGTTCGAACAATTCGGTAGCCTTCATCCTGCTCGGCATATCGTCCGCCTGTTTGAGACGGTGCTATGACCAATACGTCGTGTCCAGCGCGCGTAAGTCCGAGCGCTAGGGTGCGTGCGGCTGTTGCAACTCCGCTCACCATTGGCCAGTGCTGGTCATTTGCTATTACAATTCGCATAGTACTAGGGTTAATTATAGCAGAACAAAGTGGTATACTTTCCCTATGTCCAACAGACGCATACTCCTACAGGCCGCAGCATATACCATGCTTACTTTTGCCAGCATACATCTGTTTGTGTCGATAGGGCTCATGCTGTTTAAGGATATCCAAGATGGAAGCTTGTTTAGAATCATATCCTTGCATCGCATATGGCCAAATCTAGACGACACATTGCAATATTTTTTGCTTTCGCAGCTAATATGGATAGCTGTCCTAGGGGTGTATGTAGCTTATCTACTGAAAAAAAACCACTCTAAACAACCCAACAAAAAAGTATGAAAATTATCGTAGACGCCCGTTGGACCCAAACTGAATTTCACGATGGCATTAGTCGCTACGGCTCCAGCCTGATCACGGCTCTACACAAAATTCATCCAATTACTGTATTGATACATGACAAAAAGCAACTAAAATTTTTACCAAAAAAAATACCGTATGTTTTAGTGAATAACCCAATTTCGCCACACGAATTATTACTCCCGCGCAAGCTAAACCAGCTCGGCGCAGATGTTGTTTTTAGCCCACTACAATACATGGGTATATGGGGAAGAAATTACAAATTAATATTAACATTGCAAGATTTGATCTACTATCGACATCCAAAGCCGCCGACATTTTTAGCGCTGCCAATACGTATTATCTGGAGACTTTTTCATTTTTCTTATTGGCCTCAACGTTTGTTGCTCAACCAGGCAGATACAGTTGTAACTGTTAGTCATACGTCCAAAAAATATATTCAGCAAAATAATATAACTAAGAGACCGATTACGGTCGTATATAACGCACCGAGCCCTTTGAAACTAAAGTTACAAAAACCGACAAAAAAACTCGTTTATATGGGATCATTTATGCCGTACAAAAACGTCGAAACACTTATAGCGGCCCTGGAATTCTTGCCTGATTACGAGCTGCATCTGCTTTCAACTATCAACCCAAAACGCGAAAAAGAACTTGTAGAAATAGCCGGGAAAGATGCCCGCATAGAATTCTACGGCGGTGTAACTGACAAAGAGTACTCAGGACTTTTAGCCAGTGCTCATGCACTTGTCACAGCTAGCAAAGAAGAAGGCTTTGGTTTGCCTATTATAGAAGCTATGAGTGTTGGCGTTCCAGTAGTGTGTAGTGATATTGAAATATTCCACGAGGTAGCAGGCGATGCAGGATTGTTCTTCAACCCAGATTCAGCCGATGATTTTGCGAAAAAGGTGCGACAACTTGAAAAGAAAAAATTTAGACTTGAACTGACCGCAAAAGGTAAATCCCAAGCAAAGAAATTCGACTGGCATACATCTGCCAAAACGTTATTAACAACAATGAAAGACCTCATTAAATAATTTTAAAAAGTAAAAGACCCATCACAATGGATGGGTCAAATACCTTACTTCTTTACAAACCGAGCCACCAGAGAGTGTAGGAAAACACT
Organism: uncultured Candidatus Saccharibacteria bacterium; assembly: GCA_947085845.1. Classification (GTDB taxonomy): domain Bacteria; phylum Patescibacteriota; class Saccharimonadia; order Saccharimonadales; family Saccharimonadaceae; genus JACPYF01. The sequence goes on from CAMTXO010000001.1 coordinate 111,506, forward strand.
TCCTCGTATGCGCGTGGGTTCTGGGCAAAAGCAGCATGCTTAGCTCCTTCAGCCTTTTGTGGGTGCCAAAAATTGGCTGGCCCAATGTAGGCTGCATGCCACTTTTCCTCAGCTTCTGGTCTCACCGTATCGTCATCTTTAGTCGACCTGATATACACCAGAGGCTCGTCGACAGAATCAGGAGCAGGTGCCCCGTGATTCAAAATGAACATCACTTGGTCTCGCCAGAACGACAGCGGAAAGCTACGAGCGCCTGCCACCTGTTGATCGAGCCAATCACGGTCAACATCTGCATCAATCTCGCCTTCCTTCGGGGGAATAACGAGCTTCTTCATTATCGGTTTACTCAGATGATTCCAGAGCGGACCAAACGGAAGTATGTGCACGAACCAAGACGTCCAATAAAGCAGCGGCTGGAAGTCTTTGCGTCCCGTAGGAGCATCAACAACAACCAAGTCGACATCAACATTGAACATTGATGACTTCTCAAGACTCTGCCGAATATCGTATGCCAACAGGGAGCCCATTGAACTACCAATCAGTACAACTCGTTTGACGTCAGCTTCTCCCAAACAGGCTCTAAGCAACTGGTCTCTCACCAGCGATACTATGTGCTCGGGTCGAAATCGAGGTGGGGTATAGTCAACACCCCACACCTGGCCAAATCGAGCCCACACATCGAGAATCCTGTCAGACATTGCCGATGAAGCTGCCAGTATGCCTGGTAGAAAGATGATTATTACATCGTCTTTCTCTGACGACCTGAGCTGGTTGATCGTACATGCATCCATAGCAGGTACAGCTATGTCGGCACGCAACAACCAATCAAGTAGCAGCGACACGACGGTCACTGCTAGCAATACGCCAACAGCAATCGTTATCACTGCTACAATCTGCGATATCATCGCAACCACCTCTTTCAAGGGCTTGTAAGTATTGTTAAGGTACTGTTATTATTATAGCATAAATTATAATATTTTACAACATATTATTAGTAGTTACTGTTGATTTATCGTTTAGTTTGTTTATAATCGTTAGTGTACTTTGTCAAATCGATCAAAAGGGGACTGCGTGTCAGTATCTCAGAATACCGCCCAGCACCGACCAATCTTGCCACCCGGCAAAAAGTGGTTTCTCAATGCAGAAAACGACAACGAAAGAATGTTGATTCCTGAAACTTCAGAAATCATGTTCAACTGCAATATTGATCCTTCGGCCATTATTGGCAGATGGGTCTCCCTAGGCAAGGGTTGTGTTGTGGGTGCAAATGCCAATATTGGCACCAAACGCCCAAATGCCAGCGAAGCCGATGGAGTCACTATCGGTGATGATGTCACTATCGAAGAAGGCGCATACCTCGAACCAGGATGCAACGTACCCGATGGAACAACCATCAAAGCCGGGACGACCTTCCCGAAGGGCTAGTACAAAACCTCTCGTTACGGTATACAAAGGCAAGGATGCCGCAGTATACCAGCGAGAGGTGTTTTTTATATAAGATACGCTACAATAAAGGTTATGAGTAAAAAGCCCAAAAAACCAGTTTCGAGTTTGGTCAACCGTCGCGCACGGTTTGATTATGAATTGGGTGATGAACTGGTGGTGGGAATAGTTCTAACTGGGCCCGAAGTACGGGCAGCCCGCGACGCTCATGTCCAGCTAAAAGGCGCATTTGTTAATGTCCATAACGGTGAGCTTTACCTCAACAATGCTAGCTTTAGTCTAAGACTTAACGAAAAGGGCAAAACAAATGCTCGAACTGTTGATACCACACCTAGAAAATTATTAGCTCATCGCAAACAGATAGATAATTTTGTAGCCAAAAAACAATCGGGCTTTTCTATCGTGCCAACGAAACTTCTGACGAGTGGCCGTCACATCAAAGTCGTTATAGCGATAGGTAAGGGCAAAAAGAACTACGACAAACGCGAAACAATCAAACGCCGCGATATTGACCGTGACACAAAACGACACATCAATAGATAGATTAACGTTATTACATGTGTACTCAATACACTTGAGTAAATATGTAAAAAGTTAAATATGCGGCGGGGTGACCAAAAGGCCACACCCGCCACACAACCTCAAAAGTTTTGAGGAATTTATCTGAGATTATTGGCTCTCAGATGAACCATGTACTACAACCGACTTAATCGCCTCGAGTGATGCAATGAGACTTACGAGGTCTGCAAAGTCGACTCTTTTAGCAATTTCATCAACAAGCTCGTCAGCCTGGGAGTTCCAGTCGAGCATGCTTATGACTGCTTCTGCTGAGGTGATGGTAGTCAACACAGCAGCAACGATCGGATCCCCCAGACTAACGTAGCCTGAAAGATTCAGCTGCGCAATAGGCGGTTGCTCTTCTGGAACATCCTGCTCATCACCAAGCTGCAAATCATCCCTGATCTGCTTCTTGAACTTTTGTGTCAGACGATCGAGCTCATCGCTCGAGTCCTCTACAAGACGCTCCATCTTATATATACGCTCACGCTGCAGAGAATATCCTCGAAGCAAAACCCCAAGGACTCCATTGCGTTTTGTATATTGAAGAAGTTGACGAGCCTCTTCTGCGCTCAGTTGATCAAACACAATCAGACGACCAAAATCTTTGGTGACATCTGCAAGTGTTGTGAACTCCTTCACGTGGTAACCGAGCAAGTCCAGAAAGACCCTCACTCTTAGAAGCGGTACACCGAGTGGCATGTTGTCCTTCGCGCGCCACTTACGAACTGTTTGTCTTTGCACTTGCGTGAACCGAGACAAACAGGCTGAAGCTAGCTCCCATTCGTTGTTAGCGAAGAAGTGCTCCAGGCACTCGTGAGTAGTCCCTTTAAAGGGCTGTTCACTCGTCGTCATTACCATCACCGCCCATGCCAATAACTGCGTCATTGGCGGTACGACGAGGCACTAGGCGACGCGTCCGCTTACCACTGTTGATGTGCCGAACAAAATGCACGTACAGAGTCTCAGCTGCCATACCGCCTGACGAAGCAAGCCGTACGACTTCCGGATCTGAAACAGGGAAGCTGCTGAGCTTCTTCATCTCGACACGGTTGACACACAGACGATCTTTTTCCCAAAAAATCGGGTGATCCGAGAGAACCCTTGCAAGTTGCACAAGGAAGTTCACACGCATGTATGATGCTCCTTCACGGTATGCAACACGCTGGACGCCCCAACACTGATCGACGATGTCGAAAAATGTCCGCACGTTGTCAGCGAATACATTCCTTCCCACATTGTCAACGATTTTCTCGAGACCTTGTGCAAGATCCATGGCGCTATTGCTGCGACCAGGTCCTGCGTGAGAGTGAAGCATGGCAACAATCTTGACGAAAGTTACCGCACTGATCAGATCGTCACGCTTCATCGACTGATTCCAGCAAACGCGCTTTCCCATCACAAATGCTTTCTCTGTTGTCAAATTAAACAGAGTCTTCATAACGGGAAGGTCGTACTGAGCGTTACGAAGCGTCACATTACTGCTCAGTTTAGACTGAGAGATGTTCAGCTTCGAAAACAGCGCTCGCTCCGATTCCTGGTTGGTACCAAAGTGAATCTCTGCACCAAGGTGCGGCACCACATCAGAATCTTCAGCCAGCAGCTCAAGGCCGCCTGTGACACGCTGGAGACCGTCAATGATGTAAATGTCATCACTGAGATACCAGTTGCCATCACGCTCCATGAAGGTCTCCCCGCGCATACCCAGCGTAATTGCCGGGACACTGCCCACCCGAAGAGCTTCCTTAAGCTCCATGACTTTTTTGTTGGAAAGCACTTCTCGCTGATAGTCATCGACTTTCAGCAGCTTCAGGCTGTCTGAAGACACAACACCTCGCAAAATGATCTCACCCTGAGGTGTCTCATCTAGCGCGGCATTGATGACCTTTACCGACTCTCTTTTTTCAGTCATTTCTGACTCCTTTTGACAAGGGGTATGCATTGCTTGCTGTGCAAGTTATAGCAACCCATTTGTTAACGTACATTGGTTTTAAAAGAGGACCAAAAACTCGTTATTCGTGTATGCTCTTGAGCGTACGAACCACCTGAATTCACAGGAATAGTCTCATAAAGAGAATTGCTTTATATAATACATATTTTACAGATAAAAGTCAATTATATGTTGTGGTGTTAAATGTATATTCGAAACATATAGGTAGGGCAGTAGCTTGACAACCTTGCTAGCAAGGAGTAGTATAGGCTCTATTGTTGAGGAGTTCACTAGAGCTTTTCGGCAAGTCCTTCAAAAGGTAAAGGCAGTAGTCGCAGGGTATAAGCTAAATAATTCTCATGTTCATCACACAACGGAGAAAATAGCTCACCAAGCAATGGCTTCTGTCTAAAATACGCAGCGTCTCAGCAGGCCATATAAAAATGCCAAACGAGACCTCTCAGGTTATGACAATTCAAACCTGGGCGCCCCACTGCAGTGGCGAATATGCCGCCTTGGAACAAACCAAATACCGTGATTGCGTTTCATCGCAGGAGTCAAATGAAGATATCCTTCACAGGCCTAGGCCCTAGACACCCCACGATCTACGAGTCACCGAACGGTCACTGTACCCCAAGGCGGCATCGCCGCACAACTTAAAGTCCCCGTGTATTTTACACGGGGCATTTTTCTTTTCAGAAGATAGTTGTAAAATATATTAAAATAGTTTATAATATACATATGAAACCAACGGGTGACCGCCTTGTAGATCAACTGCAAACCGAAACAACTGCAGCAGAACCAAAACTAGAACAACTTCTAGCATTTGCTCGAGACATCATGCTATCGCGACCAGCGGAGCTCAAAGATGGTGATAACCATCAATACCTCATACAAAACGGCTGGCAGGCTCGTGGTGAAGACAAAGAATTACGCGTCGAAATACCACCGGAACTGCCAGGAATCGATATCTCTGTAGATAGCGCACAGGCAATTGAACAGTTCGGCCGAGATATGCTAGACGAAGCTTTTGAGTGCCTTGGACAGAGAGGGGAGCAACTGTATGATGAGTACTTGCGCATTGAAGCAGATGATACTGACGCCAAGATAAATATATGCAAAGAGCTCCTCAATGTCATATTGGAAATCAGCAATCAAGCTACTTTTGACACTACCGAAGAGGATGTCGAGACAAAGCAGTATTCACCGTTTAGAATCTCTCCAAAAATTATCGGACAACACCCCAACACCAATGTCAATCCAACCTGCCTTGGCAAGTCGATACTCGCAACAAGCTTCTTCTACAAACTCGGCTTGCCGATTCTTCACGCAGGCCTTGTTGTCTCACGAAACGATAGCAGCCTCATGAGTCAAGGTGTTGCAATGAAAAATGTCATTACAGCAGCTCAGGATGTAAGCGTTTCGCCAAACTATCTCGCGACTCTCAACGACGAATTGAGAGCTCATATAGAAGAAGTCTACCGACATGATGGCTTTCACGCCACCTCATATGTACAGCTAAGCGATGAAGCATGGGTGCAGATAGATCCTAACCTTCAGAGCAACCTGGCTATCAAAGCAGACATCCGCGAACAACTCACCGACACTTATAAGGAACTGACAGGCAGTAGAGAAAAAGGCTCTTTCGGCAATGAAAGAACTCTTTTGCTTGACACAGATTCAAGTATAGTTATCCCACTAATAGCTAGGACTTTGCGTGAGATCATACCAACTCCAGACGAGCTCGAACAACAGCTAGCAGACGTTCCAGTCAAACAACTCATCAAAAAGCTGCTCGATAAAATATCTGATATATTCTTGAACTTCGACCCAGAAACTGACCATCTGAGTCCAATGGAGAGAATGGGGCTCGACCAAACTCTTGATACCATTGCTGGCACTAGCAAGGAAGCTTGGCTTGAGATACATGTGCTGACGGCACTAAATAAAGTATTCATAGATGCAGAGAACTACTACGAAGACCCTTTCATGACTGAAGCTTTCGAGCGCGTCAAAACGGATGAACATTACAGAAAAAGGCGGGCAGCGGATTTATATCTTGTTCCGTTTAATGTTCTATTGAATATACAGTCTACCTACATGCTCACTCCTAGCTCAAAGGCGGTTCCACATAGCGTAGTCAGCGCAGGCTTACCCGAATATCGAATCGGCATGAGTGTCCTCAGTGATGTCGCGGCCCATTATGAGGATGAGCTGCCTCTCAGTAGCTGGCTGAGTTATTGGCCAAGCCTTGTTAGTCTCGTCGAACATAGAGATCAACTCACTTCAGAGGCCCAAAAACAGTTAGCAAGAAAAGCAATTAGTTTTTTTGCAAACAAAAGGAATAACTTGACACCTCATAGTTCTACTGACATAATAGAGTCCGTTCTTACAACAATCGATCTCAAAGACGCGATAGATTCTGTTATTGCAGCACGCGATCCCAAAGGAGAGTAATGGCAAAGCCACTCAACGAAGCCGACCTAAAGGCGCTTCTCGAAGAGTCGGGTGTCGACTCGGAAACCACCGAAAAGATCCTGGCAAAGAACAAAACAACCAAGGAAGACAAAGGCAAGCGCGGCGCGCGCGGACACGGTAACATCGCTCCACAGCGAACACCAATCCAGCTCTAATCATTCCTAGGTGGGTACAACCCACCGCCCGCACTACATATACAGTAGTGCGGGTTTTTTAATTTCTAAGACCTTATTTCTTGCACTTTGCCATTATCCAAAATCTTGATGATCTTTGATGAAGCTCTGTTGGATAAATCACCGGCATCTTCGTAGAAGTCAACAGCATCACCAAAGTATTGTTTTGCTTGTTCAATCGTTGTTGCAGTTGGCTGCATTGGCAAGTTAGCACTCGAGGTAGCAAGTGGGCCAGTTTGTTCCAGTATTGCAACTAACTTCTCGTCGGCAGGCACACGAAACGGCAGACTACCAAGCCCTTTGTGCGCGTAGTCCAGACCATGAACAGGCAAAATAACGCTCACCGGACCTGGCCAGAAATGCGCAGCCTTTTTCACAAACTTGTCATCCACGATTCCTTGCAATTGCTCGGGTGTAGCTATAAGGACAGTACCGACCGCGCGAGGAGTATCGCCATGCTTTACTCGGTACAACCTATTAACAGCTACGTGCGAAAACAAACGTGCGACTATACCATAGACTGTGTCAGTCGCTAGTACGCCAACACCATCATTTTTTAAAACTTCTATAATATTCATTAGAGATATATTGTATCGTATCTGTTAAAATAAGAATATGACGAAAGAGGAAAACGCATTACAGGGCGCCGTGCAATACATCGAGAGCTGGCTACCGTTACTCACCGAACAAGGAGAGGTGCCCGGTATCGCTGTGGCCGTAAGGCATAAAAACCGACTAATTTTAGATAGTGGGTACGGCTATGCAAACCTTGAAAATAAAGAAAAATTAACCGGCAAGCATATTTTCCATATAGCTTCTCACTCGAAAATGTTCACTGCGACCGCTATCATGCAATTAAAAGAAAAATCTCAGTTGCAATTAGATAATGAGGTGGTTAATATCCTGCCATGGCTGAACAAACATACCGACAAACGATGGCTAAATGTTACTATACGCCAGTTGCTAGGGCATCGAGCTGGTGTGATTAGAGATGGTAAAGACGCCAACCATTGGAATCTTGTAAATCAATTTCCTGACAATAAAATGCTAGATAAAATAATACTCGATTCAGAACTTGTTTTTGATACAAATCAAATAATGAAGTACTCGAATATTGGCTACGGCTTGCTCGGGCTCGTAATAGAGCAAGTATCCGGAATAAGCTACGAAAAATACATGCAAAAAAATATTATCAAACCATTAAAAATGACTCATACAAGCAGCGACTATGATGAAAATCTAGGCACTTATACAACAGGGTATCGTAGTCGAGAAGATGATCTCAGGATACCGTATCAACTAGGGGTACATGCAAATGCCTTATCTGCTGCTACAGGTTTTTGCTCTACAGCTAGCGATACGAGTTTGTTTGCTTCGGCTCAAATGTTAAAAACAAAAAAGCTTATGAATGACGAGTCCAAAAAAGAGCTACAGAGACTTCATTCTCTTGCAGAAAATGCATACAATGACCATTATGGTCTTGGCTTTCAGCCTCACCCCAAGAAAAAAGGTTGGGTAGGTCATAATGGAGGCTTTCCAGGATTCAGCACTTCAACACTAGCTAACGGTGAAAAAGATATTGCCATTAGTGTATTTACAAACTACGATAGCGGCAATTCGACTACTATTTGTTTAGGTATAATTGATATCATTGAATGGTTTTTAGAAAATAGTTCAAAATCTGATACAAAAAATAGCAAATACGCAGGGAGATTTTACAGCCTCAGGAGTGTTTTTGATATAGTTGCAACAAACAAAAAAATCATCGAAACCTATCCGAAAGCAAACCGACCTTTTAACGAGCCCACAGCCCTAGAGGTCATAAATGACAATACCCTAAAAATAGATGAGGAAGATCATAACTTTTACAGCCCAGGTGAAAAAATAACTTTCAAAAGAGTGGGTGGTAAGATAACAGAAGTAAATTATGCAGGCTTTACACATTTTCAAGAAAAAGATTACAAAAAAATACTCGCTCAAATAACTAAAGATGGAAGAGTGAAACTACCATGAAGCTATACTCCTGGAACGTAAATGGCATCCGCGCTGTACTAAACAAAGGGGCTTTTCAACCATTTCTAAAAGAGCATGACCCAGATATTCTATGCTTGCAAGAAACCAAAGCTCATAGAGAACAAGTAGAAATCGATTTACCTGGCTATCATGAATACTGGAATAGTGCGACAAAAAAAGGCTATTCGTCTACAGCGATATTTACTAAAGCCAAACCACTGCAAGTCATCAATAATTTTCCGGCTGAAATTGCAGATAAATACAATCTAAAAGACGGCTTTGGTGATCCAAACGATGAAGGTCGTGTAACTGCTGCAGAATTTGAAAAATTTTGGATTGTCACTGTGTATACACCAAACTCAAAGGGTGATTTAGGACGACTCAGGCTTCGCTACGAAGCATGGGATCCAGCATTTTTGGAATACATGCAATCACTAGAGAAAACCAAGCCGGTTTTATTTTGCGGCGACCTCAATGTTGCTCATCAGGAAATTGACCTTGCTCGACCGAAAGAAAACGTCGGCAAGCACGGTTTTACTGATGAAGAGCGAGAACGATTTCAAGATTTTGTTGACGCCGGATTTATCGATACTTTTCGTATGTTTTACCCAGACCGAACAGAGGCCTTCACGTGGTGGACCAACTGGGCAAATGCCAGGGCACGAAATGTTGGCTGGCGTATTGACTACTGGATGGCTAGCGCTAGTTTAAAAAAATCTATAAAAGCCGCCGAAATACACCCTAAAGTCATGGGTTCTGACCACTGCCCTGTGAGTATTGAGGTGGAGCTATGACGCAATCTCAAAGATCTTTTCAGGAAATATCAACTCTTATACATGACTACCTCGAAGATCGTGACTGGGGCAACAACACTCAGCGCGGACTTGCAATATCAATCAGCCTTGAAGCCAGTGAGCTGTTAGAACATTACCAATGGAGAGATGATCCTGTAGGTACACGTGATGAAGTAGCAGAAGAACTAGCCGATATCTTTTTATATTCATTCCAGCTTGCGCAAAACTTAGATATCGATATAGCTGAAGAAATAATAAAAAAGCTAGAGAAGGTAAAAAAGAAATATCCAGCAGAAAAGTTTAAAGGGGTAGACAGAGAAGAAGCAAGAAAAAATTGGCTCGACGCAAAATTAAAACATAAAAAAAGCGGCTTATGAACAATAAGGTCTGCACGTTAGTTTTTTTACGAAAAGAAGATGAAATACTTTTGGCGATGAAAAAGCGTGGCTTTGGCGTAGGTCATTGGAACGGCGCTGGCGGCAAAATCGACCCAGGGGAAACTGTAGAGCAAGCAATGGTACGTGAAACACAAGAAGAAATAAATGTTACTCCGACAAAGTGGGAAAAAGTTGCCGAGCAAGATTTTTACATGGATATAGATACTGATGAGCCATTTCATCTGTACGTCCATGTGTATATTGCATCGAAATGGGAAGGTGAGCCTAGCGAAACTGAGGAGATGGCTCCGAAGTGGTACAAGATATCAGATATTCCGTACGATACTATGTGGCAGGACGATCCGCACTGGCTACCGCAGATACTTGAAGGCAAAAAAGTAATAGGCGAATATACCTTTGCAAGTGACAATACTATGCTTACTCATAATGTAACTGAGGTAGATGTTTTGCCCGGTGATATTCCTGTCATCAACACATATGTAGAAAAGGGACAAAGATGAATAAATTCGCAGTTTTTGATATAGATGGCACACTTTTTCGTTGGCAACTTTTTCATGAACTGGTTGTACAGCTAACACTGGCGGAGGTTTTTCCTAAAAATAGCTTCAGTGAAATAGATACGGCGTGGAACAAGTGGAGAGGTGGAGAAATGAGTTTTCATGACTATGAAGGCCTAGTAGTAAAAACGCTAGTCCATTATTTACCACTAATTCCTGTGCCTGTATACCAGGCGGCTTGCGATAAAGTAGTCGCTCAGAGTGCACATAAAGTCCACTTTTACCCTCGTCAGCTGATTAGTGATCTCAAAAAACAAGGCTACAAAATAATCGCGATCAGCGGCTCGCAACAAGAAATGCTAGAACCTTTTTGTGCACGATATGATTTCGATATTGTCATTGGCGTCGTGTATGAACAGAAAGAGGGACGTTTTACCGGCGAGATAGAGAGACCGACTATCGGCAAAAAGGCTGATATTCTAAAAGAATTGATCAAAGAACATAACTTAACAACCGAAGACAGTGTCGCGATTGGTGACTCGGACGGCGATATACCACTACTAGGCTGTGTTCAGCAACCTGTTGCATTCAACCCATCCGAAGGTCTGTTCGAGCACGCAAAGAAATCTAACTGGAAAATTGTTGTTGAACGCAAAAACATCGCCTATGAATTTGCACAAAAAGACGGCAGACTACTGTTGGCTGACACCAAAGTCTACAAGACATAAACACTGGTACAATAAAGAGTATGGAACTCAGCTACTGGCTCAAACAAACTCCCTCAAAACCTCTATTTCCAGATATTGAATGGAGCAAACCCGAGCAAAAAAATAGAGCAGGAAAGCTCATGGTGATTGGTGGACACGCTCAGGGCTTTATAGCGGTTGCCGAGAGTTACTCTACAGCGCTCGATATGGGGGTAGGTGAGGTTCGGGTTCTTATGCCCGACAGTCTCAAAAAAAACTTACCTACAAACCTAGCCGAGGCTTCACTACTAAAAAGCAATCCCTCTGGTGGTTTTAGTAAGGAAGCTTGGTCAGATTTTGCAGCAGCAGCTGACTGGGCAGATGGCATACTACTACCTGGTGATGCCGGCCGAAACAGTGAAACAGCAATTCTATACGAAAAACTACTCGACGAAACCAACCTACCGATTACAGTTACTCGTGATGCAGCAGATCTTATAAAAAATAATTATTCCAAAGTGGTCGAGCGACCAAATACACTCCTTGTGCTTTCATTTGCACAACTACAAAAACTCTTTAGCGCAGTCTACTACCCAAAAGTTATTACATTTTCTATGCCACTCCGAGCATTCGTCGAAACACTGCATAAATTCACTATCACGTACCCAGTCACCCTGATGGTTCTCCACAACGAAAATATTGTCATAGCTTCACAAGGCAAGATATCAACAACACCATGGACAAATGCTATGGAAATTTGGAGAGGACGCACCGCAACTCGAGCAGCTAGCTACTGGCTGTGGACGCCTGATCAAATACTCGAAGCAACAACTTCGAGCTTATTGAAATAAAAGCAGGGTCTGATTGGCAAAGTTAAGAATTTGCTAATATATTTGGCAGCCATGTCTCATTGTTTTTGTGCATTTGCTCGTAAGGCACCTCTTCAAACGCAAACCAATCGAATTGCTTTATCGTTGGATCGATCATGACGGTTTCGCCCGACCATGTATGTGTAATAAAAACATGCAGTTCAAAGTTGCCTTCGGTGATAACATCTGCTTTTACGATGTCCTTCTCTAGAACTTGTATCTTGGTTTCTTCGCCAATTTCACGCAATAGTCCTTGTACCGGAGTTTCATTATCATCTACTTTACCACCAATGCCATTCCAAACCCGATGTCCATCAGGGTATTCAGCTTCCACAAGAAGGACATGCCTATCTTTTATAAAAAAGCACACTGTTGCAATATATTTATTCATAATTTCTTGGTACCGCGGGCCGGACTTGAACCGGCACGAGCTAATGCTCACCAGATTTTGAGTCTAGCGTGTCTACCAAATTCCACCACCGCGGCTCAATCACCTTATTTTACTCTACACACGTGGTAAAATAAAGGTACTCCGGTGGGAGATACTTCTTTATGCAAAATAACAACGACAAAAATAGCCAACCACAAAAATCTAACAGAGATGCAGCTGCAAACATTATTCGTGATGACCTGGATCGTATTTATGACGGAGATGATGCTCCACACGCCCAGGCAGAGACAGAAATTCGCAATCAACAGCAAGCTCCACAGCCCGTAGAAGCCTCCGCTGGAACACTGCAGCAAAAAGGCGCGTCACATACCCAAATCAATGAACAGTGGAAAGATTATCACACATCTTGGGCCTCATATTACCAACAGTATTATGAGCGTTACTATCTGAACCATCTACATCATGCAAAACAAAAGACGAAAGACGAAAGCAATATCCTGAGCCAACAGACAAGCCCTTTGAGCCAAACTGGCGTTATTGGTAGTTATGAACCCTCCGCAGATAGCGAAGAGGACAAAGCAGTAGCTGAGCTTCGCGATCAGTTACTCGGTACTGTAAAAGATAGGGCAGAGCAAGTTAAAAAATCACGTCATTATGCTCCGATAATGACTGCTGTTGTATTTGCGTTTGTATTCTTGTTCCTACAGTACAACCAATTCCTATTCGCTACTATGCATGCATATATAAGCCCTGGAAGCATTGATTCGCAAAATATCATAGTTGACCCAACTTCCAGCACAAAGGTCGGACCAGAGCCAAAACTCATCATTCCGAAAATCAATGTCGAGGCACCAATGGTATATGGCGCGGACCCACTCAACAACGATGCTGTTGAAAATGAGCTGAGGAACGGAGTAGTGCATTATCCAATTGCAAATGCAGCCAGTGTACCGGGACAAAATGGCGCGACAACCATACTAGGACACTCCAGTATGGATGTTTTCGACGATGGAAAGTATAAATTTGTCTTTGTGCAACTCAGCAAACTAGGTGAGGGTGATAATTTCTATATCAACTATCAGGGCACACGCTATACCTACAGTGTGACCAAAAAAGAAATTATTAGTCCAAATGAGATAGCAAAGGTCACTCCGACCGATGCTAGTAAGCCAAGCGTCATTTTAATCACCTGTGAACCTCCAGGAACAGCCCTCAAACGCCTACTTGTTTTCGCCGACCAAGTCAGCCCCGATCCGTCAAAAGCAAAAAAAGCAGACAACCCAAGTCCAACCAACCAAACAGCAACACAATCTATACGTGGTGACTCGCCATCAACTCTCGAACGCCTGTTCGGTATTAGATAATTACTACTATTCTTCAATAACCATAACAGATGATTGCAGGGCGGGCTTGCCTGTAACTGTATTTGGAGCTATATCGAACAGTCGTTTGCCATTGTTGCTCAAACTAATATCGTAACCTTCAGAAACCTTGCCAATAACTTCGACATTAGTACCGTCGTATTCAAAGATATGCAGTGTTCCACCGGCATCACTAACTAGATGGAAATCATCAAGCCACTTTAGATGATGCTCGGATTTATAGGGAGGATTCCCTGGTATAGTAAAGACGAAGTTTTGTTTTCGCTCCAGATCATATACCGAAAGGTTCGAACCATTCTGCGCTACCACAAACCTGCCACTATTAGCAAAGTACAACCATTGAACACCACTAGCGAGTTCGAACGAAGCAAATTTTTGTTTTTCATCTTTTGGATCTTTGATGACATTAACCGTAGTTCCGTGTGATATCGCCTGATAATCGTCGTTAAAATAATTGTTGATTGTTGTATGAACATTCGGCTGGTCAGCCTTGAATGATTTTATTTCACGAGGCTTTGTATCAGCATCGTTGTAGTAGCCAATGATTTGCTTGCCATTCAGAGTCTGCACGAAAGCAATCGTATTGTCCTTGTATAGTTCAAATTGCGTAACATTACTGGCAACAGTTTTCAGCTGTTCATCTGTTTTTGAAATATCTAGTTTGTGTATATTTCCGCCGGCCAGAACGTATAGAATATTACCGCTATTTCCAACAAAATGAGCATCGCTAATTGATAGGTTTTTGAGCACTGAAACATTCCTACTATTGGTAGCATCACTTCTATCCAAACGTAGCCATTCAGTCTTGTCGCCACTAGTGTGCTGTACTAGCATGTACCGTGAACCAAAGTCCCATTCAACAACCTTGAAATTATCACCCGGCGTACTTTGTTTTGCTACAATCTCGGGTATTGCCAGGGTAGTTGTACGAGGTTTCTTTTCATCACTAATATCCATGATCGTTAGCTTTGGTTCGTTCGATTTCTCGACAAAAGCAATCCATTTTTTATCAGGAGAGACCTTCATGTTGCCCAGTTGATCAAATTGCTGCACTTCGTTAGTGGTTATTTTATTTGGAATCAGTAGTGCATTGAGCCATAGCAGCTCTCCGCGCCCTAGGTCGAAGTTTTTAGCCCAAGACCGATACTGTTTCAGCTCCATAGTGACATTGTGATAACCTGCACTGGTATTTTTCTTGCCATTGGTGACAAAAGTCTGCTTGGCACCATCTACACGCACTGTAGCGCCAGTAGGGAAGCTCCTGAATTGGACTAGTCCACCTTGTTCTGGCTGTCCGTCATTATCGACACTATAGCCAAGGACCAAGAAAAGCGAGACTACAACTAGACCAATAACAGAGAGAGTCATTAGCGCATATGTCAGGGTACGTTTGGCCAAATCACGCTGGCGACTCTTGGGATTATGCATATGGCTATTATATAGGAATTTTCAGTTTTTAGGCTGTTGATTTTCATACAAAAAAGTATTGCAAACATATAGTCAACTGTAGTATTATTAACAGTAAGCACAAGCAGTCTGGGGTAGGACTGAGTGAGGAAAAGGAAAAATGAACGCAAAAAAACAAACTGTCATAATAAACGGCAAAACTTATGACATGGCAACAGGTCAGACGATAGCCACTCATCACACACCATCTCATGGTGCTAAAAAACATATCATCAACGATATTGCACCGAATACAGATGGCATTTTAGCAGCACCAAAAAATGTAGCTGCTGCACGCGTAGCTGGACCGACCCCTAGAAAGGCTCGTCATGTGGCTCCGCATTCGCGGACACAAACCCAAAAATCGACGACTCTACGGCGCGATATCCTGAAAAAACCAACTAGCAAGGTTCGTCCAAACGCTAACAAGGTTCATCGGCATATACAAAAATCCGAACGCATTACCCGTTTTGCTGCCCCAAAACCAGCAGTACCTCATGAAAAAAAACACAATATTGACAAAGACCTCCTAGCTCAAACAAAGGCACTCGAAAAAGCTCGACAAGAACACGAAGCAGCCCAACACAAAAAAGCTACCCCTATAAGCTCACGGGCTGTAAAAGAACATTTACTGCAACGTGCCGTCGATCAAGTGCCCGTTCACGCTATGAACTCACATCAAACATCCCATTCTGGCCACGTCACTCGTCGCGCACGCTTTACTAGCGTTGCGATGACTAGTTTTGCACTTGTTCTGTTGAGCGGCTATTTAACTTATACCAACATTCCAAATCTATCTATTCGAATTGCAGCTGCAAATAGTGGAGTCGATGCAAATCTACCGTCATACCAACCTGCTGGCTATCAAATTCACGGTCCTATTAGCTATAGTGATGGTGAAGTGAGTGTGGGATACAAACAAATGAGCGGCAATTCTAGCTATAAGCTCACACAAAAACCTACTGACTGGGATCCAATTGCAACTCTAGACAACTATGTTCAATCTGACTCTAAAGATGATTATCAAATTCACAGCGTACAAGGCCTCACTGTTTACACCTATAGCAAAAAAGCAGTTTGGGTGAACGATGGCGTATTGCATGTCATAGACGGCACCGCACCACTATCCAACCAACAGGTTGAACGCATTGTCGCCAGTATGTAATCTGTTAAAATAGACCTAATGATTACTGAAGTTCGAACTCGTTTTGCACCCAGCCCAACTGGATTTTTACACGTGGGTGGTATACGAACAGCACTCTTTGCATGGCTCGTTGCACGACAAAACGAGGGTCAGTTTGTACTACGACTCGAAGATACCGACCGAGCTAGAGAAGTGGAGGGGTCTGCACAGCATCTCATGAAAAGCTTGCAAGCGCTTGGGCTAAACTACGACGAAGGTCCAGATGTCGGAGGTGCATTCGGACCCTATAAACAGAGTGAAAGGCTAGATATATATAAAAAATGGGCACAAACACTTATAGATAGCGGGCGGGCATACGCTGACCCATATAGCCGCGAGCAGTTACAAAAATTTCGCGAACAGGCTCAATCTGAAAAAAAACCATTTTTATATCGCAACCACCGCCCTGAGGGCCCGCCAGAGTGGGACGGCACTCAGCCTTTGCGATTTAAGTCCGATCCTAAAGCTTATAGCTGGCACGACGAAGTTATGGGCGACCTGTCTACAGGACCAGAAGTAATTGATGACTTTATCTTGATCAAATCCGACGGGTTCCCAACCTATAATTTTGCACATATTGTCGATGATGCCGAGATGCAAATAACTCATATAATCAGAGGCCAGGAGTTCATATCATCTCAACCAAACTATCTAAATCTATACGAAGCTTTAGATATAAAACCTCCTATACTAGCCACTATGCCGCACATCATGGCCGCAAGTGGTGGTAAAAAACTCAGCAAACGAGACAATGCAAAAGACATTCTAGATTATATAGAAAACGGCTATCTACCCGAAGCACTAATTAGTTTCATTGCCACGTTGGGCTGGAACGATGGCACTGAGCAAGAAATATTTACTGTAAACGAGCTTATTAGTAAATTTTCATTAGGTCGAGTACAGCGGTCAGGTGCGCAATTTGACGAAAAACGTCTTGAGTGGGTCAACGGACAGTTCATTCGCCAACTTTCTACCCACGAATTGTACGAAAAGGTGGGTAATTACTGGCCTGAGGCGGCAAAAGATGCAGACGAAGATTACAAGATGCAGATACTTGAACTTTCAAAGGACAGATTAAAAACACTGGCAGATCTTCGCCAGTTCGGCTACTTCTTCGCTGATCCTGAACAAAACATGGAACTTATTGAAGGTAACAAACAACTACGTAAGCTTTCACCAGATCGCCGCGCAGAGCTAATAGAACAAACTAAAAATGCTTTGGAAAACAGCGAATTTACCCCAGTAGCAATCCAAGAAACATTAAACCAGCTACTCGAAACAACTGGCGAAAAACCAGGTGTATTGTTCAGCCTCATTCGTATCTATACAACTTGGGCACCATTCAGCCCACAATTAAATGACACTTTAGCACTTCTTGGTAAAGCAACAGTTCTCAGAAGATTGTCTTTATAGCCACAAAATGATATAAATAGTTCATACTCTTTATCTTAAAAACTACTTTTGAGAGGAGTCGCATCAGTCGTCTTCGTGACGATTCATCACATTCGGATAGGGGAGCAGTTGTGCAAGAAAATGCAACAACCGAACCAAAAATTCGGTACAACAAATGGACAAAGTGGACTTTTCACGATCTCACAACAGAGGCCTCTGAAATAGCTTCACTTGCAAAAAAGTTGAGCAAAACTGTTTACTACGGCGGTTACGGCAAAGGCACTTCTGTTTCTTTCGTGTTACCGCAAGAAACTCGTTCTTTCTTGAAAAAAGTTAGCAAACAGCTACGCCTAAGGCGCAAAACGACTGTTCGTCTTTTTGCGCGAGAAGTGGAGCTTGCGCTCAAACACGACCAAGGCCTCAAAGAACCAGAAGTTGTGTGTACAAAACGTCGCATTCAAATCAAACTCTGAAGGAGAATATATGGGCGGCACTGCAACAAGTATGATGACCTTGAACGAGCATTCTGGTTTCGAGTGCTTCTACAAGGCAATAAACGCGTTCGCCGAAGAGTTCGCAATTGAACTCGAAAACGATGCTGCAATCAGGTGGGACGCAGGGGGGAACGCCACAATCGGTGAATACTCCATCCCACTCAAACAGCGACTTGCCTTGCGCAAAACTGGTCGAAAGATCGGCTTCTCACCAATCATGACACGCCACAAGCTCGAAGATCAATTGAGCAAGTATCTGTCGATAAAGACAGGTCGTAAAGTGACGGTCAGTTGCAACTGGCATTACAAATTGCGTGCAAAAGGCTTGCGATGAGCCAGGTTATGAGGCCTAGGAGCCTCGCGCTCCTCTGTCCTCGTACCAGAATAGTCGAACAATCGACTCGTCTGGTACGATATAAAATTGATTTATTAGCATCTTCGTGCTATAAATATACTTAATCTTTCGCAAGAAAGTTTGCACATATACATCGACAAAGGAGTATTTATGGGCGGAGGCGGCGGTGTCAGACTACAGTCTGCACCAAGAACACCGTATCGGATATCAGCTGAAAAGCTGATCAAAGAAGAGTTTCCAGACGCTTCGGAAGATGCACCAGTAGTGGCGTTTGCCGAAAAAGTCGAAGAAACTCTCAAATACCGAATCTCGAACACAGTGCGGTTTGAGGAAGGGAAGATCCCAACGCTTCTGGCCCAATTCCAGGAGCACGAAATTCAGCTGTACAGACCAAGTGAAGTTAAGACGTACCGAACCAAGCAGGCCAAGAAGATCAGCAAGCAAGCGAATAAATGGCGAACCGTTGCAAGAAACTGTGCAGGTATCTTGCTTACGGCCAGCTTTATAGCTTCATTACTTTTGCTTCTTTCAGATAAATCAACCTATAATTCTGGCAGCTTAACTGAAATTGGTGGAGCAGCCTTTACGGCAACCATTTTCACGGGAGTCATGCTACTCTTTTGGTTCGTGACTTTCGTTTTGATGTCAGACTGGAAGAAGAGGGTTGCTTGGAAATCGTACTCCTTTGATAGCGCCTCGAGTTTCGGGCCATACACCTACGAAGGTGTCATCCCTGAGTCGACCCTACAGCTCATGCTGTCTATCAAAGAAGCCATTCCGAAAGTGGAGTTCACACTTTCGGCGCTCGAAGTTGAGCGTTCATCCGGCTTTGACCCGATTGTTTATGCCTACCTCGAGGAAGAGCGTGAGTTCAAGGCTCCTGTTGCAATCTGGGAAGAGCCTGGCTTTCACAGCAGACTCATCGATGCAACCAACGGCGGCCTCTTATAGGCAAGCCTACCCCCGGTCTTAATTGACCGGGGGTTTTTACTTTCGTTTTGCGTTATAATACGCTTATGGCTTTTGGCAAAAAAGAAACACGTCACCACTTCGACGGAGAGCTCCACGACAAAATCAAAAAGTCGACAGCCCCCAAGCCGAAGCACTGGACCCGTGTCCATCAGATATTGCATGACGATCGCGGAGTGCGTTATTTTTTCGTTGCAATCTTTCTCATTATTGCTACTGGCGTCGGCCTACTAGCTATGTTAGCCCAGTACAAAGACCCAGAAATTATCACCCTAGGCACTATTATCCGCAAAAAGATAGAGCAAAAATACTACACTCCATTAACTGGATTAGAGGTAGCAGACGAAGCCGCAACTAAACGAGCGGTTACTGGAATAATGATAGAGAACAGTCCCGATGCACGACCGCAATCTGGACTAAAAGACAGCGGCGTGGTGTTCGAAGCCATAGCCGAGGGCGGCATTACACGATTTTTGGCTATTTACCAACAAGAACAACCTAGTCTAATTGGCCCTGTACGTTCTGTTCGCCCATACTATATCGACTGGATTGCTGCATTCGACGCGAGTGTCGCACACATAGGTGGTAGCTACAATGCGCTAAAGGAAGTCCGCAATGGTCAGTACCGCGATATCGACCAGTTCTTTAACTCTGGCGCATACTGGCGCGCAAAGGACCGCTACGCACCCCACAATGTGTACACTAGCTTTGAAAAACTGAACGCACTAAACACAGCAAAAGGCTACACTGAATCGACATTTACGGGCTTTACGCGAACCTCAGTAGAACCAGAAAAAAATACAAAGAAAAAGAAAGCTCAACCTGCAGCCGAAACTGCCAACCAAGTACAAGTGACGATATCGAGCGCTTTGTACAATTCTAGTTACAGCTACGACGCGAACACTAAAACATACAATCGCTCACAGGCCGGAGCTCCGCATACCGATAGAGAAACCGGACAAATCAGCCCACGCGTCGTTATAGTAATGAAAATACCAACAAAGCTTGGGTTTGAAGATGGCTATAGGGAACAGATGACTACAATAGGATCGGGAGAAGCGCACATTTTCCAAAATGGCCAACACGTTGCAGCTTCGTGGAAAAAAGCTGATAAAAAATCCCAGATAACATTTACCGACAGTGCCGGTAAAGAAATCCCGCTAGAACGCGGTCAAACCTGGATCACGGCTATTGCCCCAGAAAAGAGTGTCTCGTGGCAATAAAATCCCATATCAGAAAACAAATGCTCAAACTAATTGGGCTGTTCTTGCTCATACAACTCATTGCCGGAGCGGCTGTATACGCAACTATAACGATGTCAGCCGGACAGATGAGTAGCAACGAAATTATACTTGTCGCTACGTTACTATTCATTGGACTAGAGAGTATAGGAGCATACCTAGTTGCTATCGTTGCAACCAAACCTATGCAAAAAGTCGCCGATGCGCTTTTATATGCCTATAGCGACAAACCAATCGACAAAAACAGCACAATAATAGAATTGATACGTCGACTCCATGCTGAAAAAAATCCTAAAAGTGATGTGTCATCGGAATTTGAATTTGCACATGCACTACTGGACAATCTACCTCTCGGTATTGTAGTACTGAACGAGAAGCGACAAGTTATCTACACCAACAAAGCAGCACCTACTCATAGTGGAGGCAAAGAGCTGAATGTCAATTTTAGTGAAAGTGACTCACTGAACGCATGGCTCGATCAAATAGTAGGTAAAGACATTTCTGCATCAAAATGGTGGAAACGAATGAGGCAGATCAATATTGAGAGCGAAGAGTCCAGGCAATTTTTTGATGTTCTAGCCCTATACCACCAAGACGGCGTGAGCTCGATAGAAACCGTGCTTGTAACCGTTGATAGAACAGAGGAATATAGCACCGACGAAGACGACCTAGATTTTACCGCACTAGCTGCACATGAACTTCGTGGGCCTATTACCGTTATCAAAGGTTACCTGGACGTACTGCGCCAAGAGCTAGAACTGACAGACGATCAGCTAGCATTCTTTGAACGACTAGACGTTTCAGCCGATAGATTAACAACCTACATCAACAACATTCTGAATGTGTCACGCTACGATCGTCGCCATCTGCAGATTCACCTAAAGGAAGAGACCCTTAGCAAGATATATAGCTCTGTCGGAGACGACCTAGATTTGCGAGCTCGCACACATCATCGTATGCTAAATGTCAGTTTCCCCGAAGATCTGCCGACGATTGCTGCCGACAGGGGTAGTTTGAGCGAAGTAATAGTAAATCTAGTCGATAATGCTATCAAATACAGTAGCGAGGGTGGTCTCGTGGTTATATCTGCAAAGCCCATCGAAAGCTTTGTCGAAGTCAGCATTCAGGACAATGGCATCGGCATCCCAGGCGCTTTGCTATCGAATATATTTGATAAATTCTACCGCTCGCACCGCTCGCGTGAAAATACTGTAGGAACTGGACTAGGTCTCTATATTACCAAAGCTATTGTCGAATCCCACGGCGGAACTATCTCAGTTCGCAGCGACGAAGGTCATGGAACAACTTTTGCCTTTACTGTTCCAATATACGCTAGTGTTGCAGATAAGCTCGCGAACAGCGATAATAGCAACGAAGCAATCATCCAGAAAAAAGACAAGAAATTTATCAAAAACCATTCAATGTATAGGGGATAACCATGGACACGACAACAAAAACAGTACTGTGTATAGAAGACGACCGTTTCATTGGTGAAATGTATGTACGTTCCCTTAACCAAGCAGGCTACAAAGTAGACTGGGTACTGAGTGGTAACGACGGTCTAGCCGCAGCCAAAAGCAAGCAGTACGATTTTATATTGCTCGACCTCATGCTGCCTGAAAAAAAGGGCAACGAAATTATTAATGAGCTACGCGGCGAAAAAGATCTCATACCAAACGCAAAGGTACTGATCCTGACAAATTTCGACGAAGACGACCAAGCCCGCACCGCTCTGCAGGAAAAAGTCGAAGCATACCTAATAAAAGCCGACATCACCCCTCGAAAACTCCTCGAGATTATCAAAGAACTATAGTTATTTACTAAGCTACACTAATATGTTAAAATATGTTTTGGACATTCGTCCAGAACTAGCGGAACGCTGGTACTTTAACAAACTACGGAACGTGGTGAAATAGTGAAGCCAAATAGTTCGAAAAACTTGAAACTGCTAAAACAGTTTCCATTCATCAAGACAATCCTGTCGACACCTATGCCTCCCTTTCATTCGAAGAAGGATGGCTACATATATGTTGACGACCTCAAAATCAAGGTTGAAAAGGCTGACGGAGAGTTGATGTTTCGCCTGGCTCATAATGTGGGCATGGGTGATAACGTCCAGTTCGTGGGCATGGGTGCAAGACAGGGCCAGGCGGGAAGACAGGCTGAATACATATATGCCATAGGCCAGAATGACGAGATCTTGAGCATGCTTGATTGGGTGGGCCAAGACCGACTTGTCTTTGGCAAGGATGTTTTCTGGAGTGTTCAGACAGCACGCGGATGGAAAAATCCCGTGAGTCACCTAACGTCCTACCTTGTGTGGGTAACGGTGAATACATGGCACGACTATGAGGACGAGGACAAAAAAGTCATTGACCGCACAATGGAAATAACGGTTTACGGACCGCCAAAGTGTGGTTTTGAAAAATTAGACTCCGAGAGTCGTTTTGATGATCATTTTTGGCTCAGCACCAGGACTCTGACCGCTGGGCTTTTGCATCAGAACCACGACGCAATCGCGATCCAAGGAAGGCTTGCTGAACTCGCTCAGCTCTTTTACGACTCTGTTTACACACAGGGTATGGAAGACACGCTCGAAAAAGCAGAGTGGAAAGGATGCTCTGGTCAGTTTGACGACATACAAGTTCAGGCTGTATACAGCATGCGGCGAGTAGGAGTCTGCCTGACTGACGCGAACGCAACAATCGAACTACACACCCTAGATGGCAGCAAGGATATGTACATGGGTTCTTATAACGGAACTCTGCCTCAAATCCGTCACCTAGTCATGGCTGCGGTAAAAGCATGGGAAACCGAAGAAGTGAAGGCTTCATTTGGTCGCGACGAAGAAGTCATAAGCTTCTTTCAAGCACTGCAGCAGAAATAAACCTCGTAGATTCCGTAGAATGCCCGTCCCCAAACCGGGGGACGGGCTATTTTTATTTATAGGTATTGTACTGATTGACTTTTATTATATTTTAGGTTAAAATATACTTATCATATGCGTACTGCATATGTGTGAGCAAGGAGATGTATATATGAGCACAGCATTGGCCACACGGCCAGACTCATCCGTACAAACAATTTCCATCCGGAACCATTTCGACGGCAAAATCGTCAACGGAATGATCACCCGACTCATGCTGGACCACGAGGTCGACGCCGACACCGCCGAGCGCATGCTCAACGGAGCCCTGACTTTCATCACTTTGTGTGGCGAAAACCCAAGTGGCCTCTACGCACCGTCAAAGCTCGTCGACCACGCTTGGCACCTGTTGATTCTGTGCACGACCGTGTACGAACAGCTGTGCCAGGAGCTGGCAGGACAGTTCATCCATCACACACCAACATTCCTCGAGAACGAGGTGTCTGAGCTGAACAACACCGAGAGCACCGTGCTGGCACTCGAGGAGTACGGACTACCGATCGACTCCCTGGTCTGGGGTGACGCCAGCGAAGCAATTCGCTGCAGCAGGCCTCGGCCAACGCCGAGCAGTCCAAGCCCCAGCTGTGGTGGCAGTAGCTGCGGTGGAGGTGGGGGCGAATAGCCCCAACTCCAACCCATGCCCCAACCCGTGTTACAACGGGTTGGGGCATTTCAATTTCAATGTTAAGATTGAATGCACATGGTCCCTTCGTCTAGTGGTTAGGACATCAGGTTCTCATCCTGAAAACACGGGTTCGACTCCCGTAGGGATCACCATGAAACAAGTTCATCCTAGTTGATGGACTTTTTTCATGGACATTTCTGATGGAAATGGAACACGTAGGGTTCGAATTCTGTCATAATCTAGTCGATTTGACAGAATATAGCTGATGGTAGAGCTAGAATAGCTATACCATCGAAGCGTTGGACACATGGGATCACCATGAAATTATAATTCCAATTAAAAAAGCGGTGACCCTGGGAAATAAATCCCAGAGCCACCGCTGTATGTATCGAGGTTATTATCCTCGAATTTTGTGACCTAGCGACACTTCGCTTCGTCTATCAGACACTCGCGAAGGGCGAGTGATACCCGATAGCTCGGCGGGGTAGTTGCCTTGATGTCCGTAGCCAACGCAAGGCTTTTGAACTGCCTTGCGTCATTAGCGCCGAAACGCGTTGCGCTACGAAGCCCATACTTCTTCCAGACGATCGTCTGAATTTCGGGATCCTTCATTGCCTCGATAAAACGCTTTCCCTCGCTATTCAATGCAAGAATAGGGTGGTCCGCGTAAATCGTAGGCTCGGGATACAGAGTACGAATCTTTGCCTTAAAGGCTGGTCCAACACCGGCGTCTCCGCCGCCTTGGATCAACAGCTTGATGGCGTTGTTTTCGTACCCAGCGTATAGCGAAGCCTTTTGCTCCGCTCCCTGGTTGAGCCACGACTGAAAGCCTGCAGTGGAATTACCCGGTTGCAAACCTTGCTGGTCGTAAATCCGACGCACTTCGGGAAAAACCTTCTGTGCTTGAGCAAGCGACGGCGACTTGTACGAACTGTCGACTGCCAGAATAGGCAGCAACATCTGGTACAGGACAAAACCGCTGTAGCTCTTTACCGGATCTGTCGAAGTGATCTCCGACGGTCGGCCATTCAGATCTTCGCCCTTTAGTATCACCTCTTGAAGCAATCGCTTCACATTGATGATGAGGTGTCCATCGGACGCTTGTTTGACGATCTTCTTGGCTTTTAGTTCCTTGACAGTGTCTGGGCCGGAATAAATAACTTCCGGCGACTGGATCACCACCTCGGCACGATACCCCTTGAAGTCAGACAGAGTGTGAGTGCCCTCGAAAACCTGCTGCGCAGTAGTACTGGATGACCAGATACAACTGACACTGTCGGCTGTGAGTTCCTCTGTACTCAGCTGGACCATCTTGAAGGTTTCCAGCACGTCATAATTGACCTGTAGGCGGTACTTGTCGAACAAGATCTCTTTGACCTTTGGGTCATCGAGAATCTCTTTCTTTTCACTACCGCCGACACAGTTGATCTCGGCCTTGTCCAGCTTTTTGACTGGGTCGTTGCTATTGATCTTGCTGAGAACCAAGTAGGTGACAGCAAGGACCAGAGCAATGACCACAATCAGTGCGGGTGCTTTGCTTTTCATGCTACCTCTCTAGGAATTGGAATTGTCATAGGACTTACTGCCTTGAGCTCGATCCTTACTTGGTCGAGCTCGCCTTGGTTGTAGTTCTGAACCAAACCATGGATGAAGTTGTCAAAATTACGAACCCCTTCTTCTATCTGATGCTTTGCCTCTTCAGGCTCGCGATAGTAGGTGGGGTTTTTTGTAATTTTGGCGTACTGCTCCATAGCCATACAGACAGCTTCGACGTGGATTTTAATCTTTGTCGTCACTGTCAGAATGTTGGATGAGTCCTTTTGCTTTACCAAATCAACCAAATCGAGAACCGCCTGACAAGACTGGTCCAAACGACTCTTCATATCCGAAGTTTCGGACAGTTTAGAGCCGTAGGACCGTATCTTGTTGGCGTCCTCTTTGACATCTTTGATCAGCTGACCGGCCTCTGTTTCGTAGGACACACTTTCATCTGGAAAGAAGAAGTATGCCACGATTCCAGCGGCCAGGCCAGCTAGTAGCGCAAGAACCATCGCAAAGCCCGGCTCTTCGAATACAAGAAACGCTCCAATAAGTGCCAGGAACGTTACTGCACCGAAGGCCACGATGGACTTCGTCATGTGTTCACGTTCCTTTCTTTACTTGTAGCTTGTTGCGTCGCGCAGAGCTTTCACCATGTTGTCAGATTCAATGAATGAACCCTTTGTGCTGTCTGCGATTGACTGAAGCTCCGACGCGTTCACGCCGTTACCAAATCCAATCGCAATCACGGGGATTTCCATGCGCGCTAGCAGTTCCTGTTGTCCGTCAGAGCCGACTTCGTCCTGACCGTCTGTCATCAAGATGACAAGGCGCTTGCGTCCGTCAACTGGTCTTTGTTCGAAGTAATCGGCTGCCTCACCGAGACATTTATAGATACCTGTACCTCCATCGGCATAGGTGTCCTGAATGTTTTGGTTCAGCGCTTCGAGCTCAGCCGGCTGGTTGCCGTTGACCGTCCACGAAGCATCGTCTTTGACACGTTCGTCAAAAACAAACACTGTGTTCGTATCTTTGCTACCAACCTGCAGTCGGTTTCTCTTTGCCATTGCTGGAACAAAGAGATTTCGTGCTGCGTCCTGAACGCCTTCCCATCCGCCGTTTTCGTTCATACTTCCAGAGCCATCGAGACAGTAGACTGCGTCCACTGAACGTCGATAGGCCAGCTGGTAGTTGTCCAATACGGCGTTAATCACATCTGCTTTGGGATAGCTCACTACCGGCTCGTTCACTTCAGCCTTGATACCCCAATCGGGGTTAAAGACTGTTGTGTCTGCACCGGGAAGCGAAAGACCAATACTGTTGTATGGCCTACGTCCCAATGCTTGTGCCTTTTTCTGAGCCTCGGGGGACAGAAGGTATTCCTGGAGCGCTTTAAACGTTGCCTTTTTTTCTGGGTTGTCACCGTGAGGATAAAATCCCAACGGCGCATCAGAAATTGCGATGCCACCACTTGGGTACACCACGTAAAGAGGCTGCTTGCCGCTTTTTACAAGCTCCAGATTCTTTTCAATCACCAGATCTTCGTAGATGAACATTGTCTTGCACGCCCGAGGGTTTGCTACACAATCATCTACCATACCGCCACTACTCGGTGGAGTTTTAGCGATCGATCGAGTGAACTTCTTGATATCTGCCTTTAATTCAGGAGACTGCAACTGACGCAAGGTCAGCTGTTCAGTCGGCCTGTTGCCAGCCAGGTAATTGAGAAAGGTGAGGTAAGCCGTTGCACCGGAGTTGGACTGAGTGGGATTAGTAATCCACACCTTTGTCTTGCCCGATTCAATAGCCTGCAAAACCTCTGCAATGGTCACCTTGCGGTCAACAAAGCCAAGTTTTTGCAGCTCATCTTTCCAACCCGCAAGAACAATAGGACTGGTAAAGATTGGCTTGACGTCCTTTAGTTCCGCCTTTTGATCACCCAGCTGCTGAAAAACAGAGCTAGAAAACCAGTAGGCGTCGTAAGGATTGTTTTCGCCACCATCCTGCAATACACGTGCCTGGTCAACAGATCCCATGAACTCGAAATTACATTCGTAGCCCTTGTCTTCACACCAGGGAGTCACGACTTGTTCGACGATCTTCTTTTGCTCGCTGCCAGCGACGATGTTCAAAACTTCGCCACTTTCATCGAGCTTAACACCTTCATCTGCACTGGTACCGCTGGTACCACCGCATCCGGAAACCATAATCGCTATCGCAACTACGGCAAGAAGTGTTACCCTCTTGATCAACATTCGCCCTCCTTAAGGGTCGCTTTTATTTGGTCACAAATTGTTAAATCCCATCAGTAAAAACCGACAGGCACAACACTTCCCTAAATTGAGTTATGTATGATCTAATTATACAATATACACAATATAAAATCAACTCATTTACACTATATGTTGCTTTTTAGCAATTGACGAATAGTTTGTTAAGTGGTATTGTAGTTGAACATAACATAAGGTTGTGAATTATATGAGTAATGAATTGGCAAAACAAGCAGTAAGTTTTGATATCTGGAAGACTTTGATAAAAAGTAATCCGGAGTATAAGCCTGCCCGTGACAAGCATGTTGCAAAACAACTTTGTGTCGAGACAGGTCTTGTTAAAACAGCCCTTCGTCAAGCGGATGTAGTGTGTGACGAAAAAACTGACAAAACCGGCATTCAGCTGGGAGGTACTGAGCGACTAGAAGCGATGTGCAAAATACTAGGTGCGCCAATTGCACGAGCGGCGCTCTCAGAGATTGCTGATGAAATTCAAGAACTGTTCTTGGAATATCCGCTACAGCTTATGGAACCAGAACTTCTATCAACCCTTGATGACATTCACCCAAATAGAGCTATTGCCTTAACTAGCAATACTGGATTTTTCGACGGTACATACATGCGCAGAGCACTAGATGCTGTAGGCATAGGAGAGAGAACAGATCACTACATTTTTTCAAACGAAGTTGGAGTTGCCAAACCCGACCCAAAAATATTCACCGAAGCCGCTGCATTACTTGGCGTTGCTCCGTCAGCCATTACTCATGTAGGTGACAATTTTGTAGCCGACTACCAAGGAGCGACTCGAGCCGGCATGCAAGCCGTCCACCTAGCACCCGAACCGGTTGAAACTGGCATAGCAACAACTGAAACGATCAAAGAAGCTTACGAAAAGGGACTATTGTAATGATAGAAGTCGCAAGCCAAACTATTGCTGTACACAATTTAGAATATGCTCCGAGCGGTGAGATTGTTGACGCAAATGGTAAAGAATTTGACGCAGATGCATATAGCCGCATGAAATATGGCTCTCGTGACGACACAAAAAAATTTGCCTCAGATATTGCTGACAGCCTAAAACAAGAAGCTCCCCACCTGTACGAGACAGATGTAGCACCAGCATTTTTGGTTGCATACAAATCCGTAGTACCGGCTTGTGGGTATTTAACTCGCTATTGCCTCGACAGACTCAATCGTGAACGTATTGAAAACAGCCTAGAACCTGCTGAAATGATGCATGTACGCAAAGCAAGCGTGACAAACACCGACTATTCAGTAGCAAGCGCAGAAGCACGTCAGGCTGAGCTTGCATCCATAGGATTTAGCCTGGAAGGTCAGAATATTGACGAGCGTAGCGTAGTGATTTTGGACGATATTCGTATTTCAGGCGGAGCCGAGAAGCGCATACTTGAAGTTATCGAGGATGAGCCGCAGACACCGAGCGCAATTATATTGGGTTATATT
The DNA here is from genome assembly GCA_947085845.1 of uncultured Candidatus Saccharibacteria bacterium. Taxonomy (GTDB): domain Bacteria; phylum Patescibacteriota; class Saccharimonadia; order Saccharimonadales; family Saccharimonadaceae; genus JACPYF01. Next base: position 141,022 of record CAMTXO010000001.1, read on the forward strand.
GCAGTATTTGATGCTCAGCAAGCTGCTATTTCACCAAACGTAGAGTCTCAGATCAATACAACAGTCGTAAAAGACATAACCGACGTCACTGAAATAGTTGATTCGGAAAAAGGCTTTGACCTAAACATTCGAACACTCAAACTGATCTTAGGCTCTGAGCCTGTTGATATTGAAAGACTGCTTGAGAAAATGAGCTGTAAACAAATTGAAGAAATAATACGAGGCGCTACCAACACCGGACCTGACTTTCTACAAAAATACAGCCAAGGCTATAGCTACATTACTCAGTATTTTGATGCACAATACGGAGCAGAACATGAGTAAAGAAGCAAAAAGAATATGGCTAGATCAAGTAGATAGTTCGTCTATCAGCGACCCAGTTACAGTTAATGGGACTATTTGTCCAATTGGATACAGCAAGTTCAAGTATGGTGATGGTGAAGTAGCTAGCACTTACGGCGACTTGTTAGCAGAAAAAATTCTCGAAGAGGGGATTGTAGAGAACGGTACATATGCCGTTACTTCTTCTGGTTACAAGGTTGCGCCACCAGCATCGCACTCTATGCTAGGATCTTTCGTACATAGACTCCGCGAAGAATCGGAGGCAACTATTGTGCCATTCAAAATAAACAGAGGAGTGCTCACGCAAGGAGATTATGCTTCTATGAGCGCCGAAGATCGTGAAAAAATTATGGAAAAAAACGGGCTAAGTTTACCTCCAGACTTTGACTACGATATTGACGGCATTATGGCGCTTGACGACATCCTTGTCACGGGCTCGCACGAAAGAATGCTCCACAAATTATTCGTCCGTTCAGGCTTATCTGAAAAACCTATCTCATATGCCTACATACTCAAGGTTGAAAAAGATTGTACCGATCCACGAATAGAAGCTGAAATTAACCATTGTGCTGTAAGATCACTTTCGCATGTCGCTCAACTTTCTCGTGAAACAAGTTTATTTGTACCAAATGCACGCATCTGTAAAATGATAGTTTCAAGTGATCAAGCTACCATAGAAGAATTCTGTAACGGCATTGATCCCGCTGCACTAGAAATAATCTCTCAATATATCGAGGGTGATGAATTACATGAGATGGATACTTATCGTTCTGGTGTCGAGGCTTTTCGAAATGCATACGCTAGTCGAAAAGCAATGGCACTAAATCAATAAAAATTAACGGTGTGGTAAATGATTGTTTGGGTGACCTCGCCGAAGCAAGGCCACCCAAACAGATCTGCATCTAGTGCTCGAGAACAACGTTTGCGGGAGCTTCGAGAGCTTCCTTTTTGTTGTCCTTTCGTGAATGAAGGACCGCCGCCACGATGAACGTAACGCCAATCAGTCCGACAACATACTCGGAGATGTCGACAAAGACGCCTCCGAGCAAACACGCAGCAAGCGCGCCAATTGCCCAGTGGGCTCCGTGCTCGAGATACCGTAGCTCAACAAGCTTGTTGGTACGAAGCAGATGCACAGTCATAGACCGCACAAACAACGCACCGATACCGAGTCCGGCTGCAATCACCACAATGTTGTTAGTGACAGCAAACGCACCGATAACGCCGTCGAAGCTGAAGGACGCATCCTGAAATTCGAGATACATGAACAGCGCAAATGCTGCCATGCCTGTGCGGGGCACAGTCTCGCGTTCCAGTCTGCCATCTTCCTGCTCGAAGACCTCGGCAAATATGTTGAGCACCAGGTACATACCCAAGCTGATCAGTCCTGTTACCAAGACCGCTAGCTTATCAACGGACGGCACAAAAGCAGTGAAGACCAAGATCAGAGTGATCGCGATCGTTGCTGCAAGCGTGTCGAACCGTTCTGCACGTGCCAAAACACGCTCCAGAGGACCAAGCCACTTGGTGTCTCGATCTTCGAACATGAAGTTCAAAAACACCATGAGCAGGAAAATCCCACCCAACATAGCGATCTCTGAATGTGCCTCGTGCAGTCGAGCGCCGTATACATCTGGCTTGTGCAAAGCAAGATCAACCACATTCCCGAAAGGAATGCCAGCGGTCAACCAAACAATGACAATTGGGAACAAAAACCTCATTCCGACGACAGCAATCAAGATGCCGACGGTCACAAAGATCTTCTGCCACCATTCGCTCATGTGCTTCAGCACACTTGCATTGACAACTGCGTTGTCAAACGACAACGAGATCTCAAGCGCTGCCAAAATCAGCAGCGAAATCATGGGAGAAATCCCCAGGTATATCCCAACTAGAACTGTCACCAGTCCAGTAATCAGGATATCGATCCTGTAATGCTTCATATGCACTTCCTTCTCTGTTTGATGACAGAAGTTTACTCACACCGTTAAGGTACACGTGCGGCTTGCAATACAAACTCACACAGTTTATTTATAATATCATAAAACTACATATATTACAAGTGTTATAACACAATAAGATATATATCATTTACAGTAGTCGAAGTATTGACTCATCTATTTCAAAATGTTATTGTAGTGTAAGTTCAACCAGTAAATTAACATACACTTACAAAGCCCAGGTTGAAGGGAGGCTGAAGTGGCATGGTTTGACAGGCAAAAACCTGATCAGCCGTCGGTTCCGAAAGAGAAATACACAATCGAGGACATTCAAGCATTGCTTGATGAGATTGGGATGTTACGTCCCAAGGTCAATGCTCCTCGTGTAAAAGTACTACTCACACGAATCGCACAGCAAGGTGAAAGCTGCCTCTTAAAACGCAGCCACAACGGTAGCCCTTCGGCAACAGATGTGGTGAGGTTTCAAAAGCAGCTTGAAGTTGTTCTGCGCGTCATTCAACAATATGTTGTTATTCAAGAAAATCCGAACAATTACCCGAACCCCCGCGAGGAATTGCGACAGGGCTACGAGTCAGTTCGAAATTTTGCGAAGCAACTATTCGAAACTAGTTCTTCGGCCAGTTCATCTGGTCTGATTGACTACAGAGTTGACGCAAGGATTCTTTCTACCCAACACTCGTAAAGAGTAATCAAAAAGGAGGTCCGGCATGCCGGGCACAGAAATCGAGTTGGCGATCCCAGTGGATCTGGAGAAGCCAGACAAAGTGATTGACCTTCCTGCACCCCTCGAAGAGGGGAACAAGGAACTAGTTTTGGCGTCCGCCGTCAAAACACCGGAGTCCCGCAAGGAGTTGATCTGTAAAGATCTTCTCGTAGGCGCAACTCTGCAGCAGGCGACAGCCGAAGCACAGAGTTTGTACCCGCAGATGCTGGGGAACTCTCCGGTTTTCATGAACTACGGAACTGACGCGCTGAAGCAAGTCAACGCATTGGTCGATCGAATTCTCAACGAAGTCGAACCGATCAAGATTCCGGAACTTCACGCCCTGATGAAGGGGCTGAACCTGGAGATGCTGGCCATCAAGAGAAAGAATGATGTCAGCGACCCCAAGGTTCGCGAGAAGTACGAGAACTGGGCAAATGGCGTCAAGGGACTGTTCCGCAGGGGACAGGACTTCCTGACGAGCATGCGCTCAGACATCGAGGACATCGAAAAGCAGATCGACCGCGTGGCGGCCAAATTGGCCGAACACGAGATGGACATGACACGCAATGTCGCTTTCTACGACGTGCTCTACGAGCAGAACGAAGCAGAAATCGCCAACCTGATCTACGTGATCGGTGTCATGGAACTGGTCGTTGAAGTCGCCGCAGCAGATGCAGACAGCATTCAGGTCGGCGACTCTACGGTTGGTGACCGTGGTGAGGAACGCAAGCAACAGCGCGCGGACCTCATCTCCAACATGCGTGTCAAGATCGGCGAGTACAAGGGTCGTTTGTTCATTGCATGGGCAACCGCACCTCACACGCGCATGATGCGCAACTTGGACGTTGGTATGGCCTCAAAGGTCAACCAGCTGATTCACGTCACCATTCCAACCATGAAGCTGACCTTGGCTCAGTGGCGAATGATGAGTGAAACGATGGAAGCTGCAAAGCTTGCAGAAGCAGTTCAGGAGACGGCCAACCAGTGGACACAGGAGTTCTTCAAGAACACTGCCGTTGCCGCCCCAGCAATCGCTAGGGCAATCCAGGCACCGACGTTCACACCAGAGACAATCGGCGTTGTTGCCGACTCTCTCGCAGTGGCTGCCGCAGGCGTCCTCGAGGCGTTCGAGAACGGTGAAGAGCAGCGTCGTGAAGTTAACTACGCCATGAGCGCTGCTCAGGTACAGTTGGCCGACGTGCACAAGCAGGTCGACGAGACAATCATCGACAAGGTGATTGACTCGGTCACAGAAGCGCCGCAAATCGCGACGTCAGTTCCGGCAACACCGGCACTGACCGCCTAGTCAAACCATAGCCCAGGGGTGCTTTACCCTTAGGGAGTGCGTGCAATCCAGCACGCACTCCCGCTAAACTCTATAGATATAACAAGCTATACTGACGAGCCGTAAACGGCGAAAGTTTAGAAAACACAAAAAAACGCCACTTACAAGTGACGAAAAATACCTAGAAATTATATATGGGACTGCACGGAAGGATAAAAATCCATCCGCACAGTCCCAATTGTTTAGCTGGGAACCGGAGCTCCCTGAACGATCAAGCCGGCCTGACGCGCAAGCGCGTAGTAGTCCGGGAATTCCCCGAGCATCAGCTCGAGCATCGCGTTCTGGTCGTTGTTCACACTCTTCGCATCGAAGAAGTTGGCGTTGTCGATCAGTCGACCATCCAGGTCGTCCAAGCTCTCGAGGAACTTGAAATTGTTCGAACCAACACCGATGAACTGCACGAAAATCGGCAACTGACTCATCTGTGTGAGGTAATTGCGAATGTCGTTTTCGGTCCCGTGATTGGGCTCGCCATCCGTGACGAAGAGCGCATATGTTGGGTACGGCGCCGTTCCCTTTACAGAGAGAGGGCCGCCTCCACTGCTCTTACGGAAGAAACCGCCACCACCGCTGCCGATGTTGGGATCGAATCCTGCGGTCTCAACGATCCAGCGAAGTCCCTTGACGTAGTCAGTCAAGCCCCAGCCGTAGCTGCGGTGCTGATCGACGAAATTGACACAGTTGCCAAGCGACATGTCTCCGAGCTCGTTGACATCGCTGTCAAAGAGAGAAACAGGTACTTCGCCGTCGTCATCGAACAAGAGGCCGGCTGCGAAGCCGAGGTTCATCACGTTCTGCATGAGTCCCTGGCTATACAGATTTTGCGCAGAACCTGAGTGGTCCAAAGTCGCAACAACGGCTGCCTTGTAAAGGTCGGGGTTGAGACCCTTCTTTTCAAGCGATACACCAACCTGTTTTACCAGACTGACCATGTGTGGAGCTTGCTCCTGCACTTTTTCGAGCGAAACGCCCATTTAGACACCTCCTGGGTGACTTGATTGATTGCTTTGTAAGCTACCTTGACACTTTATGTCAACCATACCATAGTAATTTAAAAAACAATACTAGTCAATAGCTTTGTATGTTTAATAAAGTTATTGCATAGTATATTTTTATATGATACAATTTTATACAGCTTCTCGGTGGAGATTTTTCAAAACCTAGAGGGGCAAATTAACAATTCAGTCAACCCACTTCAAAAAAGGAGTAAGATATGTCTGGGATCGCCCAGGTGTACGGCCGTGAAGGCCTGATCACAATCGGCGACCCACACGTTGCCGAACTTCTTACACGAACTGTCGAAGGGCAGACTCAGGCTATTGACGCATTTGATGCGCAGATACAAGGTTTGAGTACTGCCAACTCGACTATTTGGGAACTGCCAATATCAGCTCTAACACTTCTGCATAGCCACTGGCTCGCAGCAATGTTGTGGCAGATGAGTACATGTTTTTTGGACGGCGCCGTCGAAACCTATCAAACGGATGAGGCAATGCCCAAGAAAGCATATGAACAAGGCGACAGGCTGTGTGACTACGCCGACGAAGCAATGCTGCACTGCGTGCAAGCCATTGCCGAATCGAAGATGGGAACACGGCCGCTTAACGCAACACTAGTAGACTTTCCAGACTTGAAATTAAGACTGGAAGACTTTGCTGGCGTGTGGTGTGCATGTCGCTGCGTTATCGAGCAAGTGCAAGATGACCTCGCGGTAATCGAACATTACGGGATTTCATCTCGTATGCAAGCTTTACACCAAGAAGTCGTCAGGCAATTGCAGCCGCAGCTCGTGATGTTTGAACAACTCAGCAAAAGCTGGGAAGCGACAACTACTACGAACAACTCGGTGCAAGTACTCAAAAAAGCAGTACCAATTGCAAGACTCGTGTTTGCGATTGGCCAGAAGCTGTGGGCTCCATACCTACTCGGAAACGTCTACAAGGAAGCGCTGACTCGTCAGCCGACTTTGAACGAACTCGAGCTTGGTTTTGACCCATGGCTACTGACAGATCCCCTGCAAAAGGAGATCAAGCAAAAAAGCAATGAAAGTACTCAACAGCTGACAGACTTTTGGACCTCAGTTGCCAACCCGGCAGCCGCAGTTCAATTGTCAAATCAGCTGGAAGAGGCTCTTCGCACAGATCGCATTAGAAGGCGGCATGGTCGCGGATACCAAAGTATCCCGTGGCAATCTCAATTTCTGGTGCGTTACCCAGTTCAAATAGGCCAGAAATCCTTCAAACCAGGTCAACTGATTACTCTCTATCCGTCTGATGACGGCAATGGAAAGTACCGGCTGGAAATGAAGGGTAGTGGTCGCCTAGCACAGATTCTCGATCTTCTCGGTCAACGAGAGAAAGAGTAATTACCCAACAATCGGAGCATATGCTCCAGAAAGGAAACGCAAATGAGCGTTTCACTGCAGAAGGGACAGAAGGTCAGTCTCGAAAAGGAAGCTGGAGGAAGTCTCACGAAGGTCACAGCTGGACTCGGCTGGGACGAGCGGACCACTTCGGGAGAGGAGTTCGACCTTGACGCTTCGGTCTTCGCGGTCGACGCTTCGGGAAAGGTTCCTGGCGACGGGTGGTTCATCTACTTCAACAACCATGACAGTCCGGACGGTACAATTCACCACACCGGTGACAACCGAAACGGTGCCGGTGACGGCGACGACGAAGCGATTCAGATTGATCTGGCAAATGTGCCGGCATCGATCGAGGAGCTCGTCATAGCAGTCACCATTTTCGAAGCCAAGACGCGTGGTCAGAACTTCGGCGGCGTCAAGAACGCATTCATTCGCGTTTGCGACGACCAGACCGGAGCAGAGCTTCTGAAGTACGAGCTCGACGAGGAATTTTCCCTCGAAGAGGCCGTCATCTTCGGCAAGCTCTATCGCAAGAACGGCGGCTGGAGTTTCGCCGCCGTCGGACAGGGCTACAACAACGGCCTGGAAGGCCTCTGCGCCGACCACGGCATCGGGGTCGCTGCCTAGTCACGGTTGACTGAACGATTACATCGCTGCAAAGCGAAGTAATCAGCCCACGGGGCGATCTCTTGTTCATTTCGAACAGGAGGTCGCCCCATTTTTTTATCCTTAAAACCCCTCTATGCAACAGCTCTTATTTTTGCAATAATAAACACTAACAATAACAAGAGGAGGGTGGGCATAAACTCAGAAGAGTCAGCGTTTACCATTTCAGCATTTTGGTACCGTCGTATTTGCGAGATATCTTTCTTTGTGTCGCTCTTTTTGATTGTCTTTTTTGTGTTTGGCTATTTTACTAGTGGAAAAGTTGTTACAGCCAACTTTATAGTACCTTTACCAGTCGCAATTACTTCCGTTATAGTCGCTGTAGCAAGCTTTGGAGCGTACCTCTTTGCGCCACGAGAAAAACTAGAACAAATAACCCTCGCTGTGTATATCGGACTTTGTGTAAATGTAGCGCTACTGCTCATTTTGACAAACCCTATTAACTCTCCGTTTATCGCGCTCTGGATACTAGCTAGCGTCTTTGCAGGATTGTTTGGCTGGAGAATACTTGTAGGCTTCATGATTGCTGTTAATGTATATCTGTTATTGGAGCTGCTTCTGTTTAATAGTTTTGACGTTAGTTCACAACTACTCGTGTATCTGCTTGCATATGAAGTGCCGATTCTTGCCAGCTGGTTAATATGGCACCACAAATCTCATCCGGACCGAGCCAAGGACAGAGCATACAGCGAGCTAGTGCGCGAGCTCAGCCAAGTTGCTAACAAGTCTGAAATCGTGATCAACGCAATCAACGATGGGGTAGTAGCGGTGGATTCACAAGGGACAATACAGCTAATCAACCCAGCCGCACAGTCTATCATTGGATGGGGAAAACAAGACGCCCTAAAACTTGATTACAAATCTGTCGTTAAACTACTCAGCAAAACCGGCGAACAAGTCAATGAAAACACCGACCCAATCCAGCAGGTACTCCGCACAAACAGCCCAATTACAACCAATGAGCTACAGCTAGAAACCAGCTCAGGCAAAAAACTACTTGTTTCTGTATCAGCCTCACCAGTAGGACAAATAGGGGCTGGTGCCATCATTGTTTTTCGCGATATTACCCACGAAAAGGAAGAGGAACGCCAACAAGCCGAGTTCATATCGACCGCTAGTCATGAAATGCGTACACCAGTTGCGACGATCGAAGGCTATCTAGGCCTCGCACTCAACCCAGCTACCGCTACCATTGACGCAAAAGCTCGTGACTATTTACTAAAGGCAAATGAAAGCATCCAACACCTCGGACGACTCTTCCAAGACCTACTGGATATTTCGCGAGTAGAGGATGGACGACTCAAAAACACACCTAAAGTTGTAGATCTTGTTGCTTTTATAGGTGAGATTGTACGAACATTCGACAACCAGGCAAAGGCAAAGGGCCTAGTGTTGCTCTTTAAACCCACTCTACAGGCCAGTGGCGCTGGTCGGCCGCTAAATCCCGTATATTACGTCGATGTCGACAACGACCATCTACGCGAAGTCGTCAGTAACCTCATAGAAAATGCCATAAAATACACCAAAACTGGCAACGTAACTGTTGACATAGCTGGTGATACAGCCAAAGCTGTATTTTCTGTCCACGACACAGGTATAGGTATCCCAAAGGAAGACCAGGTGCATCTGTTCCAAAAATTCTACCGTGTCGACAATACCGACACCAGAGATATCGGTGGGACTGGACTTGGTTTGTATTTATGTCGTAGACTAGTGGAGACAATGGGTGGAAGACTATGGCTTGAGAGCCGGCAGGGCGATGGCAGCACCTTTTTTGTAGAGCTTGTGCGTTTATCTCATGAAGATGCGACACGCAAGATAGAGACAACACCGGCTGATCTAATGTAAATAAAAAAAGCACTAGCATTTTTGTAAACTAACATTTAAAATAGGGGGTAATATGACGAAAATTATGCTTGTCGAAGATGACAAGAGCCTACGCGAAATATATGGTGTAAGACTTCTCGCCGAAGGTTACGACATTGTTTCTGCTGGTGACGGCGAAGAAGCCCTTGCAATGGCTATAAAAGACCGACCAGACCTAATAGTAAGTGACGTTATGATGCCGAAAATTAGCGGCTTTGACATGCTAGACATTTTACGCTCTACAACAGAGACAAAAAACATCAAGGTCATCATGATGACCGCTCTTTCCAGCGAAGAACAACGCAAACGTGGTGAACAACTTGGCGCCGATATGTACCTAGTAAAATCTCAAGTAGGAATCGAAGATGTTGTCAAAGCTGTACACCAGGTACTCGCTGACAAACCAGGCGCAGCGCCCGCTGCTCCTGCACCTACACCAGTAGTGCCCAACCCTGCTGCTGCAGCTGTACCAGTAGCACCAGTTCCTCCAGCCCCTTCACCAGATCAACCAGTCTCAGAGGTTGCCTCAACCACCATACCTCAGCCAACCGCGCCTTTTACTGGCGCACGTCCTAGTGGCCTGGGTGACCGAGTAATTCAGCCCTTAAAAGACAATCCTCGTGTCAGTAATGTTGATGTTGGCGAACTTATGGACAAAGAGTTTGCTTCAACAGTTCAAAGTGTTGAAAACGTACCAGACGGTGCATCATCAGCAGTTCCTCCGATGGATACCGTCGGATCCGTTTCCATGGGCGCACCAGCAGCACCGGCTCCAGCTGCCGACGACATAGCTACAACAATACCAACTGTACCTACACCGCCACCTGCAGACGATCAACCAACACCAGTAGTCACGCCACCAACCCCAGAACCTGTAGTCGATCCTGTTCCTGCTCCAGTAGCACCAGTGGAACCCCCGCAACCTGAAGCGCCTACAGCTCCACCCCAGCAATAAGCTATAATACATAAACGATGACTCGCCTAAATAAACATATTGCCCTTATTTTGGGTATCTCACGTCGTGAAGCTGACAATTTGATTGAGAAAAAAAGCGTGACTGTTGATGGCGCTGTTGCTCAACTTGGGCAACAAATCAAGGAAACTTCAGAAATTACTGTAAACGGAGATAGTATCGGTAAGACAAGTGAGCTTACTTACATTGCACTTAATAAGCCTGTTGGATACGTCAGTTCGCGCCATAAGCAAGGCGATAGTCCAACAATTTATTCATTGCTACCAACTGAACTACATTATCTGAAACTAGTCGGTCGTCTCGATCGCGACAGCTCAGGCATAATTCTACTAACAAACGATGGTGATTTCTCTCATAGTATGACGCACCCAAGCTTTTCAAAGGTGAAAATATATGAGGTAGAGCTAGACAAACCGTTAGAACCTCTACACCAACAAATGATATCGGACCATGGTGTTCAACTAGAAGACGGTACCAGCCAATTTTTGATTGAAAAACTCGACACAAAAGGTTACAGAATCGTAATGAAGGAAGGCCGCAACCGACAGATACGCCGAACATTCGGCAGCCTCGGCTACTCAGTAACGAAGCTCCACCGTATACAATTTGGCAATTTTCATCTAGGCGACTTGGCCGAAGGTGAGTATAGATCAATTGATGTATAGTTGACATAATAGCAACATTTTGTCATTATATAATTAGTCTTACGTTTTGTTAATCTATCCGAAAGGACGTGAGAGGTATGCGGCACACTGTCCGCGCATTCACACTTGCCATAGGTGTGGTGATGGCATTCAGCTTGACCGGCTGCACTTTCTTCGACTTTGAAGGAAGTGAGGAGGGCAAAGACAAGCTCAAGACTGTTAACCACTCAGCTGCTGCTGTTTGCCTCAAAAAGGGAGATAAGGAGAAATCCATCTATATCAACTCTCTTCTCGAGTATCAGCAGACGTACGCTGAGATGACGAATCTCGGTCGTAAGCGAAGCCTTACTCCGTCATACGTGCTACAGGCTTCAGGCAGTACCTGCAGTCTAACCAGACAGGTGGTTGCAGGAATCACCCTGAACTCTGTAACTCCACCTGGCAAGTAACGAAAGGGAGGTCTGAATATGTCACCACTCGTACTCAAAGTGCTTGTGGGCGTAACAGCTCTACTGCCATTGCTCATTGCCTTGGCGGGAACACTGTTTTACGACAAAACATTGCCCGAAACTCCTCAGCGAGTACTCGTCAGGATACTGACACCGCTACTTTGGATCGTTTCGGTCATTGGGCTTTATCTGTATTGGAATTACTTCAATACTTGGCAGGTAGGACACCCCCAGGCAGATGGAGACATCGATACTGCCATGGTCATCTCGCTCATCATATTTCATGTGATGTCGGGTGGTTTTGCCTACGCGGTCGCAGCAAACAAGCTTTCCACTACGGAAGCGATGTGATGGGAATGGCACTCTTCTTTATGTTGAGAATGAACCATTGGAGACGCAACTCCTAAACTGCACCAGGCGCCCCTTCGGGGGCGCCTTTTTACTTTTCACGCCACCTCTGTTATAATAAACCAAATTATGAGTAAAAAATTACCAACAGTCGCTATAGTCGGACAAACCAATGTCGGCAAAAGCAGTCTATTTAATCGCATTATGCGCTCCCAGCAAGCTATCGTCGCTCGCGAGGCTGGTACAACACGCGACAACGTGGTAGGTAAGGCAAAATATAACGATAGACAATTTTGGCTAGTCGATACTGCGGGACTAAAGGATCCTGATGATGAATTCGAAGCGAGTATACAGGAACAAATCGAGGAGGCGGCCGAAGCAGCAGATGTCATATTGGTTGTCGTCGATGGTACAAAATACCCCAGTGATCAGGACCGCATAGTTGCTAAAAAAGCCCTCCGAAGCAAAAAACCAGTACTTCTTTTGACGAACAAAGCAGACCTAAAAGACAGCCTGGACCCTGAAGAGTTTCGTCGTCTCGGTATTAAAACCATCCTTGCGACCAGTGCAGAGCACAGCCAGGGCATCAGAGCTGTATTACAGGAAGTAATATCGATTATACCGACTGCAACTCAGACAGAAAGCGACGATATCCTACGAATAGCCCTAATAGGTCGTCCGAATGTGGGTAAAAGCCACCTTTTTAACACTCTCGCAGGCAAACAACAGGCGATTGTCGCAAATATTGCAGGCACTACTCGCGACGTAAACCGTACAGCAATGAAATACCAAAAGAGAGATGTCGAGCTGCTCGACACTGCCGGTATCCGCCGCCAAGGCAAACAAGAGGTTGGCATAGAGAAATTCAGCGTTCTACGCACTCTGCAGGCGATTGAAGAGTCAGATATATGCTTGTTGCTAATGGATGTTAACGAACTCAACACGCAGCTGGATCAACGCCTAGCAGGGCTGATCGACGAAGCAGGCAAGGGAATGATAATTGTTGTTAGTAAGTGGGATTCTGTAGAGGGCAAAGACGCCTATACCCGGGATGCATTGGCGCCAAAAATTGCATATTACTTCAAATTCACACCGTGGGCGCCTCTGATATTCACAAGCTCCGTGACTGGACAAAATGTTACGAAAATATTTAGCCTGGCGATGGATATAGAGAAACGACGAAAGGCAGAGCATCAAACTGCAAAACTAAACCGAGTTCTATCACGAGCAGTCAGCGCACACCCTCCGGCTGGCCTTAAAAACACCTACCCGAAACTACGCTACATGGTACAAACAGATACAAACCCACCATGGTTCGTTGTCCACGGTAGCAACCTCAAACTCCTTCATTGGAGCTATAAACGCTACCTAGAAAAGAAGGTTCGTGAAGAATTCGACTACATCGGCACCCCTATAAAGTTTAGCTTCCGACAAGAAGAAAAAGACAAAAAATAAAAGAGCCGTCTAGGCAAGAATCTCGTTAGTACGTAACTAACAGAGCTCTTGCCTAGACGACTTTGAGTTGAGACTGAGAGTTGCTTAGTTTGTGGTTGCTGATTTCTTACCGGTGATAAACCAGTAAGCCACTAGTGCAACAACTGCAAGACCCAGTACCCAGAGGGAGAGGTGAAAAATGAAGAACACCACCCCAAACAACCCCAGCAGGACAAAGATCGCGGCTAGCACGCTTAGCCCTGCCAGCAACAACCCTCTACCGGTGCCTTTTTTTGCCTGCGACTGGGCAAACAAAAGTAGAGCAACGATCAAGATGATTTTCAGTATCACGCGTTACCTCCAAGTTCGAACCACTGCAGGATTGCATTGGTTATAGATATATTTTGGCATATTCACTAATAAAAAGCAATACTGTACACTATTAACTATGAAACTAATCATTGGCCTCGGTAACCCAGAGGTAAACTACAAAAAAACACGTCATAATACAGGATTTATGGCGCTTGAAAGAGTGGCAAAAGATTGGCAGGAAAAACCAAAATTTCATGCAAATATATCCGAAAAAGACAGCAACGGTGAAAAAGTACTATTTTTCAGGACCACCAACAACTACAACACAACCGGGCTGGGCGCTCGAGCACTGAAAGATTTCTATAAGCTAGAAAATACCGATATCTTAGTGGTCCATGACGAGCTGGCTTTACCCGTAGGTACTGTACGCACTAGGGTCGGCGGCAGTGATGCTGGCAATAATGGCATAAAAGACCTAAACGCACATTTGGGAGAAGATTACAGCCGAATACGCGTTGGTATAGCTCAAGAAGACCGCACAAACTCGGACATTGATTTTGTACTGAGTCCTTTTAACAAAGCTGAGGCAGCAAAACTGCAAGAAGTATTCGCAATCACCGATGATTTGATTGATGATTTCGTACGGGGAAATTTCGAAGCTACAAGCCACAAAATAAAAGACAACTAAAAAGCGTCAGGCAAGGGTGGGCATCGCCTGACGCTATTTAGCCCTTCAACGCACCGCTAGGCTCCACAATGGGAAACGTGACCCACCTCACAATTTGTAGGGGTCCGCTGGTTAAAGGGGTTAGTGTGCTCGCGAGTGCTTAATTGCTTGAAAAGTGGAGGGTAGATACTTTGTCAGGCGCACTCACGGACACTCTAACTTTTTTTGTACATTTACTGAAAGCAAATGTACAGTTAGAATAGGGGGTATAAGGTGCGTCTAGCTATCCAAAAGGACAGCTGAACATATGCCATATTAGCACTTATTTGACTTAATGTCAACACTTAAAACACTTAGTTTATGAAAATCAATACAATAACAACAGATAAAGAAGAATATCTACAGAGGTCATTACATATTGCTGATTTTCCAAAAAAGTTATATATATTAGGTAAATTACCTGCAAAAAACATACCTACAATAGCAATTGTTGGTTCTCGCAAGCCTACTCAATACGGAAGGGAAGTAACCGAAAAACTTGCTAGTGAGCTAGCAAGAGTAGGGGTAGTAGTGATTAGTGGGCTAGCCCTTGGCGTCGATAGCATTGCTCATAGAGCCACATTAGAAGCCAAAGGAACTACTATAGCGGTACTAGCAAATGGCCTAGATACTATCTACCCCAGAAATCACCAAGATCTAGCCAAGAAAATTGTCGAAAGCGGTGGATCTATACTTAGTGAATACAAACCAGGAACACCACCTTTACCATTTAGATTCCTCGAAAGAAACCGCATCGTCAGCGGTATAGCTGATGGAATAGTCGTTGTAGAAGCGGCTATTCGCTCAGGCACCCTGTCGACTGCAACTCATGCATTAAATCAAAACAAGGAAGTATTTGCAGTGCCGGGTAATATTACCAGCCCTCTCAGCGCTGGATGTAACGCGCTAATAAAACAAGGTGCAATCCCGGTAACAAAAGTAGAAGATATATTAGAAATCATTACCCCAAACTATAAAGCCGAACAAACACAATTTATACTAGGCGACACCACAGAAGAGGTATCTATATTACAGTTACTACAGAAAGGACTCCGTGATGGTGACGAACTTTTAGAAAAGTCTGGGTTAGAACCAACTACTTTTAATCAAACAATTACAATGCTAGAAATAAAAGGTATGGTAAAGCCGCTTGGTGCCAATCAGTGGACATTAAAATAGTTTTTCATTTGCATAAATATTACTAGTTGTGTTTATATCAAACGTGACCCAAAAGGCAACAATATGAAAAATTTAGTAATAGTAGAGTCCCCAGCAAAAGCCAAAACTATCGAGAAATACCTCGGTAGTGACTTTGTTGTGAAGAGTTCTATTGGCCACATTCGAGGTTTGCCGAGCAAAAATGGCAGCATCGACGTTGATAATAATTTTGAACCAAAGTTTGAAGTCAGCGCCGATAAAAAGAAAGTTGTTGCCGAGCTGCGAAAAGACGTCAAAGCCGCCGACACCGTTTGGCTCGCATCCGATGAAGACCGTGAAGGAGAGGCTATTGCCTGGCACCTAGCCGAAACCCTAAAGCTCGATCCGAAAAATACTAAACGTATTGTATTTAACGAAATTACCAAAAAAGCACTAGATAAAGCTGTTGCTAACCCCGGAAATATCAACCAAGAACTCGTCGAAGCCCAGCAAGCCCGCCAAGCCTTGGACTATTTAGTAGGATTTGAGCTCTCACCAGTGTTGTGGCGCAAGGTTGGACCAAAACTCAGCGCCGGCCGCGTGCAGAGTGTAGCCGTACGTTTAATAGTAGAGCGCGAACGCGAGCTAGAAAATTTCACGGCAGAATCCACATTCAAACTAGAAGCAATCTTTACTTTAAAAGACGGTAGCGAACTAGTCAGCGAGGTGCCTGTGAAATTCAAATCAGCAGCTGAAGCTGAAAAAGTCCTGCAAGAGTATGCAAAAAGCGATTTCAAAGTGGCTGACATCAGTAAAAAACCAGGTACTCGCAACCCAAGCGCACCATTTACTACTAGTACATTGCAGCAAGAAGCCAGCAGCAAACTCGGCCTCAGTCCACGTAACACTATGAGTCTAGCTCAGCGTCTGTACGAAGCTGGGCATATCACTTATATGCGTACCGACAGCCTGAATATCAGTGGTGATGCCCTAAGCGCTATGACTACATATATAAAGGGTGAGTACGGCGAAAACTACCACCAAGTGCGTACTTTCAAGACAAAATCATCTGGAGCTCAAGAGGCCCACGAAGCTATACGACCGACAAATGTCACCAAATCGATAGCTGGAGCTGATGAGCAGCAAAAAAAACTATACAACCTCATATGGCGACGAGCCTTGGCATCACAGATGGCGCCAGCGCAACTAGAAAAGACTACTATGACTATTAGCGCTAGCGAATCGAGCCAAAACCTCGAGGCAAAAGGTGAGATTGTAGTATTCGACGGATTCTTGAAAGTCTATGGACGTTCAGGCGAAGACAAGTTACTACCGGATATTAACACTGGTGATACTCTAGAATTACTGCGTGCTACAGCAACAGAACACCTCTCTCGCGGCCCAGCTCGTTACACCGAAGCATCGCTAGTCAAAAAACTGGAAGAAATGGGTATCGGCCGGCCGAGCACCTATGCCTCAACAATTGCAACAGTGCAAACTCGTGGCTATGTAGAACGCGGTGACGTCGAAGGTGAAGAACGAAAAACCACGGTATTTACACTCGAAAATGGCAAAATAGAAAAAACTCAACCGACCGTAGAGTATGGCAAAGACAGTAATAAGCTAGTGCCGACAGATACAGGCAACGTTGTGACAGATTTTTTGGTCAAACATTTTAGCGAAGTAATGGAATACGATTTCACCAAAGAAGTTGAGGATCAACTAGATGAAATCGCCGACGGCAACAAACAGCGCGTCGAAGTACTGCAGAATTTTTACGGACCGTTCCATAAATTAGTTGAATCTAGTGCTGACATATCTCGTGCTGACGCCTCACAAAGTCGTAGTCTGGGTAATGACCCTAAGTCTGGCAAACCAATCATTGCACGATATGGCCGATACGGCGCTATGTTACAACGCGGCGAGGCAGGGGACGATGACAACAAACCCGACTTTGCGCCTATGCCTACCGGTGCAAAGATCGACAATGTCACACTAGAACAAGCGCTTGAAATGTTCCAACTACCCCGACTCCTTGGCACAACTGATGACGGTAAAGAAATAAAGGCCAATATCGGTCGTTTCGGACCATATATAGTCGTCGACAAATTATTTGTATCTATCAAACCGCTCGATCCGCACACAATCACACTGGAAGAAGCCCGGAAATACTATGCTGAAAAGCTCAAGGCTGAAGCTGAAAAGAACATCGCAGACTTCGGTGATGGCATAAAAGTACTTAAAGGTCGTTTCGGACCATACATCACAGACGGCACCAAAAATGCCAAGATACCTAAAGATACCGAGCCAAAATCTATTACTCACGAACAAGCTAAAGAATTACTAGCCAAAGCTCCTGCAAAAAAAGGCCGCGGACGACGAATAGTCAAAAAGAAATAATACACTTAACTGATGTAGGTGTATTGACATTATATATAAATTATGTTAGTATAATAACAGATAGTACAGATATCTTCTGTCCTATTGCCATCTTTTAAAACCCAACATCTACTAGAGGAGACAGTATGGCTACAGCTGTACAGGAAAAGGAAATCTCTCCTTACGCACTACATGGCGGCAAGCTGGTGTGCGAAAGGTATGAGAAGAGCAAAAGAGGGTTTCTTTTCAGAAAAAAAACCATCAGGCTCTCTCAGGAAGAACTTGACGAACTAAGCCGTGAGTACACCTTGAAGTTGATCGAAATTTCAAAGCTCACTCATGACAGTATGTACGCAAGCTGGGCTCTCGTCAGAGAGATTTCCGCAATTAAAGGGTCCTTCTGGTCACTTCACCTGGTTAATGGCCTTGGTGAGACCGTCATTCGTACCCCTATCCGAAGCTGGCATGCTTCGGCAAGCTGTTTTGACGCACCACCACCACGAGTCATCGTGTAGTGCATGTGTAACTACCAACAGCAGATGTAAACAGGACAGTGTGCTTGCAGCAGTTTTTGCTGTCAGCACGCTGTCCTTGGGTTAGCTTCAGTAAATGTGTATTTACTCTGATGAGTTCGAAAGAACGAAAAGCGACACCAGAAAAGTTAAAGAACGTAAATTACTAAGAAATCTTTGGCAGGAGAGTCTAATTTGTGCTATAATTTTAGTTAACACAGGGGTGAGGTGTGTAAGAGTAGGGTAGTAAAAAAGAAATTAGCAGACCGAAAGCCTTGACTTTATGCAAAATGTGTTCTAATATAGTACAAAGTATGTAAATTAGCTTTATAAAATAGAGTATAAAAAGGAACGAACAATATGAGCGATACAGCCGAAGCAAGTACTTCAACCTTAGACATCAAGGCATCTGTTGAGAGTATTCTGCAAAATATCGACCGAGAGCGAGAACGAGAAATTATCGCTCGTCGTTTTGGTTTGTACGATCGTAAAGAAACGCTTGAACAAATCGGTGAAATGCTTGGTATTACCCGAGAGCGTGTTCGTCAACTAGAAAAAGCTATCTTGATTCGACTAAAGATCTCTGCCGAAGACGGTCAAGCAGATGTTGCTCGTCTAGAAAAAGAATTTATCAAACACCTATCTGAAATGGGCGGTGTTGCTCGTGTCAAAGATTTGAGCGAGAAGCTTAACACAGACGCAAATGCAAAGGACCACGCACATGTTGCCTTTGTTTCAACTTTAGCTCCAAACCTCGCAGTAGTTGATGAAAATGATGACTACTACCACTCTGTAGGCTTAAAGGAACATCATGACGAGAAAAAGATAAAAGAAAACATCGACAAAGTTCACAAAGCTATCAAAGAACTAAAGGGACAACCAGCAACCATCGAAGAGCTTCATTCTCAGGTAGACGGTTTTGAACACCCTTCAAACGTCAAAGCAATGGCTCGTTCGAGCAAACATGTTGCAAACCTAAAAGACAAATGGGGACTTGTAAAGAACCCACTGGTTAACCCAAAGAATATTCGCGACAAGATCTACGCAATCTTAGCTGAAAATGGCAAACCAATGCACTTTAGTAAAGTTGCTGAAGCTATCAAAGCTAGTGATTTCAAACGTCGTGACGTAACACAACAAGCTATTCACAACGAACTTATCAAAGACGGTCGTTTTGTACTAATTGGTCGTGGTATCTACGCACTAAGCGAATGGGGCTACTCGTCTGGTACAGTTTCAGATATTATCTCTGACATCCTACGAAAAGAAGGACCGTTACACCGCGATGACATCGTTCGTAAAGTACTAAAGAAACGTCAAGTAAAAGAAACTACTATTCTATTGAACCTACAGGGTAAACCTCAGTTCAAACGTGTTGCACGAGCAACATACGGCCTAGCTGACGAAAAGTAAGATATTCTATGGCTACAAATTTGGAGAAAGGCCAGACCAAGAGTTCGGCATCCTTACAATCAGAAGAGAGCACTGAAAAGCATGCTTCGTATGCTAGACCTGCAATAATTGGTTTAGCTGCTAGTGCTGCTTTGTTTTGGTCTGGATTACTCGGCTACAGTAAATCATCTGCCAACTATCTACCCGTGAAGCCTACCAAAAATAGTATTTTTATAGGTGACACCAGTAAAGGCTCTGAATTTATAGTGCCTCAAACCGAAGCAAGTGAATTTATTTGCGGTAAAGCATTAATAAGGCTGCAGAGGGATCGCTATTTCAAAAAAACTATCGATGTACTACCTGGCGATGATGATGTGCATATAGTTTGCGAAGGCACTTCAGCAGCAACTCCGTTTGAATGGCCAAAGGACGTTCAGCCGCTTTTTTCAGAAGATGATCCGACTCCGGCCTAAGATGGTTGCGATTACATCTGCTTTGGAGGATAATAAGAGATAGATGTTGGGCTCAATTTTTGAATTTTTATTACAGTGGTATGTATGGATGCCAATAGTTGCGTTATTGCTGTATTTGACATGGCGCAATAACCAGAAAGCTACACATATCCAAGCTGTTGATCCAGTACTATTAGTGCTGGAAATTCCACGTACAAACGACAAACAAGAGCTCGCTGCCGAACAGTTATTTGCTAGTTTGCATGGTATTTTACGTGATCGAATAGAGCTCAAGCAGAGTGGGGGAGTTCAGGAACACGTGAGTTTTGAAATGGCATCTATAAACAAAATGATCCGTTTTTATGTATGGGCGCCACGCCACCTTAGAAATTTTGTCGAAGGGCAAATTTATGCACAGTATCCAACAGTTCAGATACATGAAGCAGAGGAAGATTACACACGCCGCCATATAACCCATAGCGTCGTGAATACAGCGGAATTAACTCTTGTCGATAACGAAGTACTGCCTATAAAAACCTTTACAAACTTTGAAGTCGATCCGTTGGCAGGTATTACTGCAACTCTAGCAAAACTCGAAGACGACAACGAAGAATTATGGATCCAAGTCATCACTCGACCAATAGCAGACGATTGGCATCAGCGTTCAAGTCGCTATGTTGAACAAGTTAAAAAAGGATCAGTAGTCGGCATTAGTAGCGGGGGAGCAATGGGCTATATCGGTCAGATGCTCGCACTTCTTTGGAAACCACCAGAAACCACAGGCGGCGCTACTAGGGAAGTGAGCGAACGAGAAAAAACCCGGATCTCTGAAATAGAGAAAAAATCTGTAAAACTTGGATATCAAGTAAAGATCCGTGTCGCATACCTCGGGCACTCCCAACCAATCGCTCGACAACGTATACAGGGATTAGTAGGTACATTCAAGCAGTTTAATAGTACTAACCTCAACGGCTTTCGTGTGAGCAAAAGTAGTTTTAAACGCGAAGATATTGCTGCCTACGGTGCTCGTTATTTCACCGACAACGGATTTATCCTCAATATCGAAGAGTTGGCTAGTGTTTTTCATTTGCCTCACACAAACGTAGAAACCCCGAACATTGTATGGGCGAGTACAAAAACAGCTGAACCACCTGCAAAACTTCCTGTTCTCACTGGCGACGACATTACAGATGAGCAAATTAGTGCATTCGGCGTCACAAACTTTCGTGGGATCAATTACCAATTTGGTTTGCTGCGAGCCGACAGGGGAAGGCATGCCTATATCATTGGTCAGACGGGGGCAGGTAAGTCCGGATTGCTAGAGTTGTTTGCGCTCAGTGATGTGTATCACAATCAGGGATATGCAATTATCGACCCCCACGGAGACTTTGCAGTGAACAACCTCAGGTTTATACCAGCCCATCGCATGAAAGATGTAGTGTACTTTAACCCAGCCGACACAGCGTTTCCACTAGGATTTAACCCAATGGAAGTTCACGACCCATCTATGAAAAGTAACACCAGCAGTGAGATCATAGGCGTACTCAAACGCATGTTTGGCGACAGTTGGGGGCCTCGACTCGAATACATTTTACGCTACACAATATTGGCACTTTTAGACTATCCAGACAGTACTATGCTCGATATAACACGGATGTTAACCGACAAAAAATTCCGCAAAAAAGTTCTCGATAAATGCGAGGATACTGTAGTGCTAAACTTTTGGAATGTGGAGTTTGCCAGCTGGAATGACAAGTTTGCGTCGGAAGCAGTTGCGCCGGTACTAAACAAAGTCGGTGCTTTTACCGCAAACCCAATTATCCGAAATATTATCGGACAACCAAAGAGTACTTTTGATATTCGCAAGATGATGGACGAAGGTAAGATACTGATTGTGAACTTATCAAAAGGTCTTATAGGCGAAGATAATGCCGGTATTCTAGGCGCCTTTTTAGTAACAAAGATTCAGCTTGCAGCTATGAGCCGCAGCGATATTCCGAATATTGAAGACCGTCGACCATTCTATCTGTATGTAGATGAGTTCCAGAACTTTGCAACTGATAGTTTTGCTACCATCCTGTCAGAGGCCCGTAAATATGGCCTTAACCTCACTATAGCCAACCAATATGTCTCTCAGATGGAAGATACCGTACGAGACGCTGTATTCGGTAACGTAGGAACAATGATATCGTTCCGTGTATCTGCAGATGATGCTCCGATACTTGCGAAGCCCTTTGAGCCTCAGTTTCAGCCCGAAGACCTCCTGCAGATGGCAAATCGTAACTTTGTTATAAATATGGTTATCAGGGGAGAGAAGGCCCCTGCCTTTAGTGCAAAAACACTTAGCTTGCCTCCTATCCAGGCAGATAACTCAACTCAGATAGTTGAGCTGTCTCGACGATCATATAGTCGTCCTAGAGAAGAAGTTGAGCTAGAAATACAAACCCTGCTAGGGAAGGAGAGTGCTCCACTACCTCAACCTGCTAAAAACTGGGTAACAGGTACAATGCAGAATAATAATAACCAGTCACAACAAGACCCAGCTAAAAAGCGGGCTCGTAGTCGTTCACGTAACAAAAATAAATCTACCAATCCAAATGTTGTAAAAAATGCACATACTGAAAATACGAAAGTAGAGTCGAGTAATAATACGTCTATAAAGATTCCTAACTCACAAAGCGTTGCCAAATCTGCTGACAAAAATATTGCAGCAAAATAGAATATTGCAGCAACTAGCAAAAAATAGAATTGATTTTGAAAATATCTAAAACAAAGAGTTAACAGTACGACCCAAACGAGAGGGTAATGGACATATCGACAGGGGTATTTACGCAAAAACTAACATAAATTATAGATACAAGTTGAGTAGTAATGCAACTTATTTCTATATACATAATGTCGCACAATATATCTTTTGCGACACTACTTAGTATATACGATTTTACAGCAGTGTGGTGGTAGTGTAGTTATATTACCTGCTCAACACTAGAAAGTTATACTTTTGAGCACGGATTGGCTTCATTAACTCTTTATAGTCCGGGCGCCCTGTTCAAGAACGTGGTACCTCGTAATACTACTGTACTATCAGTACTTGCTTTTTCCACAGTTAGTGTTTTTATATACTTTTCACGGATGTAGAGATTTGCTTTTTCACACTTTTGATATGCTAAGACATATTTTCTCTCTATCCCCTCTACCCTGTCTACAATATATTATTTGCTTTTTTATTGAATAAACATTTTAATATACTTTTACACTCATATAGCGCTCATTCTTGTATGCATAGAACAAAAATAGAACATAGGGAAGAGTGAGAGTACTACCTATATACTGCTACTTATAAAATGCTCTGCCCGCTACTCGAACATCTACATAGCTTGGGGTTACTTTTTTCTGATCTAGATAGTCCACAACCCTCTTTATGTCCTCTACCGTTGCTGCTGGATCACGATCTATGTGAGTTTTTATGTAATACTTTTTACCTTCTATTTTTATATCAATCTGACGAGCTGTTCCTTTCGGCAACGTGGCTTCCTTTACCTCCCCTAGCCCAGAAGTATTAGTAAATGCAATGAGCCTACCTAGAAAGCGAAGGAACCGTTCCGACACTACTGCTTTGGTGCCATTTTGTATATCTGCACCGCTATTATCGACAATTGCAACACTTGGTTCATCAAAATAATTATTCATGAAACTAACTCCGTCGTTATCAACAAAAGATTGTCCATTAGATGTTTTCCAGCCTGCAATCGGCTGTCGAAGCTCTATCTTAAAATTAGCTTGATTAGCAACTGCGCCTTCTTTTGTGATACGCTTTACCTCCGGCAGGTCACTAGCAATCGTCTGAGCCAACCTTTCTTGGTTCAACGCGAAACGGAATCTTTCTCCTGGACGAGCAGAGATATAATCAGATATTGCTTTTTCGTACAGGGCCATTGGAGGCTCTTTCTTTGACTGAGGCTGAAATGATATAGAACCAACTCCTAGTATGTATTGACTCGCAAGATACCATAGCCCAAGAACAATGAGCAGTACAATACCAGCAAATACCGTAATCACTTTCTTTCGTTTATCTTGTTGTTGTTTTTTTAACCTATCGGACTTTAATTCTGCCCTCTTTTGATTCGCAGCTTTGACATTAGATGATGTAGTTCCCTGTAGCGTACGGCTTCTTCTAAAGCTTGTATCGTCTTGTCCCTCAAGTAACTGAACTCGTCGACGAGCATCCCCAGAGCTTCGACGTCGACCGAACGCCATCAGCCTGCTGCTTTCTCGATAAGTTTTGCTACAGCAGTAGCTGCATCAGGTTTTGCAAAATTATATAGGTTTGTACCTAAATTTTGTCTTGCTTTCGTGTTTTCTAACAGAGACAGTATTTGATCTAAAAGTATTTCCGGTCTGTTGCTCATATCTTTTTCATTAACAATGAGTGCAGCTTTTTCGTCGGCATACATCTGTGCATTTTTTAATTGATGCCCCCCTACTAACTGAGCATTTGGTATTATTATGGCGCTTACACCAACCGCAGCTAGCTCTGCCATGAAGCTAGCACCTGAGCGTGCGACGACGACATCTGCAACTTTTAGGTACCTTGCCATATCGCTACTATCAATAAAAGCCGTCAATGTGTAGCTGTCTGATTGTGGTACTGTTTGTTCGAGTTCACTGTATTGTTTAACACCTGAAAGATGCACAACTGCGGCATGCTCGATTAGCCTTGAACCAATACTCACCATTGTGTCATTGATACGCTTTGCACCAAGTCCGCCGCCCGTAACAAGTACTACAGGTTTGTCGGTCGACAAGCCTAGCTCTTCCTTTAGTTTAGTTTTGTCCCTGCTATTGATGCGTGAAAACTCAGTAGAAATCGGAATGCCTGTATAAACAGCTTTCTGAGCGGGATAGTTATAGTACTTTAAAGGCGCTCCAGTGGCTATAGCTGTTGCAAATGGTGCTATCAATCGATTTGTAAGGCCTGGGTGCGTGTCTGAATCGTGTATAACTATTGGAATGCGCAACAAGTGTGCAGCATACCCTACCGGTAAGCACACAAAGCCCCCCTTTAAAAACACGACCCGCGGTCTCCATAGTAGTAATTTGAAAAAACTTTGAAAAAACCCAAGCACAACTAGGAGCATATCAAATGTATTATGAAAAATTGTAGGTATATCCAGCAGTTTTTCCAAAAACGACTCACCATGATAGCGACGCAATTTACCTGCAAAAATAGTTGATACTTTCACTGGTGTAGTCGCGTGCTGCATAAGCTTCTGTGACTGAGGACGGTATTTACGATCGCACCAAAATCTAATCTCGTTTTGTGTATGATTTGCGACGAGTTGGTTGATAATCGCCACCACTGGTGTAACGTGACCCCCGGAGCCACCTCCCACCGTCAGAATTTTCATTTTTGTTGCTTTCATTATTATCCCTTATTTTACCATGAACGGTATATCGAGAGATATGGAAGACTAATCCTAGTGCTAACATAATAAATAGTAGGCTTGTGCCTCCAAAACTGAGAAGGGGCAATGTTATACCAGTTAACGGGACAACCCCGACCATTGCGCCAATATTAAGCATGCTGTGAGTAACAAGCCAGCCGAATACACCTGCCACAATCAACCTCAATCGTATATCTTCTATCCTATCCATAATATTGAGTATCCTCAAGAGTAACGATACAAGAATAATAAGGATAACTAATAGACCCACAAAACCAAATGCCTCCCCCATTATGGCAAATATCGAATCATTTGGCGCTTCTGGCAAATACCCGAAAGACTGCACGTTCTTACCTAATCCCAGGCCGAAAAACCCGCCTGTACCAAGTGCGATCTTGGCCTGAGTAATATGATATGCTGCCCCTCCTGTATCTCCAGAGTCTCCTAAAAACGTGACGACTCGTGCAATCCGGTGTGGTGCAATGGCGATAAATAGCACACCTAGTGCTGTAGTGGCTCCTAAGATAATGAGTCCAATTCGTTTGTTGATACCGGCAACATATAGCATCGAGCCAACAATCCCCAGCAAGGCTAGGCCAGTACCCATATCTTGTTGTGCCCAGATGATTAGCACTGCCGCTAGCCCAACTAACAGACCGATCGGAACAATTGTCTCGTTAATATCATTTAGCTTACCTTGCTGCACTCGCCTGCCCAAAAATCCAGCCAGATATAGCAACATACCGAACTTTACTAATTCGGCCGGTTGAAAGTTAATAAATCCTAAATCAAACCAGCGACATGCGCCCAGGCTACACTGCACAATTGGAGCATGGAGTGAGCCCAAAACTGTCAGCAACACGCATGCTATTAACGCAACGGACAAAAGTCTTCCTGCATACTTTTTCCAAAAGTTTAGTGGTACATTTGCCGCAAATATAAATGCTCCGATACCAACTGCCAAATATAGCAGTTGACGCTGCATAAAGTGAGCCTGATCAAGTGAAGCGCCTGCTTCGTTAATAATCTGTGTTCGAGCAGGACTAATTGCATACAGCACGATTAGTCCGAGAAGTAGCAATATTCCGACAAAAATAATCATCGGATAGTCAGGACGATGTCGACGTACAAGATTTTTTACGGCTCGTACTCTTTCCATCAGCCTATACTACCCCCTGCCAAGGCTAGAAGTAGCCCAACAAAGCCACAGACTTGGGCAATTACCCAAAATCGCATAGTCACCTTTGTTTCTGGCCACCCGATTGCCTCGAAATGGTGGTGAATAGGTGCAGATATGAATATCTTTCGTTTGAACACTTTCTTGCTAAATATCTGTATCAAGCTTGAGCCCGCCTCGACGACAAAAAGCAGTCCGATGATCGGCAATAAGAACAATGTGTCTGTTAGCATAGCCACAACACCAAGGCTTGCCCCTAATGCGAATGAACCTACATCCCCCATAAAAAAACGTGCTGGATGTATATTAAACCAAATATAACTCATCAAGGCTCCTACGACAGTAAAACAAAAACCAGCGATACCAAAGTTGCCCTGAAGCAAAGCAATTGTGCCGAATATTGCAAACGCCGTTGCACTTAGCCCGCCCGCAAGACCGTCTAAACCGTCACTGATATTAACCGCATTACCAGTTGCAATCACTGCGAATGCAAATAGTGGCATGATCCAAATACCAAGTTCAAATGCTTGTTCAAAGAATGGAACGTGTACGCCGGTATAACCTAATTTGTAGTAAAAGAACCATGCGCCTGCTACAGCTACCAGACTTATCATCAAAAACTTTATTGGCGCTCTCAAGCCCTTTACTCCCCCACCGAGACCTCTTAGGTTGATAATATCATCGAGTAGTCCAACCGCACCACCACCAACCAGCGCAGCAAGTGGTAGCCATGTTTGCTGCCTATCGAGGTTAAATAGTAATGTCACGAGAACAGTAGCAAATACTATAATCAGCCCAGCCATTGTTGGGATATTACGTTTAAATTTGTGTGCATGTAACTTGTTAAAAATTGTTAGCTTTTCACCTGTTGTGGCCTCAGCTCGTTGTACCTTCCAAAATCGATATCTGTACGCCAAGAATGTATAAAAAGGTGTCATCATCATAGCTAATGAAAAGGCTCCAACACTAAGCGCAAAAGCCTTTATAAGGTGTGGCGTTAGTTGAGTTATTGTAATTGCATCCATACTTTTATTGTCCCCTTTTAATTTGGCGTTATTTTCATATAATCAATCAGCCAATTAGATATATCTCCGAATATTGGCCCGGCTGCGGTTGTACCTGCATATCCAGCTGCTTTGGAATCTTTGACCTGTACCATTATGACATACTGCGGGGTTTGATTTCCGCCAAAGCCAAGGTAGCTTCCTATAGAGTTTGCATCTGTATACTCGCCAGTTTTTGTATCAATAATCTGTGATGTTCCCGTCTTTCCACCAACGACGAACCCAGGTCGATCTTTGCCGCCTAGTGCGCCTAGCTGACGTCCACGAACTATCATATCCCGTAAATCTTTTGATGTATTTGCTTTTAGCACACCACTCTTTAAAATTTTTGGCTGCGCAGCACTAATCGTACTACCGTCTTTTGTGCTACCAGCAACAATTGTTGGTTTATAAAAAACTCCACCATTGATAGATGCAGAGAATGCAGCGGCCGTTTGCATCATCGTGACATCCATACCTTGTCCAAATGCCATATTGGCGTAGCGTACATTGTTCCCCTGCTCCTCTGTAGGTGCTATGATGATTCCTTTTGATTCGCCCGCTTGTTCGATACCAGTTTTTTGACCAAATCGATAGTGGTTATGAAAATAATCATAAAATGTATTTCTAGCTTGTAGATTAACCTTTCCACCGCCCATTTGTTGCAGTATGTGTACAACGCCTGTATTTAGTGAGTAGTGCAATACATCAGTCATTGTAGCGTTTGCACTTATAGGATCCTCTTCGACATTGCTTATTTTTCTGTCATCTACCTGTACATAGCCCCTGTTGTTGAATGTCGTGTTCACGTTTACGGCTCCACTATCCAGTCCAGCTCCCATTGAAAGCGTCTTTATAACTGATCCTGCTTCGTAGGGTTCGCTGACAATATTGTTTTGAAATACACTATAGTCTTCTACCTCGTTATACTTCGACGGATCATATGTTGGGTAGTTTGCCATAGCCATAACCTGACCAGTATTTGGGTTCATAATAACCACACTGCCTTTTGTTGCCTTCACTTTGTCTAAACCGGTTTTAAGCGCCTTTTCGGCATATGATTGTATATTGCGATCAACGCTTAGGACAAGATTATCTCCGTCGCGAGCTGGAATACTAATATCTCTTTCACTCACAGTTAGAGGTATGCGTCTTACGTCTGTCACAGCTTGGAGCTTGCCATCTGAACCTTTTAGTCTACTATTGAGCGCTTCTTCTGCGCCATATTGACCCTTTCCTTCATCATTGACATACCCAAGCAACTGAGCTGCCAGAGAACCTTCTGGATATACCCTTCTGTCAGATGCAGTCAGGCCAATGCCTGGAATGTCTTTTTTCTTTAATAGTTCTGCTTGCTCGTGCATGAGCCCCCTAGCTAGCACAACATACCGTAACTTTTTGTTTGAGAGACCATCGCTATAGTCTTTCACCATATTGCCGCCAGCAATAGCATTCATAGAGTCAATTAGCTTTTGCTTGTCTTTTACTTGTTGTGGGTCTGCATATACGGTATACACAGGTTCGTTAAGAACAAGTGGTATGACACTCGTTCCATCTCGTGCGTATATCTGTCCACGCTTAGCAGGTAGTACAAATTTTGCTACTTGCTCGTCATATGCCTGCTGTTTGTAGTACTCATGTCGTATTATTTGAATATAAAATAAGTTCAATACAATAACAGCTACAAACCCTATGGTTAATGCAGCTAATATTTCCGACTTGCGGTATTGAGTAAGGTTTATATTCAACTTCATAAAAAGTACACAAGTTACTTGATTTAACGAATGTAGTCAGTGCTTGATGGCTGTGTTAAGTTCGCTGCAACCTCAGATGATTGGATCTTTTGCAGTGATTTTAATCGTGCGCTCTCAACTTGTAATTCGCTTTTTTTTGCTACAAGCTCAGTCTTCTGATTATTGAGATTTTCGATCGCATACCCGTAACTACTTGTCTTTGTAACTTGCGTTAAATATATTATACCAAGCATAGCTACCATCATTGCAACAAGGACAGTATGAGACACTGGGCCTAATTTAGTTGAATGTTCAAATTTGGTTGTATTCTGATTTCGTCGCCACGCATTTTCGCGGCGTGAAATAAAAGTGTTATTATTTCGGTCTGACATGTGGTGGTTTTTTTCTTTTTATGTTTGTTTTGCGGTGGGAAAGCTAGTTTTTAAACTAGCTTTCCCGTCTTTTAGTAGTTCAGGTTATTAGACCCGGTGAACTACGATCTTGACCGCGCGTGATTTATTTACTACCTTGATTGGCATCGCGTTTGGTCCTTTCATGTTTTTATTTTCACTGCGCCGCGAAGTTTTGCACTACGCGAACGCGGGTTGTGAACATCGGTGGTGGAACCCTTTATCGGCTTTTTCAGTATGGGTTCGAGTTCTGCTTCCAGTCCCATTTCTTTTTGGGACTTAATATACCGCTTTACTAAACGATCTTCTAAACTATGGAAGCTTATGATAGCTACCCTACCTCCAGGATTAAGTAATCGTGGCAGTTGTGGTAACATTTTTTCAACTTGTCCTAGTTCGTCGTTTGTAGCGATACGAAGCGCTTGAAATGTGCGCGTAGCAGGATGTATTCTATTACCCCAGCTACGAGTGTTTTGTTTGATGATATCGGCCAGTTCAGTTGTTGTATGAATTGGTCTTTTATCAACAATCGCTTTCGCAATTGCCCTAGCTACTCGAGGCTTTTCTTCGCCGTACCGTAATATAATGTCTGCCAATTCATCTTGGCTGACAGTATTCACGAGCTCGGCTGCTGTTTTGTGCTGCTGGCCGTCCATTCTCATATCGAGTGGTGCGTCCGCACGAAAACTAAAACCCCTTTCAGCCTGGTCAAGCTGTGGTGACGAAACACCCAAATCAACAAGGATCAAATCAAACATGCAGTTTTTGTCTGCAAGTTCGCGCGCAGCAGTAGCGAAATCTTGATGAACGAATGTTACATCTTTTAAACCTAAGTTTTTAAGATGCTCAATAGCATTTTCATCACGATCAACAAGTGTTGCGTGTGCACCAGTCTTCTCAATTATAGCCTGTGCATGTCCGCCGTATCCAGCAGTAAGGTCAAGATATTTCTCGCCTTGCTGAGGGTCTAGCATCTGCACGACTGCGTCGAGCATAACTGGTATGTGGAGTTGTTGTGGTGGATGTATTTTACTCATATTTTTGTTTTTCGAGGTCACCTAACCGACAGTTAGCTTTTTTGTTTTTGGGTTGTTTTTGTTTTTGTTTAGTCAACTGACAAGTATATATATGAGAGTTGAAAACAACTTACAAGTACTTATCAGCTAGAGAGACTTTGTGTGAGGTGGAGTTTTTTTGGGAGGTGTGTGTTCGTAAAAGAACGAGGTTCTTGTTTTATAGTGGCTGCCTTTGTTCCACTTGCTAACTGTCAGATAGCTGACCTCGGAGTTATTGTCTATGTATCTCCGAATCGACCGAATTATTAATGTGCTAATAACCTAAAATAGCTGCCTACTCGAACTGCCTCAATACTTTTATCGATCTTGGCGTAGTCAAGTTGCGCTTGCTTTAGTGTCACCCTACCCTGCTTCTGGTCTAATTCGGCCTCAGTTTTGCCAGTACGAAAACGTACGCTCAGATCAGCAACCTTCTCGTCGAGAAGACTTCCTTCTAGCTCTGGCTCAATTTTTTGTTCCCAGACGGCTCTCGGATATAGGTGTAGGTAATCACCGAATCCTTTAGTAATAACTACTCCGCTAGCAAACTCTTCTCGAAGCTCAACCGGTATTGTTAACCGATTTTTATCGTCTAGTTTGCGTGTGAAATAATCTACTTTTGCCATGGGGTTGTTTTGTGGTGGTTTAAGTTACTGTGGTTTTTTGTTTTTGCTGTTGCACTTTTCTACTTGTGCTACCCACTGAAACCAGTCTACTCCCCACTTGTACCCACTGCAATACCCAAAATACCCATTATTACTAACTCTAGTATTCTTTTCCACAGTTTTGTGGAAAAATGCTTATGTTAACAGGTGTAGAAAAAAAAATATCCTAAACTGTGTTTAGGATATTTTTACAACAACTTAGCTACTACTGTAGTATAGCTAGCGCAATTAGGTATGCATAGTCGTATCGAAGCTGTGTCAAAACCCATAGAATGAGGAAAATGGCGTTTACCAACAGTGATAGTATGAGCAGTGCGTTCTTCAGGTCTTCCTGAGTATACGGAACACTTGCAAATACCTGTCCATCGTGGCTACCTACTGCGAAGGCTTTGCTTTTTTTGTTTGTGCTATTTTTTGTTTTTGATTTCATAATATACTCATATTAGCATAAACGTTATACAATGTCAATATTATAAAGATGTTATACTTATAACATCTTATGATTGGTATATCTTTCCGGATAGTATGGAGGCTTTTGATACTTTTGCTAGGCATAGCACTTGCTTTTGGAGTTATAGACAAAGGCTATCCTTACTTGGACCAGTATTTTCCTGGTTGGCTGGTTTTTTTAATTGCCTATTTGTTTTTCGCCTATATTGGTATACCTGTACTGATAAGACTTTGGCGAGTAGTAATAAAGCCTAACCATCTACCAGTATATGTGACCACTAGAGACGGCTGGGCATCTGACCCTGTTAATATCGCTGTGGTGTGTCGTTCACAGTCCCATTTGATAAAGGCTATGAAATCTGCTGGTTGGTCGGTTTCAGCCAAAGGCACACTTGCGAACAACTGTAAAACCGCCCTAGCAATCATCCGCGGGAATCACTACCCTGAAGCAACTATGAGTAGACTCTATTTGTTTGGTCGCTCACAAGACATTGGGTTCCAGATACAAGATGGAGACTTTCCCTCCCCAAGACATAGACATCATGTACGATTTTGGAAATTGAAAAATCCAAAAAAACAAGATGAACATCACGACTTTTGGCATAATCTTATGCGACTATTCCGACACCGCAGCAGCGAAGTGTGGATTGGCTCCGCAACACACGACGTATCACTTATAGCATTTCGAATGCGTAATTTTCAGGTTACACACCAGATAGATAGCGATACTAATAAAGAACGTGATTTCCTCATAAATAGCCTGAAAAAATCAAAGAAAATGCAAGGAGAGATTGAAGAAATAACTTCTGGGCATGAACTGGAGTTCCGTGGTCAAACTTTCGGGGTAAATATTATAGTCGACGGTCGCCTAAAAGTCGTCCGACTCAAAAGATAGTCTTACTCTACTACATCTTCGCCAAAATGTTTTTGCAGTCGTATTTTGATTGAACCTTCATGACGGCCCAATTGTTTACTGAGTTTTTTGATACTAGTACCCTGTTGGAATTTTTCTTTCAAACTATCATCGTCATTGCTTGTCCACGGTCGATATGCATTTGGATATTCTAGGCGCATCTTTGCTATTTTTTCTGTCCAGCCAGAAACTGGCTTTTTTGCAACTCGTATCTTAGATCGCTTTGCTGCATTATCTCGAAGGTGTGCAAATTTTTTATTCGCTTCTTCCCCCTGTTGACGTAAAGATTTATCAACTTCTAGGGCCTGTAAATTTACCTTCAGAGCCATATTATTTATACCGTTTAGTGTTAAAAATTCTAACCCACGGACACGTGAAAGGGCAACATATCCCATGCCCTCAACAAATGCACGACTTAAATCTATTCGAGCAGCATCAAGCGTCATACCCTGACTTTTGTGTACGGTAATTGCCCATGCCAAACGTAGAGGTATTTGAGTCAGCCCAGCGCGCTTTTTATCACCATCACGCAGCTCCCAAGCTTCAGGCAGCATTGTTACTTCTTTGCCATTTCTAAATTCTACAACTGGGTACAATGTCCCCTTTTCAAAAGTTTTAACTCTTCCCAGCGATCCGTTTGCGTACTGTCTGTTTGGAGAATTCTTGATCGCCATGACTAACGCACCTTTTTTCAAACGAAGAACGTCTGATGCTAAGCATGATTTTTTCAGGCTTTCTACATAGTTCTCGCTACCAGTTGTGAGCATTTGATACGTTACTTCATCGCCATCTAGTTCATCGAGTCTTTTTTGATTTATTTTATCGACATCCACATTACGAGTATGTAGTTCGGTTGGCTCGTCGCCCGGTAAATCAACTTTTACTCGTTCTAACAATTTCTCTGCATGATGACGACGAATATCACCCGCCCGCAAGGCCTCTAATATATCTAAAAAGCCATCATCATTTTGCCGATGCTGCTCCGACAAGTACACGATGGTAGGACGAAGCTCTTTCCATGCTTGTGAACTAAACACAAATTGAGCCTCATTCTGTTTGCCCCGTGTAACTGGGGGTAATTGAAAAAAGTCACCACACAAAATAACCTGTAATCCACCGAATGGTGCGTCATTTTCACGAACTTTTTTTACAATTGTGTTGATCATATCTAGACGATAATCATGCAACATGGAAACCTCGTCGAGCACCAGTACATCGGCTTTTTTGATAGTGTCAGCTCTCGATTTTGAAAGTCGTGTAAAGAAGTTACTTGGTAGTTCATCATGAATACCAATTCCACTCCAGGCATGTATAGTGTTGCCACCAAGGTGTGTTGCAGCTAGGCCAGTGGTCGCTGTTACAGCTACTTTTTTACCTTCATGCTTGGCCTGGCGGATGAACTGATTCAGCACATATGTTTTACCACTACCGGCGGGTCCGGTTAAAAAAATGCTCTCACCCGAGAGCATAATCTCTATTGCTAGCTTCTGATCCATTGCTACCTATTATATCAAAGTACTCTCGCCATTTGCGAGTACTCTCAGTTCATCAATTTCTGGTGTAAACTTCTGGATCAGCCCAATAGCGGCCGTAGGTTTTTCATCTGTAAATAAACTGTAATGGATAGGGATAATAACTTTAGCACCAATACTTTTTATTAAATTGTGTGCATCACGAAGACTTAAATCTGGACCAGCGATCGGAACTGCTGCGTAGTGTACATCTACACCTGTTGTATCAACCCCATCTCCAGCATGAAAGAAATTATCATCAATAATATACCCTGTATTTTGCGGACCAGCCGACCCGTCTACCATTGGCACGTGCGGTAAATCATGAGCTTTGATGGTAAATCCTGCGTGAATGATTGTTTCACTATCTGAAATAATATCTGTGATAAGCTCCGGAAATGCTTCTTTGGTATCAGTATTTCCAACAACTGGTACATTCTTTTTATTCAATATAGATTTTATCAAGCCTTCGTCAACATGATCGGGGTGGCGATGTGTTAGAACTATTGCTTCAATCTCGGCAAAATCATCGGCCGAATATTTTGCTGCAGTGAAGCTGCCTGGATCAATCAAAATACGCCGACCCTCTTTTTCAAGAATCAGCGTACTTTGTGGATATTTTGTAACCTTCATTGGTTACAGTATAACGTATTATCGTCTATCGATAAAAGTCAGGGCTTTACCAGTTTTACCAGCACGACCTGTTCGTCCAATACGGTGAACATAGTCATCATAGGTTTGGGGTTGGTCAAAGTTGATAACGTGGGATACATCAGATATGTCCAGTCCCCTAGCAGCAACATCGGTTGCAACTAGAACTCGTACCTTTTCGTCCTTGAATGCTTTTAGAGCACGCTGACGTTGGGCTTGAGTTTTATTGCCATGAATAGCTTCAGATGGAATGTTATTATCTGTCAGAGCTTTTGCAAGGCGTTGTACACCAAACTTTGTTTCACCAAATACTAGTACTTTGTCGAACTCTTCTTTTTTTAGAAGTTCCTGTAAAATCTCAATTTTATGCATCTTATCGTTAGCTTCGATAACATCTTGGTCAACATTATCACTAGTAACACCGCTACGTACAGAAACTGTTTCGGGATTTTTCATTAGATCATTTACTAGTGCTGAAATTGTAGGTGTCATCGTTGCACTAAAACATAGCGTTTGTCGTTCAGACGGTAATTCGCTCATAATAGCTTTGATATCAGGCATAAATCCCATATCCAGCATACGATCAGCCTCATCTAGCACGAATGTGTTGATATTGCTCAGTCGTAAAACTTTACGATTAAGTAAATCCTTTAGACGTCCTGGCGTACCGATAACGACATGTGGACCACGTTTTAGTTCACGAATTTGCTTGTCCATATTTACACCACCAACAACAACTGCGCTATACAGCTTCATTCCACGAGAGAATTTTCGGAATTCTTCGTCAATTTGCTGTGCCAGCTCACGGGTCGGAGCCATAATCAATACTGATGCAATTTCACGATTTGCATACAGTTTTTCTAAAATCGGCAATAGGAATGCTGCTGTTTTACCTGTTCCAGTGTTAGCAAGTCCAATAACATCGCGACCTTCAAGAGCAAATGGAACTGCCTGGTCTTGGATAGCACTCGGTTTTGTAAAACCACTGTGCACTAAGTTATCTTTTAACATCTGATGAATCGCAAAATCTGTAAATAGATGTTTTGGTTCGTAAACAGTTGGCTCTACACCGATGACTGCTTTGTTAATAAATTTACTTGGGTGAATAGACTGTTTTTTTGGACCGCGATTAAAACCACCGCCACGACGTCCTCCGCCTCCGCTAAATTTAGATTTTTTGTGTGAGTAGGATTTTCTCCCACTAAAAGAGTTATTTCTCTGCATGAATACCTTTCTATGATCATTCATTAATTAAATGATGAATGACAAGAATTTTTAGGCTTATGTATTCATCCAGCGATTTTTTTCGCTATCCAAGCAGTATACCATACTAAAATATATTTTGCAATATTTCCATATATATTGCAAAGCTAGCTTCTGCTGGCTATATCAGTTAGTGAGCATACGACGAACGCGATTGGTCACCTGTCGACGGAATACAGAACGCATATACTCGGCTCCTAGATAGTAGTACGGGAATACTGTGATAACTAGGAATGTACTAGATAGCAGGCCAAAGATCAGTACAACTGCTAATCCTTCCCAGAATGGGCTGGAAATAGCTAGTGGGATGAGTGATACAACTGCGGTCAGACTAGTTGCAATTAGCGGACGGAAACGCTCGGCTAATGCTTCGTGTGCGGCATCGACAGCGCCGCTACCTGCCCTACGGGCTTGATTAGCATAATCTGTCAGCAGAATCGTATTTTTGAGACTGAGACCGATCAGCGCAAAGAAACCGAGCATTGCAAAGAAACTGAAAGCGTTATCGGTAAGATATAGCCCGAGCGTAATACCAAACAAGCTGAATGGGATTGCCATAAAGATTAGTAGTGGCTGCAAAAAGCTGCGGAACTGGGCAGCAAGTAGCACATAGATCACACAGAGCAAGATCGGGAAGGCAAATGCCATTGTTGCAAAACTGTCCTGGTTTTCGTCTTCCTGACCAAAGTTAAAGCTAATTGTATCGTCAGCTAGACCATATGATTTGATTTTCTCGGCGTCGAACTCTTTTTCAACGGCTGCTTTTGCTAGTGTAACTAGTGTAGTCGTATCGTCATCGACGAACTGAGCTGTTACAGCAATATATGGCTTGTTGTCTGTACGCGTGAAGATACTGGTGTTCGCAACTGAAACATTTTCAATCTTTGCCTCGGAGCTGTCAGGACGCTCCAGCTTCACATCTTTTAGATACGCTGCCATATCATTTGCCAACCGCTCAGATGCTTCGCGGTTCTGGCTGGTATCAATTTGTGCACCAAAATCAGATGCTGGTGGACCTGCATCTACTTGCGATACGCTGACCTTCGCACCATCAAAATCATCAAATTCTTTTTTCAGGTCATCTATGATCTCCGGTGCCTTAACTTCACGTTCATTGTAATCAACCAAATCGACACTCAGGGTCATTGTCTTGTTGTCCGCCATACCGCTGTTGGTAGCTCGGACAAAGTTTGAACCAAGCTCTTGGCCAACCAATTTGTTCGCTTTGTTTGCTACCTGCTGTGCTGTCTCTATAGTTGTGCTCGCTGGAAAATCTAGTACAACTGATATTTGGTTAGCATCTTTGGATGCTGGGAAAATGTTGAATGTAACCTTTTGGAAGAAATAGCCACCTGCAGCAATAAACCCAAAGCCGATCAAGACAGCTACGATACCTACCCCAGCTAACTTAGGCTTCGAATTACTCGCCCACAACATTGGCTTCGCGATGAACTCGGCGATCTTTGCCTCAAATCCAGCAGATAGGTCTTTGTGACTCTTGTTACCCAACTGGTCTTTGCCTAGCAGTATGAACCTTGCAAATAGCGGGATGAATATCAGAGCAACTAGCAGGCTGATGACCAACGCCGATATGATCGTGATAGGTATCGCTTGTATAAAGCTACCTAATATACCACCGACAAATAGCAGCGGAGCAAAGCTCAGTGCGGCTGTCGAAGTCGCTGCAACCATTGCCTGCCCTACTTTGCGCGTTGCTGTAGTTATCACCTCGTCAGCTTTCTTTTTCTTGCGTCGTTGTGCATCGATCGCCTCTACCATAATGATCGTATCGTCAACAATCAGTGACAGACCCAGAATCAAACCAAACAGCGTAATTGTGTTGAGCGAATAACCTGCGAGGTAAAGCACGCCATTTGTTATTGCTATAACAGTAAACATAGAAATTACAGTTATCACAGAAGCTCGGACCGCGATAACCAAAGAGCCAACAATTAGCACAGCGACTAGACCTTCTAGTAGTACTTTTTGCAGTTCGTCAATCTGTTGGTTGATTTGTGGAGCATAACTAGCACTGATGACTGCCTTGTATCCGTCAAATTTCTCTTTGTCGTTCATCTTGTCGACAGCCGCCTGCACCTCTTCATTTAGCTTCAAGTTGTCGGCTTTATCTGCAGCCTCGATACCTATAACTACTGCACTGTAAAATTTCGTCTCGTCATGTTTGCGTACACCATAGCGCTCGAATGATTGCTGTGTAGTCTGGGACTGTCCTGTAAACGGATTTGTTGCCGTTTGGTACTGTTCGATTATCGATGCTTCTTTGACTAGCTCTAAATCTTGGTCATTTATGAACTCGGCAGCCTGTTTGGCTTTTGCTACTAGCTCGGCATTGCTAACTTGGTTTTGTTTTGCATAAAACGACACAACCATGTCGTCACCTCGTGCGGTAAAGCCAAATTTCAGGGCCTCAATCTTTAGCGTTGCTTGGTCGGGCAATATATTGGCGTCTTTGACGGCAGTCTGCAACTGCGAGCTACGTTTTGCTGCATCGACACCTTCGTCAAACGAAATATATGCGGTGTAAAAATTGTCTAAGCTACTGGTCGTGACGGTTTTAACACCGTCTTGTTCTAACAAATATTCACTGAGGGGTTTTGCAACTTCTTTGTCGACTTTTGCCGGATCACCAACCATATAGCTGCCTTGGCCGGACGCTACTGGCGTTTCGATACTAGGAAAGCCTTCGCGTTTCAACAGCGTGGTATAGCTAGCCGCACCAAACAACACAACTACCAGAAACAGTAACGCTGTTTTTCGCGGTCGCTGGAAAAAATACAGACTAAATTTTTGTAATGGACTTAACTTTTCTTATTTTTTCTTTAGAAACGGTACCTTTAGACGCATATTCAGCACTCCCCTATAATTATTACCCTTATTTTAGCAGACATAGCTCATAATTAGGAGATTCAGCAATTTTGAATCATACTATATACACAAGCATTACGAAAGGTAGATTATGGCAAAAGGTCAAAACAAGCGAAAAGCAGTCAAGAAAAAGAAAAAAGCAGCAGAGGTTTAGTTTTACTACTTAACTTTTCGTAGAAGACGCTTCATTAACTGCTAGGGCAGCTAGTGACACTACTTTGTCGATTCTACAGTCCGCGTAAACCGGCCGCACCTAATTGGCCCTTTCGTTTTTCATGCACCTCTTTGTCCTGAACTGCATCAAAATCCCAAATAACGATCACATCTTTCACTTTTCTGCCCAGAGTTGCGCTGCGCATATTATCTTTCGAACCAATGATATGATTACTCGTCATAACGTCTCTTATAAAGTCAGGAGCAGTTTCAACAAGTTGCTTTTTCTCCTTTAACTTTCACCTCAAAGAACTCAGCATTATTGAGCATCAAAGAAATGTTTTTTCCTAGCGGGAATTCTGTTAATGAAAAATACGCATTCACAACTGCTGCATATTCCCGTAATTTTTCTGCATCTAGGCCAAAATCACTTGCTACTTTTTGTACTTCACCAAGCTCTATAAAAGCATTCCTGTCATCTAAAAGTGCTGCCATAGCCGGATTTAAATCAGGCGTGTACCAGGCTTGTGTTCGTGCAAATTTTTTCGGAGAACCCACCACATCTGGAGGTAGTATGATCTCGTTTACTTCTCCACCCTCCAAAATCAAGCTTTCGTCAGACAATGCAACTATGCTATGCAGAGAAGGCTCTGCCTCTGAATGCCTGCGAGCTCTTTTGTCGGCAAAATCTTGAGCATCTTGTCTATGCAGAGTACCGTACAGCGCGTTTTCGTATATATTTCGTGACGGCCTGTACTGGCTAAACGATTCTATCTCCCAATCTTCGCCAAATGAAGCTCTTCCGTGCCAAACTTTTAAATCATTAAATCTCAATAAGTGACCTTGTTCTAAGAGCTGGTCTATTGTTCCTGTTATAGGAGCATCTGTGTATGTTTCTGGGTTTCTTTTTATTTCTGTTTTTGGCATATTTTAGCCTTATTTATATGTAAATATACTACACTAAATAATCTGTTTTGTCAATGTATAAACAGAGCTAAAGCGCATTTGCAGACAGTAGGCTTATTTCCCTCGCGATATTGTCCAGGGCTTTGTCATTTAGATCTTTAAAATCGGTATGAGTAAAGGGCTTGTCGAATGTCATAAGGGCTTGTATTCGTCCAGCTGCATATTCTTCTTCACTTGCCCAATCATATTCATCACGAATTGCTGTAGCGTATCTATTATATTCACTCTCGTTCGCAGCTAATATAGACATATCTATCGAACACAAGAGCCGTTCGTCTTCGCTAACAGGCTCATGCTTTTCAGTAGATATAATCAATCGCTGCACTGTATCAGCGCCAGGCAAACCTAGCTCTTCCATATAAATACCGGCTCCAAAAGCACTCAGCTCTTCATTGCTCAACTCATCGTCGGCTTTTATCCTTGAGTCGTAAGTTTCATCATGCATTAGTAGTGCAAACCATAATTGTAAATAATCGTCTCTGTCTTTGTAAGGTTCTAGTTTTTCTAGACAATCAACAATGTGTTTTAGGTTGTGATATTCACGGCCTTCTTCGCAATAAGCATCTAAAATATCAGTCAGTATCTTTTCGCCATCTGGCCTCTTGTCCACTGGAATGTGGGGTGTAATTATTGCATCCCACTCTTGTCTTATTTTTTCCCGAAGTGGTAATTCATAGAAAAGCTCTGCGTCACCGTTTGCTATACTCCTGGCTAAATCACCTAGCTCAATATACTGCAGGTGTGTGCCCACAAATACATTACTTTTTCCATATGTGTATCCTTGCTGTTGCGGAGAAATAACCTTACGAAAAACCTCAAGGGAAAATGTTGTATTTGGCCTTAGCGGACCTCGAGCTGACGGTGAAATCTCCAAGTTACTCCCAACGCTGCCAACAATATCACATGTATTTACCGGCGCATCAAGGGCTCGAACAAATAGCTGGAAATCATCTCTTTTGTCATATATAGCACTTTCGAGTAATTGTGCCGCAAATTGAAAGTCGCCTTCTCGCGCTGGTTCATTTGCATTTTTCGACTTAAACCAACTCACCAAACTAGAACTTATGACTTCGGCATTTCTTTCTCTTCTTAGCTCATCGCTTAAGGGTTGTGGCTCTTTGTTCATACTACTTAAACTGTACCGCTTTTATAGGTATTTTCGCAAGCATAAGGGCCTTTATAATG
This sequence comes from uncultured Candidatus Saccharibacteria bacterium, assembly GCA_947085845.1. Taxonomy (GTDB): domain Bacteria; phylum Patescibacteriota; class Saccharimonadia; order Saccharimonadales; family Saccharimonadaceae; genus JACPYF01. Next base: position 182,516 of record CAMTXO010000001.1, read on the forward strand.
ATAGAATAGTGAAATGATAACAAGACGAATAGCAGTACGAGGAATCATCTTCAAAAACGATAAACTATTCTGCGTACAACAAAAACGCTCCGACGGCACAATAAATAATTTTTGGTCTACACCCGGAGGTGGCTTAGACGAAAACGAAGGCGTAGAACAGTGTTTATACCGTGAAATCATCGAAGAAACTGGGATTACACCGACTATTGGCAGCTTGCTGTTCGTACAGCAATATCTAGACGATCACATCGAACAACTAGAACTTTTCTTTCATATCAAAAATGCTGATGATTTTGAAACCATAGATTTAGCCAATACTTCCCATGGTCAAGTAGAGATCGAACGTTTTGCGTTTATTGACCCTAAAACTGAGACTATCCTGCCCGCTTTTCTAGGCGCAATAGATATACCCGCTGAGATTGAAAACTCGGATGTACAGTTCTTTAACTACCTTGCATCTAACAACTAGTACCTGCTTCAAGCTGTAATTCTAGCTATAAACAAAACTAGCAAAGTAATGAGAAAGATTGAAAACATAAATAAGTTATAGCGCAGGTTATTTTTAGATTTTTTTAGCTTTGGAGGATCTGCATTAACGACTGAAGCAGACTGGGCAACTGATACCTGATGCTTGTAAGAGTCTGTATTTTCAGAAAACTCACTACCGATGGATTCAATTAGTTTGAATATGCTCTTGAATTCGTCTTTATCATTAAAATTAAATTCCATACCATTATTATAGATATACAGCTCGTCACCTATCACTTCTATATCGTACTCTTTGCCCTCTTCTATCAGTAGTTGCATGAGTTCAGGAGTGAGAAAATACAACATATCCCTCTCGTAATCTTTCGGTACATACACATCAAAATATTTATTAAAATCACCCTCTAGTTGCACTTTTTGCGACGAAGATGGAGTGGCATTGCCCAGAGAACTAATACCCAAAAAGTTATCTGATTTGTTATCAAATATTATATTAGGAAGCCTTCGCGGAAGTTTTACTACTATAATGCCTGTATAGTTGGTGGTACTACTCCTTCCTTCTCTTGTTACATATATAAGGTTAAAAATTTCAAAACTTCGTTTAGCCCAGATGCCTTTCAAAATTGAATAGACTGGCTGATTTTTTCCTGCCTTCAAAAGACTTCCTATATACTGCTGCTCTGGTTTATCAATTTTTTCTATTACTTGAAAATTATTTGCTTTGGCTATTTCACTGAGTACTACAAAATTTCTGTAGTTCACATAACCTCGCCAAACACAAGCTGATACAACAGCAAATACAATACTAAATAAAATAAGTACCGCCCATAGAATATCAGGTTGTAGAGGCTTGGTTTGGGAGATAAAAAATAACTGAATGATGAAAAATACAAATATACCAATCATCAATCCTGCCGTTAAACGAAAGCCGCTAGGCATCTTGCCCAAGCTTTCTTTCCACACACTTCGAAATGGAACTTTAGTGTTTATAGCTTCGAGCTTTAGGTCTAAATTATTCATATCCTATATATCTTTGACTGGCCCAACAAAGCGAAATTGTTGCGGGCTGTATGAACCATCTTTTTCTTGCTGAAACTGTACTGTGTGGTAGGACTCGAAATAATCACCACTCATATCTTTGTACATAATGTGCGCATCGTTGTAGCTAGTATTGTTAAATGTATTGCCTTGGAATATTGTAAATTCCCTACTCTCGTTTGGCTGCAAGTGTGTATCTAGCTCGGTACTTGTACCTAGCAAACGGATTTTATCTAGTTCAATTTGTTGATCCGAGTGATTTTTTATATGTGCAGTCACTCGCATATGTGAACCGTTGACGTGGCAGTGGTTTCTTTCAATCAGTACTGTGGGTAATATCTTTGGACCTTGCTGAGCATTAATAGTCTCGGTTTGTGAATCATTAGCAGCTTGCTGCGCAGGGCTATCTTGAGGCACTTCAAAAACAGGCTTTCCCTGCACCAAACGACTGAGTCCTCCTAAAAATCCCATATTGGATCTATTTTATCATCAAATAGTACTAGTCGCACTTGATTATTGGAAGATTTTTTTCGGCTCGCACCTTTATGGCAACTGGTAGCCAGTTGTTTCTCGTAACATTTTCCATTGTGAACCGCACTTCAAGATCTGGATTTTCGGTACATGTTTCTTCCATATTGAACGCTCCAAAATATTCACTACCGTATTCAGGGGAACTTGCAAAGCGTTTAACGATACCAGGGGGTGTCATAACAGTTTCAAATTCCGCCTGACTATTCTCCCGAGACTCCATGCCAACAATTGTGGTTGACTGTCTATAACCCCCACAATCATCTATAGCAAAAACATCCATAGCTACCGTGTCGTCGTCTACACGGCCAGAACGAAAATCACCATTACCACTTGATACTGGGTATCCCAAAATTCCATACACACATGACTTATAAAACTCTTTGGTGTACTTATCAAACGCAGGCGGTGGAGTCATTGAATACCGATCGGTGTCGTATTGACTAAGAATTTCGTTTCGAGCTTCGACGGCTGATGCGTATTTTCTATACCGTGGCAGCTTACGATAAGCTCCTTCGTACCCTACTTCCTTGGGGATAGTCATTTTTTCAGCTTTAAAGACTTTGGCATCTGCCGTCTGAGTATCGACGCCTCCCAAGCCTAGTGCTAGCGCAAGCCCAGCAGTATAACCGAGCAAACGGCGTTTTATTTTTGAGTTTTTAAACCTCTCAAGAGCACCATTCGAGGCTTCTGTTTCTCGCGACTGCCACCTCGATTTTTCATTCATCTACGTTTACTGTACTACAAACAAAAAATGTTGCAACAGTAAAATTTGCGTCTTTAAGAATAGCCGTACCAATTGAATAAATAAGCTCTAGCTTGTGAGTAATCTTCAAATATATGTAGTGGACTTTCTCGCTCGAGCTCTTCGACAGTATGTGAGGTTGCGATTGCCATAACCTCGCAACCCGCTGCATGTCCGGATTGTATGCCGCTCATAGAATCTTCTACTACTAACGACCTGTGAGCACTCGCCCCCATAGCTCGCATGGCTTTTTCGTATGGCTCAGGGTGTGGTTTACCGTTTTTAATATCACTTCCTGTCACTACAGTATCGAACAAACCATTTATACCTAGTTTTTCTACTATAAACTCTTGTGTACGCTTGTTGCTAGAAGTTACTAGAGCCATGTTTTTGAAAAATTCTCTAGACCACTCTAAAAACTCTACCGAATTTTTTATTTGCTCTAGCTCGGTTTCAGCAAACTGTAAAAATAGATCTGTTTTGTATTCCATCAGCTTTTCAATATCGTGCACTTTTGGGTCACTATACGTGGCTATCAAATGCAAGAAAATATCAACCGGAGTCCTACCTTTGTAACCTCCCCACTCTTCGGGATTTATATCAAAACCATGGTCTATACATGTCTGTTGCTCGGCTTTTACATGTAGTGGCTCACTATCAACAATTATGCCGTCCATATCAAACAGTGCAGCTTCGAATCTTTTCATAGTTACTCAATTATATCAGTTTTTGTCAATTCTTATAACATCATTTAGTACAGGTATGTCCACTACTGAAGTGTTGATATCCAAATCGGCTGGTGACGAAAGAGAAATGCCTTCTTCCGGCTCTAGCGAATATAGAGTTATGTGGGCAGGCTGGGTAGGAATTTCTTCGCCGTAACTTTGTCGCAGTTCGTCGTAAAAGCTGGTAAGATTTTCGATATCCACCATAGCAACAACAGTCTTTTTTTCACCTTTTTGCGCTAGACGAAATTCATGCGTTAGCTCAAAAGTTTCTATAGGATTTTCTTTTACAAACTCTTTGAACTTATCAGTTATCTCAATCTCTACTCTTTCGCTATCTTCAGGATTTATAAGTTTTGCCAAACGATTGGCGGCTACGAGTGTAATGTGAAACTCAGATTTTTTTACTAAACTAAGACCTTCTATATGAATAGATTCCGGTATATTATCGATATTTAGTTCTGACAATATTATATAGCCACGACCGTATGTATACTGTTCAGAATTAGTTGGTTGCAGTTCCGTGTTCATATATCTCTATACTACAGTATTTTGACAACCTTTATTGGGTTTGTCAGGCCACGAATGATTTCGATACGCGTTTTTGGCACATTGTAAAAGTCCGACAATAGCTCAATTACTTTTCTATTTGCTTTTCCATCAATAGCTGGCTCGCGAACATGTACCAGAAGTTCCCCGTCCAGACTAGGCTGTACAAAATTGCCTTTTTTGCTGCTAGATTTTACGCGAACCGTAACCTTCATATCTATTTGCTACGATTGGCTTTGAAGGCTGCAGATTTTTGTAGCTGCGCAGTAGCAACTTCGTCAAGATTTAGATCGGCATATTCCGCAAGGACTGCTGAGTAATACATTACGTCGCCTAGCCTTTCTTTCAACAACGCTTTATCTTCACCTGTCAATTCGCCATTTCTATCGCGAATTGCCTTTTTCATAGCATTGCTGATGATTCCCGCTTCACCAGTAAGTCCCAATGTGCGATGAGCCAATGCCGTAACAGTTTTGTCAGTTATTACGACTGACTGCAAAACTTGTTTTTGAAAATCATCCATATTCATAGTTCTATTTTATCACTTTAAGATTTTATAGCCTCATTCACACTGTCAACCAGCTCTTCCCTGGCTTCTGTAAAATCATGATCTGCTGCGATATCTACGACTTTTACATTTTCTAGGTAGTCAAAGTTGGTTTCACCCAAAATATTGTCTTTTGTAGCTCGAAATATTGTTAGTTTGTGGTTTTGGGAAACTTTTTTGTACAAGCTCGGTACATCGATAGACTTTATGCTCTCCACATATTCTTTCGGTATATAAGTCGTGCTGCCGTCACTGCGGGGTATTGATGAAAGGCCTTCTAGATTCATCACACTACCTTCTCTTTTTCCAAATTTACTTATAAATCTTTCAATGGACATCAGCGGAGGTGGCGCCAAGAAAATTACTTGGTCAATTTTGTCCAGATTCGCTAGACTTGCGACTATGCAACCTTGTGAATGACAGATTAAAGTTGCGCCTTCTTGTGCTTGGTCTATATGCGACTGCAATATCTCTACTTGTCTGCCTAACGGCGTAACTGTGGTATTTCCGTCACTATCAAATGTATTGAGATCAAAAGTTATACAATTTGCATTCGGCATTGCCTTCACAATATCAGTAAAAATCCCCCGCCCGTCGGCTCGTACGCCAAAACCATGTGCGAATATTATGTCTGTATTTTTCATAGCCCAATTGTAAACAACACACCAAATACTATGAGAATAAATCCTATCAATATTAAAATCCCGGCCATTCCCTTTATTTCAACAGTGAAAATATCTTTAGAGGTTTTCCCATTTGGTCTTGATGCGATGTCTTTTAACATAAGATCAACAACAATAACAAAAAGCACCATAACGCCAGAGAGTACTAATAGGATTGGTATAATTCGATCTTTTTCAACAGACTCAAATGCACTAAAACTTACACTAACAGTAGTAAATAGTGCTACAAAAATACCTAAAGTTTCTATAGCTCTAATTTGAGTATTTTGAATATCACTTTTAACAACTTCAACTCTTTCGCCCGTTTCTTTTAGCTTTTTATCTACGTTGTCTTTAATTTGCTTATTACTTTCTGCAATTCTTTTATCGACATCTTCTTTAATTTGTTCAGTCAATTCTTTACTGAACCTTTCGTACCTTTCTATATCAGAAATGTAAAGGTAGTCTTTACTATCTTGAAAAGATTGAGGAACATAAAATGATCCACTTATTGTTGGACCAGGATTCGTAAGTTTTTTAATACCCTCCTGACCAGCTACATTCAATTGAGAATTTTTTATTGTTGAAGACTCTTTGTCTTCTTTGTCGTTAGCTTGGTGATTTGCCATTTCTAACCTCAGTAATCACGCTCTCTTTTCCAAGAGTAATTAGTTCACCGATAATTACGCTTAGTTCACCGATTTTCTTGTCTATACTTACTTTTATATCAGTACCTATATCGCTTCTTGAATCCAATGTTTTATTGTCTTTAGCATTTCTTCCTAGTAAATAATCAAATCTTTTAGTAATAGATATTTGATCATTATTTAATTTATCTTCATAAACAACAGCGACACTGTACTCAATTAAACTACTAGTTTCCGCAGCTAATATTTTTGGTAGATCTTGATCAGTAAACTCTTCAGAAATTATTGTTGCGAATCCAAGACGTGATGTTAAATATTTATCCTTAAAAATATTATTTAGCCCGGATAAAAAATAATCTACCACATCTATTGCATTTTTATTTTCCTCAACTGGCCACCTAAAAATTATTCTCGTAAACGAGATGTTACATTCCATACTCTCATCTTCGGACTTCAAAATCACCCTAGGAATATCCCTATCTACATCGTCAGGTATAGGCAGGGCTATATTTGTACCATCGAATTCCGGAAACTCATTTTTAATATTACTGAGAAGTTCATTTTTATCACTAAAGAATAAATCTTTTAGGTATATTGCTAGGAAATACTCTTTTTTCATAAAGATCTGTCCTGCCTTTCTACTAATTCATCTAATCCAACTCTCTTCTGTTCAGTGGTATCCCTATCACGAACAGTCACAGTGTCATCTTCTAGCGTGTCAAAATCAATCACTACACAGTATGGTGTGCCGATTTCGTCTTGGCGGCGGTAGCGTTTGCCGATGTTTCCGTTGTCGTCCCACATGACATTGCCGTGTTTTTTCTTCAAAGCGTCGTACACTTCACGAGCTTTAGCAACAAGCTCTGGCTTGTTTTTGAGCAGTGGCGAAACTGCATATTTCACAGGAGCTAAATGCTCTGGTAGGGCTAAATAAATTCGTTTTTCACCATTTTGTTCGTCCTCGCGATATGCGCTAGATAGTACCGCCATAATCATACGTTCAACACCAAAACTTGGTTCGATAACATGTGGAATGAATTTGTCATTGGTACCTTTGATTGTGTATTCCATGTTTTTGCCCGCATTGTCGTGAATATTCTTTAGGTCAAAGTCGGTACGGTATGCAAGTCCAAGCAGCTCTTCACGACCAATTGGAAAGTCGAACTCGAAATCAACTGTACGTTTGCTGTAATGCGCACGGTCATCTTCTGGAACTTCTAGCTCGTGAATAGATTCTGCTGGTAAGCCGAGTTCGGATGTCAGGAACATTCGTATACCCTTTATCCAACCTTCGAACATCTGCTCCCATTCGTCTGGGTGAATGAAATATTCTATTTCCATTTGTTCAAACTCACGTGAACGGAATATAAAATCACGTGGTGAAATTTCGTTACGAAAAGCCTTGCCCATTTGCGCAATACCAAAGGGTAAATCAGGATAAAAACTATCTAGAACGTTTTTGTAATTGGTGAAAATACCTTGCGCTGTCTCCGGTCGTAGATAGCTGATTGATTTGTCGTCATCAACAGGACCAACATTTGTTTTAAACATCATGTTGAACTGACGAGCTTCGCCAAAAGTGCCGGTTTTGCCACAGTTTGGACATTTGTCACCCTCGAGATGATCGGCACGGAAACGACCTTTACAGTTGCTACACTCGACCAACGGGTCGGTAAATGTATCGATGTGACCACTCGCCTTCCAAACACCAGGGTTCATAAGTATCGCAGCATCGACACCATACATTTCGTCACGACTGTCGACAAAAGTCTTCCACCACAAGTTCATGATGTTTCGCTTTAGCGTCACACCAAGTGGACCGTAGTCCCATGTACCTGAAAGACCACCATACACTTCACTACCTTGGTATATAAAACCACGGCGTTTCGCCAAACTAACGATATCTTCTAATTTTACTTCACTCATTACGCATAATTATACCAGATTACTCTGATACAGCGTGCGCCAATGACAAGATATCGTCTAGTAAGCCCTCCGTACTTGAAATATTAGCTACCAACTGAGGTGTTTTGAGCTTCAATATTTTGAGTAGTTTCAGATGATCGGCTGTGAAGTTGCCGCTTGGGTGTACTGCAAATGACATTTCGGCTATATCGAACTGGTACTTCTCGCCTTCAACCAGTGGTTTATTGTTGTGATCGCGCGACAAGTTGAGCCCATGTCCCGATATTTCAGCTGCCTGTAAATAGAACCATGCTTTTACTATGCGAAGATCGATATGTAAGTTATTCAAACTTTGCAAGCCTATGAGCGTAACATCATAAAGTAATGGCTCGTGCGTGTGTTCGCTCAAGCGTCCGATTTTTTTAAGTATTTCGTAACCAAACTGCAATCGCTCGTAATCTTTTACAATATCGCCCATAACTTCACTTAGTCGAGCCGATGTGAGTACACCCATTTCACTTTTACCCTGATGTATTGTTACTTCACTCACGCAAAAAAGCTCTATCGCACCTGCTAGTTTGCTTTTCTCTTTGCGCACACCCTTTGCTATTGCGCTAATTTTGTGACCATCAGCTGTCAAAAGCTGTAAAATACGGTCTGATTCACCATAATTTGTCCGACGCAGCACAATTGCCTTGGTTTTATTGAACTGCATGTTTCAGTGCCTTTACGATGTCTCTTGGACTAGTCTGAGTTTTGTCTAGAACTGAGCGTACGCCGTAATGGGCTAGCGATTCTAGGTCAAAATCTGCCGTATCAACAGATGTGCAAAGGACCACTGGTAGGTCGGCCAGATCTGTATGCGATTGTAGCTCGTTTAAAAGCGTTGGCGCCGTTGCCGATGGCAACATAACATCCAGCAACACGACGCTGGGTTCGAAATCATCAATCATATCGATGCCTTCTGCCCCATCACCTGCAACAGCTGTTTGCCAGCCTTCATTTTGCAACACTTTCACCACTGTGTCGCTAAACCATTTGTCGTCTTCTATCAATAAAACTTTCATACTAGTGACATTTGTAGTGATTGTGGCAAATTAATATAAAATGTTTGCCCACCAGCTCTGTGTCGTGTCATACCTAGCTCACCACCCATTGCGCCAGCAAACTGACTGGCAATATAGAGCCCTAGACCACTACTGTTTGGTCGATTGCTCATAGGTTGCGGCGCTTTTCCTAGTTTTGATCGAAGCTTGCGCACTTCGGATTTTAGTAGCGATGGACCATGGTCGGTAATACTTATTTTTGCGTTGTCGGCGCTACGGTTTATTGTAATTTCTATTGGTTTTTCGGCGTTACCATAATTGAGGGCGTTGTCGCAGAGGCCAAAAATGACGCTACTCATAAGGTCGCGGTTGCCGACGGCTAATACAGATTGCTTCGGTACTTTCACTGTAATGTCTTGGCCTAGCTCGCGACAAAGAGGTGCAAGTTCGTCCGCAATTTCGTCGCACAAACGACCAAGATTGACTGGTTCACTCTCGAGCTCATCTGTACGATAGCTTCGAGTTAAGGCTTCGGTAAGACGCAGCGAGCGCTCAGCGGTGAGTTGTATTCGTTCAAACGCAGTTTTACGTTCTGCCTCTGTATAATATTCGCTTGCAAGAGCAATTTGACGCATAAGCGCTAAAGGAGCTTTGAGCTCGTGAGACAAGGCCACCAAAGTAGGCAGCTGACCGATTTCACCTCCATTATTATGCGTCATAGCTACAACTAGTGTAGCACGATAACTTACAAGTCGAAATTGATAGTTTTGATTATTTTGTCGTCAAAGTCAGGTGTGAAAAGTGGTGAATCTGTTTTCAGAATGAGTGTTTTGTCACGAATCTTGAACACAACAACCGACCCATCGAGCTCTTTTGTGAACTTGCCATCAAAGCGCTGAGCATCAAAACCATTTGCAGTAATTGCTGAGCTACGAAGTGCACCCTGTTTTACTTGACCAGCATATTGTTGCAACACTTGGTCATAGGCTTGATCGACTATAGAAACCTGCAGCGCAAACTTATTTGCCGAACCGCTACCACTAGTAGGAGGCACCCCACCTGGGTGGAAATAGGCTTGATAAGCGCTGCCCTTGGCACCATCACTAGCTACATATACACTCCAATTTTTTGGGTATTTGAAATTGACTCGACCAAGATCTGATGGACCAACAAATTCTGTTAAAGGGTTCTTTTCTTTTTCCTCAAAATCTTTTATATCCTCTGTTTTTTGTTGGCTTTTAGCAACTTCTTGTGCGGAGACAATTTTTTCATCGACATTATTTTTCTGGTCGTTATAGTTCACCAACGCCCAGATCATTACTGAGCCGAATACAAGTGACAAAAGGCCAAAAATAATGCTAGTAACTACCGCACCCGTGATATAACCGCTTTCTTTTCCTGAGTAAATCTTTGTCATAATACTAACAATAGTATGCTAAAGCACTTATGTTTGCAACTGGGGTTTAAAAATATATAGAAACATCGGCCCTTCGGTCTTGTACACTTTGCGGCCCTCAATCTTGAAGCCATAGGTAATAAAGTTGATTGTTTTATCGTGCTCATTGACATGTTTTTGTAGTTTTTGCTCTAGTTTAGTCATATACCTACCGTTCAAAAATGTATATACGACAGTTGTATCGCTAGGTAGATCCTTGTGCCAAAAGTTACCAAAATGAATCGTAATATTTTTTTGTCCACGACTCAACACCTTTGATACCAGCCACTGCCATGGACCGAGTTCATAGCCCACCGCACGAGCTCCATACATAGCTGCTGCTCTCAGCACCACCCCGTCACCAGAACCAATGTCTACAAAAACATCTGATTTTTTCAAAGGATGTATTTTCATAATATCAGCGACTTGTTTTTTGAGTGTTGGTACATATGGAGCGCCAAAAAACGTAACAAAACCAAATGAAACAACTAGAAAACCAAAAGCAAAAAAAATGATATCAAGCATCAAATTTCTTTTTGATAATTTCTATTTTGTTTTTTGCAGTCTGCAATTCATCACCAATCTCGGCTGCCAACTTTTCAGCTACTTCAAACTTTTTTAAAGCTTGATCTATTTCGATGTCTTCCTGTTCAAACCAAGTCACCAACTCATCGAGATCTGCTAGTTTTTGCTTTACTGTGTTACTTTTTTCTGACATTTGTTACTCCTGCCTTTATTATATTTTCACTGGTTTCAATATTCAATACATCGCCCACACTCGCACTAGCTATCGACTGCTTGTTTTCTAATTTCACCAAGCTATAGCCACGCTTTAGTACATTTTTCGGATTTAAGTGAGATAAACTACGAGAAAGTGTTGTGTGCTGGTTTGTTAAAAAATCAAATTGTCGCTGGATCAAGCCAACTATGGACTGCAAATCCGTATCAATTTTTTGTTGTTTTGCATCATATGTACGCTCCATGTCCATGATTATCCTGCGAAGTTTTGCTTGCAAGTTTTGCATAACTTCCTTTTTATCTGGCACTAAAAACTGCGCAGCATTACTAGGTGTACTAGCGGCCTTGTCAGCTGCCATATCCGCCAGGCTGACATCGATTTCGTGACCTATACCAGTCAAAACCGGCAAGCGAGAGCTTGCGATTGCACGTACTAGTGGTTCGTCGTTAAAAGCGCTCAAATCGTCCAGGCTACCCCCTCCACGTACAATAACTACTATTTCTAGAGGTTCTGTGCTCTCGTTAAAATATTGCAAGGCACGCATGATTTGTTCTGGAGCTTTCTCGCCTTGTACCTGGGTATGTGCGACATCTATCTGCATACCACCCCAACGCTCATCAAGAATTTTGATGAAATCACCATAACCAGCTGCCTGCGTCGAGCTAATAACTCCTATACGTGAGGGCATTTCTGGCAAAGCACGCTTACGCTCGGGACTAAACAGGCCTTCTTTGTCCAGTTTCGCCCTCAACAGCTCGAAACTTCGTTTTAGGCTACCCTCACCAACAGGCTGAATAGCTCTTACTGTCAGGCTAAATTTACCCCACTGCGTTAGTTTCGGCTGTGCAGTTACTATTACTTGCATACCGTCTTCGATCTGAGTCCTGAGCTGAAATAACATCATAAAACAACCAACGCTGGCATTTTCGTCTTTTATATCAAAGAACACGAACTTGCCTTGGTTTACTTTGTAGCTCGAAACCTCACCAACTATTTCAACACTCGGATACGCATATTCGAGTGTTTGGTTGGTCAGTGCTATAAAGTCACTTGGACTTAACTGGATTTTTTCCATATTTGAGAATCGTTAGTTGATAAAAAACATACCCTGAAGTGATCGTACCTAGTAGCAGTATTACTCTGGTAATTAGCACGCCTGCAATTGCTATGCCCGGAGGAACTCCTGCACTTCCCATAAAGGCAATCATCAATGCCTCGTACGCACCGGCTCCACCAGGGGTAATAATCAAAAAGCCAGCTAGAGACGCAATACCGTAGGCAATTAAAATAACCGCTGGGTTGATAAAGTAACCCAGCGACCAAAAACCTACCAAAAACAGACCAACATCAGCCGCATTAAACACGAGTCCCCACAGGTAGGGTTTGAGCAAAAGTCTCTTGTCGGCTTTTAGTTCTAGATAATCGTCATGAAAATCGACAAAAAACTGCTCTACCCTCTTTAGCTTCAGAACATTTTTTCTGCGCCCCAAGGTAACGCCCTTTACCAGCCTGTTTACATTTCGCGTGAGCCAATGTGCAAAACCAGTGAGACGTGTTGAGCTGCTGATAATGTATATACCAAAAATCATCGTAAAAATAATTGCACACGCCAACACACTGCTGACTAGAATGATAAATCTATCGACACCGTTATCGAGAGTTATTGCTACGACTGAAATGAGTAGCAGTGTAAGATATGATAAAAAACCAGCCACATATCGCACAGCTTGCGACATAGTTGCTCTACCCGGTGACACTTTAAATTTACCAAGTCGCCACGTCATGTATGAGATGCCCGACACGCCACCGCTAGGTAAAATATGGTTAACGAAATTGAGTTCCAACGCCATACGAGTCAAGGTGAACCGAGACACATTTTTAAGTGCTTTTTTTGCACGAAGATATTCAAACATCATCTCACCGGCAGTAAAATAGACTATAAACTGTGCAGGAATTAACAGAGCTAATATAAACAAATCAACTTGGCTGATAAGCTGGAAAGCATGATGTATTTCTTGGCGCGCTACGAATATTACTAGCAAAAGCAATATTAGCGTAATAATACTTATAATTCCCCGTCCTGACATATATATCTATTATAACTGATATTTGGTAATTATAGAGATGGTATATAGAATAAGAGGGATGATATATATTTTGGGACGACAACCAGCAATTGGACTTGCTGAGATTGAAAGTCTGTACGGTTCAGAAAATACACAGCCTGCTGGCTACTTTGCTGTTGATGTTAGTAGCGAAAAAGAAATCGATTTTAACCGAATTGGCGGCGCACTGAAAGTCGCAAAAAAACTCACAACTTTGAAAACAACAGATTGGTCTGAAATACAAAAACACCTCAAAAAAACATCTGCCGAACATGCTCGACTCTTGCCCGAAGGCAAATTAAAACTCGGTATCAGCACATATGGGCTAAAAGTAAGCCCGGCGAAAATTACTGCACTCGGTCTTGAGTTGAAAAAAAGTATTCGCGCTAGCGGACGGTCTGTTCGACTGATACCAAATACCGAAACGAGTTTGAATAGTGCTCAGGTACTTCACAATAAACTGACTGCTAAACTGGGGTGGGAGCTGCTAATAATAAAAAATGGGATGAACACAATTATTGCTCAAACTACTGCCGTGCAAGATATCGATGCATACACCCTACGCGATAGAGGACGCCCGAAGCGTGATGCTCGTGTTGGAATGCTACCCCCGAAACTAGCGCAAGCAATTATAAATATTGCTGCTGCAAATCAATCTATTAGTGCACATGATAGCTCTTCAGAGCCTACATCCCGTGTACTTGACCCTTTTTGCGGTACTGGTGTCGTGTTGCAAGAAGCTGCCCTGATGGGATATCAAGTATATGGAACCGATATTGACGAACGTATGATTCGCTACAGCCGCGACAATCTCAATTGGCTCACTGAAACTCATAAATTAAGGTTTGACTGGTATCTCCACGAAGGCGATGCAACAGATACAAGATGGCAACAACCTATCGATATTATTGCATGTGAGGGATATTTGGGCCGTCCGTTCACCTCTGAGCCGGATTCAGATATTTTACACAAAACAATAAATGATTGCGACACAATCCTGAGGAAGTTTTTAAAAAATATCGCAAAACAAACAAAACCTAATGATCGTATGTGCATAGCTATCCCCGCTTGGTTCGTAGGAAATAAAATACACCACCTCAAAACCCTTGACCAGCTGGCTGATCTGGGGTACAATCGTATAAGTTTTGTTCACTCTAACAACAAAGACCTTATCTACCACCGAGATGGTCAAGTTGTTGGACGCGAACTATTAGTAATAAGCAGGAAATAGCACTATGTCACACGTCAAAGCAGGCGGAACTTCCAAAAATAATCGCAAATCACCCGGTCAACGACTTGGGGTGAAGCGCTTTGGTGGTCAAAAAGTAAATGCAGGCGAAGTCATCGTACGACAAGTTGGCGCAACTAAAATCGCTGGACCTGGAACTTATATTTCTAAAAACTTTACAATACACGCCAAAACAGCTGGCACCGTAGCATTCAAGTCGGTTAAAAAACGCCTATTTACAGGTAAAACTACTCGTCGTACTCAAGTAATTGTTGAATAAATAAAACTATAAGACATTTTCGAAGACTATCCTTTCCGGATAGCGAGCGAGTCTGAGAAAAGTCTTATATTGCAATGTTAGATTATTGAGCTGTTGCTGTTGGTTCAGCTGTTGGAGGAGTTTCTATACCAAGGTGGTGTTTGACACGAGCAACTACGTCACCAATAACTACTTGAGATTTCACTAGATATTCATCAGCACCGAGACTCTCGGCACGTTCTTTGTCTTTTTCTTGTGATAATGCAGTGAGCATAATAACGCGTATATTGGCAGTGTCTGGAGTATTACGCAAAATGTCGAGGACATCAAATCCACTAATTTTTGGCATCATAGCGTCTAACAAAATAAGATCTGGCTTTACTTTTACAGCACTTGAAAGCGCATCTTCGCCATTATTTACTTCGATTACCTCGAAACCTTCGAGCTCTAGACGGCCTTTGTATACAGACGCGAGATTGGTATCATCTTCTACTAACAGAATTTTTTTCTTTGGTTGTTCCATACCGTTATAGTAGCATAACTATTTTACGATATCCAGTGCCTTTTGCAGCTGGCTATCACTGTCTTTTGTATCATTTTTACCAGCAATAATCTTCACGTCAGGTTCAATTCCATGCTTGCCAATATTCTTACCATTCGGCGTATACCACTTGGCGATTGTTACCTTTAGTTTTGCTCCATTTTTTAGGTCAATCATGTTTTGAACAGAGCCTTTCCCAAAGCTTTTTTGTCCAACTATTGTAGCTACTTTGTGATCTTGCAGCGCACCGGCTAGAATCTCGCTCGCGCTCGCACTACCTGCGTCAACTAGTACTACCGTCTTTTTACCCTTTAACGTATTGTCGCCTGTCGCCTCGTGTGTTTGCTGTACTTTACCACCAACACGTTCAGTAACAACAACCTGGCCCTTGTTGAGCCACAAACTGGCAATCTCTTGTGCAGAATTCAGATAACCACCTCCATTACCACGAAGATCTACTATGATTGCTTTTTTATCGGCAAATTTTTCAGCAGCTTTACGAGTAAGACTGGCCGTATCATCGCCAAAACGTGATATACGAATGACACCAACCCCATCTTTTTCTTCGGTCTTGACGCTTGGATCTGTAATAATATCTCTTGTAATCGATACTTCAGACGGTTCTTCTCCGCGAACAATAGTTAGCTTCACAGTTGTTCCTTTTTCCCCTCTAATCTTTGAAACCGCTTTATCGATAGACCAGTCACTGGAGTTTTCGCCATTTACACCAGCGATAATATCGTTTGGCTGCAACCCGGCCTTTTGCGCAGGGCTAGAATCTAGCGCAGAGATAATCACTAACTTACCGTCTTTTTTACCTAGCTCTGCCCCTATGCCACTAAATGTCCCTTCGAGGTCTTCGGTAAACTCCGCAGCTTCTTTTTTATTAAAGAACACAGTATAAGGATCACCTGCAGCTTCAACCATGCCACGACTAGCGCCCTCTATAAGCTTCTTTTCGTTCAATTCGCCATCAAAGTTTGTCTTGAGTGCTTTGTAGGTTTCCTGTAGCGGTGCTAGGCTATCATTTGATAGTAGAAAATCATTAGTTCTAGTTCCAACCACAAAACCAAACAATATAGCAACTGCAATACTCATAAACAGAGTGAAATACGATACAGTGCGGCGTTTAGCACTGGCTTCATTGTCAGTTTTTTTGGTCATCAACTCCCCTACTTTTACTTGTATCTATAATACCATGAACACGATGAGTGTTTAACCACCAAAGTAGATGTACGTATCAAAAGCATCTGCCGAAACAGTCATTTCGGTATACTCACCACGTACGCCCCAGTTATACTGACTAACGCGTACTGTATTGCCGCTGACAGACTCTACCCAAGCAACATGTCCGTAATAGCCACCATTCATAACAGCAACTGAACCAACTCGTGGTGTACTTCCGGTCGGAATACCAGCAGCTCTTGCATTGTTGTCCCATTGGTTGGCGTTGCCACGCCCACCCCAATAAGGCATATTGCCGTAGCGTTGGTGAACTTTCCATGCGGTATAGCTCACACACTCGCGATTGTACATTCCCCAAGGATCTACAACGCTGTCTTGTGGTGCACTAGCCAAATAGCCCGGATAACCACCCTTGCTAGGATCTCCAGCGGTAACTGTTCCGCCATAAGTTCGCAAACGAGAAGAGTTAGCAGCTGCTTGAGCTGCACGAAGACCGCTAATCTGACTGTTTTGTTGACCGATCAGACTTTGGAAGGCTGCTTCGTTGTTTTGAGTTTGGGCTAGCAAGTTTGCTTGCTCAGCTTGCTTCGCAGCCAGTGCTGCTTTTTGAGATTGCTGGTCATCGAGAACTTTTTTAGCATCGTCTCTTTTTTCTTCTAGTTGTGTTTTAAGTTTCTTGATCTGAGAAATTGCTGTTTCTACACGATCACGAATGCTGCTACGGTATTCTTGCTGATCAAGATAATCGCCAATATTTTTGCTACTGGCTAGCATTTCGATAGGCGAAACGGTGTTATTCACATACAAATCACCAATTGTTTCTTCTAAAACTGCTTGGTTACGAACTATTTTGTCTTCTGTTTCTTTGATCTGAGTAACTAGTTGATCATATTTAGTTTGAGACAGGGTTATTTGCGCCTGGATAGTATTGAGCTGCGCTTGCATCTCGTTGACAGTACTTTGCAAAGTTTCAGCCTGAGCACCTAGTTTGGCTGCTTCTGACTGGTAGCCACTTATTTGACGTTCGATTGATCGTATTTGATCATCAAACCTATCTGCATACACCGGTGTAGTTGATGAAAAGGTCATCACTACAGCAGTTGCGACAATAAGAGATGATGTCGCAAACTTCTTTATAACCGGTGTGGTGGACCGTAGATTCATATCTATACTCCAATCTAGCACATTTAAGCATAAGCGTCAACGCCTATGGACCCCTATTGTACTTTTAGTTAATTTTCAAATGCCGACTGACTGCAAAAAACGAAGAGATAACTCCTATGAGCGCTCCGACAAAGATCAATCCAATAATGATGAATGGTGAGGCGGTCAATACAAACTGAAAGGTATTCTCCATCGCAATACCATATGCTTGTAGTTTTGGCTGTAATGACACCAGTCCGAGTAGTCCTACTATAAATGCCAAAATAGCTGCAAAAAAGCCGTACATTATAGACTCGACTATAAATGGCCCCTGAATAAAGCTCTTTTCGGCACCAATAAGTTTCATCATTTCAATTTCTTCTTTGCGATTGAAAATCGCCATACGAATTGTGTTGAAGATGATCAGAACTGAGATACTAATGAAAACTGCACTTGCGGCTAGTCCGGCTCTTTCTGCCACGTACACGCTACGTCCAATATTTGCGATTGATTCTTTTCTCTCGCCTGCAAATGACGGTTCGTGTGCCGGGTCTAGTGCCTCCTGAAATACCTCGTCCTTGCTAACTAACTTTTCAATTGCAGACATATCATTTAGGTCTGTTGGCGTAACTCGTAGCGTAGCTGGAAATGGACTTTTTTGCAGCTCTCCTAGTGTATCGAGCTGGGTTTGTGAAGGATCGTTTTCGTCAATGTATTTTTGCTTTGCTTGTTCTGTACTAATAAAACTGACACGATTTACTTGATCTAGGTTTTCGAGCTTTGCTGTTAGTTTATCGACTGTTTTTTTATTGACATCGTCCTTTAGATAAATAGATATATCAACCTTTTGCTTTAGCTCATCAACCGTATCGAGTAGTACTTGTCGTGCGACCAATGTCGAGAAAATAACCAAAAGTGTAATCATCATTACAGCGGTAGCAGCAATCGTCAGCCACGCATTTCGGGAAAAGTTATTTACGCCGTAACGACACATTCGAATAAATGTAATATACCGACGACGTAGTTGTTTTTTGCGTCGTAGCTCTGCGGGTGTCTTTTTTGACTTTGCAACAGTTTTTTTGGTCATTGTCTGTAGCTCCCGCTGACTTGGTCGCTCGTGACTTTTCCGCCATCGATAGTAATAACTCGACGCTTCAATTTGTTTACAATTTCGGCATTATGAGTCGTCAAAAGTACTGTGGTGCCATAACGATTAATTTTCTCCAACAGTTTAATGATTTCCCAACTATGACGTGGATCAAGGTTTCCTGTTGGCTCGTCTGCAATCAAAATTTTTGGCTGGCGTACAACCGCACGGGCAATTGCCACACGTTGCTGCTCACCACCGCTAAGTTGTCGTGGAAATTGCTTTTCCTTACCTTCTAGACCAACTAGTTTGATAACTTTCGGTACAGTACTTTTTATCTCACGATTTGTCATGCCAGCAATTTCTAAGGCGAAAGCGATATTTTCAAATACAGTTCGTTGTGGCAACAATTTAAAATCCTGAAACACCACACCAATCTTGCGACGCAGTAAAGGAATTTGGTTAGGCTTTAAGCCGTCGTAGTCAATACCACCAACAACTATTTTGCCGCTAGTTGGTTTTTCTTCGCATGTGAGCAATTTCAACAGAGTAGATTTGCCAGCACCACTTGTTCCCACTAAAATAGCAAACTCCCTGGGTTCAATATGCAAAGTAACCCTATTGAGAGCTGGTTTGGTATCTTTCATACCGTAGTTTTTCGTTACTCTATCTAAAAGAATCATGTATATACTATTATACCTGACTTATTGCACACATCAAATCGAGCTTATGTTCTAAATTTTTAATATTCTATAGCGTAGCAGGATCGGGTAGGGCTACGGCACAAAAGCTAGCTCCTGTTGTAGAGTGCGTATGACTACTGGCTGGAGATGTTGTTGAAAAATTTGTCCAAGCACCACTAGCGTGCGAGAGTACACCTGATAGTTTACATGCTCCGGTACCTTTGAGATTATAGCCTATATAGTAAGGGTGCAAGGCACCATCCAGAGTAGCTACTGTGTTATAGAAAAAAGAACCTCCAACACGAGTCCCCCACGCAGTTGTTATTATCTGTTGCGGACTAAGTGACGGTAAAGTGCTTGTATTACCCATATAGGGACGAATTGCATTGTTAAAACTTGTACTAATTGGCCACGCCCAACAATTTGGCAAGGCAGCTTCATTCAAGCAAGCGCTCCCGGTTATCGGATAGGACCTGTTATCGGTCGCGTACTGGATAAGTGCCTTCCTGTACGCAGCAACTGCAGTCTCTGTTTGTTGGTTATTTGCTCTATCTTGTATGCCGTTATAAGCTGCAATAACTAATGAAGCGAGGATACCAATAATTACAATTACAATCAACAGTTCTACGATAGTAAATCCTCGACTGTTAGAAAACGTGCCCACTTTTTGCATGGATTTATTATACAATATTGGCTTCCAGATATGCAGTGATGAAGCCATCGATATTACCATCAAGAACCTTTGATGCATCTGATTCTTCGTACTTTGTGCGCGTATCTTTGACGATTGTATATGGATGTAGTACATAGTTACGTATCTGTGAGCCCCAATTTGCCGACTCACCCGCTTGCAAATCTGAGATACTTTCGGCATGTTGTTCGAGACGAAGCTGGGCTAATTTAGAACGTAAAATTTTCATTGCTGTTTCACGGTTTTGTAGCTGTGAGCGTTCGTTTTGAATAGCCACAACTATATTGGTTGGGATATGGGTCACACGAACCGCACTGTCTGTTGTATTCACACTTTGACCACCATGACCACCAGCACGATAGACATCGATTTTGAGATCTTTTTCATCAATTTTTACTTCGTCTGGTGTATCTATTTGTGGCAATATTTCAACTAGCGCAAAACTAGTTTGACGCAGATTATCACTGTTGAATGGGCTCAGACGTACTAGCCTGTGCACTCCGTTCTCGCTTCGTAATTTTCCGTAAACAAATGGACCTTCGATTTCTATAACACTTGTCTTAACTCCCGCTTCTTCACCACTGCTCCGTTCAACAACTTTAGTGGTCATTCCCGACTTCTCTGCCCAGCGCAGGTACATTCGCTCCAACATTTCTGTCCAGTCTTGCGCGTCTGTGCCGCCTACGCCTGCAGTCAATCGTAAAATAGCATTGTGATCGTCATATTCACCGTTAAATTGTAGGTCTTTTTTCAGTTTTGAAAAGATTTCTTCTATATTTTCGATTTGTTTTTTTAAATCTTCAGCAAGGCTTTCGTCCTCTGTCTCGATAAGTTCAGATGCATCGGTTATCTGATTCTTTAGATTTTCCCAAGGATCTACCTGCTGCTTTAGTTGAGCAACTTTTTTACTCAATACTTGACCGGCGCTACTATCGTTCCAGGCATCGGGTTTGGCGAGTTCTGCTTCTGATTTTTCAAGTTCAGCTTTTTTTTCAGAAATACGAAGCTGACCATAGGCGTCATCTATAGCTTGCTGTAGTTCGATTGCTTGTTTTTTCAGTGGTTGCATAGGTATTAGTATAACAAATAAACAGATATGAAATTCATGGAATGTCCGAGGTCCGATGCACAGTGCACCGAACCTCGGATCAAACCCTATTCCTGAGATTGATTCTTTTTAGCCTTCCTTAGAAGACTTCTCAACCTTCTTAGTTCAGCGTTCGCCTGATTACGAATTTCAACTTGACGCTGTATTTGAGCATTGATTAGGTCTACAGATGTTGGAAACTTTTCAAATGTCTGCTTGATTTCCTCGTAGCCGAGACCATCTCCCAAATTGAGCACAATACGTGCAGCCACTCCTTCTTTCTCTTTTAGGAGCCCTAGCAAGAGATGCTCTGGAGTAATCAAATTTGAGCCATCAGACAACGCCTCTCTGAGCGCAAGCTCGAACGATTTCTTGGCCCTAGGGGTAAAAGGAGCCATGCCCTCTACAACTTCTTCTCCTTTGCCAACGATTTTCAAAGTGAGAGCTTCTGCACTCTTTTCGTCAACACCAGAGCCTTCCAGTACTGCACAGGCAACTGAACCTTTTTGACTACATAGCGCAATCAAAACATGTTCAGTACCGATGTAGTTGTGTTTTAATGCTCGGGAGATTTCTTGAGCTTTTGTAACAACTTCTCTTGCGCCTTCGTTGAATCTTTCGAACATTTTTCGCATCACCTCAAAATATAGAGTTTGATATAGAAACCCAATGGATCTCATATCTATTTACTTTAAATGTACTATTCTCACCACCAGAAATTTATTGTATATTATACATTTTATTAGTAATTTTGACAAATAAACAGATATGAAATTCTGTAAAAGTATTCCCCCGAGCCTTCAAGCTCGAGGGAATACCTATCCAATTCGCCTAGGAGGTAGTTGACTGCATCAGAAGCTTTGAATACAGCGAGCCTGGCGTCTTGCCTAGCCCAATGATGATCTGAGCAGCTACACCACCTTCCTTGCGAAAAACTGCGAGTAACAGCTCACGACTCGTCACTTTCTTGCGTGGAGCAGTCAGTTTGCGTGCAAGGTCAAAAACGTCGAGAGTAATGGGTGCGAACGCAACCTCTTCAGGCTTTTTTGGCTTGTATGCGGGAAACATCTGGTCTCGGCGACGGCGAACAAGCTCAATCGTCAAGCCTTCTTCTCGAAGAAATTTTTCTTCTTCACCCATCTGCAGCTGTAGACCCACCAGCAGGTTGATGCTCGGCATGATTGAAAGATGCTGCGCGCGAGTCTCATCAAGGCCGAGAGAAACAGCATCACGCGCGGATTTGTCGAATCGTACCATTGCTTTTTTTGTCATATGTCGCCTCATTTTGGCATTGAATTGGATAGGAATTGGTTGTTGAGACCGGAGTCTCATATCTATCTACTTTAAAGGTACGGCTTTCACTAAAGCTTCTTGAATACTATATATTATATCTGTTATTTGTCAAATGGCTATATCTTGTGATTGGTACTTTTGTTTGTAGTCAAAAGTTGAACTTGGCACACCAAAAGGAAGTTTGTTATACTCCTCTTTTGCTTGTACCATATGATACGCCTGACGAAGCTCATCGACTTCTCCTACGCATTCAAATGGCTTCATAACGTCGTCGATACCCAAAAGACCTTTGAATGTTTCTACCAATGCTGGTTCGGCGAATAAGTCACGCCCGCCGAATAGGCTTTTGAGCTCTTCGGCCTCGACAAAGGGTGCAAATAGTAGAAACGAATTTGCACATTTTGGACAATTACCACACCAAGTTAAATCCGTATTGTCTGTTTCTTGTTTATAGTTGCCAACATTACACGAACTAAAGCTGTGGCCAAACTGCTGCCAGCATTCACTGACAAACATCTCTGCAATGTAAAGCTCACTAAAGCCCCGCAATGGTGAACCAACTATAAAATCAGGAGAAACATAACGCTCGACATACTGTGAGAATAACTGCTCTGCCGACCAAGTTTTTGACCATTGATGACTAATCGGTAGATCTTCAACCATAGCGTGCGGCTCTTCGCCTTCGTGCCCAATTGAAACCAGAATCTTGTTTTTACCAAGTAATATCGCCTGAATGAGCGCGAAACTTTGCACTATATAGGTCACAGGCACATGACCATTTTTCCCGCCGTCTTTTATGGCCTGTTGTAGCGCTAAACGATCTATGTAGCGTTGTGCAGTCAAGAGCGGCTTTCCTAGTTCATCAAGAACCTTTGGATGGCTGCCCGAGCTTGTTATATACCAAGGCGAAAAATCTTTAAGGGCTTTTTGTAGCAATGTTGTCGTCAGTAGTGAGTCTTTGCCACCACTCTGGAGTGCAATTGTTCCTTTTTGCTTATAGCTCAATACTGGCTGCTGTACGGGGCTTGGTGTTGCGCTAAACCATGCTAACCCAGCTCGATTGATATCATTTTCGAATGCAAACTGGCTCAGACCTTCTTGGTACACAGCATTAAAAAAAGATACCTGCCATTCATCGAGCTGACCGGGCATTACTAGCACTTCACGAGTCGGAAATGTTTTGAAATACGACGTGCCAACCAAGATAAAGGCCAAAAACAGCGCCCTGTCTAGCAAAGCTTCATCATATTGATATGTAGGCATAGCGAATTGCACTTCTTCGACAAATTTCCGTTTCTCGTCAAAACTATAAGAAAATCGTGCCTTGCCGTTATTGAAACTGTAGCCTTCAAATATAAACTTGCTCATAGCTCACCCACTATCCTAGCAAATTCTTCGCCCCTATGGGTAAAATTATTAAACATATCAAAGCTTGGACACCCAGGACTTAGCAGTACTACGTCTCCAGCTTCTGCCATTTCTTTTGCTCTGTTAATGGTTTGCCTGAAATCTTTGCTTGCATCTACTTCAAACCTCATCTCACCAGCCGCTTCACATAGTCGAGATAGTCGATCGGCGGTTTCGCCAATAAAAATAATTTTTTTAATATTTGTTTGCTTTGTTATTGCCTGTATCAAGCTATCAAAATCAGCATTTTTTTCTGAGCCTCCAATTATAACTACCTCTGGTTGAGTAAACGATTTTACCGCAGCAATAGTAGCCGCAGGTGCAGAAGAAAAACTATCGTCATAATACGATACTCCGTCATGCTCTCGTACTAGTTCTGTGTGATGAGGCAACCCTTTAAACTCAGAAATTGCTCTAGCAATTGCAGCGGTGTCTTGTGTGTAATGCCATGCTGCAGTTACAGCTGCACATACATTTTCTAGGTTATGCACACCGAGCAAACCAACCTGTTTAGTTGAACATACTACCTGATCTGCAATTACAATATCTTCGCCTTTTATGTACGCGCCCTCTGGTGTGTAGTACCGCTGTTTATGACCGACTGAAAGTTGAGCAATCTGAGAGCTATGAGGATTTGCTGGATGATAGATAACAGTGTTATCGGGTTTTTGATATTTTGCTATGTTCGCTTTTGCCTGAACATATTCGTCCATTGAACTATGTACATTGAGATGATCTGGTTCGACAAGCAATACAACAGCAGTTTCGGGCGATTTTTCTATATCCCATAGTTGAAAACTTGAAAGCTCATACACTACGATATCTTCTTTTTGAATTTGGCTCAGGATGTCTAGAGCAGGCTTGCCTATATTACCAACAAGCCACACTTTCTTTCCAGAAGCTTCAAGCATTTTAGCAATAAGTGTACAAGTTGTGCCCTTGCCCTTGGTACCAGTAACCCCAATTATAGGTACTGGACACTCATTGAAAAATTCGCGCGTAACAGATGTTATTTCCCCGTTAGTAGATACACTATCCGGTGAAATTGCTGGGGTTTTTACGACTAAATCAGCCTCAACACCATGAAAGTCATTCGCACTGCCAATAAATTCAATCCCATTTGGTATTTTATATTTTGGTGCTTCTGCGCTGTCATATATAACGAATGTTGCATCAGGATAGAGGCCTTTATAGTACTTGTACGCACTTTCGCCTTCAATACCGTATCCTAGCAATGCAATTTTCATATACTTCATTATCTCATATTTTGACAAGAAAAAAGCCGGTACTTATATGTACCGGCGCTCCCTCTCGATCATCGATGTCGAGAGGATGGAGATGTCTCCATTTTTTTACAAAGGTGATTTTTCACCATCACCGTTGACTATCCAGTAACAGATAGTCAAAAGTAATAATGCAAGCGCAATCATCAGAAGAATAATACCTCCGCCAGATAGAACAACAACCGTAACAGCAGTCGTTGTCATAGCTCCTGCCTCAAATCTGAGCCAGAAAGCTGCTGCGAAAATCAACTCCGTCTTTGTTATGTCTTGGACGACTATGGCTAGTAAAACTGCGATTACCGAAGCAATCCAGTTTATGACAGGGATGGCCAGTATCGCCAGCCCAAGGGGTAGCCACTCTAGCTGCGGCAGAAGGACCTGTGTATCAAACCACACAGAAAATGCTACCAATACCAAGACAATGAACACAGCACACAGGCGACGAATCATTTATTGTCTCCTTCTTCGATTTCGCGAATAATTCGCTTGTCGATTCTGATGATACCCACAATCATCACACAGATGTAGATAGCAACTCCAACGATTACGACAAATGTACTACCTTTCGAGAGCATCCAGACCGACACAACAAACCCAATTACGAGATCGACATTTGTTGCTTTATAGTTTTGGTAAAAGCGTGTGATAGCTCCACCCTTGCCCACAGAGTACGTCAGCATTTCAACCAAAAGAGCTAGAAACGCAATTACCGAAACAACAAGCACAAGGCTCATGCTATTCCACCTTTCAATGTTCGAGATTTTTGCTAGTCAAAAAAAATGAATACCAGCAGACCAACAATGGCAGCGGTAGTCAAACTATCTGACAAGGCCCAGACAGCTATAAAGGCTATACAGCCCAACATCGACATCACCTCCAAGAGCTCCAACTGACACGTTGTGTATCAGATTGGTTAGTTAAATGATGACAGAAATTTAAGTATAAGTCAATCTAGAATATTGTTGCAAGTTTTTCGTGTAAACGATCGAGTAGCTCTCTGTCGGTATTGGCAACTCCAGCCAAAACCCAAGTCTGATTATCGACAAATTCCTGAGCTAGTTTTGCCAGGTTCTCTGTTTTTATAGCTGCAATACGTGCTGGAACTTTGTTGTAGTCATTTACGATGCCGTCGAAAAAGTAGCGGCCAGAATAGTAGCCTGCAATTTGACCAACTGTTTGAGCTCCCATCTGGTATCGCCCTAAAGCATATTGTTTTGCGGCTTCGACTTCATCTTCTGTTAACTTACCAGCTAAAACTGCTTTTAATTCACGCACAATAATATCGAATACTTCTTCTGCTGTATCAATATTCATTTCGCCACCTATTTCCCAAGTGCTATCAGTCTCGAAAGAGCTTGTATCCGACCAGATACCATATGCAAGACCTTTTTTGCGTGCGGCACCATAAATTCTAGAATACATCGTACCGGTTAGAAGGTGGTTCAAGCAGCCCATAGAGGCCATTTCGGGATCGCTCAACGGACGAGGAAGCACTAACGAGACACCAAACGTTAGGTTCGGAGCCTCTTTACGAGAGATGAGTGTTGGTTTTACAATTTTTGGATGCTCGTCAACATGCATTTTGAAGCGTTCGCCACTAGGCAAATCCCAATTTTCCAACATTCGTTTAATCTCTGTCTTACGACCATGCAGCTTTCCTGCAACAACAAATCGAAGATTTTGAGCGGTGTGAGTTCTGTTATGATGCTCACGAATATCTTTTATAGTGACGTTGTTTATTGTTTTCAACCGCTGCGGATATGTCAGAACATCTTCGCCCAGCAACTGTTGAATGCGTGACCACAAAATTCGATTATAGTTACTGAGATAACCTGTGAGTTCACTTTTCACATTACCTTTTTCAGCTTCCAACTCGTCTGTTTTAAATTTCGGTGCAGTAATAGACACCTGTTGCAAATCCAATATTCTATCCCACTCAAAGTCTGCACAGCTTGCGATATATTCCATGGAATAATCAGAGGTAGAGGCATTGTGATAAGCACCATTTTTCGTAAAATCAGCCTCATAAGCATGCTCATCTTTGAAGCGTTCGTTAGCGCCAAATGCCATGTGCTCCATGATGTGTGCTGTTTCGTATGTGTCCTTGCTCTTTGTTAGCCTGCTACCTGCACGAAAGTTAAATTGAAAGCTCATTACTGTAGCATCGGGCACATCTATCAAAAGGCCTTTTGCGCCAGATTTTAGTTTGATTTGTTCAACGGTGTGTCTCAATGTACTGCTTTCCTGTTCCGCCCACCGGTTATTATTTTATCTATTCTTCTTGCGATTCTGACGCTGTTGTTTGCGCTTCTTTTTCACTGTTTTCTTTTTACTGACTTCTTGTTTTTTTACCGAGAAATCAATATCGCGCTCACCAGCCGAAACTTCATTCACACCAGCCTCAATTGCACCTTCTGCTGCACGAGTTAGTTCAGTTTCGTGGTATTCACGATGTGCAATATCGCCTCTTGTAACATGGGTAATCGCTCTTAATACTTCTGCACGAAGCGTAGCTTGCAAACTATCAAAAAGGTTTTGACTTTCGGAACGATACTCAACTAGTGGATCTCGTTGACCAACGCTACGCCAGTGAATACCCTCACGAAGGTGCTGCATATTTTCTAGGTGCTGCATCCATAATGTGTCGAGTACCTGAAGATACACTTCACGCTCGACGGTACGCATATTTTCGCTACCAATTTCTTTTTCTTTTTTAACGTACAGTTTTTCGACAGCTTTTAGTGCTTTTTCTCGACGAACTTTGTCTTTTTTCTCTGCTCCAATTGCTATAATCGCTTTGTCTCCAATTGGGAAAATGCTGCTGAATTGTGCTGTAAAATCAGGGTTATTTTTTGCTGGTACTACTGTCAAATCAGTAACACTATCCTGAACAAGCTTATCAATCTCGGGTTTAATATTTTCACCTTGCAAAATCTCACGACGAATAATATAGACAACTTTTCGATGACGGTTAATAACATTGTCATACTGAACAACATTTTTACGAGTGTCATAGTTGTAGCCCTCTACACGTTTTTGCGCAGCTTCCAATGTTCTAGATACTGCCCTATTTTGAATAGGCATATCTTCATCAACACCAAGTCTATCCATCAAGCTAGCGACTCGCTCACCTTGGAAAATACGCATCAAATCATCTTCGGTAGAAACATAGAACTGAGTAATACCTGGATCTCCCTGACGACCGCCGCGACCACGTAACTGATTATCAATACGACGAGCTTCGTGACGTTCACTACCTATAACTACCAAGCCACCGAGCTTTTTAACACCTTTGCCGAGTACAATATCAGTACCACGACCAGCAATGTTTGTGGCCAAGGTAACTGCACTTTTTTCACCTGCTTTCGCGACAATTGCGGCTTCACGTTCGTTGTTTTTTGCATTGAGTAGTTCGTGTTTTATCTTGGCTTTAGTAAGTGCTTTTGAAATAAGTTCGTTCTTTGCAATTGATGCTGAACCGATAAGGACCGGGCGCCCAGCTTTCTGGTGCTCTTTGATTTCACCAACAATAGCTTTGATTTTCGCTGCTTCGGTCTTGAAAATAAGATCTGTACGGTCTTCGCGAATGAGTGGCATATTAGCAGGAACCTGGACCACATCAAGCTCATAGATTTGCTGGAACTCTTCAGCCTCGGTAAATGCTGTTCCTGTCATACCAGAGAGCTTGTCATACAAACGGAAGTAGTTTTGGAAAGAGATAGTCGCAAGTGTTTGGCTTTCTTGCTGTACCTGAACACTTTCTTTTGCTTCGATAGCTTGGTGCAAACCTTCGTTATAACGACGACCTTGCATTAAACGCCCCGTAAATTCATCAACGATGACTACTTCGCCATCACTTGCAACAACATAGTCTTTATCACGTTTAAATAATGTCTGTGCTCGCAGTGCTTGATCCATATGATAGACAGATCGCACAGCATCTGGACTATAGAGGTTTTTAAGGCCGAGCATTTTTTCAACTTTTGTCACGCCATCATCTGTTAATGCTACACTTTTTCTTTTTTCATCCAGTATATAATCTTCTGGGACGAGTTTGGCCGCAATTTTTGAAAACTGTATGTAGCTATCTGGACTTTCCGCCGCTGGTGCAGAAATGATAAGCGGTGTACGTGCTTCGTCAATTAAAATTGAGTCCACTTCGTCGACAATTGCAAAATGAAGATCACGCTGACGAAGAAGATCGACTTCGTTGACCATGTTGTCGCGCAAATAATCAAATCCAAATTCATTGTTTGTTCCATAGGTAATATCGGCTTCGTAAGCTTCTTTGCGCGTGGCTGGACGTAGTTTTCGCATACGCGGGTCGTCATGGGCTGTATTATCGAAATCTTTATCAAACAAGAAAGATGCATCATTAATGATAATACCTGTTGAAAGTCCTAGGAATCCGTATAGCTGCCCCATCCAACCCGCATCACGCTGCGCTAGATAATCGTTAACTGTGACAACATGAACACCTTTACCGCTAAGCGCATTGAGGTATGTTGGCAATGTCGCTACCAAGGTTTTACCCTCACCTGTCTTCATCTCGGCTACGTTGCCTTCGTTAAGCACCATACCGCCAACAAGCTGTACATCGAAATGACGCATTTTTAGAACACGACTAGATGCTTCACGGACAACCGCAAAAGCTTCAGGTAAAATATCATCAACGGTCGTCTTTTTGTTTTCTAGTTTTTTCTTTAGGACCTGAGTTTGTTTTTTGAGCTCGCTATCTTTCATAGCAGCGTACTTTTCGGACAACGCATTCACTTCCCCAACACGTTTGTTGAGTCTTTTTAGTATCCGCTTTTGCGGATCACCAAACACCTTAGTTAACACTTGTCGCATCTAGAACTCAAGCCTCCTCGCTAGCCATTTCAGCAATATTAGAGTTAATTATACTCTGTTTCCTTGTGTAATAAAAGGTTTCTGACACTTAAAATAAGTTTTACGAACTCTCTCTACCAAAACTTCTTTTAAATTTACCTAGAAGGTTGTGTGGACCTCTGTGATCAATATGTTTTTCTCGGTATTTGCGTGCTTGTGCTATAATTTTTGCCTCAACTATATCGATAGAGGCGAGTATGTTCATAGTCGAATCTTTAGCAACAAGTTTTTGATCAGGGACGTGAATGATGACTTCTGCCTCGTATTTATTGCCGTGATCGCGATTAACTTGTTTAACAATTATCTCTGCTCGTACGCTTTTTGTAGCATGACGTGGCAAATATCGGTCTATTCCACCTATCTTCTTTAGAGCATATTTTTTTGTTTTTTCATCGAGTTCGACTTTGATAGCAGTGAGCTTTATATTTTTGATCATTTTGCCCCCTTTGTATTATGTCTCTATTATAGCACTTCTCGATTACTAAGGTATGGACGCAAAACCTCTGGAACGCGTAAAGTTCCGTCTTCATTTTGGTAGTGCTCTATCACTGCAATCAAAGAGCGTGCAAGGCTAACTGCAGTACCATTTAATGTATGGAGGGTCTCTACAGAGCCGTCTTGCCTCCTAACACGCATATTTAAATTACGTGCTTGGAAGTCTGTACAGTTTGAGCAGCTCGTTAATTCTCGATACTTTCCATCAACACTAGACCAATATTCGATGTCATATTTTTTTGCCGCAGGAGCACCAAGATCTCCAGAAGCTATATTGATCACGTGGTATGGAATATTCAAACTCTGCCAAAGGCTTTCCTCGGTAGCTAAAATATCTTCGTGCATTTTTTTGCTTTGTTCGGGAGTCGTATAGGCATACATCTCAAGTTTGTTAAATTGGTGCACTCTGAATAAACCGCGAGTATGCTTGCCGTATGTACCTGCCTCTTTACGATAACAAGGTGTTAGTGCGGTGTATTTTAATGGCAAGTCTTTTTCATCAATAATTTCACCGGCATGATAACCGGTCAATGGTATTTCTGCTGTAGCAATGAGTGATAGATCTTCTCCTTCAATAAAATATTCATCACTTTGATTGCTTGTTCGCGGCGCAAAACCTGTACCAGTAGCAATAGTCCCATTTACCATATTTGGAACGCTCATGTATACGAAATCTTTTTTAGTAACAAAATCTAGTGCGTACTGCGTTAGTGCATTCTCAAGTAGTGCTAGATCCCCCTTTAGGTAGTAAAATTTCGCGCCAGCTACTTTTGCTCCACGTTCAAAATCTACCCAATCACGACTTAGACAAAAATCTAAATGATCTTTCGCTCCAGTTGGCTGTTCGCCAAAACGAGAAATCTCTACACTTTTATCTTCATCTCCAACAGGGACATCTTCGAAAATAATGTTGGGAATAGCACTAAACACACTGCTAAATTCTTCTTCGGTGAGCGTTAGGTCTGCTTCTAAAGTTGCGAGCTTTTCTTTGACTTCTTTGCCTTCCATTATGAGTTCCGGCTCTGGCTTACCGCCCTTCATTTTGCCAGAAATATCATTACGCTGCGCCCGCAGTTCATCAGCCTGTTGCTGCAGCTGTCGTCTACGTACGTCTAGCTCTAGAGCAAGGTCGATATCAAGATCGTAGCCTTTCTTTTCTGTGGAGTCTTTTACAAGTTCTGGGTTTTCGCGCAGGAGTTTAATATCAATCATAGGCCCTATTATACCTGATATCGTAGGTATTTTATTCTTGATCTACATTAACTTCTTTGATGTTTTCATTATTTGTCACAATAACAAGCTGATCAGAGAGCGGAATTGCAATCTGAACAAATTTAGCAGGTTTTTTTCGAGAGACTATATCGTCATGTCGATAGGCTTCGGTAATGAGATAAGGAACTGAAGTTGAGTCAGACGGCCCTAAGACTTCGTCTGCATCTTCAACTAGCTCGGGCAGGAATACCACTTCCTCTGGGATCAAGACAACATCCTGCCAATCTTCTGCATAAGCGCATTCGCCAGTAATAAAACCGTCTTTGTTCATTTCCAATATTCTGCCTTTAAATTTTGCAGAGTACGGGATCACCTTGTCAAAAACTATATCTCTACTTATATACCTAGAAAATTGCTCATTTAACTCTTCTGCATTTTGAACTTCGCTAATATCGATAACTACCCCTCGCATGTTTTCTAGGACCTCTATTTCACTGTTTGCATCTTTGATGCAGTCACTAATATCGTCCGTTTCTTTTGGATAGTAATTCTCCAAATATGTCATCAAATCGTGGTGGTCTTCTAGAGCGTCTTTCATAGTCATATCATCTATTTTTGCTCTGCCGACAAACATTGGATATTTAGATATTTCAGGCTCTATGATCTCGCCGCGAGTATTCACATCAAAACCAATCAGATGGGTAATAAATATTTCATCGTCACCATATTCGTCATCACTCTCAATGATCACTAATTCAAAACCGAGTGAAAGGACTTTTACGGGCGCATGTAAGCGAGAAGGAGCACTTTCTTTGATAGAGTAATCATCGTTAATACCTTTTTGGGAAGCCCTCATCCATCCCGAGACAACAACTTCCTTACCATAATGTGGCCATTCGTTGTTTATATGGCTAATTATACCCAAAAGGCGTTCACGTCCATCATTATTAATCTTAGAAGCTTCGGCTAAAGTTTCATTAATCTTTCTCACTTTACCTAAGACCTCAGCTTCTTTGGGGTCATATTCAAACGTTTCACGCATCAAAGTGGCAGGATCAAAATCAGACAATATAGATCAACTTTCTGCCCACCCAATACTATTTCTGTTATCTAGATTGTAGTTTTGTACTGCCGAATACGCAAGTAGTTTATTGTTATGATGTGGGTGCAACAGGCGCAGGCTCTTGCACTGCGACTTCACCGCTCGGTGGCTTTTTATTGTACTTGTGGTGCACCAATAAAAGTAGAATCGCACAAAAAACATATGTAATTCCAAAAATAAACATTGCTCTAATGCTAGTAGATGCAAAGGTGGAAATTGTATTTTCAGTTAACTCGCCCTGTTCACCGGGGATTATTTTCGATAATAGCTTTTGACCCATTAACCACCATGAGACTCCTGCGTATACACACAGCAACAAGCCCGTAGTTAATAGTGGCTTGGCAATAGTACTAATATACTTTTGTTCTTCGCGAACCAACAAATACAAAGCACCTGCAATGAATACGAGCAAGACCAGAATTATGTAAAAGCTATTTTTCAGCAGACTGAAAACAGTAGGTATAGAAACTCCATAGAGATTATTGTCAATAACAGGCGTACTAGAAAGCTCAGAGTTAGGTGCAGTCGGACTGCTTTCTAATGCAGTAGCTTGAGCAGTAGTCGCTGCTTGCTGCAACGAAAGATTATCTTGTCCAAGCAAATTATTGATTGTATTTATGTCTAGGTCGGCCGGCTTGCAGGGAGCTTGCAAGGAGCTGTTCTGCGCCTGACTAGATACAATCTGCTGCAACTGCTCTTCTGTGCAAACAGGCTTCGCATTAGTTGTCTTTAGAATTTCTTTCGAAAGACCTTCAGTAAATTCTTTTTGATAGGGCTCCAGATCAAGTTCAAGAACTAATGTTTGTTGTTTTCCTTCTAGCCAATCATACGTATTATCTACAAAAGATTCACTAACTTTTTGTACTTTAGTTGACGAAAAAACTGATTGACTAACATGACGGATAGAGTCTTCGGACAAACCATAACTAGCCACAGCTCCTTGAGTGGAGATGGTGGTAGCGTCAGCAATAGCAATGCTAAGCGTACTGTATATCTTTGATTGCTTGAGCATCTGCTTTACCTGGACTGGCTGCGAAAAAATAAAAGTAAATAAAAATGCTGACGGAAGAATAAAAAGAAAAAGCACCAACAAACCATGGTTGAACCAGATGGCTGTTTTTTTAAGAAATTGTTTCATTTTTTTAGGAGCGTCGTAAACGCTTCTTTATTGTCTTTGCAACCTCTTGTCGTTCAGCCTCGTTATCACCAACACCATGCTCTTCCAAGGCTCCAATTATCTCTTTGTCGAGTGCGAGGTCTTCTCTTAGCACTTTTTCCATCGTTTTATCTTCTTTAATAAGTAGCTGTATCATGTCGCTTGATTGTTGAACTAGCTTTGCTGCTTTTTTAGTAACGCGTACTTGGCGCAAAATCGAAACGCTCTGCAGAGTTGTCATAACGAGCGCTGCTACACTTATAAAAAAGGCAATTAAACTAAAAGCAATGTCCGAGGGCCGTTTACCTAGGTTAGTAAGAAACAAAACCATCAACCCTACTATAGCTATACCAACAAATACCCGTAGGAGTACAAAAAATATCTGTTCATTTTTGTCATTCATATTATTTCTAGTATACCGTATTACTTCACAAGCTGAAGCAATTCTTCTGCACTGTAGCGACGTCTCTGAATACGCCTCCACCCGGTATCTGTTTTAGCGACAGGATTTGCAATCCTGTACCAATTAAGCGCAGTTGTCGCGAGTTCAGTTTCTGGGTCTCGACTTGTGTACCAAATAATTGAGGTGTTATCTATTCTTTCAAATTTTCTTCTCTTTAGAGAGGCTAAACGCCTACCTGTTGCAACACCTTCAAAATAGCCTCTCCCCCCAGTCATAACCTCACCGTGAGTTGAAGCAATAACCGATTGAGCTGGATGCGCAGCTGTTGTTGCTACCGCAAATTGCTCAATCCTACCAATAGTTTCCGCTAAACTTTCACCCCCAGGTGGTTTCCAGTTTAAATAATCACCGTTTCGACGAATTGCATTGTCAGGATACTTCTGCTGGTACTCATCAAACGGCATTGCCTCGATATCGCCCCAATATCGCTCCCGTAATTTCGGGTCTGGCTCACTCCAGCGAGCGCCCGTTAAGTCAAGATACGCAGCGGTTTCCACCGCCCTAACGAGTGGAGATGTAAAGTACGCATCAAACCGACCCTCTAAAATATTGTCTGAAATCCATTCACCCGCTATTTTTGCCTGTTCACGTCCTTCACCCGTAAGGTGCCACATAGCGCCAGGTTTATCGCGAAATTCGCTAGTAAAGTAATCTGTATTGTTTTTTTCATTAGCATGAAAATGAGCCAAGTTGCCTTCGCTCTGACCATGACGTAATAATACTAGATTCTCTAGTGAACTCACTCGCACTCCTTGTGTTTATTTATTGCTATTTATATTAGGATAGATTGTTTTTGTAACTTCGTCAAGTTCACTGCGTAATTGTGGGAATGGTACACCTTCTCGAGCTGTCACTCCTTCTAGTATCCAAAAGAGTCTCTCTGCATGCCCATAGCCACATGCTGGTGGCATACCGTACTCGAGCATTTCTACAAAGTCTATGTCCATCATCATCGCTTCACTATCACCTTCTTCACGCATCTTTTGCTGATCTGAGAATCTCTGCAACTGGTCTATTGGGTTGTTGAGTTCAGAATATGCTTTGGAGGCTTCTGTGCCACCAAGTAGTAGATTAAATTGCTCTGTCAGACGCGGGTCTTTGTCTTGTAGCTTTGCTAAAGGCTGTAAAAAGTCTGGTACATCAACAAGATATGCAGGCCCAGCTATTTCAACACGTATTTTCTTCCATAGTTTGTCTATAACCCGTGATTTATTATCAATCTTTTCGACTTCTCCACCAATCTTCTTTAGCTGCTCCACCGCTTGCTCTAGCGTACATTCAAATACATCCAAACCATAACGCTCTTTTATTTTTTCGACAAAACTTATCCGTGGCCAATCCTCGCCGTCCGGACCTAAGTCAATTTCTTGACCATTCGCTAGTGTGAATTTGCGTGTGCCCCAGGTTTTATCAGCAATGAATCGAACCATTTCTTGAGTAAACTTCATACCATCTTCCCAGTCAGCATATGCCCAGTACCATTCCATTGCTACATGTTCTGGTAAATGTTCATCACTGTAGTTTTCGTTGCGGAAACGTGGTCCAATATCAAAAACTTTTTCATAACCGCCACCTAGTAGTCTTTTTAGAGGTAGTTCATGGCTGATACGAAGGTAAAAATCTTGGTCAAGTGCGTCCATGTGGGTCACAAACGGGTTAGCGTCAGCTCCGCCTGTCGTGTGTTCGAGAACAGGTATATTAATTTCGAGAAAATCATTATCCAACAAAAACTGTCGAGTTGCTTGCCAAAACTCAGACCGGCGAACAAAGCGATCGAAAACATCTTGATTGACGTTTGTGTCGATATAACGACGTCGCATACGCTCTTCCTTGTTGGTAAAGCCATCTTGTTTAGTTGGCATCGGACGGAGAGACTTAGCTAGTAAGCGAAGCTTTTTCACCCCTAAAGATATTTCACCTGTTTGAGTTTTGATAATTTCTCCACTTGCCTGCACAAAATCACCACTATCAAGCAAGTTGATTTGCTCTAGACCCAGCTGAGAATCCTCTGCAACAAGCTCTTCCACCTCACCATCTCGCAAAAAGAGCTGTAAACTCCCAGAGGCGTCTTTTATAACGATAAATGCTAGCTTACCAAACTTTCGAATACTGACGATCC
This sequence comes from uncultured Candidatus Saccharibacteria bacterium, assembly GCA_947085845.1. Lineage (GTDB taxonomy): Bacteria > Patescibacteriota > Saccharimonadia > Saccharimonadales > Saccharimonadaceae > JACPYF01. The sequence goes on from CAMTXO010000001.1 coordinate 218,997, forward strand.
GTCCAACTAGAGTTGCTTTTTTACCTTCCAACGAATCGAATTTATCTGTAACATCAGCAAGAATATGGGTACGCCCAGATGTAGCTGGGTACGGATTTACATCAAGCTTCTTAAGCTCTTCGAGTTTTCTTAGTCGCTCATCGCGAAGTTCTTTTAACGTTGCCATTGGCTATAATTATAGCCTATTAACCGATTTTTTCGACTACGTACTTGCTCTTACCTTTTGGAGTTTCGATTTCTACAGTTTCGCCCGCCTTTTTGCCAAGTAGTGCACGCCCAATTGGTGATTCGTTGCTAATTTTCCCATTAGCAGGATCTGCTTCTACTGGACCAACAAGCTGATAAGATACTTTTTTACCATTTATCTTTAGCTCTACCTTTGAACCAACTGCAATACTTGAACCCTTTTTTGGGGTAATGATCTGAGCATTGAGTAGAATATCTTCTATCTCAGCAATTCGCGTCTCTGCCTGACCTTGTTCTTCTCTAGCTGCATCATAATCTGCATTTTCGCTTAGGTCACCTAGACTGCGAGCATCCGCAATTCGTTCGGCGATAGCACCGCGTGACGATTTTAGTTCTTCGAGTTCTGCCTCGAGTTCTTTGCGACCTTCTTTTGTAATCTGGTATTGTTTTTTCATAATGTTCCTCCGTATCAAATGTGAATATAAAAAGCGTCCACCTTGGGGCGCCTGAAACCTTTTTGTTTTTGTCCTATTTCTTTAGTTACCTAGCTTAGCAAGGAGCGCCTCAACCGTCAACACTTCTTTTTCAGAATCTGTCCTTGAGCTGTATTCAACTTGCCCTTCAAGTTTTTCACTCACCACAATTCTATGAGGCAAGCCAATAAGTTCTGCGTCAGCAAATTTTTCACCAGGTCGCACATCACGATCGTCCCAGAGTACGGTAACACCACTGTTAGAGAGCTTTTCATATAGAGCTTCAGCCTGTTCGAATGTATCACCGATCTGCACTAGATACACCTGAAATGGAGCTATACTTTCAGGCCAAATAAGACCCTTGTCGTCCGCAAATTTCTCTGCAATGACGCCCATGACTCGTGTAATTCCTATGCCATATGAAGCTAAATAGATTGGTTTTTGAGTCCCGTCCTCAGCTGTGTAGTAAATATCCATTTGTTCGCTTTTTTCAGTACCAAACTTAAATATATTGCCAACTTCAGCACTTTTTGTAGACGTTAGTTCATCACGATTAACACCTATCTCTTTGGTAGCATCTTCTAAAACCTCTTCGTTAACAGCAATCGTTTTATCGCTATTGATGTATAAGATGTCCTCACCTGCGTCACACACGGTTTGAAACTCGTGACTAAACTTTGTAAATGCACCCCCACTAGCAAACGTGACAAAAGTATCCCCCCCTAAACCAAGCCTTTCATACACTTTCTTGTATGCATCAATGACCTTGTCATAATATTCGTCCATATCCGCCTCTGTAGCATGTAGTGAATACATATCTTTCATCAAAAACTCACGTCCTCGCATGATGCCACTTTTTGCCCTTAGTTCGTTCCGTAACTTCGTCTGAAATTGATAGGCTTTTATCGGTAGATCTTTGTAGCTTTTTACAAAACCTCGCATCATTTCCATAATTGCTTCCTCGTGCGACCATGCTAGCCCTAGCTCGCTGTCGTCTTGTAGTTTTGTTTTAAACCATACATCCACTACTTCCTCACTCCAGCGACCGGTTTTTTTCCAAGGTTCTGGAGTTTGCAGGTTTGTCATTATCAACTCTTGACCATCTACGGCTTCCATTTCTTCTCGAACAATTTGTTTAATATTTTCGAGCACTTTCAATCCAAGGGGTGTATACGCATACACTCCGGCCATAACTTTATAGACATAACCTGCACGAATCAAAAGCTGAGCATTCTTTGCCTGCTCGTCTGCTGGTGCGTCTTTTAAAGTTTTTGTAAAAAGCTGACTAGATTTCATTGTTATTATTTTACTACACAATCACCAATTATCTTCTACATGATACCTAAAAAGACAATCATAAATGCCAAAAGGTTTTTTAGCATATGAATGCCAACGCCGGCCCAGATAGCTCCTGTCTTTTCGCGCACAAAACAGAGCACCAGTGAAAGTACAAATACGTCGATACCTACATTCCACTGCAAATGGACGAGCCCAAACACAAGGCTAACCACAATAGCAGTCGGCCAAAAAGATACCTTTTCTCTTATTTTCGTGAACATAAAACCACGAAATAACACTTCTTCGACTAGCGGGGCTAGAACAACTAGCGCAACAAACACCATGGTGTACTCGACAAAACTATTAACTTGCTCAAACCCAATATCTTGCTCTTCGTTGATATTAAAACCAGGCAGTAGCATAGATATAACCGTCAAAACTACGATGTTGAGGCCAAAATACGTGATATAACCTAAAACAACGTAGCCGATATCGGTGTATTTTGGTACTTTTTTAATACCTAATACTACTTTTTTATTTTTTATAGGCCCATTAAGAATCTGATACAGACCTACAATAAAACCAAACGTAAGCCCATATGACAGAAAAGCCACGAAAAATTGTAAGATAGTCGACTCCGCTACACTCTGCGACAGCAGGCTCATTTCCAACATACTACGCAGCGCAAAAACAATAGTTAGTTGTGCCAGCAAAAAACTAATTAGAACCAAAAGTACTATCGCAACTACGGCTAGATATTTATAGAGACTGGATTTTGAAAACATCAGCAATCGTTATTATAACTACAAGCCCCATCAGTGCCATAAAGCTATAGCCAACTATAGAATCTTCTAAATCTTTGGTGAGTGGTTTTTTAATGGCACGGAACAATAGTGTCAAGAATAGTCGTCCGCCGTCTAGAGCTGGAATAGGCAGTACATTCATAACTGCCAGCGTGAGAGAGATAATGGCAGTCAAGAAAATTAATGTCGACGCTCCTGCATTTTGTGCTGCTGGGAAAAATACCCCGACTATACTGAGTGGCCCTCCGACTGAATTACCTGCTGCTGATATTTCTTGGCTACCTTTTTCTCTGGCGTCTTTATCGCCGCTCAATTGCGATGCCAAGCCGCTGGTTAATTTTGCAATTAAATCACCCAATCCTTGGAGCGTCATAATACTAAATTGTACTGTTGTTCCAACTCCTACAATTGGTGCTGACCATGTAGAATAGCGAACTGTCTGAGAGCTTGTTGCGACACCAAGCACACCCTTTTCGGCATGTGGCTTATAACGAAGCTGAACAAACACGCTAAATGTTTGACCACTCCTGTCGTACTTTACCTCGACGGTCTTTCCATGGTTAGCATCCGTTATCTTGACGAGGTCGTTCGGTTCTACGATCTTTTGACCAGCTACGCTAACGATTCTATCATTCACTTTAAGTCCTATTTTATCCGCAGGCGATCCTTGTCCCACAAAAGTCACCTTTAGTGGCGTTTGGACTTCACGCGTATCTGAAGGTATAGTAAATTGATCTGGGGTAACTTTCGGCATACCAATAACAGCCAAAAGAGTTAGTGCAAGGATTGCAAATAACCAGTTCATACCCACGCCCGCTAGTAGAATCTTAGTCTTCACCCATAAGCTTGCAGCGCCATAGTCTCCCTTACCACTTGCTGAATCGTTCTCTCCCTTTAGCCTGACAAAGCCACCGAGTGGTAGCCAGTTGATACTGAGTAGTATGTTGTTCTTTAGAATTATGCTGGTAAATTTCGGAGGGAAGCCTATGCCGAATTCTTTAACAACTACTCCGTTGCGTCGAGCAACAATGGCATGCCCAAGCTCGTGAATGACCACCAAAAAAGTAAGGATTAATAACCCCATGCCAATCTGCGCTAGAAATACTAAAAGAGGCACCAGCTATGCACCATACCTTCTGCCTCTTTGGCTATACTCTTTTATGATATTCTTAACATCGTCCGCGTCCATATCTGGCCAATCTTTATCGACAAATAATAGCTCACTATAGGCAGCACGCCAAAGCATAAAGTTACTTAATCGTTGCTCGCCCGAAGTCCGCACGATGATATCACATGGCGGCACATCTGGTGCATATAGATTCTTACTGATATTCTCTTCACTCACCTCATCACCACTAGCAACAAGTTTCTTCACCGCTTCGACAATCTCTTTTTGCCCACCGTAGTTAAAACATAAAAGTACTGTTGCACGTGTGTTATTAGCTGTTTTTTCTTCGGCATTTCGCGCTGCCTGAATAATTTTTTTATCCAACCTATCGTCCGTACCAGCTACTATTATGCGCACATTCTCACCGAGAACTTCATCGAGGTCCGATGTAAACATGCGCAACATTAGCTTCATCAAGTAGCTGATTTCTTTTTCTGTGCGATCCCAGTTTTCAGTAGAAAATGCGTAAAACGAAATGTATTTTACACCAGCATCAACACTAGCTCTTGTAATGTCTTTTACTCTATTGTAGCCAGCTAAATGACCTTCATACGTCGGTAAACCATGACCTTTAGCCCATCGACGATTGCCGTCCATGATATAGCCAATATGAGCTGGTACTGTATCTGCTTGCTTATTCATCAGATCGTAAGGATTTCTTTTTCCTTTACCTTTGTAATTTCTTCTATTTTTGATTGAAATTCTGCAATAGAGGTATCAAGATCTTTTTCTACACGCTTGAAGTCATCTTCTGAAAGTTGTTTGTCGTTTTTCATGTTTTTTGCATCTTTAAGACCATCCTGACGGACGTTGCGGAGTGCTATGCGACAATCTTCAACCTTTTCACCAAGCTGTTTAACAATTTGGTGTCGACGCTCTTCGGTAAGCTGAGGTACTGGAACTCGAACAATCCTTCCGTCATCGCTTGGGTTAAAGCCAAGGCTTTGATTGCCACGGATAGCGGCAACAATCGCCGCAACATTTGCTGGATCAAAAGGAGTTACTTGAATAAGTTGGGGTTCAGGAGCAGTAATAGTAGCCGCTTGATTAAGCGGTAGTTGCGTACCATACACTTCGACAAATATACCATCTAGCATACTGGGGTGGGCACGACCTGTACGAATCTTTTTTAGCTCGTCTTCAAAATGAGAGACGGCTGTGGCCATTCTGGTTTCAAGAGGTTTTGTATCAAACATAATACTACTATTGTAGCATTTATTCGCTTACACCAAGCTCGATACGGCGAATCTGACGAACAACAATATTCTCGCCTAGTTTTGCGATGTGTTCTTTTACCAAATCACCAACTGTTTGGTCTGGGTTTTTGATAAACGGTTGATCAAGTAGTGTCTTTTCTGCAAAATATTTTGCGATCTGACCAGAAATAATTTTTTCAATCATATCGGCCGGCTTGCCATCATTTTTGGCCTTTTCACTAAACTCAGCCGTAACTCGTGCTTTTTCGTCGTCAGAAATATCATTGCTACTAATATATTCTGGTGCACTCGCAGAAACATGAAGAGCAATATCGTGGACAAGGTTTTTAAAATCATCAGTCCGCGCGACAAAATCTGTCTCGCAATTAACTTCAACTAGCACACCTATACGGTCGCTATGTACGTAGCTATCTACTAAACCTTCTAATGCTTCTCGTTCGCCTTTTTTCTCGGCTCGAGTGAGACCTTTTTTACGCATAGCCTCTAAGGCTTTATCAAAATCACCTTCCGCTTCGGTGAGAGCTTTTTTTGCATCAGTAAGACCAACTCCTGTAAGATCTTTGAGTTTCTTTACTTCTTCTAATGACACGCTCATTTATTTTGTCTCCTTTTTGACGGCTGCTTGTCCCTGCTCGACTGCCTGTTTCACATAATCAAGTATCAAACTAATGCCTTTGATTGCATCATCGTTACCAGGGATAACATAGTCGATATCACTTGGATCAGCGTTGCTATCAACAATTCCAATAACTGGTACGCCTAGTTTTTTAGCTTCTCGAACTGCATTCGCGTCTGAAAGAATATCAACCACCAAAACAACACCAGGCTTTCCTTCTAGGTTCTTGATTCCACCGTATTTCTTGTTTAGCTCTTCTATCTCTTCGGCGAAACGTTGTACCTCTAACTTGTTGTAGCGTTTTTCTAAATCACCATTGAACATTTTATTTTCAAGTTGTTGCATGTGTTTTATTTGCGCGCCGACTGTTTTTGAGTTTGTAAGAGTTCCACCAACCCAACGTTCGGTTACAAATGGCTGTCCAACTTCTTCGGCAGCAGTTCGAACAACATCTTTAGCTTGTTTTTTAGTACCAACAAATAGTACTTTTTTTCCACTCGCAACAGTTTGACTGATGAAAGGAAGAGCTACTTCTAGCCCTTCAGCAGTTTTCATAAGATCAATAATGTGGCTGTCTTGACGTTTACTGTGTATGTATGGCGCCATTTTCGGGTGCCAACGACTTGTTTTGTGCCCAAAATGAAGCCCAGCTTCGAGCAATTGTTTTACATCAACCTTTACGGCCATGGTATGTACTCCTTTTTCTTCGTCTACAAACCTGATATATCAGGAGTTAATTTGCAGACTGTTTCGTTAAAATAATGTTACGTTTATTATTGTACCTCAGTTAAATGATTTATGCAACTTGACCGCTCCCTCTGATAAATGGTATGTTTGATGGATCGTTTTACTTTATAAAGGTGAACTACGAACATTTTGGAGAAAGGAATTACATGCCTCTACTTGAAATAGCAGTACTTGCATGCGTAGTGGTATTTGGTTACTACTACTCACTAGGCGCAGTGAAGCTGTACCTCCCCAGAGCGCCCTACGTTGAGGAAACTCACCACTGGGGACCATTCAAAACATTTGCGATTGTCGCATCAACAGTTGTGTGGCCAGCCTCTTGGGCAATCGTGAGCCTGTGTAGGCTAAAATCTACATAAGAGCACTCCAAAAATCAGCCCGCATCTTACTACAATAGTGAGATGCGGGCCTTTTTCTTTATAAATCGATACATTGTGCAATCCTCACCTTGTTACTCTTTGACTTTTCTCCTTCAATCAGATACAATAGTCCAGATTATGAAAAAAGGAATACATCCAACTACATACCGACCTGTTGTTTTTCAAGACGACCAGGCCAAGTTTGCTTTTTTGACTCAGTCAACTGCAACAACTGACGACACTATTAAATGGGAAGACGGCAACACTTATCCATTAGTTAAAATTCACATCAGTTCTGCAAGTCATCCATTCTTTACCGGTGAAGAAAAAATCATCGACACAGAAGGTCGTGTTGATCGATTTAAAGCTCGTTTTGAAGCTGCAGCAAAGCGTAAAGATGCTTTAGGAAACAAAGCTAAAAAAGCTACAGTCAAGGCTGACAAAAAAGCCGAAGCTACTACTGCCAAATAACAGATAGGGAGGGCGCTTTATGAACATTGATATGCCCGCTTTGCAGAGTGAAAAGGCAGAACTTGAGAAGTTTCTCTCTAACCCAGAGGCTTTTTCTGATCCCGAATATACTAGTAAGTCAAAAAGGCTTAGTGAAATTGATACTATCGTAGAAAAATCCGAGCTAATCGATAATTTAAAAAAACAACTGAGCGAGACACGTGAACTAGCAGGTGGTGATGGAGAGCTGGCAGAACTAGCAAAGATTGAAATGGCTGAAAATGAAGATACATTGGCGAATTTACAAGAAGAGCTTTCAGAAATCTTGACACCAAGCGACCCCAATAACAGCAAAAATGTCATTATCGAAATTCGTGCCGGTGCTGGCGGTGACGAAGCAAGTCTTTTTGCCAGTGAACTGCTACGTTCATACCTACGCTACTGCGAAAACAACAACTTCAAAACTGAAATCATGAGCGAGAACGCCAATGATGTTGGCGGTTATAAAGAAGTTGTATTTGAAGTCAAAGGCGATTCACCTTATGCATCACTCAAGTTTGAGAGTGGAGTGCACCGTGTACAACGAATACCAGCAACCGAAAGCCAGGGTCGTGTACATACAAGCACTGTAACTGTGGCAGTTCTCCCCGAGGCAGAAGAAAAAGATATAGAGATCAATCAAAATGACCTTAAAGTCGATGTGTATCGTGCAGGTGGCCATGGTGGTCAATCAGTGAACACAACTGATTCTGCCGTGCGTATTACTCACCTGCCCACAGGCCTAGTTGTAACAAATCAAGATGAAAAGTCCCAAATTAAAAACAAGGCTAAAGCTATGAGCGTCTTGCGTTCACGCCTGCTGCAGCAAAAAATCGACGAAGAAAACGCCAAGACAGCTAGTGAACGACGCTCGTTAATAGGCTCAGGCGATCGTAGTGAAAAAATCCGTACCTATAATTTCCCACAAGACCGAATAACTGATCACCGCATAGGCTATTCACGTAGCAATATACCTGCTGCAATGAACGGTGATATCCAAGATTTGATTGACGAGCTACGAACAGCTGAACGAAAGATTACTAGCAGTTAATATTGATTCGCCAACAGCCTGGCGTGTTTGAACGTACAACCACATTTGCAGCCTCTAGTTCTTCGACTAAATCCCAAATATTACTCATATATTCCTTAAACTCATGCGGGTGATTCTCTGCCCACTCCCCCATTTTCTTTGCGTATTCCAGCGAATCCTGAGAGCCAAAACGTGTTACATCAGATGCCCTACCACCTACCAAAAATTGATGCGGCGGAATATTCTTCGCACGTTCGGTCCAATCTATATCCTCTTGAGCGCTGCGATGTTCATGCGACTCGACATGTTTGACTTCTTTAAACAGCGAATACATATCACTTTCGGCAACCAATCGCTGAGCGTGACCAGTGCTAGTAACTACATATGCTGATTCAACATTCAACAGGTTTTGCTTCATCCAGCTCAGTGTCCCATGCAGATCAGTTACGGTATTTACGCCATATGAAAATATCAGATCAAAATCTTCTACCTCAAATATGCTATGCATCCTCATGGCGGCATATGCATGGTGAATAGCTAGTGGTAAACGATTGTGTAACGGCCAACCACCAAATAATACTAGCAGTACGTTTGCACGACCATGCTCTTCGCGCAGCTGTTGAACCAATTCAGCACCTATACGAAATCTAGATAACGCCCTGTCGCTAACATCCCTGGGGTCATCGGTCGGTAGATTCGTAGGTATAAATACTGCAAATTTTTGCGGTTTCTCAATTGTTCGTATGTCCACACCCATAATTAACAATAATTATAGCATGAAAAAATACCCCCATATCGCTGGGGGCGGGCGTCCGATTGACGGAAGTTCTTGCTTGAGAGCTATTGAAGCGTGACTACGCCTCGATCTTGATGCGCGGCTTCTTGAAGGTCGAAAGTCCGAAAACCTCGATGACCTGCTCGATGGTTGCCGAGTACTTTTGCAAGTACTCTCGGACATAGCGTGTGTCCACTCCGTAGAGGTCTCCGTTCGAGAACGGAACAAGGATGAAATCCCTGATCACAATGTGCCCCTTGAGAAGCTTGTCCATCAGCTCGTAGCTGCCTGTGAGCCATGGCTGTTCTGCCATGTACTTCTCATCTGTGAACGTGAAGTATGTCGGACGATAGCCCTCTTCTTCACGCAGGTTGAAATCTTCTTCGGTCATCACAACCGTAATTCCGTTGTTAGTCCAACGAACAAATGCTTGTTCTTCCATCTTTTATTTCCTTCGGGTCCACTGTTCTCTCGAAATGAGAGGATTCGGGTCCTATGGTAGGATATACGTACGCTGTCACCTTGCAAATCTTCACAAATAGACAGTCTTTATATTATAAATTAATGCATATATTTTGTCAATATATAACACCTGTGAGATAATGGTGCCTATGGATATAAAAAGATGGCTTAACCAAGCAGCCAAAAAATTATCTACTGCCGGCATCGACTCCGCTCGACTTGATGTGGAAATATTACTATCTGCCTCACTATACAAGTCACGAGAATATTTGTTGGCACATTCTGACCAAGAACTCTCAGATACAGAAATAGCCCAAGTTGATAAGTGGCTACACCGGCGCATAAAACGAGAACCAATCGCTTATATAGTAGAGCACAAAGAGTTTTATGGACGAGATTTTATAGTCTCGCCGAATGTGCTTATACCCCGCCCAGAATCAGAGTTGATCATCGAGGTCGTCAAACAGCACAACCTGAACGGTCGCGTGCTAGATGTTGGCTGCGGTAGCGGCTGCCTGGGCTTATCTCTCAAGGCTGAAATACCTTCTATAGAGCTCACCTTGTCAGATATCAGTCCTTCTGCTCTAGATATTGCTCGAAAGAATGCAAAAAAACTAGGTATAAAACCCGTTCGATATATTGCGTCAGATCTTTTAGGACACTGGCTCGGTCACAACAAGCCAAAGCCGTTTAATCTAATCGTTGCTAACCTTCCCTACGTTGATAAAAGTTGGGAGGTATCCCCCGAAACACGTTTTGAGCCAAACATCGCGCTATTTTCAGGCGACCAAGGGCTAGATCATATAAATCGTCTCATCAGACAAGCTAGAAGTCTTGTATTACCTGGCGGACATTTGCTTTTAGAGGCGGACCCTCGACAGCACCAAAACATAACAGACTACGCAAAAGAGCATGGATTCTTGTTAGTAAGTCGCGAAGGCTTTATTGCACTATATACGCTTCGAGCGTAACATCCATCTCTTTTTTCTGGCCATCACGTAAAACAGTCAAAGTCACTTTATCTCCCGGAGTATACTGTGCTAATAACAGTGACAGTGCATTATTTTGATCTACTTCCGTGTTCCCGACTTTCACTATGATGTCTTTATCTTTTAGGCCCGCCTTTGCCGCTGGGCTATTCCCTATAACTGAGGAACTGTTTTCTTGGTACACATATGCACCTTTCTTAACAGGCAAATTAAGCTTTTCAGCAATAGCAGGAGTGATACTAACATATGTTACTCCCAGGTAAGCTCTTTGCACTTTTCCTGTTGCCAGCAGCCCTTTTACTAGACCTTTGGCTGCATTTATAGGGATTGCAAAACCTATGCCTTGCGAATCGGCTGCAACGGCTGTATTAATGCCAATTATCTCGCTATTGAGGTTAACGAGCGGTCCACCAGAATTACCCGGATTTATCGCAGCATCTGTCTGCAGCAGGTTCTCTAACGACTCGCCTTGTGACGAGCCGTTATCGGCCGTTATCGGCCTACCGATACCAGATACAATCCCGCTTGTAACGCTGTTCTGAAATTCACCCAGAGCATTGCCGATTGCTAGCACTTTTTGGCCGACTTTAACCTTTGATGAATTACCTAGATTGGCAGGAACCAAACCACGAGGAGGGTCAGTAATTTTGAGGAATGCTATATCGTTCAGAGGATCAACGCCAACTAATTTAACATTGTGATGAACCGAACCATCGTTCATGACGATTGACACTTCACTAGCGCCATTAATCACATGCTTGTTAGTCAAAATGTAACCATCTTTACTGATTATCACACCAGTCCCTGCACCCTCTGATGCTGTTTGATAATATCCTGTAGTAGTTATGAGTGTTGTCGTTACCGAAACCACACTAGGTGAAACCTTTTGGGCTACTTTGCTAGTTACTTGCTCGTCACTAGATACAACCGTATTGACAGTACTAACTGCATTGCGACTACTAATCAGACCACTGCTTAAAAATACCCAGCTTCCCAAAAAGCTCGCAACAAAACAAAAGAAAAGTATTACTAAAAATCTTCCGATTGAATTTTTGCCCTCGTTCATTTTACCCCCTTTTAATCGACGTTACCCTCGACTTATATCATTGAAAAAAATAAGAATCATCAAAATAATACCGGATGAAAATACCGCAGGAAATGCTACATCCCTCAGCCGTAACTTTTTCTTAGCCATATATACCTTGTATGCACGAGAGCTGAAGTAAGCTAGCAAAGTAACAATAACAGCAATGCTAGGTATCTTCAGCGATGCAGCTGGCACCAAGGTATATGCAATTGCCCAGCTATATCCTAGCCATCCTAGTTCCGCAACAACAAGCCCCCAAATCAACGAAAACAAAGTTACATCATTGTCCTCGAAGCTACTGATAGCATGTTGAGCACTGATGTAACCAATAACCCACATGCAGATAACTACTAGCCAAGCTGGCCAATCAAAACTCACGCTAAACAGTGCCGTAATTGCGAAAAATTGTGCGATACCAGCTTGGAATAAGATTGCTGATTGTTCACTTCGTGGTTTTAGTAGGACCAACCAAAGCGCATACAATGTAGCAACAGCAGATTGAAGCCACAGCGCCTCACTTGATTGCACCATCATGGTAACCATGCTTAAACCAAGTAATAAATCCAGTAAATTCGCCTTTATGTTTGCCCACCAAAAACGCGGTCGAACAGCAAAAACCCGCCATTTACTCAGCGCGACCAGCGCGTAAGCAACTACAGGAAGTTCAAAGTAAACAAGCGCAAATACAGCTATAGCCAGGCCGACATTAAATACGACATACAAGGCTTCGCTAAGACGTGATGTGCGTTTTCCAGCAGATTTTACTAACTCCATAATGTATCAACTATTATACCACGTCACAGCGTCGTTGATTCGTGCAATCTATTGACCAACAATCACAACAAAATCAGCATCTGCGACCATGCCGTATGGCAATGCTTCAGTTTTAACTGGGGCTTTTAGCGTCTTTTTAATTTTAGTTGTTGTTGCAGGTTGTTTTGTTGTACTAACTTTATAGATTGCAACTTTACCATACTCTTTACTGACAGTCGCATCACCAGTTGTTGTCACATTAAACCCTTTCGCAACTAACTTTTCCTTCATTTCTTTTGCCGCACCGGTTCTACCAGAGCCGTTTAATATAACAACTCGAGCGTTCTCTTTGGTCGCTTCGTCTTGTGTGAGGCGCTTTAGTATATAAGCCTGTATTGCAGAGTAGTCGAACAATCCAGCAGTTGGACGAACAACACTTTGACTACTAACCATTCCTGTTGTCAGTAACCCTGGGTCTTCATCAGCCAAACCAAACCTGTCGATGTTCTTTTCATCAATATCGCGGGCTAGATTTATCAAGGTTTTTATCTCACCGCCTACAAAATTTGTACGGATATTATCACCAAGTGAATCTATTAGCCTGGAAGCTGCTACTGGATTTGCTAATGTACCCGCCGACGCGGCTTTGTTACGTAGTGCAACAATAATTTTTTGTTGGTTTACTTCACGATCAAAGTTACCTCTCGAAAGTCCATAACCACCGGCATCATTACGCGCCCTAGACAAAGCTAATGCATGCTTACCGTCTAGGTGAACTGTACCGTTGGGGTATTTTACGTAATAGCACTTAAAGTTACACTCCCAGTCAAAATTTCGATCCAAAATACCCCTGGGGTCCTTGCTCTCTATTTTTACATCAACACCACCGACAGCATCAACTGATTGCTGAACTGCAGTGTAGCCCACAAACACAGAGTATTGTACATCTAGCCCATACACTTCGCCCACCTTTGCACGCAATGCTTTTGCACCAGCCTCAGAAAATTCCCCTACTTTTTTGTTTGGATCAGCACATTGGTATACAACATTAATTTTGCCTTGGTAGCCAAATTGACAATCATCATCATACTTCACCCACAGATCTCGCGGCACACTCGTCATAGCTGCAACTTTCTTAGTTTGATCCAGGCTCACTACCATAATCGAATCTGTCAGTGCTGCGCCATCGTGATCATTTGGATCATCTTCACTTGTGCCAAATATTAGTATGTTACTTCTTCCGTTTGCATCTTGTTTTAGCGGCTGACTACTAGAAAGTGCATCAAAAAGGTTACCCCCAAATATCTTGCTCCCGGCTATGAACGCTTTGATGGCTAGAAATGCACCTATTAATACCAATATAACCGCTAGTATTTTGAAAAAACGCTTTATACCTTTTTTTGTGATCCTTTTTTTCTTCTTGAATGGCTTGTCTTCAAATTTTTTCAGTGATTCATCAATATCACTTCTTTTCAAACCCTCGGTACTAGGTTTTGATGTTTCGCTTTTTTTTGCTACGGGTGCAACTTTAGCAGTAGCATCTTTTAAAAAGCGCTCTGGCAGTGGCTCGGCACCTAAATTCCTCACCCTACTTTCGTCACGACGACGAAGGCTAAACCCGTCTATTGAATTATTTTTCTTGCTCATTTACTGCACCTACTATAGCAGAAAAGTGCATGTTTTTGGATGATAATTTGCTTATGTTAAATATCCAGGATATCTCGTTTTATATAGTGTATGATATATACAGATGATTTCAGATAAAATCCCTACTTTTGTCAAAGACATATTCGGCATTATCATGTTTGTTGTTCTTGTTATTGCAGGTGTTTTTTTTATAAATAGTTTTATTTTTCGCAGCTTTAATGTCGAGGGACCTAGCATGGAAAAAACTATGTTTACGGGCGATAAACTGATTGCCAATAAAATACCATCGACGATTTCCCATATACAAGGTAAGGAGTACGAACCAGAGCGTGGGCAAATTATAGTTTTTAAAAACCCGGAGTATTCGTTACGTTTTGCTAACAAGGATGAATACATAGTAAAAAGAGTTGTTGGTTTGCCAGGAGATACTGTACATGTAGCTGGTGGTAAGGTTTCCATCGTAAATCAAACCAGCCCAGAAGGATTCGACCCAGACGCTCTTACTAAAGATAAAGAAGGCGCGCCAACAAGCGGAGATGTCATCAGTAAAGTGCCCAAAGGTGAAGTCTTCGTCATGGGTGATCACCGTCAAGGCAATTACTCTTTAGATTCTCGTAGTGGCTTGGGTACAATCCCGTATGAAGATATTGTTGGACCGGTCACAATGAGACTGTTTCCATTCCAAGATTTTCGCTTGTTTTAGAATAATTTATTGATTCTATCTAGATCTTTTTCATCTTTAAAATTGATGACTAATTGCCCACCCTTTGCGGTAGTTTTGACCTTTACCTCTGTTGATAGCCTTTTCGAAAGACTTTTTGTTAATGGTGTTTCAGTAAGTGTTGAACGGACCGCAGATGATTTTTTATCTCCAATCTTGCCTTTTTTGTAGCCTATAACAAATTGTTCCGCCCTACGCACACTCCAGCCCTCATCAATAACATGCTTCAATAAGCTGTCTTGGGCTGATTTTTCACTCAGCGCAAGAATTTGTCTTGCATGACCCTCGCTTATCAAGCCATTTATCAGAGCTTCTTTTGCATTTTCCGGTAAATGCAGCAAGCGCAAAGCATTACTGACAGATGCAACAGATCTACCGCCAACACGTGCACCAATTTCTTCGAGCTTCAAATTGAACTGATCTCTTAGTTTCAAATACGCGGTTGCTGTTTCCAGTGAGTTAAGATCCCGTCTCTGTAGGTTTTCAATTAATGAAATTTCCAAACGGTGCTGCGCGCTAAGGGTTCGTAGCAAAACTGGTACTTTTTTTATTCCAGCTTTTTTACTGGCACGCCAGCGTCGTTCACCCGCGACAATTTGATAGTTTCCACCAGTTGCTACAACAACTAACGGCTGCAATATTCCGTGCTCCTTGATAGAGGCGGCAAGTTCTTCCAGTGCGCCTTCGTCAAAACTTCTTCTTGGTTGGTTTTTATCTGGCGATATGTTGTCTATCGGGACTTGGCGAAGTTCGGATACTCTTTCATCTTCGCCTGCTGTTGGGTCAAAAGCTTCATTTAAAAGTTCGGTCGGCAGTAAACTATCGAAACTTCTTCCAAGTCCTTTTTTCTGCGCCATAATTTAAACCTCGAGCCTCGCGAGCAACTCTTTTGTTGCAGCTTTATACGCACGAGCACCCTTGCTCCAGCGCTCATATGCACCAATAGGCAGGCCGTGGCTAGGGGCCTCTGCCAATCTAATATTGCGCGGAATAGTTGTCTCGAAAACTTTGCCTGGAAAGTGTTTTTTAATCTCGTCATGGACCTGTTTCGATAGTGAGGTGCGACTATCGAGCATTGTCACAAGCACTCCTAGTAATTCGAGGTTTGGGTTCATCCCCTTGCGCACTAGTTTCATTGTCTCAAGTAGCTGACCTAGACCTTCCATAGCATAAAACTCTGCTTGGACAGGTAGAAGCACATGTTGCGCAGCAATCAACGCATTAACAGTGAGTAAACTGAGGCTTGGTGGACTATCGATAATAATATAATCAAAATCATTATCACCACCTAAACCTTTTTTTAATCGAACAAATTTATTGTTCAAATTGGCTAGCTCTACTTCTGTATTTGCCAAATGTGAGGTAGTTGGCAGTAGGAAAAAATTCTTGTGTTTTGTTTTAACTGTTACCTCGCCAAGAGCTGCTTCGTTTACCAATAGATCTATAACACTTTTTTCTATCTTACTCTTATCTACACCCAAGCCACTTGTTGCATTTCCTTGTGGATCAAGGTCAATCAGTAGAGTTTTTTTGCCATTTTTTGCCAAGTAATACGCTATATTAATAGCGGTCGTTGTTTTCCCAACGCCTCCTTTTTGATTTGTCACAGCAATAACTATTGGTTTGCTCACAGTGTCTGTATTACCTCTCTTTATATACCCCAATTATACCACGCAGCGTGAAAAGTTTATTGGCAATTAAAAAACGCCCCTGTCTGGGGCGTTTTAGATTTATTTGATCGATGTGATCTGGATTTTGCTGTACTTTTGTCGATGTCCTTGTTCTTTATGGACTCGTTTCTTTGCCTTAAAGCGAATAACACGAATTTTATCGCCCTTCACCTCTGGTTCTAGTACTTGTGCGACGACTTTCACGTCTTTCACGGTTGGAGTTCCAACTTTTGTGGTTTTACCATCAAATGTTAGAAGCGCGTCAAGCGTGAGCTCTTTTGTTCCATCTTGGAGGCGGTCCACCAAGAGGGTCTCTTTTTCGGTAACAATGTGTTGTTTGCCACCGATTATGACGACTGCTTTTGTCATTTCTTTTCCTTACAATTAATTTAGTTCAGGGGTAGATTGTAGCAGAACAGCGAGCATATGTAAACTGTTAAACCTCTGATTCATGCCACTTATGGTAGAATTAAAGCAAATATCTTAACTAGGGGGTCTATGAAGCCAGAAGCATTAAAAAACAAAGCATCTAGTAAAGCTCATCAGCCGTTAGCTGAATATCAATCAAATCCATTTTCACTTTCGTTTAATAAATTCGGATTATTTTTTGAAAAAAACCTGGGATGGGCTATCGCGCTCTTGGTGATACCTGTATTCTTTGGTCTGCTGCAATTTGGTTCACAAATCCCTTGGCTACTAGAGCCGGATACAACCGAAACAACATCAACTACTACAAAGAAAGAAGATACCACATACAAAAACAACTATTACAGTGGTGATAAAGAGGAAAAAACTCCTGATTTCACACAATACAGCGAAGATGAAATTCCTCCATTGGGTGCAATAGCTGTTATCGTTTCTATTTTGGTTGTATTGTTTGTAGGGATAGTCATATTGCAAGCTCTCATACAGACTTTTATATTTGGTATGCTAACGTACGTTGCCCTGGAGAATGATGCTGGTCGTAAAGCCAGCTTACGTGGCTCAATCGACGCAGTCGTTTCTCGATTCCGACGACTGTTCCTAGCCCAACTCTTGGCAAGCGCAAAGATATTTGGCTGGACCCTGCTGCTTATTATTCCAGGCATTATAGCTACGTTTCGTTACGCGCTTTTACCGTTCGTCATTATGGATGAATCACCAAAAAACAAAGGGGTTGTAGCATCTCACGACCGAGTGAAAGAAATCGTCGCAGGACGCAAGCGTGAGGTATTTGGTGTTGCAACTGTAGCAGTTATCATTCCAATCATCGGTACTATTATTCAATTCGTTGGCAATGCAGCCTTGTATCGTCAGCTGCAAAGCTACCACGATCAAAATGGCCAAAAAGCTCCAGTCCATTGGCTCAATTACTTTGGTTTTATGCTAATAGGAATTTATCTCCTATTCATCATCGCTCTGGTTGCACTACTTATAGCTTTTGCAGAGACTAGTTAATCTTTACTTCTCTCGCTTGTGAATCTCTGTATGATTAAGCCCATAAAAATGTGCAATTTCGTGCCATAATGTGTGTTTTACTTGTTCGCGTAAATCGGTGTGAGTGAGCTCACAGTAAGTCACAATAGGTAACTTGAATAGCGTTATTTTATCTGGTAAAACCAAATTGTAACCCGCCCCTCTCTGCGTCAACGGAATGCCTTCGTATAAGCCAAGTAATAATGAATCGTGTCTTAGGTTCATTTTCTTTTTTTGGTGAACATCGGGTTCGTCGGCATATGTTACAACCACATTCTGTAAATTCTCTATGTCACGCTTTGGTAGCTCATCCATAGCCTGGCTTATTAGCTGGTCAAACTCTTTATCTGTTGGGATATTCATACTATATAAAGTATAGCATTATACCGCTGCATACGGAATATGGCACATACCAATTCCTGTTTTTTCGGTATATTTCTGATGATATTCTTCAGCTTTGTAAAATTCCGAGGCTTCTGTGAGCTCTGTGACTATTGGTTTATCAAAATTGGGGGCCAATTCATCTTTTATTTTTTCTGCTATATTCTTTTGCTCGTCACTGATATAAAAAATGGCCGATCGATAACTATCTCCAATATCAGGACCCTGCCTATTCAGTTGGGTTGGGTTATGCATACGAAAGAATTGCCGTACTAATGTCTCAAAGCTAACTTTTTCGGCGTCAAAAACAACTTGTATTGCTTCGGCATGACCCGTTTTATGTGTACATACTTGTTCGTATGTAGGATTCTGAACATGTCCACCCGTATAGCCCACCACCGTTTCAACAACACCTGGAATTTGATCAAAATAATCCTGAACTCCCCAGAAGCAACCCGCTGCAAATATTGCTTTATTTTGTTTATGCATATACTTACTATAGCAGCCTATGCCGCAAGTAGATCCGGCTCAATTTCAATCATTCTTTGTATAAGATTATTAGAACCACTCAACATTGCACCGCCGAGGACTAGCACTGTGTCTGCTGATACTTTGCCTTTTAGTTGATCTAGAGGAAGTTCTGTAAAAGTAACTGGCATTTCAGAAATTGCATCAATTTTCTTGCCAAACCACACCTCACTACCTCTGTTTTTTGCGAAATGACGCTCTAAAACATCCTCCACAACTTCTTCTTCTATACTTCCTGTATCGAGTCTTTTAAAAGCATAGTCTACCATTTTGTTAGATTTTTTCTCATGTTTTTTTATTTGTCTTGCGGCTCTAAGGAGTGACTCTGCAATATCCCACGATTCGCAAAAGCTTTTCATCACTTCACTATCCGGTATCAGTGGTGGTGATGTTGCCTCGTGGAGTTTTTGGTGAAAACCACGAGGTAGCCTACCTTTATTTGGTGCTAACTCGCGAAATTCTATTTCAAGATCACTCGTATATCTAGCATGAGGATAATAAAAATGATGAACATTTGTACCTTCATTTGGTAGAAAAAGCTCATCTGGGCTCATCCTGCCCTTAACTGTCAAAAGAAGTCTATCTATTTCAACTATTCCACGCTCATCAACTGGCGTATTTCGTCGTCGGTCACCAAAAGAGTCTGTTTTTTGCGGAGTCCATAATTCACTCCGCCCTTTCATCTATACACTCACCTCTGTTTTTTGTTTTTTGGTGTACATTATATTCTAATTAAACTACAAATCAGCTACGGTAACAATAGCATGGTGATGTACTTTTCAGCGATAGTTTATAAAATTCGTTACAAAATCAAAGTCTTGCGCTCGAACCAATTGCATGACGGACTGTAAATCGTCTTTACTGCCACTCGTTACTCGCACAGCTTCGCCCTGAATCTGGGTTTTTACCTTTGGAAACTCGTCTCGCAACAACTTTGTAATTTTTTTTGCCTTTTCTTGGTCTAAACCTTCTATAAACGGAATTTCCTGAGTCGCCTTCATATTACTTTCGTTAATTGATTTAGTTAGGTCAAGAACTTTTGAGCTTTGGTTGCGAGACGCTAGCTTTTTACGAACAATATCTACAACTGCTTCGATTTGCCACTCTCCAGCTCCTGTAATTTTCAGTCCAGATTTATCACCTAGCCATTCGATGGCTGCAGGCGTTCCTTTAAAGTCGTACCGGTTAGCAATTTCCCGCTCTACTAAAGCAAAGACATTGTTCATTTCTGCTTTGTCATATTCAGAGACAATATCAAACGAAAATTGCGCCATAGTAACTCCTCTTATTTGATAACCTGATTATACCACTATACTTATGCACCGTGTGGACGCACTCCTATATCAGAAAGTTCAAAACCATAATCTTCCAGAGTACTGATGACTAGATCGCTATCACCAACTTTGTATTCGTGTGCAAGAGCTTGCAAAAAAAGCTCCACGTTCTCGTATAATTCACCATCAAATTCATATACTTGTACGTTGTTGTCCATAGCACGCCCCCTTTTTGATAATAGTTTGCTTACATCCTTATTATACTCCTATCTAAATTTTAAATTATTTTTCAGTAATCTGTTTTTGATGCTACACTAGTTGAAATGAAAAAGAATTTTATTTACTACGACCTTATTCTTGCAGTTTTTGCAGCAGTGCTTTTGATATCAAACCTAGCTGCAACAAAACTAATAGCATTTGGACCAATTATCACTGACGGCGGAGCTATATTATTTCCACTAGTATACATTTTTGGAGATATATTAACAGAGGTGTACGGATATAAATATGCACGACGTGCGATTTGGACTGGATTTGGGGTTATGTTGTTAGCAGTCGTTGCCTTTACAGTAGTTCGATACCTCCCTGCAGCCGCCGGATATACCGATCAAGCTTCTTTCGAAGCAGTTCTTGGATTTTTCCCTCGTATCGTCATTGCAAGCTTAGTTGCGTATCTTATTGGTGAGTTCTTGAACTCCTATGTACTGGCTAAATTAAAAGTAAAATTCAAAGGTAAAAAATTATGGCTACGACTCATCGGCTCAACCATTGTTGGCGAATTTTTCGACACGGTAGTCTTTAGTGTTATCGCCTTTGGTGGTATTCTCACGATGAATGACATGGTAATCTTTATACTCATTGGATGGGGCTTTAAGACGGCAGTAGAAGTTCTATTGCTACCAGTTACTTATAAAGTAATTGCGTTCTTGAAAAAGCGAGAAAAGATTGATATTTACGATAAAAAAACTGATTTCAACCCGCTCAAAATTGGCCTCAAAGACTAGCGTTTATAGTAACGGTCGAGCCACGTTTTTTGCAATGTATAGAAAGAGCCGTCCTCTATACTAGCTCGTATATCGTCAACTAGTTTTATAATAAAGTATTCATTATGTATCGAAGCAAGCGTGCCAGCTAAGGTTTCTTTGGCTTTAAAAAGGTGTCGGATATAGGCACAAGTATAATTTTGGCAGGTATAGCACTGACAATCGTTGATAATAGGATTAAAATCTTTTTCAAATCGCTTTGCGGTTATATTAACCCTTCCGTCATAGGTATACACCGACCCATTGCGCCCAACACGAGTTGGGGAAACGCAGTCAAAGGTATCTATTCCCTGCTCTATAGCTGCAAAAATATCATCTGGTTCACTGATACCTAACAAATGTTTTGGCTTATTTTCAGGTAATATTTCGTTGACCCATCGTATTATTTCACCCATTTGGCTTTTTTCAAGTGCGCCACCAATGCCATAGCCGTCAAAGTCCATAGCCCCAAGTTCGGTGGCTGCTTTCTTGCGCAAATCCTCATACTGAGCACCCTGTAAGACGCCGAACAATGCCTGGTAGGGACGCTCAGGGTGTGCTTTTCGTAGTTTCTTCACTTCGTCTAGTGATTGCTGTGCCCATCTATGAGTTCTATCGAGTGACTCTACTTGATAATCATAGCTATCGTGTAGTGAAGTCAGCTCGTCAAAAGCAAAAATTATATCTGCACCAATTGAGTGTTGTACTTGCATAGAATGTTCTGGCGTAAAGCGATGCTTGCTGCCGTCTAGATGGGATTTGAATGTTACTCCATCATCGTCGACAAAGGCGTGGCGAGTTTTTGCAGGCGCTATAACTTCGTCGTAGGCCAATTCGTCACTCTGCATAGCGAGAACTTTTTTAAAACCGCTACCCAGCGAAAGTATTTGAAATCCACCGCTATCGGTGAAAGTCGGACCTTTCCAATTCATAAACGAGCCCAAACCTCCCGCCTCTTCTATTAATGCATGGCCCGGCTGAAGATATAAATGATAGGCATTTGCGAGTACGGCCTGCGCATGTACACCCTTAACTTGTTCAGGTGTCATAGCTTTTACATTAGCCTTTGTCCCGACAACAATAAAAGCAGGAGTTTTTATATCACCGTGTGGTGTTTTTATCACTCCAGTTCGGGCCAGCGCACCGTCTAATCTACTTTTTACTTGAAATTTAAACATCTCTACTACATCCTAGTATACGCGAGCATTAGGTTTTTTGACTGATTAGGCGCATAATATAGGGTAGAATGACAATTGAGGAAATTATTGCAAAACTAAAAGAGCTCCAAGAAGACCCAACAATGGTCACAAAAAGCGCTTACAGTCCTGCCGCCATTGAGTACCCTGACAGCAGGTATCCTTTCGTTGAAATACATTTGACGTATCTACGTAAGCACCCGCAAGTTAACCCTATGCAATATATCTCGAACCTAGAACTAATGATAAAAAAACGCTAAAAGTAAAAACTCCCCAGCAACATTCATTGTCGCTGGGGAGGGTTTGGCGTTCTCGTCCTTTCAGACAAGAAGCCAGGTTGTGGAATCAGCCGTTGGCGTCATCCCTGATCGTGCCGGTTGTTACACCGACAGTGTTTAGATCACAACTGATGTAAAGCAAGAAGAAAAGCTCGGTGAGTTCCCTCTTGGTATCAGCAGTGATTTTGACTGTGATCACCGTTGTTGTTTGACCCGCTGGGATCGTCACGCTCTTTGGCAACAAAATGTTGCTTTGGAAGTCGCCGACTCCGGCTGTTCCGGGCAAGGCCCAGTAAGCAACATCGACATCTTCGTCGGTTGGGTGTGACAAAGTCACTAGGAATTCGGCATACACCGGGAGCATACCCGGATCACCTTCCGTAACAACCGCCGGGCTGACTGTCAGCGTCGGTGGCGGCAGCTGGGTGTAGGTGACCGAAACCGAATCGCTACTTGCTAGACCTTCCTGGTCTGTACAAGTCACGGTAATGACATTGACACCTGGCTGCAGAGTTACCTGACCGCCACTTGTCTTGTCACAACTAGGCGGATCACCAGAGTCATCACCTGCAATGTAGTCCAGCTGAACGCTACTCGTAGATACGGTGTCGCCATCAGATGGCGAAGTGATATCGACTGTTGGTGCTACATTGACGGGCGTATACGTCACATTGACTGTGTCCGTACCCGTATTACCTGCTGCATCCGTACAACTAACTGTTATCTCGTTCGCACCCTCTGTCAGAGTGACGTCCGAGCCGTTCAGTAGATCACATGTTGGTGATGTGTCTGTGGTGTTATCTGTCACTGTGTAAGCGAGAGAAACCGTATCCACAGCGTAATCATCACCATCTTGCGGCGAAGTGATCTCGACAACCGGCGCCTCTGTGTCCGGTGGCGGACCAATAGGCGCGATCACGAACGTCACAGTCGAGATCACAGGCGGTACCGGAGAACTGTTGCCATCCGTCAGTCGCACTGTGCATGTCTGCTGTCCGGCCGTCAGTGGTGGCGTGTACTTGATGTGTGTTGTGTCTTGAAACAAACACGGCGCACCAACCGTTAGTTGGTAAATTGACACCGTATTTCCATCAGGATCGGTTCCTATCTGAGAGACAGGAATGATCAGCTGGGGGTCTCCAGCCGTCACGTTGATTGTTGGGTTCGTAGCAACTGGCGGGGCTGCCATTGCTGTCGAAGCTCCAACGAGCGAGAGCGCAGCTGCTACTAGAACAGCGAGCCCAAGCCTACTTTTTTTCATCATTTTGATGAGGTTCTCCTCATATAAAGAACATGCCAGGTGGCACATCCGATTGACAAGCAACTTTAGAATTGTAGCTTTCTACCGCTGAAAAGTAAAGCTCACGAAGGTTAGTCCGCTATGCTTTTTCCAAAGATATAGACAGATCATGGTCATCAATTTTGACATTTTCAACATACGAATATTCATCATTAGACAATTTTGTAGCCAAAGTTTCGGTAGTTATTGCATCTTGATGTTCAACGATTGCATCTTTTAGCTCACCACTGCCTTTGAGGCTCAGCTTTATCCGATCATCAACATTCAGACCAGCCTTTTTGCGAGCATTTTGCACTGCGCGAACAACTTCACGCACCAGTCCCTCACGCTTAAGTGCGGGTGTCATTGTTTTATCGAGCTCTGCTAAGTCACCTGTTTGAGCATTGGATCGTTGAACTTGCTTAACATTCACTTCTTCCGCAATGATTGACTCTAAATCTCTATTCAATTTCTCACCATGATAGGTTAACAACGATAATGGCTGGCGAACCTTTATTGACTGTTCTGTCTCACTTTTTTGCATACGTTGACTTAGGCCGTCTTCAATAATTTGCCTTGTTCGGCTCATACTACGAAGCGAAAAGTCATCTACCTTGCCAACTTTCGGCCAATCTAGCAGGTGCACACTCTCACCACCTGTTAGTTTTTGGTACAATTCCTCGCTCAAAAACGGTGTAAACGGCGCCATTATCTGCGATAGTAATGTCAAAACATAATGCAGGGTTCGATACGCGTCATTTTTGTCGCTATCATCACCTGATTTCCAAAAACGACGGCGGCTTCGGCGCACATACCAATTCGATGCATCGTCAATAAACGGCAAGATTGGCTTTACAGCTTCTTGCAGTTTGTATTCATCAATATTTTCACCAACTTCGGCTAGTAATTGATGTACACGGCTAACAATCCATTGGTCTAGTGGATTTGTTAAACCTTTCGGCTCACTCAAATCGCCTCCGCCAGCTGGCGGAATAAATTCCCAGCCATCAACACTAGCGTACATGGTAAAGAAATCGTACATATTCCAAACCATAGAAAGCTTGCGTGCGACATCTTTAACGTCTTTGTCAGCTAGGTTTGCATCTTCACCACTGACCAGCGGCGAGTTCAAGAGGAATAATCTCAGCGAATCTGCACTCGTTTCATCCATGAGCTCAGTGGGGTCTGTATAGTTTTTCAACTTTTTGCTAATCTTTTTACCATCTGCTGCATTTATAAAACCATTACAAATCAAATTTTTGTATGGGGATTGCCCAAACAGAGCTACATTTACCGCAGTGAGCGAATAAAACCAACCACGAGTTTGGTCGACGCCTTCAGTTATAAAATCTGCAGGAAAATTCGCCTCAAATTTTTCTTTATTCTCAAAAGGATAGTGAAATTGCGCAAATGGCATACTACCAGACTCAAACCAACAGTCGATAACCTTTCCGATATGTTCCATTTTCGCACCATCGAGCTCAAATGTTACATCCATTACCATCGGTAAATGATAATCATCTAGTTTTTTGCCAGTAAACTCTTCGAACTGCGCATATGATGCAAAAGCTTTGATAACTGGTGTGCCATCAGACTTCACACCCTTCCATACAGGTATTGGTGTCGCCCAGAAGCGGTCACGCGATAAATTCCAGTCCGGTGCGCTTTCGATAACGTTATGGAAACGCTTTTCTTTCAAAGACTTTGGAATCCAATTCGTACTGTCGTTTGCCTTTTGCATGTCATTTTTTTGATCTTGGATGTCCATGAACCAGCTAGAGTGCGCTTTGTAGATTAATTTGTGACCACAGCGGTGACAGTGCGGATATTCGTGACGAATATAGTCGATTTTCATCGCTACGCCTTCGCTCAGTAATGTTTTTGCGATTTCTTTGTTGGTCTCCCAGATATTTTTGCCTAGCCATCTGCCAGATCCATAATTTCCGTTCTCGTCCACAACATGTACAACCGGCAAGTTCTTTTCTTGGGCCAGATTAAAGTCGTCTTCACCGTATGCTGGTGCAATATGAACAATTCCCGTACCGCTCTCGCTTGAAACAAAGTCGGCATCCTGAACTGCATGTGCATGAGGGCCATGATTTTCAAATAATGGCTCATACTTTTTGCCGACCAACCACTTGCCAGCAATTTCATCAACAATTTTATAGTCTAATGGTTGATGTTTTTCATTTACGAATACATCTTTTACTAAATCTTTGGCAACAACCATCTTTTTACCATCATATTCAACCACAACGTACGTTAAGTCGGGGTTTACAGCCAGCGCAACATTTGCAGGTAACGTCCACGGAGTGGTTGTCCATGCTAGTAGGTTCAAATCTTCATCTACAAGCTTGAAATACGTATATAAACTCGGATCAGTCACCTCTTTATAGCTGTTTTCCATTGCAACTTCTGACTTACTAATAGGAGTCCCGTCGTGTACGCAGTACATCAGTACTTTTTCACCTTCAAAAATCTTTCCTTTTTCATACAGCGTTGTAAATGCCCACCATATAGATTCCATGTAGTTTTTATCCATAGTCTTGTAGGCACCTTGAAACTCTACCCAACGTCCTACTCGGTCGATAACCTCTTCCCATTCATTACCACCTTGCACCATGGCTTCGCGACATTCTTTTACGTAGTCATGTATGCTGATTTTTGTGCCAATTTCACTTTTGTCTTTGATGTTGAGTTTCTTCTCAACATAGACTTCTGCTGGTAAACCATGACAATCCCAACCCCATGTTCTTTCAACCCTTTTGCCGCGCATAGTTTGATATCGTGCAATTGAATCTTTAATAGTAGAAACAAGCAAAGTTCCGTGGTGAGGTAGGCCAGTTATAAAGGGCGGGCCGTCGTAAAACACAAATGCGTTATCAGCAGGACGATTCTCGACAGACTTCTCAAAGGTCTTATTCTTTTTCCATTGAGCAACTATGTCTTTTTCATATTCAATTGCTTTGCGACGTGTATTTGCTTTGAATTTCACTTTTATCCTTTCTAAAAATAAAAATCATCTCTTTTGTCTATCAGAATCCCTACTGGGACGGTACCATCTGATTTCCAAAAGAAATGATTCTTTCAGCGCTTTATTTGTGTGATCTCACGGGTCACTTCCGTCGGGTTCTACTGTCCGCCAGCTGGCGGATTTCTTCCCGATCCTCGTGGTTGATAGCCACTCGAGCGGATTAATTCTATTCTACACCTTTTTAACAGGTAATGGAATAAGGACGCTGGTTTTTGCTTTGTATTCTTTCCAGCCTACTCGTCCTTCGAAACGTTTTTCAGTTGGTGGAATGCCCGAAATATACAAAATTAAAAATGTAATTGTTATTGGCCCGATCAGCCCAACCCACCAAGGCATGACACCCGCTGCGATGATACCAATTCCCCACCACTGCGTGATTTCACCAAAATAATTTGGGTGACGACTGTACCGCCACAAACCAGATTGCACAATTGTACCTTTATTTTTTGTATTATCCAGATGGGCTTTTAGCTGCCTATCTGCAACAACCTCAAAAACAAAACCCAATATCCAAACAGCAAGCCCTAAATATGTGAACACAGCCCACTGATTTCCATCAAAAAGATTAATGTGAATAACCGGTATACAAATAATTGTCGCCAAAAGTGCCTGAGTTATATATATGCGAAAATATACATTAAAACTTTCTTTACCCCTCCAGTGGCGACGAAGTTCGGCATACCTTGGATCTTCCGCTGTACTGCCGATTTTGCGTTTTCCAATGTGCCAAGCAAGCCGCAACCCCCACACCATTACAAGTGCTACAACCAAAAGAGAAAGACTGATGGGATTTATACTGTTATAGGCGATCAAATAACTCGTAAAACTTACGACTATAAATGTCGGACCCCAAGCAGCATCGATAATGTCATAGCGATTTATTTTTAATGCAAATATAAAAATCAAGCTAATAAAACCTATGGCCGCGAGCAAACATATGCCCAAAGCAGCTAGTACATATGAAAGTTTTCCAGAATCAATAAGTGTTATGGTTGCTATACACGAATACACCAGAGCAATGATCGAAAAAAATAATACTGGCACTTAGTTGGCCATCCTTTGTAAAATATAGAATGCGGCAACTGATACGCTAGCAGTTAGCACCGTACCCCATATCAAATCAACGATTGTAATAGTCAGCGGATATCCTTTTAATGTGGCTAGATTAGTCAGATCGTATGTCGCATATGTCACAAAACCAAATAATGCACCCAGCCCTAGCGCCACTTTCCAATCATTTGATTGCATAGCGGGATTGATCACAAACACAACCAAACCAACCAAAAACACCAGATAGAATACGATTGCTGCAGGTAAATTAGGTTTATCTAACAGTAGCGAACCTAACTGTGAACGATATAGTTTGTTAGCTACAAATGACAACCAGATGCCGTCAATTACTGCGAACAGTGCACCTGCAATTAGGTAGCGAATAATAAAATCTGACATATAATCCCCCTTTTTAACTTATTAGAGCGTCACCAAATTGAGCAACTATCAAAATCACCAGAAAAACCAATGCTGTCGCAAAAAATAGTCTATCGTAATCTTTTCGTAGCTGATTTTGAACTTTCTTTAAATGAGATTTCTTGAGTCCCAAAACATTATCCATCAAAACAATACGTAGCAAAGTAGCAAAAACAATAGTTGTCGATAGTGTAGTTAGCAAACACCATGGACATAGTATTTGTATGACATATAAACTGTCAAAAAATAACCACAATGCAAATATCCATGCCCCTAAGATACCAGCTAGCAAGAGTTTGATTATCGCCCTGGTATACTTTGTGCCCATGAGACTACTGATTGCAAAGAAAAGGAATATTGAAAATCCAATGATACCCAAAAAGCTGTTCGGGAAACCTAATAATGATGCTTGTGGCGTCTTCATAACAGATGCACAGTTGAGAACGACATTGATACTACATGGTAGTTTCGAGTCAGGGTGTTCTAGTAGATGTATTTTGTCGACTGATAGCTGAAATGCAGCCAACAGAGCAAAAAATGAGAAGATTGCCATGACAATGAGGTTTACGTTGGCAGCTTTTCTATCTGACTCACGACGAAAGATATTCAAATGTA
Source organism: uncultured Candidatus Saccharibacteria bacterium (assembly GCA_947085845.1). Lineage (GTDB taxonomy): Bacteria > Patescibacteriota > Saccharimonadia > Saccharimonadales > Saccharimonadaceae > JACPYF01. The sequence goes on from CAMTXO010000001.1 coordinate 247,996, forward strand.
GATTAGTTAGCATAATAACTCACTTCGTCAATTAGCGGCAACGGCAAGCCTCTCCACTCATTTTGTAAAACCCCGTTATCATCTGTTGCGATGACAGTTGGATACTCCATGATGTCGTATGTTTCACAAAATGCCGAGCCACTTGGACTCTCTGGGTCTACCAACTCCATTTTTTTAGCAGTACGTTTTTCAAAATCACGTAAAAAATCAGTTACAGCCCTTGCATGGTCGCTCTCTACTTTATAAACAATATAAGCTTTCATATAGTTTCTACTTTTTCTTTGTTCGTAATTTTTCTAGTGCACTAGCAAATTCATCAACTGTTTTAAACTCCTGATAAACACTAGCAAAACGCACATATGCGACTTGGTTTCTGTCGGCTAATTCCATAAGCACGAGGTCGCCAATTGCCTTGGAAGGCAGCTCGGTTTCACCACTGGCGTATAATTCGTTTTCAACCCTGGAAACAATTGCCTCAACCTCGAGATCAGATGAAAGGAATTTTCCTACCGAGCGATGAATAGCAGCAAACAACTTGTTGCGATCAAACAGCTCCCTAACGCCACCTTTTTTAATCACAGCTAAGTTTGGCCGTTCTACTCTTTCGTAGGTAGTGTAGCGATGTGCACACTTTAAACATTCTCGACGACGACGAATCGCTCCGCTCTCGGCAGCATCACGAGATTCAATTACTTTTGAATCGTCGTTATTGCAGTTGGGACACTTCATGATTTTTCTGAATCGTCTTTTGTTTCTGTGTCAGCTTTCTTTTTTTTCTTTCGACGGCGCAAGAAAGCAGGTGTGTCAGATTCTTCTTCGTCATAGTGCCAAATATTTTTTTCTTCTTCGCTATTAAATGTTTGTGCTACATCTTCTTTTTTATCAAGATCCATGTCAATTTTTGCTAACTCTTCGTCAGCTACCGAAACGGTACTGTCTTCTTGTTTTTTTATGGGTGTGCGATTTGCAATTGGGTCACCCGGAAGTGCCGGAACCTCTTGTTCATCAAAAAATGCTGAATCAAATCCCGTGGCGATTACAGTAATAATCAACTCGTCTTCCATCTCTGGCTTCAGTGTCGCACCAAAGATAATATTTGCATCTGGAGATACCGCACTTGTGATAAGCTCTGCAGCTTCTTGAATCTCACTCATACTCATATCATAGCCACCGGTAACGTTGAATAGAACGCCCCTCGCGCCATCAATACTAACCTCTATTAAAGGTGACTCAATTGCTTGTTGCGCAGCTTGGGTAGCTCGATCATCGCCACTGGCACGACCAATCCCCATTAGTGCAGATCCTGCATTACTAATGATAGCCTTAACATCAGCAAAGTCGAGGTTAATGAGTCCGTGCTCTGTGATAAGCTCAGAAATACCTTGTACACCTTGGCGAAGTACATCATCGGCAATTTTAAATGTCTCTAGAAGCGGTGTTCGTCGATCAATTGTCTGAAGTAGTCGGTCATTTGGAATAGTAATCATAGTATCAACTTTGCGACCAAGTTGGGCAATTGCCCACTCGGCATTTTGTGATCGTTTTTGACCCTCAAAGCTAAATGGTTTAGTTGCAACACCTACTACTAAAATATCAAGTTCTCTTGCGATTTCGGCTACTATATGGCCTGCACCAGAGCCTGTTCCACCGCCAGCACCGATTGTTACGAAAACTAAATCAGCACCCTCTAGAGCCTGTTTAATATCATCTCGAGACTCTTCGGCTGCTGCTTGACCAGACTGAGGATCAGCACCAGCACCAAGACCCCTGGTCGTATTTCGGCCAATATGCAGTTTTACATCTGCTCGTGAGTTATGAAGCGCTTGCGCATCAGTGTTAATCGCAACAAATTGTACTCCGTGCAATCCTGCATCCTTCATACGATTAATTGCGGACCCACCTGCACCACCAACACCAACCACCTTAATATTCGCAAAAGTTTGGATGTCGCTTGGTTTTACTTCAGGCATAAATATTTTCCCCGTTCCCTATAATTGTAACTATGTTCGTATCTGTTATGTACCCAGTATACACGGCTGTGGTGCAAGTATCAAATCTCTTTGTTTATGAGCGAAATTTACCCAAAATACCTCTGATAGGTGCGGTAATTTTGCCCAGCGTAAAGCCAGGGCCACCGTCTCCAGATTGGTGCCCACCACCCCTGTTTTGATTTTCAAGATCGAGCAACATCAATCCAGCAACAGTAGCATATTGTGGTTGAGTAATATTCTCTGCAACCCCGCCAAAGCCTTCGGCTGCACCAATTTTTACTGCAAGCTGTAATGCTTCTTTAGCATATTTTTCAATTCCTTTAATCCTTGCAGTTCCACCAGTTAGAATTGCTCCTCCGGGTAGCTTAGCTTGGCGTCCGATATTCTTTAGCTCGTCATTCACTGCCTCGAATATCTCTTCTAGCCTAGCTTCCACTACATCATCGATAATATCTGTTTCGAAATCATAAGCTTGGGAATCAGTTTTTATTGTGATCTTTTTGTCACCTGCTTTTCGAGCATCTGATACAGCGACCGCATGTTCGAGCTTCACTTTTTCAGCTATATCTAGATCTACCTTTAGTCCTACAGCTAAATCATTAGTAATATTGACTCCTCCAACAGGCAGCACAGCAACATGCTGCAAATCACCCTCGTCATACACAGCCAAGTTTGTTGTTGTTCCACCAATATCAATCAAAATAACACCGTTTTCTTTTTGTCGATCAGTCAAAACAGCGTGAGCAGCTGCTAAACCAGCTGGTACAGAATGGTTAACGCCAGTTTTTGTCATATCAGCAACTTTTAAAAGGTTCTTTAGGTTTGGAGTCAGAGCTGTGATTACATACGCATCTACTTCTAAACGAACACCATTCATACCGATCGGGTCACGAATATTATCTTGATCATCAAGCGAAAAACCCCTTGGGGTAACGTCGAGTATTTCACGATTTGCTGGTAGTTGCACTACAGTCGCTGCATCTTCTACTCGCGCTAGATCCTCGCTGTTAATTTCATGGTCACGACTACCAACAGCAACCACGCCTTTAGAGCTCATTCCAAGAACATGAGTACCGTTGATACTGATAGTTGCGCCATCAATCTGATGACCAGAGACTCTTTCTGCTTCTTCAAGCGCCTTATCGACAGCTTGTGCGGTTGTGACGAGATTAACAACTACACCTTTGCGCATTCCGCCATTAGGTGCTTCGCCTACCCCTATAATAGTTGGGCTTGCTGATCCTTCGTCACGATGGCCGACCACACACCTGACTGTTGTCGTGCCGATGTCTAAACCAACAGCATAGTTTGAAAGTTCTTGCATATGAGGCCCATTATACCGCTTACGAATAGAATGTGCAAAATTGATTTATTTACAAAAAAAGAAAAAGCTCCGAGACTGTGGTAAGTCTCGGAGCATATGTATGAAACATGCTTTGTTTCAATTTTTGATTGGTGGCTTTGCACACCACCACTTCACCTCAGGTCGATCGGCAACTTCGCGCTCATCAACCACCGGCTTACTGCTGTCGATCTCTTCTGTGCCTACGTACCAGATTCCGCCCCTCTTGTAGAGGTGCAGATCTCGATTTGGGCATCCTGACCGAAGCCTCACATCTGCATTGTTGATGTATCCAACACTCACAGCCGAGAAGCCCATCAGCTCGACTTCGTGCTTTTGAGGGATTTTTTTCTTGTCCCGCTCAGACTGCACACCAGACATTGCGAGCATAGACAAAGCGCCAAAGACTACGGCCAACCCGAGCGTCAGATAAGACCTCTTTGATCCAGGACCCCTCCGCCCAGCATTGACAGCAGTAAACCCGACACAAGCACTAGCCACAATCAATGCGACTATGGCAAGTAAAACGTAAACCCATTCCATCCTCACACCTCCTTTTCGTTCGATAACAAAAAGTATGAAGATTTAAGTATATTTATAACAAAAAAAGTCTATATTGTCAATAATATAGACTTTTTTAACATCTTACAAGTTACAATTTAGTCAAAATTTCACAGCCGTCATCGAGTACCAAAATCGTGTGCTCGAATTGTGCTGCTAGAGAGCCATCAATAGTTCGAATAGTCCATCCATCATCGTCGACTTTTACGTGATAGTCACCTAGAGTTACAATTGGCTCAATAGCCAAACTCATATTTTTCTTGAGTATTGCTCCGTGACCTTCTCTACCATAGTTTGGAATATCTGGTTGTTCGTGAACATTATGTCCAACACCATGACCAACAAGATCACGCACTATCCCTAGACCTGCATCATCAAGCACCGCCCCTATAGCCGCACCGATGTCTCCTACCCGCCCGCCTGCTTCAATTGACTCTAAGCCTCTATACAGGGCTGCTTCAGTTGTCTCGATCAAGCGTTTTTTATCACCACTTGGCTCTTCGCCAATAACCATTGTAAACGCCGAATCAGTGATCATACCACCAAAATTAATGCCGAAATCAAAGGTCACAACATCACCCTTTTTAAATGGCTTATTGTTTGGTATACCATGCACTACTTCATCATTATTTGAAATACAAATATTTCCTGGAAAGCCATTATATCCCGCAAATGCACAAGCAGCTTTGACTCCTTCGGCCTCGCTTGCTACAAATGCATCAACATCCAAACCAGTTACTCCGGGTTTCGCAATCTCGCGTACGCCTTGCAAAATTTCTGCTAAAATACGCCCACTCTTACGTAAGTTTTCAATTTCAGAAGCCGATTTTACTCTGGTAAACATCTAGGCTTTATCCAATACAGCACCAATCTCTGCTTGAATTTTGTCGTGAACTTGGCCAATTGAGCTCTCGCCATCTATGTGTGCGATTGGCACATTTTCCTCGGTTAGATAGGTCAAAATAGGATAAATCTCTTGGCGATATATCTGTAATCTTTTTTCTATGCTTTCTGGCTTATCATCTGGTCGTCCACGCACAGCTAGACGCTTTTCGAGCTCTTCACGAGGGACCTCCAATACAATCGCAAGTGAAATTGATCGCTGGTGATTTGGCATATTCTCAACAAGCCATTTTGCTTGGCTCATTTCCCTCGGAAAACCATCGAGTATCAAGTGGTCTATATCGCCAGCTCTCGCCAACGCCTCGCCAACAATTGTATTCATTTTTTCAGAATCAATCATGTTGCCACTGTTAATGGTCTGCAAGATTTCAATATCGTGCGTGTCCCGTAATAATTGACCGGCAGAAATCCAACGCCATCCATGACGGGCTGCGAGCATTTGGCCTTGTACACTTTTACCTGCTCCTGCTGGACCGAAAAATAATATCATATCTCTATATTGTACTATATTTAAAATTGGTGCCGAACAGGCTCGGGAGATAAACTGTTTCTATTTGCCTAGAAGTGTAGTTTTAGCTATTTGCGCGACTAGTGCACCATCGGCACTGTTACCCGTTTTACTTTTCACCATCCCTATAACTTTTCCAAGGTCTTTTACCTCAGTTGCACCGGTGGTAGCGATTGCTTCAACAACAAGCTGCTTAACATCTTCTTCACTTAGTTGTTCTGGCAGATATTTAGCTATAATTTCTTTTTCAGCGCGTTCTTTGTCGGCCATTTCTTGGTTGTCACCTTGTTCGTACAAAACCGCAGCTTCATCGCGTTTTTTTGCTTCTTTAGCAAACAACGATTCAACATCCGCGTCAGCTAGACCTTCTTCACGCTTACCTGTTGCAATTTCTTGGTTTTGTATTGCACTCTTTAGCCCCTTTAAAACATCACTTAAAAAGCTATCACGAGCTATCATGGCAGCTTTTAAATCAGCTTCTAGGCGAACTTTTAGGCTCATTTTTTACCAAGTCGAATATTCAGAGCTTTTTCTGCACGGCGTTCTTTACGAATGATTGCCTTTTTTCGACGTTCGGTCTTGCTGATTGGCTTACTAAAACGCTGATTACCTTTAGCAATAGCTAGGACACCGCTTTGAAGCACTTTTCGGTTAAATCGACGAATGATGTTCTCATTCGCCTCAGATTCATCTTTTCTTGTTACGTATACCATATAGATACCTACTCTATCACAACAGAGACAGCAAAGCAACTTCTAATAGTCGACCTTCAACACTTCGATTACCTTGCCATTCATTCATATCCAAAGTGCACCAAATATTCACACAGTCTCCGGACTCTACAAAATAATGTTCGGGCGCACTAAAAGCAAGAAATTGCATTGAATCCCCTTTATTATCTTTGAGTTTTAGCTTTACATGCTGATCATGATCCCCCATTTTTCTTACCTGTTCTACGATTAAATTTTCAATCAGAAACACAGGCTGTGAATTATCTTGTCCAAATGGTTCTAGCTGTGCAATCGAATTCACCATTTCTTCATCTAGACCTTGGAAGTTTTGTAGTTTGATGTCGGCTTTTGGCAGTAGGTGTGCTTTTTGGTTTTGCAATTTCAAACTTCGGTAATAGGTATTGACGCTCACTCTAAAATCATCGATCTTCACTGTTTCAAGTGTTACGCCTGCCGCCAATGTATGTCCACCTCCTTTGATGATAAGCTTGTCACTCTTTCGAATTGCCTCGCCTACACTAAAGTCACCAAAGCTCCGTGCCGAGCCTTTTGTCTCGCCACCAATTTCTTGCAAAACAAAAGTTGGTTTATGAAATTTCTCCAATATTTTTGCTGCCACAATACCGACTATGCCATGACTCCAGTCTGCATGGCTGAGGACTAGAACATCGTCATTACTCAAACTTCCAGCCTGAGTAACTGCTTGTAGAAATATCTTGTTCTGGTCTTTTCGCCGAGCAATATTCATATTATCTAAATTTTGAGCTAAACGCAGAGCCGTACTATTATCGTCGGCCGTTAGTAAGTCTAGACTGAGCTGAGCAGTCTCTAATCGACCGCTTGCGTTCAATCGCGGACCAAGCCCAAAGCCTAAGCTACGTGCGTTCACCTCAGTTGGCTTAATCGCTGAAACTGCCATTAGTGCCTTTAGCCCTGGGCGACGAGCCTGCGACATGACCTTTAAGCCCCAATATGCCAGCACCCTATTTTCACTCGTCAATGAAACAATGTCGCATACTGTACCAAGTGCCACTAAATCTAGCAGCCACTTTTCGTGACCAGGCTCAAGACCTTTTATTTCTTTTTGCATAGCTCGTACTAAACCAAAAGCAACTCCTACTCCAGAAAAATCACGAAAAGGATATGTGTGATCATCACGCTTTGGATTAATAACCGCTACTGCGTCGGGTAGACTATCCCCTAAATTATGGTGATCAGTAACAATAACATCTACACCTAGTTTTTTTGCATGTGCGACCTCATCAATACTCAAGCTACCGCAGTCAACGGTAACAATTAGTTCTGCACCCTGTTCACTTAGTCGATCTATAGCTTCGCTACTCAGACCATACCCATCATCAAATCGACTGGGTATAAAAGCACTAACAGTTATGCCAAACTGCGAGAAAGCATCCAATAAAAGCGTTGTAGCACTTAGGCCATCGATATCATAATCGCCGTATATGACTACTTGCTCTTTCTTACTTTTAGCAATTTTTAGCCGAGCAACGGCTTTTTTCATATCGGGCAATAAAAAGGGGTCGCCCAATTTTTCATAGTCAGGATGTAAAAAATTATCGCGCTGGGCTTTGGTTTTTAGCCCTCGCTTTTGTAATAATTCTTCGAAAATGTTCACATTGAGGGTTCGTTGCTCACCGGCGGTCGTTTACCACGGGCTGTCTGAGCTTGCTGGGACTTGATAACGATATTTTGAAGCTCCTTAAAGATAGCGAAGCTCTTGTTTGTAGAATATATCTTTGTATTTCCTTGTTTTTCAGCAGTTAAAAATCCTACTTTTTCAAGTCGCTTCAGTTCTCTCTGAATATTACCAGGATCTTCTTTGATAAGCTTTGCTAGACCACGAACGTGAGTGCGAAAATCAGGGTATTTCGCATAAACAACAATAATTTTTCGGCGCACTCTCGAAGTAATAAAAACGTCTAACATAATCTCCCATCAACCTTAGATTTAAGTATAGTGTTGCTTTTTATTCTACACGTGCCAGTAACTATTTTCAATACAAACCGGCAATATATTTACTTCCAATTTAGTACTGCTTGGTTAATTTTTGCGATTGTTTGTTCATGCGACGGCAGTGTATTGTCTTCAAAGTAATGGCTCACTTCGAGCATGTCGTCATTAATAGCAAGGGTGTATATTTCATCTGCTAACAGATGCATTCTATCTGTCGCGATACGCGTTGCAAGCGGAGATACAACTACGATCTTCTTTGTCCGTATTGGTTTCAAAAATTCCATTGCAGCCTCAAGCGAAGCTCCGTTTAGTAATCCGTCAGCTACCAAAATAACTACTCGATCCTTTATCATTTGTGGGTTTAGTATTCCCCCATCACCCAGTAGTGCATTCATGTGTGAAAGATTTTCTCGCTGTTGTTGCTCAAAAACACCGTGGAACTCGCTGTACATACCCTCTATTTCACCAGCAGAGTAAAATGAATTCTGACTAAATTTTCCGTTTTGATTGATCGACCCAAAAGGTTCTGGCTCTCCAGGAATTTTTATATCTTCTAGCAAAAGTAACGTCAAAAAACAGTGAAGCTGTGTTGCGATTGGCTCAGCCACCGCTACCCCACCATCACTAAGACCTATAACAATCGTATTTTCATAGCGATATTGCATAAGTTGCTTCGCTAGCTCTGTTCCAGCTGTTGCTCTGTCTTGAAAGTACATACCCATATGTATTTAGATTATACTAGTAGTATGCACTTCTACCTAGTAGCACCCACCACACGCGTTCACACCGAAGGTTTGTTCACCTATAGCTCTGCCGATACGATTCCTATAGGCACCGTTGTCTTGATAGAAATTGGCAAAAAACAATCTATTGGAGTTGTTTTAAAAAAGGTAACTAAACCAGAATTCAAAACGAAAGAAATCGTCCGCATACTAGAAGAAAAACCACTACCGGCACCTATACTACAACTCGCTAGTTGGCTTGAGCATTACTACGCATCACCAATCCCAAGCGTGTGGCAAACAATACTACCTTCGGGAATGCAAAAAAAACGTCGAGACTCTAGTGTTGAAACACCTCACTTTGTACGTAAAAGATCAAAAATTACTCTTACAGCTGCCCAACAAAAAGCAATTGAATCACTATCAAAAGATACCTCTTCTACAAGTCTTCTACAGGGAGTAACCGGCTCGGGTAAAACAGCTATATACATAGAGCTCGCAAAAAAGACTGTTCAAAAAGACAAAAAATCTGTGATTATTTTAGTTCCAGAAATAGCACTTACTTCTCAGTTAATTAGTGAATTCGAGCAACATTTTTCAGATATATTACTCAGTCACTCCGGTATGAGCGAGGCACAGCGACATATTACATGGCAAAAAGCGCTCAACGCCACTTCACCACAACTTATTATTGGCCCACGCTCGGCATTATTTTTGCCAGCCTCGAATATTGGACTTATTGTTATAGATGAAGCTCATGAAGCAAGTTTCAAACAAGAGCAGGCCCCTCGCTACCACGCACTACGCGCCGCACGTGTACTAGCAAACGAGCATCATGCAAAACTTGTTCTTGGTAGCGCAACTCCATCTGTTGGAGATCGCTTTATGGCTGAAAAAACAGACACTATTGTCCGTCTCGACGAAGTAGCAAAGCAGACTGGAGATACAACAATCGAACTGGTTGATAATCGAAAAAGAGGCAATTTTAGTAAACACCACTTTTTATCTAATACTTTGATAGAAACAATAGAAGATACTCTGAAAAATAATCAACAAATTCTGTTGTTTCATAATCGTCGCGGTTCTGCGCCCACCACACTGTGTGAAAATTGTGGATGGTCTGCAGTATGCGAACGCTGTTTCGTCCCTATGGTTCTACATGGTGACATCCACAAACTCATTTGTCATGTGTGCGGTATAAAGGAAAATATTCCTACTTCATGCCCAGATTGCGGCAGGGCTGACATCATACACAAAGGCATAGGAACAAAGTCTATAGAGGAAGCGGTCTTAAAGCTCTTTTCAGGAGCAAAGGTCGCTAGATTTGACGGAGACAGTGCCACCCACGAGACCTTGGATAAGATGTACGATCAAATTTATAGTGGAAAAATTGACATTATTATTGGGACACAGGTTATTGCAAAGGGGTTAGACCTGCCAAACCTCGCTGTCGTAGGAGTAATCCAAGCAGATGGAGGTCTTGTTTTACCAGATTTTGCCGCCGAAGAAAGGGTCTTTCAGCTACTTCTGCAGGTCATGGGTCGTGTTGGTCGAGACGAAAAACTGAGTAAAATAGTTGTTCAAACTTACCAACCTGAAAGTACTGCTATCCAGTCGGCCATTAAAAAAGATTACGACAGTTTCTATAGGTACACTATAGCCAAGCGGCAGCATGATGCATTTCCGCCCTTCGTGTATCTTTTGAAACTGACCTGCACCTACAGGACAGAAGCAGGCGCTATCAAAGCCGCAAAGGACATGAAAGAGATTTTGCAAAAATCAATTTCAAAATCTAGTGTTGTATTAGGACCAAGCCCTGCGTTTTACGAAAGAGCCAACGGTGCTTATCGATGGCAAATTATTATCAAAAGTACTCAGCGTAACGAACTCCTAGAACTTGCCAAGCTCGTTCCTCATACAAAATGGCAGGTCGAAATAGACCCTGTCAGTCTGTTATAATAATCTGTAATGAAAAAAGAAGACATCATATCCCTACCAAATCCTCACTTGCGGCAAAAATCTACAAAGGCAAAGCCTGATGCTCAGACCAAGAAACTAATAGAAAAGATGGTATCTGCAACACTTGATTGGGAAGACAGCCGCCCCCATGAGATTGGGGCAGCGCTAGCTGCAGTTCAAATAGATACGCTGAAACGTGTTGTTATTGTCAGAAGTGATTTTGACGACAAAAGTTCACGCGAATTTACAGTTTTGATTAACCCTCAAATTATCAAGCGTGAGGGTGAAATAGTAAGGGATCACGAAGGCTGTCTTAGTGTAAAGGACATATATGGGCTCGTGCCGAGACATACAAAGGTCAAGGTAAAGGCCATCGACAGCGAAGGTAACGAGATACGTATAAAAGCCGAGGGCTTTTTAGCAAGAGTGCTACAGCACGAAATTGATCATACAAACGGTACATTATTTATAGATCATATAAAGAAAGAAAAGGATGCCTTTTTTCACCTAGATGAAAAAGGTGAACTACAATCACTCAATTATGAAAAAGTTATCAAAACCAATAGTATTCTTTGGGACTGAAGAGTTCTCGAGTGTTAGTTTACGTGCATTACTAGATGCTGGCTTTGAAATAGCAGTTGTTGTCACAAAACCTGACTCTGCAAAAGGCCGCAGCAAAGAACTAACACCTTCTCCTGTAAAGGCTATCGCTCAAAACGCTAATATTCCCGTATTGCAACCTGAAAAGGCCATAGAGATTACCGATAATCTAAAAAAATTACAAAGTCCTATTGGTATTTTAGTAAGTTATGGAAACCTTATCCCCGATGCGATGTTAGACCTGTTTACGCCTGGCATTATCAATATTCACCCCTCGCTACTGCCTAGTTATCGTGGACCGTCCCCTATCGAGTCGGCAGTACTAAATGGCGACTCAAAAACAGGTGTTTCTATAATGAAATTGACGAAAGAAATGGATGCTGGACCTGTTTATTCACAAATAGAAATTCCTCTCAGCAATACTGAGTACGCTGATACTCTATACAGGACTCTAGCTCAAAAGGGCGCCGAGCAGCTAGTCGCAGTCTTACCCTCTATTCTGGACGGATCTTTGCAGCCTAGCTCACAAAACGAAGACAATGCATCGTATTGTCAGCTCATTGAGAAGGCTGATGGAAATATTGACTGGAACGATACCGCTTCGAAGATAGATCGAGAAATCCGTGCCTATAGTGCATGGCCGAAAAGCCGCACAAAATTAGGTGACATTGAGGTGATTATCACCAAAGCGCATATAGCTGGTGGCAATAATTCCGCTGGTAAGATTGAGCTCACGGACGATAAACTACTAGTATATTGCGGCGAAAATAGCTTGGAAATAGAACAGATTCAGCCAATAGGCAAAAAAGAAATGCCCATTCGGGCATTTCTAGCTGGCTATAAAAATAGATTTATTCCTGAGTAGGAGTTTGATCTTCACTGGCTGCTGCAGCAATATTGTCTTTACTTGCAACTATTTCATCACGAAGTTTATTGAGCTCTTCGGCAACTACTTCACGGTAATTTGGACTATTGATGCCAAGCCATCGTACTGACGCGAATTCAGCAGCAACTACCAGAGGTGGTACATTTTCTGGTGCACTTGCCGCAAGTCGCTTGTAATCCTCTTCTTCAGCATAACCCGGAACATGCTCGGCCAACCAAGCATTAATTTTTTCTTCGTTATGAGTTGCAAATCCCTCAAACTCTTCGAGCTGTGCTTCGCTAAGGCTTTCAGCCAAGCGTGTACCAACTCGTTCTTCGAGCGTTTCGTAGGTGTGCTGCAAAAATGCCTGTTTTTGATCAGCAGGCAAATCGCCAAGTCCTACGCTCTGTAAAAACTTATCGTCTAACTGAAACATTTGTGTTTTTCCTTTGTATTACTTATGTTTCAATAATAACACTTATCGCTATCTGGTCAAATCACAGAAAAATGCATCAGATCAATGCTACTTCAGCGTCCTCTTTCGCAACTCCCTACTAAAGAGCTCTAGCTTATCACCTTCTTCAAGCTGCAATTTACTTGTAGTTCGCAAGCTAAGTCCACACATTTCACCTTCAAACACTTCTTTTACTTCTTGTTGCTGGCGTTGTACTCGCTCAACCTCAACCTCTGCAATTTGCTCTTTTTTACGCATTACTCGTGCAATTGTTTTTGGTGTCACTTTGCCTGATTTTACTTCGCCGCCACATATAACATCTGTTTTTCCTGTTTTGAAAACACCCTTTATTTCGAGCTCACCAATAGCAGTTTCGACTACTTCTGGCTCCAAAAGCTCTTCGAGCACGCCATGTGCATCATCTAATAATTCGTAAATGACTTTAAAAATACGAACGGAAACTTTATCACGATTGGTAAGTCTTTTAATAGCTGGGGGTAGAGTAACATTAAAGCCGTAAACAATCGCTTCTGATGAACTAGCGGTTCGCACATCATTTTCAGTAATATTTCCAATTCCGCTAGAAACTACCTTGACCGTTAATTCGTCATTGTTCAGTAGTTTTAAACTGTCAGAGATAGAGGTAAGCGAGCCTTGTACGTCAGCCTTTAAAACAACATTCATAGTCTGTGTTTTTTGCTGACGATTCATCATATTAAGCAGATCCACACCTGTTACATTTGCACTGGCTAGTTTTTTATCGTTCTCTATTTTGTTAGCACCGGCACGTTGACGAGCTTTTTTCTCGCCATCTACCACTACAAATTGATCACCAAATTGCGGAAGTATCTTCAACCCAGTTACTGTAGCTGGAGTTGACGGGCCAGCTTCTTTAAAAGGTTTACCGGCGTAATCCAAAAGTGTGCGCACTTTGCCATAACTGTTACCAGCAACAATATATTGTCCTGATTTTAGTATGCCGTGTTCTACAAGTAATCGCACAACCGAACCTTTGCCCTGTTCCATATGAGATTCAATCACCAAGCCTTCGGCTGGAATATCAGTTTCGGCTTTCAGGTCTTCGATATCAGAGACGAGCAGTACCATATCTAGTAATTTATCGATGTTTGTACCTTCTTTTGCGCTCACCTCAACCATCACTACATCACCACCCCATTCTTCTGGGTTGAGTTTGTGTTCAGTTGCGAGTTGGGTTTTAACTAGGTTTGTATCTGCGCCCACTTTATCGATCTTGTTGATAGCAACAACAATCTTTGCGTTAGCTGCCTGGGCAAATTTAATGGCTTCAACAGTTTGAGGCTTCACTCCATCATCTGCAGCAACAACAATGATCACAACGTCAGTTAGTACAGCACCATGCTGGCGAAGTGCAGAAAATGCCTCATGACCAGGAGTGTCCAACAAAGTAATCGAACGGTCTTTACGAACGGTTTGATATGCACTAATGTGCTGAGTTATCCCGCCAGCTTCATCGTCAACAACTTTGATACCTAAAATAGCATCGAGCAAACTAGTTTTACCATGATCTACATGACCCATCACGGCGACAATTGGTGGACGCTCGGCTGCGTTATCGCTTAAAACTCTGTCTTCACGTTCTGTGGTTTCTTCTGATTTTTTGAGTGTGACTTCAATGCCTAATTCTTCGACAATAATTTGAACCGTTTCAAAATCAAGCCGCTGATTAACAGTGGCCACTATTCCGTTTTTGAATAACTCTCCAACCAGTTTAGCAACTGGTAGAGCAAGCTTTTCCGCCAAATCGCCGACGGTAATCGTACCTGCAATCGTCAAGATTTTTTCGTCGGTTGTCTCTGGCATGGAAAGCTCCTTTCTTCATTGTTATTATTTGGCTAAGCCAAGGGAAATCTTGCGGTTTTCTTTGTCTATATCCAAGACTTTGAAATTCTTGCGCTCGTTCAAGGTAAATACCTTTTCTGGATCAGCAGTCTCGCCGCCAAGTTCGCTCACATGTATTAGCGCTTCAACGCTTGGGCTTAGCTGCACAAATGCACCAAATGGTGTGATTCGTGTCACTGTGCCTTCAACTTTTGATCCCTTTTTGAATTTCTCTAGCTCAGATAGCCATGGGTCATCTTGTAGTTGTTTCAGGCTGAGGCTAAGGCGGTCTTTGTCGATAGCGATGATTTTCGCTTTAACAGTTTGACCAGGCTTTACGTAGTCGCTTGGGTTGCTCACACGTTCCCAGCTAATTTCACTGATGTGTATCAAACCTTCGATACCATCAACATTTACGAATACTCCGTAGTCAACAACTCCGGTTACTACACCTTCGACAGTGTCGCCAACCGCGATCTTGTCGAATCGTTCGGCTAGACCATCTTTTACAGCTTCTTTTTCGCTAAAAATAAGCTTGTTATTTTTGCGATCAGCATCGAGAATGCGAACTTTTAGAGTTTTTTCCTTTAGGCTGTTAAGTCGTTGCAGAATTTCGTTCTTGTCACTACTGCCAACACGCGGGTAATGCTCGGCACTTAGCTGGCTAACCGGTAGGAAGCCTCGAACACCTTCGTATTCAATCAATAATCCACCACGGTTTGCATCATACGGCTGTACGTCTATAATTTCGCCCGATGTCGCTGCGTCTGCCACTACGTCCCAACCGCGGTCTTTGATAGCTTTTCGTAGGCTTAGTAAGCTGTAGCCATCATCTAGTTCAACTTCGATAACACTTGCTGTTACTTTGTCGCCCTCTTTTAGGTTTCGATTAAAGCCAATTTCGCGACGAGGTACAATACCGACGCCTTGCGCACCTAGATCTACTAGAGCTTCATGCTTTTTAAGTGAAAGCACCGTGCCTTCTATTGTTGCGCCGTTTTCTAATCCGGCTGCTGATTCCTCTTTTAAGAGGTCATCCATTGTTAATGCTGTTGCCATAGTCCTTTATTTAAAGTCGTTACAATACCGACACGTCGGTACGACGACCCCAAGACTCCTTATATATTAAATTTGATATTTCCCGCAGCAAGCCTCACAGACCCGCATTTAAGATTACCTTTAATTGTACTCTGTTAAACGATATATGTCAAAAGGGTTAGTTGCCTGGCAAAAGTTGTAAATTAGTTAAATTGTTCTAG
This sequence comes from uncultured Candidatus Saccharibacteria bacterium, assembly GCA_947085845.1. Lineage (GTDB taxonomy): Bacteria > Patescibacteriota > Saccharimonadia > Saccharimonadales > Saccharimonadaceae > JACPYF01. Next base: position 263,725 of record CAMTXO010000001.1, read on the forward strand.
CTCTTACTTTGTCGAGTTGCGTGCGTGTAGTTCTTTGGTGGTAAACAGTTGTTTTTTAGATCGAATAAAAGCAAAACCTGCGTAGCTCAATGCTGCTACAGCTATAAGATATGGAATTGCGTCTTCAGGACCAGTTGAGGCAACTGCGCTCGGCCCCGTACTCGCAACACTAGGCGTTGTCGGTGTAGATTGCGCTGCGGCAGCGGCTTCTTCTTTTGCTTTAGCAGCTGCGGCTTCGTCGGCCTTTTTCTTGGCTTCAGCCTCTTGTTTAGCGGCTTCCGCTTCAGCAGCAGCCTTAGCTTTTTCAGCATTGTCCGCTTTCTTTTGCTCGGCAGTCTGTTTTTCAGCTGCGTTTTTCTCGGAATCATCAGTTTTAGCTACTTTACTAATATCTTTTTTCTCTGTAGTGGCCACGCTTGGCTTTGCGCCCTCGTTCATGCTAGTAACAATACGTTTACTGAAAAATATACCCAGAAGTAGTAGTACAACTAGTACTAATCCTACAGCTACAAAACGAACTGTGGTAGAAAATCGTGATACTGGTGAATCGTAATCCATAATTTAGTCTCCAAAAAAAATAACCTTTAGTGCTATTATATAACAACTAAAGGTTATTTACAAACTCTAAATTCTATTAGACGGCGATTTTTTCTTTGTCGGCGCCTTCAAGTGCATCTTCTACATCGTCACGAGCATCTTCTACTCGGTCTTCTTTTTCTTCAGCTTGCTGTTCGATTGCATATTCTTGTTTTGCATTTACTACATACTGGTCTTTGTTCTGTTGGTAATGTTGTTTAGCAAAATCAGTAGCACTTTCGATTTTTTCTGTAGCTGCATCAAGTTTTTCAGACACTTCTTCGTTTGTATAACCTGCCATTTGTGCAACTTTTCTAGCTTGTTCTCCTTCAAGATCAATTCCAGCCGACTGCGCAATACGACCTTCAACTATATCTCCGAGGAATGTTGCCGCTCCTTCTTGGTGTTGTATAGTGTTTTCTATTTGAGACGCCCGTTCAGCCACCTGAAAATCATAGTCACCAGGGTTTAGCTCTTCTTTTTCGCCGTTAGCATTTACATATTCACTCATTTTTAATTTCCTTTTTGTTTTTGTTTCTAATCAGTTACTTGCTCTCATATTAGCATAAACACTATAAAAAGTCAAGCTTTGGCTTGCCTAGCCACGTGCTAAAATAAATACATGATTATTGCGGTAGATACTGGGGGTACAAAAACATTAGTTGCTGGTAGTGATAGCGAGGGTAGATTTCATACTCGACACCGCTTTGCTACTCCTCAAGATGATGAAAATCTATACGTGGATTTGCTAGCTCAAACTATCTCAGAACATTTCGACATGAAAAAGATCAAAGCCATATGTATTGCTGTACCTGGTTTTACTAGGGGTGATGTATTCGTAAACTGCCTCAGCCCAGCCCTTAGCTGGCCAGACGACTTTGAGCTTGGTGACAAACTACGCTCAAAACTAGGCATAAAAGTTCCTATTTATCTCGAAAATGACGCCAATCTTGCAGGTTTAGCTGAAGCACACGCCTTTGAAAAACTACCAAAATCATGCCTCTACGTAACAGTTAGCACGGGTATTGGTCTTGGTTTCTCTAGAAATGGCAAGTTAGTACAGGCTATGGACTACTTCGAGGGAGGTAAAATGTTACTAGAATACGACGGCTTACTACGTCGCTGGGAAGATTTTGCCAGCGGAAGGTCTATCTACGAGACATATGGCCGTTACGCACGTGACATCAAGTCTAAAGCCGTCTGGGAGCAAATCGCTGAAAAGATCTCTCGCGGACTTCTAGTACTCGCCCCTACTCTAAAACCAGAGGTTATAGTCATCGGTGGCAGTATCGGCACATATTTTGACAAGTATGAAACATATCTAAACGGATTTCTGGAAAGATATATCCCTTACATAATGGCAGAAACAAAGGTCGTCCAAGCCAAACACCCTGAAGAAGCAGTACTTTACGGATGCAAAATCTATGCTGAGCAAAAACTTACTAAGTAAAGTCACCTCCGATTATCCGAAAATTCGCTTCAAGCCCGGAGAGCACTTCAAGTGGTCGTCTACTGAAAAAGTTATCTATTACGACTCTTTAGAAGAAGATGCCGAGACTTTTCTGTTTCACGAACTAGCACATGCAGTATTGGACCACGACGACTACGATCTAGACGTTGAGCTAGTCCGAAAGGAAGCAAAAGCTTGGGAATATACCGCATCACTATCCAAAAAATACGACATTATTTCCAATACCCAAAAAGCCGACGAAGCATTAGAAAGCTACCGTTACTGGTTATTCAAACGTAGCAAATGTCCAGATTGTGACTCGGCGGGTCTGCAAACCAAAAACACCCACTACAAATGTCTTGCATGTGGGTGTAGCTGGTCAGCGAACGACGCCAGAATATGTGGCCTCAAACGCTACAAAGTTGTGTCTACTTAGGCTGTTTTAGCGGCTTTAGTACGACGAGAGATAGTCCCGCCCTTTTTGCCTGCTTTTCGAGCTAGTTCACGGTTGGCAGCGAAGCCACCAGTAGTACCGTTTTGACCACCTTTACGTCCAATTCGAGCGTAAAAGTCTTTCCCGTGTAGGGTTTTATTTTTTTCTGCAGCTTTTTTGCCGCCAGTTATTGTTCCTGCCATAGTTACAATTCTCCTCTGTTAAAACTCATTATGTCCCACCACATGATATTATTACAATCTCATTATAACAATGTATATGCTTTTTGTCAATATTTACATAAGGGTTTTTTATTGCAATCTAAACGTTGCACTTATTCACTTGGTGCGATAATATGGTTGAGCACCTGAGTAAGTAACTTTAAAACACCCTTCTGCGAGAGGGGTGTTTTCAATTTGGTATAATATTTGCATGAGACGAGAGATGAAAGATTACAAAGACATCGATGAATATTTAGAGAATTTTGCTGCACCTAGTCAGAAGATTCTGCAAGATATTCGGGAAACTATTGCAAAAGCTACACCAGACGCACAGGAAAAGATCAGTTACGGCATACCAACATTTACATTAAATGGTAAAAACTTGGTACATTTCGCAGGATACGAACATCATATCGGCTTTTACCCCGGCGCCCGTGCAATTCCAGAGTTTAGTGAGGAGTTAAAGAGTTATAACACCTCAAAAGGCACCATCCAATTCCCTATCGACAAACCAATACCACTAGACCTCATAACAAAAATCACCAAATTCTGCGTCGAGCAAAGATAGAATATAGCCTAGCACTCACTTGACACGAGTGCTAATTTTGGTATAATGCCCTCAGTTATAATATTCCTATTCATGCGAGTAATATAGCACTCCAGATAACACTATCCTGGAGGGTAGAATATGATAGTGAAAAAATAAGGAAGGAAAATAGACATGGCTCAGCGAAAAACTAGCCCTGGAGTTGCTAAGCAAGCTTCAAGGGTATTACGTGATGTTGGTACGAAAAAAGATGCTAGAGCATCAGCTGCTAGCGCTCTCTCGCAGAGGGCACCAAAAAAACCGTCGCGTTCGACTAGGAAAAAGTAAGCGTGACGGTTTTCGATTTGGGTACGAATTTTTATTCGTACCCTCCATGATAACAAATTATACAAAGGAGGAATATGAATTTACAAGAATTTGTTCAAGAAGTTTTAGTACAGCTAGATGGCGCTGTTGATGAAGCAACTAAAGTAACAAGTAGGGATATTCGTTTTTCAGAAAATGACAATAATAGAACTATAGAGTTTGATATAGCTGTATCAGTTGAAGAGTGGGATAAAAAAGAAGGAAAGGCTGGTATACGCGTATTGGAATTAGCGGAAACCGGAGGAAAAATTAGCAAGGAAAATAAGAATTCAAACACAAGTCGAATCATTTTTGGCCTTCGCGTATCACCATCTACAAAATTAGAGATGGAAGAAAGTTCTGCGGCGGTAAGAAGGCATAACCAAAATTTGAAAAATACTTTTCCAAATAGCACATTTTAGAAAATAGGTCTGGGTATCATGACGAGCCTGAGCAAGCACGTCAAACTCACAACTATTAGCCGAGGACTGTCTGATCCGCCAGCCGGCGGAGAGTTCCACAGGCCGCCAAAGTGTTTTGACTGGTGGTTGCATCAAGCTTGGCATGTAACCCGCTGGTTTTGGGTTCCGTTTTGCCGAAACAAAATGGAACAAAAGAATAGTGCTTTAATCAGTTAGATCACATTTTTCCATATTACTTGAAACACCCAGTAATGGACTATCTGGACCTGGGCAGTTATTGCTAACACTTGGTTCATAAAAGAAAATAAACAACCAAGCAAATATTGTAACTACAATACACACCCCTATGATGACTAAAAATTTCTTGTTTTTCATAGATTAAACATTCCCCAATATAAACTCTTTATACGTATCAACAATAATATTTCCATCAATAATATCGCTCAATTTCACCCATCGAGCGTCATAAATTTCATTTGGATTTACTGTTATCTTCTGATCATCTGATATAGTACTAGTAAATCCTAATATAATCCTGCCATCAGCACTACGCCAAAAATCTTTGCGTTTTATTGCACCCAAATCTAACACAAAGCCCAATTCTTCTTTGATTTCACGAAAAATAGCTTCTTCTGGAGTTTCACCTTCTTCTAAATGACCGCCCGGCAAGCCAAAACGGCCTTTGACGTATTCCGCTAATACCACTTGCGTCCGCTCTGGATTATACAGGATGATTTTTGCAGATACTCTCTGGGTTGGACGTGACATAATACGGTGCAGTTTAGCATAAATGTTTAATAAATGAAAAACCAGCCTTTCGGCTGGTCTAAATTCTATTAATTTAATTAGTGTGCTGCTAACTCTTCACTTTCGTCTATAGCCTTGTGCACTTCTTCTCTTGCCTCTTTGGCGCGTTGATCGGATTCCGTTTCTATTATTCTAGCATTGGGTATCCTATGAACGCCGGGATTTTGGTCCCCCGACGTAAACGTAGTATAAGGTGGGGCAGGCATCTCATCGGCGGCTGCAACCATTAGCTCCACAACCCTCCGATTATTCTGAAAGACACTATCATCATTTTCAGCTGGATTGGTGCTTGGTTGTTCGTGACTCATTTTTATCTATGTCCTTTTTTGTTTTTGTAATAAATTCTGCATACATAATAGCATACTGGTTATGTTTTGTCAATATGATAGACAAATGAAAAGAGCCTCCTTTCGGAGACTCCAATCAAAATTCGGCATCGTGCTAATTCAATACATGTTCTTTATAATTCTGAATCGCATCTTGAGCTGCTGCCTGCTCATTTTCGCCGACCTCATTTCGCGCCCACAACTCCGCACTTTCAACATCGCCACGCGACAAAAAGTACAATAGTCTAGTAATTTTATTTGGGTGATCATCGGGCATATGCGAAAGTGATTTATCAACAAACTCCTGTGCCGCTTCATGATCTCGATGCCCAAAAAGTGCCATACTCGTTGCGTGATGATTCCACAACCATAACATTTCGTTGCGCCATTTTACTTCTTCTTCAGTTAATGTTTCCACATCCACGCCTTCGAGGTGTTTTTTTATTTTATTGAGAAGTGACTCTTCATTTTCGTAGTTATAATCTCCAGCCTTCATTTCTGTCTGATCAAGTTTTGTAAATAAAGCGTCCAACTCTTGTGGAGTTGATACTCCTAGTGCGCCGTAGAGTGGAGACATTGTGTTATCTTTAGGATCAAAGTCCGTCCTATTATCTTCGAGTGAATCTTCTTGTGCTAACTGTTCTTGCATTCTTAAGCCTTTGTTTATTTTTATTCAGTTTATAAGGTTACTGTATCATATAAAACTTTAAAAGTCAGTGAAAGAGAAAAGCCATCCTTTCGGATGGCTTTAATCAAAATTCGGCATCGTGCTAGTTTCCCGCAAGGCAGTATAATCGCCGCTGCTGGGCTTAACTGCTGTGTTCGGAATGAGAACAGGTGTTTCCCCAGCGCCATGGACACCGAGTTGATCCCAACGCTAAGATGGAATCA
>CAMTXO010000002.1:0-574047 GCA_947085845.1 uncultured Candidatus Saccharibacteria bacterium
TCGGCTGGTAGTTCGGCAACCCGCACTTCGTGCAGATGCTTGGGGGTGGTTTTGCTGGACTTAACGTGTCCAGCGACGGCCTTGCTCAGGTTCTTACCCATGCCAAATCCTACTTGTACTGCGTTGTAACCGTCGTTTTCGACAGTCTTTACCTGAGTCACAGTAATAGGACCAGCTTGAATCAACGTTACAGGTGTTGCAACGCCGTCATCGCTGATGACTTGGGTCATACCAATTTTGGTGCCTAAAAGAGTCTTCATGCTCTTCTCCCATTTAAAATTCTTGGTCTCCGGTGGTATCCCTGTACTTAGGGACCTGCCGATTCACCAAGAATCATCTATTATTTTCGATAATTATTTTAATCGCTCAGACCATAGTAACAGCTCTCACCCCTCTGTGTCAACAGATATTACGAAGTTATTTATTGTATTTTTGTCGCAACTAAGTCATAATGCTAATCATTAAAAACTATAGGAGAAAATTACAGTGGCTACACGAAAGAAAACAACCGCTAAAAAATCAGCTAAAGCAACAGTGAAACGAAGCGTTGCAAGCAAAAAAGTAACAAAAAAGAGCTTTTGGAAGGTAGAATTTACCGTATACACCGTCTATTGGCTCGCTATAGGTATAGCTGTTATTGCAGCAGCAGCCTTGTCATACAACACTAACCAACAGGTTAATGACATTTACGACCAAATCGACAGAAGTTCTGCTGAACTGTAAGATTTTTCAGTACTATACATTATTAAAAACACCCTCTTCTAGGGTGTTTTTTGTTACAGTACAATCCCTGCTGGAACAAAGTAAGTCACGATCGTCATCACAATCAAAACAACATACTCAATTTTACGATCAATCTGAAATCTATCTTGTCTTGCAACTATAAGTCCAACGAAAAGGCCAATTGGGACACCGTGTATGCCTATAAACCCCACATCAACGGCCGTTTGGAATTTTATCCATATAGACGCCAAGATGACATACATTACTATTTTCAGTAGAAACGCGCTGTCGGTTTCCTGCTCAGAACTCTTTTTATTTTTCCTCGGCATTACCGAGTCATTATATCAGAAAGCTTATGCTTTTAGTACATCTTTTACATGCGTATTTCGGCATCAACACCAGCTGGCAATGATAGGTTTTGCAAACTATCGATTGTCTTTGCTGAAGCGTTAGAGATGTCGATCAGGCGCTTGTGAACACGCATTTCAAAGGCTTCTCCGCCTTTTTTGTAGACGTGTGGGCTCTTGACCACTGTGTACGTAGAACGACGTGTAGGCAAAGGTACAGGACCTGCTACTTGCGCACCACTACGCAAGGCAGTGTCGATAATTTGTTTTGCTGACTGGTCGATCACTTTGTGATCATAGGCTTTTAGACGAATACGAATTCGTGGTGCCTGTGGTTTGGCTTCTGCCATGAGGGTTAACTCCTTTATGTGCTACACCGTAACCTCTGCTCGCTTCAAATCTTGTCTTGGCTGGCCGAGTTCTCGGTGGATATGTTGATATATGTTAGAAAGCATAACGTATATTCTCTTCTAATGCAAGTTGACGTATGTGCAAATAATTGTTATATTTTAGATACTTTTTTGAATTTTTGAAAGAGAGCACGTTCTAAAAAAGGAGTAGTACATTGTACCGCTTTGCACTGGTCAGGTACTGCAAAAAACTGCAGAAACTTGCCGAAAAAAGTCCAAAGAAAACAGCAACCCTGAGAATGAGTTGGTTAGCCAGAAGGTATTTTCGTGGATACCGAAATGAGGCGGTTAGACGTAGAGCGGTTGACTTTGTCGAGAACTACACCGGTGAGTCTGCCAGTGTAGACGAGATACAGATCATCTACTGGGTAGACCTTAGAGAGCGCACCGTAGGCAAGCTCGCCATTAAGCTCACCGTACAAACCCCAAACCCCGTCACTTCCTAATTGAACACCCTGCTGTTCCTTCGGGAAAAGCGGGGTGTTTTATTTTGTATATAATTTGCTTTTTAGTCATAAATATATTATTGTTTATCTAACTGAGCTTTGTTGTCTACTAACAGGAGGACTACAGATGAAGCACAGAGTACTTGTTGTGATGATGGTTCTAGCTCTGGGTCTGACTCAGACTGGATGTCTCGGCGCAAAGGAAAATTCCGATGCGGCCGGAAGTTCAGAAGAAGTCAAAAAACCGAAAAAGAACACCAATCCTCGCAAAGACTGGGTAAAGGTGTTCACGCTCAAGGACGTGGATGGCTACAGTTACTTCGACACTATCGTGTATAAACGCTGTAACGGTCTCAATCTCGTCTACATGAGCGAAAGCAACACAGACGAGGCTAGCGGCGGCTTGTCGGTTATTCCCAACAGCGAACAGTGTACTAAACGTTAGTACATGATCGTCAACAGAGGAGGATTAGATGACAGGATTTATTCTGTATATCACCCTCGGTGTTGCATTTATCCTCTTTCTCGACCATGTTTTGATTACACCTGGTCACAACGAGCAAAGAGAAAGGTGCGGCAAAACACCAGAGGCCAGAGAGCCTTTGGGCTCGTTTTACACAAATGTCAGCTCGATGAGCGACAAAACATGTGCAATTCTGTACTTTGTAACTCTGGTGATTGCCCTATGGATGATCTCGGATGCACTTAGTCACAGCTAGCTTTAACCCGTCAATGTCTTCGGATGTTGGCGGGTGTTTTACTTTACTGCATATATTGCTTTTTATTATAAAATAGTGTATAATTGTACTCTATGAATACAGAGAGGAAATTGCGTTTACCTCATAAGCCTTCGAAAGAGAGGGTTAAAGAAGTAGCAAAAGACATTGCAATCGGCAGCCCATTTGCGCTTACTGGGGGTGTTTTAGGTGCCGCTACCGCCAATCAAATAGCCGCGCCACACGTAGAATTAAACCGATTTGCCGAGGTACAACCTAGGCTAGACTTTGGCGGCAATGGCTTGGATGTAACTTATGGCTCTACTATGCACCTACCCAATGCATTACAAAATTTACCCCACATGGGTGTTGATATTAATATTACACACCTAAACGCTAGTGTTGATGACCCTAGCTCATTTAAAGAACTTGCATCCTTGGCTGCACAATATAAACCAAACATTGTTGAACCAATTCAGCATGCTTTGATGGAACGACTAGCAGTTGGCGCAACTATAGGAGCTGCAGCTCTGACTGCTGCTGGCTATTTTGCTATAAAGAAATACAGAGAACTACCAAACGGTATTAATGTTCCGCATCATATTGATAGATTAAAAAGTTCGAACATGAAAACCAAAGTTATAGCTGGACTAGTAGGTGTAGTTGCACTACTTGGCGCAGGTAAAATAACAGAAGGCACAGTTTTTGCTTCAAATGGAACTGATAAAACGATTGTAAAACGTCCGTTACCTCATGCGATTACCAGTAAAGACCCTATGTTAAAAGACGCCTGGATGGAAGGATTTGGTTCAGAACTTCCTCAAAAAGCGTTTAGCGCTTTTGTAGAGTACAAGAAAAATGTTGAAGACGAGCTTGGTATATCAAAAAAAGCGTTCAAAGAACAGTTTGAGGTATATCAAGCAAACAGCAACTCTCTTATTAACAACCCTAACTATAGGGTTGCTATGCATGTTTCTGACGCTCACTGTAACTACGCTATGTACAAATATGGTCTCGAACCAGTCGTAGACGCTTTTCAACCTTCTACCATATTTAACAGTGGTGATACTTATACAAACAGCGGCACGATGCCTTATGAAAAGAACTGTTTTACCGATTTTCGTGCAGCTATAGCTAAAGGTAACGAAAAAGCTACCATCATAAATGCAATCGGCAACCACGACCCGAAAAACTATATTAATATCGACAGCGATCCGAAAGTTATTACCCCTACTGAGGGAGATCATTACATAGCTGAGACAGAGTTTGGAAAAGTTATCGTCACTCCTGACGAGTCGAAAGCAACATGGCAATCTATACCTGAAGAAAAAACCAATGATATGTACGAGCTTGTTGAAAAACAAAGCAACAGCACTGTAGAGGCGGCGTGCAAAATTGCAGAGGAGGACGGAAGCGAACCTAAAGTCATGGTACACAGGCCCCAGGTTAGTTTCGACACTAGTTTGAAAGGCTGTGCGAGTCTCCTACTGAAGGGTCACACCCACAAAAACCAGAAGCTGAAAGCAGTCCTTTCTGATAGTGGTCAGGAAGTGATCCACCATACCGCAGGAAGTATGTCCGGTACGGGCAACACCATCGCTATATATGAAACTCCGAAAAAGCCTGCTTCGTTTTCAATGCTATATTTCAACGACTCAAACGAGCTTCGAGGTGCAACAACAGTAACATTCTTCCCTGGTGGTGACGTCAAAATAGAAGACGAAAAAATGCCAAAGAATATAGATAAAGACCTCAACAACGCTGTGCGCGTTCCGCTAAAAGAAGCTGTGACTTCACAGCCATCACACTAAACTATTTGTATAGTAAAAAAATACCTCTCATTTCGAGAGGTATTTTTAATTGGTAGGATTGTTACTATTTAGTAACTTTGGTTACCACACCAGCACCTACAGTTCGGCCACCTTCACGGATAGCGAAACGTAGACCTTGTTCCATAGCGATAGGAGCAAGTAGTTTTACCTTAAAGGTGATTGTGTCACCAGGCATAACCATTTCTTTGTCAGCTGGAAGTTCAACTTCACCAGTTACGTCAGTAGTACGGAAGTAAAACTGTGGTTTGTAACCTTTAAAGAATGGAGTGTGACGTCCACCCTCTTCTTTAGTGAGAACGTATACTTCAGCATCAAATTCTGTATGCGGAGCAACAGAACCAGGTTTTGCTAGTACTTGACCACGTTCGATTTGTTCGCGCTCAATACCACGTAGCAATAGTCCAGCGTTGTCGCCAGCTTGACCTTGGTCAAGGTTTTTCTTAAATGCTTCGATACCAGTTACAACAGTTTTTTGAGTTGCTTTGATACCAACGATTTCAACTTCTTCGTTAAGCTTCACGATACCAGTTTCGATACGACCAGTTGCAACTGTTCCACGACCTTTGATAGAGAAAACATCTTCAATAGGCATTAGGAAAGGTTTGTCGAGATCACGCTTTGGCTCTTCGATGTAGTCATCCACAGCTTTAACGAGTTCCATGACAGCGTCTTGGTACTTTGCGTCACCTTCAAGAGCTTTTAGTGCAGAACCCTTGATGATAGGAGCTTCGCGGTCGTAACCGTTCTTCTCTAATAGGTCACGAACATCTTCTTCAACTAGTTCTACTAGTTCTTCGTCAGCCATGTCCATTTTGTTTAGGAACACAACGATTTTTGGAACACCAACTTGTTTTGCAAGTAGCACGTGTTCACGAGTCTGAGGCATAGGGCCGTCAGCAGCTGATACTACCAAGATAGCGCCATCAACCTGCGCAGCACCTGTGATCATGTTTTTAACATAGTCAGCGTGACCAGGCATGTCAACGTGAGCGTAGTGACGAGCTTCGCTTTCGTATTCTTGGTGAGAAGTAGCAATTGTGATACCACGTTGCTTTTCTTCTGGTGCGTTGTCGATTTGGTCATAATCAACTTTTTTGTTTACATCACTTGGCAATTTAGTTGCTAGTGTTGTGGTGATAGCAGCAGTCAATGTAGTCTTTCCGTGGTCAACATGACCCATAGTACCGACGTTTACATGTGGCTTGCTTCGATCGAAATCTGCCATTTAATTTCTCCTAGTTATTTATTACTTGATGTTTTTCGCACGCAGGCTTTAAGAAACCTCCGCATAGCGTATGAGAACTATTGTACCTAACTGGGATGTATGTGTAAAGAGTTTTACTTAGCTGTTTTTTTAAAAATCCAAAATGGCACCGTTAATAACATGCCTGCTAATGGGGGTAGTCCCAAAATTATAATGATAGAGGCATATTCTACTGACTCTGTTAATGAAAACAGTACAAAACAAATGACCCCCCATAATAGAAAGCCCCCCGCAAGTAACCGAATAGCTAACACTTTAGATATATTCTTCTTTGATAGGAATTTTATTACAAAAAATGTTATTAGTCCTGAGAGACTATTAGCAATATTAAAAGGTGGGTTCAATATGAGTGCTATGTTCAAAGAAAAACTTTCCCAAAAAGATACTTGTTCTCCGAAAAAACCACTACAACATTCGCCATCAGACAATTCCATACAAGTTAGAAATACTATAAAAAAGACATTTGTCATAACGACACTGATTAAGCCATAGATAATTGCTGTACGATTGATGTTATTTTTTTGATTCATTGTTTTACCAACTACCACCGCCACCACCGCTAAAACCGCCACCAGAGGAACCGCCGCTAGAACTCACAGAAGTGTTGCTCGATACTGCGCTAGAAAAACCACTATTTAGATCACTTATTAGAGTTGCTGCAGAAAATGCTGCTACATTTTGACCCGAGTACCAGGTAGCAGACTGTGCAACATCTATACCTTCGAATTGTTTTGCCCATTGCTTTTCTACGCCTAGCGCTATGGCATAGGGCAATAATTTGTTGAATCTTTCTGGTGTTTTTTCAGGCGCATCGGTAAACGCGATTCTGTCTTTTTCTACTACGTTCAGATACAACTTGAAGCCTTCTACTAGCGCCCATTCTTTTGCGCCTAGTTCTGAAAGTGTGCCTTTTTCTAGCAGATTACCTGACTTTTCATAAAAACCTTTATCTTCGAGTATTTTTTTAGTCGAGTTTTTAAATGAAGTAATTTCGGCAGCCATAACAGTACGATCCAAATCATTAAGCTTTACTTCGTTGTTGCCGTTAAAGAATGCGCTGCATAGGCTCGACTGGCTAGCTTCTAAGTCTAGTGTCGGTTTTAGAGCTGTTAGTACATATTCGTTGCCACCAAAAATCCCACCGATGCCAGTCTTTGGCTGTTGGGTGATTTTTATATAGCCTCGAACCGCAAGATCAATCAGTGTCGCCGTTACTTCTGCCATACTTGAGCTGTCGTCTTCTAGGTGGCCAATTTGCGCAGGACTAAGGCCTACTGGCGGTTCGTATTGTGCGACAACGATCTGTTTTTTGCGTTTTACACGAGCTCGCCACCAACGTAAAAACAAGACAAAAAAGACAACCAAAGCAGAGAATGTAGCTATCAAGAAAACACCAAGCCCTAGTAGGATCTCCGTCCAGTCAACTGGTCGTTCTTGATTTGGCTGCAAATACTCCGTCACGAAGTCATCTGGTAAATTAGCATTGATAGTCACACCTTCGTATGGATTTAGTTCTGCTGCGGTATAGTACAGTGTATTCGTAGGTGCATCTGTCGGGTCGATGCATTGTTTCGTTGAGCCCTGGACCCCTACAAAACATTTAACGTTTGAAAAATCCGAACCTTCTTCTAGGCTAATCTGGACTTTTGCTGACACGATAGGAACCTGCCAGCCTGTGCCAACAACATCTATGTTCAGAAACGGTTTGCCTCCTTGTTTGGTGATTATTGGTGAAATTTCATAGTTGATTTTATATATGTGCAGCCCAGTCAAAGTACCGACATCGGGGTCACCAAGTCGAATGCGGTAATTACCATCACTTTCGCTGGTTTCTGCTTGAACATTCTGTCCAGTCTCATCTGTTGTTCCTAGATGTTTTGCTGTGACGTAGTAGGTATCTTTTCCGTCGCGGTAATCTATTGGAATATCTCGATATATGCCGTGGTGGCCAGTAGAACCCAGATCATACCCTATTGTTTCCGTAACAATAGCTTTGTTTTCTTTTGTGATAGTTATTTTGCTGTCGAATGTAACTATTTTTTCGTCAGCAGAGACGGCAAATACTGAAGCTGTAAAAAATAGACTTGTCGTAATTGCTAGTAAAAAAACAAAAAGCTTCTTCATACGAATAAGCTTATCATTATTTTTCGTGGTGGGCGAGGCGGGACTTGAACCCGCACGTCTTTTGGACATTCGATTTTAAGTCGAACGCGTATACCAATTCCGCCACTCGCCCTATTGTGGAGGCACCTACGGGTAACGCTCCCGTCTACACGGTTTTGCAGACCGTTGCCTAACTTCTCGGCCAAGGCGCCACGTGAATATATTGTACCAAGAAACCTACGAAGTTGTGCTATCTCGGTAATTTCGATATAATCGGGCGGTACATGCGGGTGTAGCTCAGTTGTTTAGAGCGCTTCCTTGCCAAGGAAGAGGTCGAGAGTTAGAGTCTCTTCACCCGCACCAAATATCTGAATTATGAGCCGAAAGGCTCTTTTTCTTTGTCTCAACAATGGTTTTAAAGGGGTCGTTTAGTATATAAGACAGCTTTTTGTCCTTTAACTCAATGTTTGAAAGTACGTATTCTAGCAACTTCTGTCTTAGCCCCTCATCGCTCTCTTTGAACAGCTGGTCAGCCCGTTGAGCCAAGTCTAACAGGTAAGAGGCTGTTACTTGGAACTGCTTATTGTCGTTTGTTAGCAACTTTAGACGGTCATTCAGTTCCTGCTGTTTCTTTTCTAGCTCAGTTGCAATTTCGTCGTGGAATGTCTGTGTAATACCCCCCCTACCAACACGCTCTTTACATAGTACCCCTAGGGGTATATAGTAAGAGATATGATAACTGACTTAAAGCAGCGAGCTTTGCACCGAGCCAAGATACTTGAGGGTCAAATGCGGGGTGTTCAAAAGATGATTGAGAACGAAGACTACTGCATGGACATACTCACGCAGAGCCTAGCAATTCAAAAATCTATCGGCTCACTCAACAAGTTGATACTTGAGAACCACGTACGAACACACATCAAAGAAAACCTAAGTTCCAATTCAGAAGATGAGCAGGAAAAAGCCATCGCTGAACTTCTTTCACTATATGAACTTACAAATGTGAGGGGCAAATAACTGTGAAATTGTGGATAGCTATAAAAAACATTCTAGTTTTGTTAGCTGTATTGTTGCTCAACTCGGTTAGCCACGCATCTGCTATGTCGGCAATGCCCTCGCACGAGATGAGCGGTATGAACCACGGCTCAGGCGACGCAACTTCCTGTGCTACCCTTTGTCGCACGGCAGTTATCAACAAGGAAGATAATGTCATCAACGATGACGAAAGCGAAGATGATACCGAACCAGCGATAGCTTTCTACGGACAGAGCCAAACACTATCAACAGATGAAAAATCGCTTTCTCAACACCTTTATGCCGCAGAGATAAAGCCGCCGCCAAAGATACCGATTTATATTCTGTACGGTGTCTACCGAGTGTAGGATGCGATTGTTTACACAAATAGCATCAACTTAACTTTGGAGAAACTATGAAAAATAACAGGAACAGTATAATCATCGTGGCGATAGTCGCAGTTGTAGCTATCGCAGGTGTTAGTATTTACGCCATTAGCCGTAATGACAATATGATGGACGGCGATATGATGGGCAACTCAAACTCGCAATCGGCAGTACAAGCTGATACTAGCTCGGCAGACTATAAGCAGTACGCTGCACTCAAGGGCGAAGACTACGACAAGATGTTCCTTGCCAATATGATAGCCCATCATCAGGGTGCGGTTGATATGGCAAACCTTGCTCTAACCAATGCCAGCCATCAAGAAGTGAAAGACTTAGCTAAAGCCATAGTGTCCGCTCAAACGACTGAGATTACCGATATGACTGCTTGGCAAAAGACGTGGGGCTATCCTGCAAGCAGTGGCGAAATGATGGAAGACCATAGCTCAATGGGTATGATGGACGCAAATGCTGGAATGATGAACGAATTGAACGGTAAAACGGGCGAAGCGTTTGATAAAGCATTTCTTGAACAGATGATTATGCACCATCAGTCGGCTATAAATATGGCGGCAACAGGCAAAACGAACGCTCAACATCAAGAAGTAAAAGACTTAACCGTTGCTATCGTTACGGCTCAAACTAAAGAAATAAAGCAGATGAAGCAATGGCAAAAAGACTGGGGATATTCTACTAGCGATACGACCAACTCTATGTCGGGTATGAGCCACTAAAATGGAACACTCGCAGCACGAACACTCTGAGCATCAAGACCACGACAAACACGCTGGACATTCAGTAGCGATGTTCAAGGATAAGTTCTGGCTGTCATTGTTGCTAACCCTACCCGTACTTGCGTATTCTGAGATGATACAGCATTGGCTGAACTTTACGCCGCCAGCCTTTCCTGGTTCGCAGTACGTGCCATTCGTGTTTAGCACAATCATCTTTTTCTACGGCGGTCTAGTGTTCATAAAGAGTGCGTGGGGTGAGTTAAAAGCCAAATTGCCAGGTATGATGACGCTCATCAGCCTGGCAATCATCACGGCTTATGTGTATAGCGTTGCTACACAATTCTTCATTAAGGGCGATGGTTTCTTTTGGGAGCTAGCTACATTGGTAACAATTATGTTGCTTGGTCATTGGCTAGAAATGGCATCTGTAGCTAAAGCCGAGAATGCCCTTGATGCTATCTCAAAGCTACTACCTGACAAAGCCGAAAAACTAGTCAACGGTAAACCAAAGCAAGTATTGGTAAGCGAGCTAAAAGTTGGCGACTTGGTTCTGATACGACCTGGCTCAAGTATTCCTGTTGATGGGCTGATTGTAGATGGTAGTTCATCTGTTGATGAAGCTGCCATTACAGGCGAAAGTAAGCCTGTCAGTAAAACTATAAATGATGAAGTTGTTGCAGGTACAGGCAACCAAGATGGCTCACTGACTGTAAAAGTTACCAAGCTCGGTCAAGATACGGCACTCGCAGGGATTATGCGGCTGGTAGCCGAAGCCCAAAGTTCAAAGTCAAATGTTCAAGTATTGGCAGACAAGGCTGCTTTTTATCTGACAATCATAGCAATCGCTACTGCCATTGCCACCTTTGTATTCTGGCTCATAGCCAAAGATGCGAACTTTGCGTTAGAGCGGTCTGTAACTGTCCTGATTATCGCTTGTCCACACGCACTTGGGTTGGCAATACCACTGGTAGTATCAATCTCAACGGCACTATCCGCAAAGAACGGTTTACTTGTTCGTAAGCGTCTTGCACTAGAAGCGGCTCGTAAGTTGGACTGGGTACTGTTTGATAAAACAGGCACTCTTACTAAAGGCGAACACGGAGTTACGGACGTTTGGACAACAAAAGGATACACCGACGAAGACATACTGCATCTTACAGCGAGCCTTGAGCAGAACAGTGAACATATTGTCGGCAAAGGAATTGTACGAAAAGCCGAGGAACAGCACGTTCATCTTGATAAGGTTGCTAACTTCAAAGCCTTGCCTGGTTTAGGAGTGCAAGGTACTCTGCACGGTAATGAAGTGTATATTGCCGCCAGCTACCGCTATATTGAAGAAAACAAGCTAATCGTTCCTGTTGAAATTGCCAATGCTGTAAAGCAAGCCGCTAAAGAGGGCAAGACAGAGGTATATCTAATTACCAACAAAAAGGTCATTGGAGCATTGGGACTAGCCGATATAGTGCGTGAACAATCTAAGCAGACTATCGCAACGCTAAAATCAATGGGCATAAAGACAGCAATGATAACAGGCGACTCAGACGAAGTTGCGGCTTATGTGTCAAAACAGCTTGGTTTAGACCAGTATTTTGCCGAGGTTAGACCAGAAGATAAGGCGGCTAAAGTCAAAGAGTTACAGAAAAATGGACAGCAAGTTGCAATGGTCGGCGATGGTATCAATGATGCACCCGCTCTTACACAAGCAGATATTGGTATAGCGATTGGTGCTGGCACGGATGTAGCAATCAAGTCAGCAGATATTATCTTGGTAAAAAGCGACCCTCAAGACGTGGTAAAGGTAATCAACCTATCAAAAGCCACATATCGTAAGATGTTGCAGAACCTCGGTTGGGCTACGGGCTATAACGTATTCGCAATACCATTGGCAGCTGGCGTACTTTATGGAGCTGGTATTGTTCTTGCTCCTGCTCTTGGAGCTGTACTTATGTCGGTTTCAACTGTTGTAGTCGCATTCAATGCTCAATTGCTCAGACGTGTGAAGCTGTAAGTATAGGTAGTTTGATAGCTAGCTGGCAAATTGCTAACCAGTTATCAAACTACCTGACAGCTGGAATTGTTCAACGAGGTGTTTTAGCTTATAATCATCTTGTGCATCAATAGCGGATGTTTGAAATACGTCAACTATGCTGCACCATAGAAACCGAAAGAGACACATATACAAAGCGTCTCTTTTTTTATTTTTATATTCGTCTATAATGATAGTTATAAAGTTTAAGGTATTTTAGGAGTAGGTTTATATGAAATGTCCGATTGATAATAGTGAGTTAAGTATGACTGACCGACAGGGTATTGAGATAGATTATTGCCTAAAGTGCCGAGGTGTTTGGCTAGATAGGGGCGAATTGGATAAAATTATAGAACGTTCAACAGAAGACACGGTAGACAAACGAACTATTGCTGCCAAACAGTCCCGCTACGAGGAACCACGATCCAGCCGCACTGGTTATGACAGCAATAACGATAACAACCATCAATATGGCAAGAAACGCAAAAAAGAAGGATTTATCGGTGAGCTGTTTGACTTTTAGGAAAATGCAGCAATACCCAACTAGAAATAGCTAATGTCAAATATTATACAAAAAAAGCTAAAGCAATATTTCTGGATAATACCTGTGGTTTATATATTGTCTGCAGTTTTCTTACTACGCAGCAACGTGCAGTATATTTATCTTGCTGCAGCCATAATGGTTATACTAACAGTAATTGTACATCGTTATGCAAATTCAAAGCCAGACATATCGCTTGCTCGCTGGCTAGCAGTGCTTGCAGCTATTGGTATCAGCGCCGCAGTCATTTTATCTATTGAAAAAATTGCAATACTCTCCGAGCCGGCACACGTGGCAAGCTGTAGCCTAAGCCCAGTTGTAGCTTGTTCACCGATTATCGCAAGTCCGCAAGCTAGTGCCTTTGGCTTTCCAAACTCATTTATAGGTATCTTTGGCTTCACTGCCGTCTTGACTGCTGCGATGACAATAGCAGCGGGTGCTACTAAGCTTGGTAGGGTTTGGTGGAGAACTCTACTCGCTGGCATAGTATTTGGCGCGGGTTTTTGTATTTGGCTATTCTATCAAGGTGTGTTCGACATTGGCAAGTTATGCTTGTACTGCATGCTCGTTTGGCTAATCACATTCGCTATGCTATGGCTAGTGGCGGCGTACTGTGTCAATAACAAGCATATAAATTTTGGTAAAAATATTAATAAATTGCTTGCCTTTAAATACGAGCTGATAACCGCTACCTACGTACTAATCTTTATGCTCCTGTTTTACCGCTGGTCTGATTATTGGCTCAGTTTATTTTAGGGTCACAATCCAAGATTCGTCAACTATACTGCACAAAATACAATGCAATAGGCGTTTATATATTTACCCAAATAGAGTTTTTAACTTGTAACCATTTTGAGGTTTACTTGTTATCATAAGTAGTATGGAATTGAGTACAAATGCTGCACGAGCTTTAATGGCTGACAGCCTAGGCTTTCATATTATATTTGCAATGCTCGGCGTCGGCTTGCCGTTGGTTATTTTATTACTTGAACAACTTGGGTTACGACGTAGGGATCCGTTGATATTAGAACATGCAAAACGACTGTCATATGCAACTATCATATTAGTCGTTGCCGGTGTGGCTTCGGGCACTATTATATCTATCCAGATGTCGCTCATGTGGGGTAACCTCATTGAGTTCGGTGGTAAGATTATGGGACTTGCTTTTGGCTGGGAAGGTTACGCCTTTATGCTTGAAGCGGTCTTTCTAGCATTCTACGTTACTACGTGGGGCAAAATCAAAGGATGGAAGCACTGGCTCATAGGCATTCCTGTTGCTATTGGTTCTTTTGGTTCAGCCTTCGCCATCACACTTGGAAATGCTTGGATGCAAAATCCTGGTACATTAAATGTTGTAAACGGTGTTGTGCAAACTGATAATCCGCTTGGTGCATTATTCACAAAGACTGCATTTTTTATGGTAAGTCACTCGATTGCCGGATACTATTTAGCCACAATCTTATGTGTATTAGGAGTATATGCTTTTTATACATTAAGGTTCAAACCCGAAGGCAGGGACCAATCAGCAGTAAGACAAATCATGTTCCGATTATCGGCAACAGCGGTCTTTTTTATATTTCTCACTGCTGGTATTGGTCACTTTCAAACTCAGTATCTAGCAGAATCGCAGCCGCGAAAATTGGCAGCCATTGAGCTGAATGAAAAGACTCAAACTCATGCTCCCTATGTTATTGGTGGTAAGTGGCGAGAAGACGGTACAGTCGAGGGCGGTATTCGTATACCAAATATGCTCAGTATTCTATCGGGCAATAGTCCATCTACAGAAGTAAAGGGTCTTCAAGATTTTCCAAAAGATACATGGCCAATGTTGTTTGTGAATGTGCTATTTGAATCTAAGCTCACGATTGTTGCTGTAGTGTCGACTATAACCCTACTATTCACTTTTCTTCATTACAAAAAACTCAAGGATAAGTATCGAGCATGGAGGTATAAGAATCTCATGCTAATTGCGCTGTTACCGTTAGGGCCTCTCACAGTAATCATTGTTGAATTAGGATGGATGGTTGCAGAGTTTGGTCGCCAACCGTTTGTAGTGAACGGCTATATGCGTACAAGCGAGGCCTTTTCAGGGCAGATAGGAAATTGGGGGTATATATTCCCTATTCTGTTCCTAATACTCTTTGTAGCGACTGCCACGGCTTTGTGGTTGCTTTTCAAAAAGCAAGGTAAAGTCAAACCTGCCAAAGGTATGTTGTAGTGTCTGCTATTTGGTTTGTAATTATTCCGTTAATCATCTACATACCGATGTTTTTAGTAGAAGTATTCATTGCATTTCGCCGTATTGGTAAGCCACTCGATAAAGGTGGAGAGTATTTACACGCTACATGGGAAGTGACACATACTTTACTCATATTGAGCCTTAACTACTTTATGTGGCTGTACAGCTCAGCAGTTGTTGATGTTGCACAGGTTGTTTTCGTACCACTCATGATTTTTGGAGGAGTGTTTATAGTCAGGGCAATACTATACACATATTTGTTTTATATAAAGTCCATAAAAAAACCAAGTTTGTTTATGGATTGGCTATTTGCCATTTGTCACATCGTCATGCTTGTTTCAATTGTATTAGTCACAATAGGAGCTGCTAGCATTCTCTTTGCTGGAAATTATGAACCTAACCATATTTTACTACCGCTGCTTTATCCAGGCTTATTTTTGATGATTCCGCTCATTGCTTTACCTATATACTTTCTATATAGTACTAGATTAAAGTAGTTGAGTGGTTAAAACTTGATGAAAATGACTTTGATTTATAGTTAATGAAAAAGGAGGAATAGGATGAATAGATTTTATATAGTACTAGGGGTGATATTAGTCGGCTTTATAGGCTTGATAATGTATTCAAAAACAAACGACACGCCAGAAATAACCAGTAGTGGTTCGAGTAACTACTACGGCAAACTTGATAGCAAAGTTGAGTTGACTGAATTTGTCGACTTCCAGTGTGAAGCTTGTTATGCATTCTATCCAACTGTAAAAGAAGTTAAAGAAAAATATAAAGACCAGGTAAAGTTCAGAATCAGGTATTTCCCAATTTCGAGTAGCCATCAATTTTCTCGAATGGCAGCGGCAAACGCAGAAGCAGCAGCTCAGCAAGGCAAATTCTGGGAGATGCACGACAAGATATTCGAAGGTCAGAAAACATGGGAACAAGCTCAGAACCCTCAGGAATACTTTGACAAATATGCAAAAGAAATCGGACTGAATATGGATAAACTAAAGAAAGACATCGAAGACCCTAAAACTACTGCAACAATCAACGCAGATTTAGAGGCAGTGAAGCGGATTGGTGGTGACGGCACACCAACATTTGCGCTTAATGGCAAGAAGATTGAAAATCCGCAAAATTCCGTTGAAGCATTTTCGAAGATACTCGATAAAGCACTAGAATCAGCTAGATAATCCTTTATAAAAATCGCATCTATATAAGAAGAATCGTTAGGGTGTTAAACTGAAAGAATGACTCACAACCACGACAGCAATAACAACGATAGCGGCATAAAGTTCGGACTTGTTTTGAATACTGGCTTCACGATAGTTGAGTTTATCTTTGGCATACTAACAGGCAGTCTTGCCCTAATTGCTGACGCTGCCCATAACCTGACTGATACTTTTACACTGACAGTTTCGTTTGTGGCTAACCGTATAGCTCGTCGCGAGGCAAACGATAGTAAAACCTTTGGCTATGGTCGTGCTACTATTCTTGCCGCACTCCTAAACGCCAGCGTGATGCTCGCTGTCGCATCATTTATCGTGATTGAGGCTATCCAGCGACTTGGTAACCCTCATCCTGTTGAGGGTGGTGTTGTGGCTGCTGTTGCGTTTGTTGGAATACTAGTTAATGGCTCAGTAGCTTACGTTCTATCAAAACACCGCAAAGACCTAAACATGCGTAGCGCTTTTGTTGATATGGCATTTGATGCACTATCCTCGCTCGGTGCGGTTATCGCTGGTCTTATTATCTGGCTCACGGGCATAACTTGGATAGATAGTGCTGTCGGTCTAGCGATTGCAGCCTTGCTGGTTTACAACACACTCAAGATACTACGTGAAGCAGTACAAATACTGCTCGAGGGAACGCCAAAAGATGTGGATATTACTGAGTTGACGCGAGCAATCAATGACACGCCGAAAGTTCTTTCAGTAGACGATATGCACGTCTGGGCTATTCGCTCCGGCTATAATGCCCTTAGTTGCCACGTTGCCATTAATGAAGTTGACCTAAACGACAGCCGAAACATCGTAGAGGTTGTCAAAGCCAAACTACGAAAAGATTACGACATAAAACACGTCACAATCGAGGTTGAGCTTGAAGACTGCACCAAGAACGACGTACACGAGCAACACAGAAATGATTAATTGAAATAACTAGCTAAACGTCTAGTAAATTACTCGACAAGTCGAATAGCGCAACTAGATGTTTTAGGTTATAATCTTCTTGTGCGTCAATTGCGGCGGTTTGAAATACGTCCGATATGTGGCACCAAATTTATAATGAACTAGAAAAGTTCAAGGGGAGATAAGACATGGTTACAGGATATTGCGTTAAATGTAAGGAAAAGGGCGTTGAATTGTCAGCTCCAGAGATCGTACAAACTAAAAAAGGTGGCTACATGGCCAAAGGGAAGCACGCGAAGTGTGGAACAACTGTTTGTGCAATGATGTCAAAAGACAATGCTGAAAAAGCAGTAAAAGACGGCGCGAAAAAAGCTTACTAAGTTTTTGACAAACCAATAAAAATGCCGGACCTAGTGTCCGGTATTTTTAATAGTCTCGAGACTCTAACTATCCAGTATGTTTTTGATGTCTTGAATTAGACTTTTACCAACTTTATCAGCTAGAAACAGGGCAAACCTACTCGGATTAGATTCAAGCTCTGCCAGTAGCTCGTCAACGTCAAATACTTCAAAACCTGCACCTTCTTCGTCTTCAACCTTCAAATCCTCAACAGTTCCCTCGAACTTATATGCGTATAAGCCGCGCATGGCGTTACTCAGATAGTCACCCTGAACATAATCCGCCCTAACAATACCAAAGCTACTTAAGTTCTCTGGCAATATTTCTACACCAGTCTCTTCGACCGACTCCCGCATCACTGCCTCTAGGTACGTTTGCCCACTCACCACATGACCGCTAACAGCTGTAGTAAGCTTACCTGGGTCATTCTTTTTGATATCACCCCTCTTCTGGAGGATGATCTCTCTTTTAGAATTGTAAAAGCAGATATAGATAAGACGGCACACCAAGCCCTCACGATGCACGCGGTCACGCTCTGCTTGTCCTATAACTTCATCATTATCATTGACTACATCTAGAATCTCACTCATAGAGCAATTATATCACTCAAAAATTGAGGCTCGATATGTCAACTCTCAATCTATAGATCAAATTAACTCTTTGATATAATAACTACAATGAATCAAACACCAGATAACCAAGCAGCTGAAATTGAAAAAGCCACTCCTGACGACGCGGAAATTATTTGCGACATTAGGGATAAAGCGTGGATTGAGGCTTACCCTAACCCGGAACTAGGTATCACTGCAAGGGATATAGAAATAAATGCTAAAGGCCTGCATGGTGAATTCGTGCCAAAGCGCATTGCGTGGTTCAAAGATAAACTAGCAAAAAATGACGAAAACTGGATATGCTTCGTAGCGCAAACTAATAACACAACTGTAGGTTTCGTGGTCGCATCTACTGAAGATGACGGCAGAAAATTCATCAATAGTATTTACATAGAGCCAACTTTTCAAGGCAAAGGCTTAGGCTCAATGCTAATGAAAAAAGCTTTAGACTGGCTCGGTGGAGACGAGCCCATATACCTCGAGGTTTTGAACTATAACCAAAATGCCATCGACTTTTATGAACGATTTGGCTTTGAGAAAACAGATGCAGCCGTCCCTCTGGAAGAAGGTGCGCCAGATTATATAAAATCTTTACCTCAAATAGAAATGGTTTTAAAGACTTAGTCACTTTTTGGTACAATAAACCTATGAATATACCGACTAGAAAACTTAAATCTGGATTTGAACTACCCGTTTATGGGTTGGGTCTTTGGCAAATGGGCGGACGATGGGAAGCCGACGCCGCTAATGACGATAATGAAATAGTAGCAATTCGCGCAGCATTAGACGCAGGCATTACACATATTGATACAGCAGAAAGTTACGGTAATGGTCATGCAGAAGAAATACTGAAAGAAGCTTTGCAAGGTTACGACCGCTCAAAGCTCATTATTGCAACGAAAGTATCAGCAAACAACCAGACTTACGAAGGTGTTCACAAGTCATTTCGTGCCAGCCTAGAACGTATGGGTCTAGATTATGTCGACCTATACTTACTACACCGTCTCCCAGAACCCGGTATAGATATTGCCGATACAATGCGAGCGATTGACGAACTCGTCGAACAAGGGCTGATCAAAAATATCGGCGTTTGTAATATGTCGCCTAGACGCTTTGAGGAAGTACAAAAACATACCAAAAACAAACTGGTTTGTAACCAAGTACATTACAATGTCCAGTATCGAGAGGCAGAGGACAGAGATGTATTAAAACACTGTCAGGAAAATGATGTAATGCTTGTAGCATGGCGACCGCTGCAGAAAGGTATTTTGCCTCAGTCAGAGTTATTGGATGAATTGGCTGAAAAGTACAGCAAAACACCTAGCCAAATAGCTATAAACTGGCTAGTTTCACAGGACAATGTTGTGACGATTTCCAAAACCAGCAACCCAGATCATTTGAAAGAAAATTTAGATGCTGTTAGCTGGTCAATGGAAGCTGATGATATAGAGCGAATACGTAACGAGTTCCCAAATCAGCAAATGGCTTCTGATGCTGTGCCTCTAGACTATGATGCCGATGTACCAGTAGTGTAAATCTTGCAAAAAATCGTATGACAATATAACGAAATTGTCCCAAAAAGGACCTATAGATCACATATTATGGCAAACCTAAATTATGGCTCTAGCCCTTATGCTTCTAGTCCAAGTATCTGAAACTACTGTCGCTGTTTCTGGGCTGACACTAATGCCTCGCCTGCTACAATAGTATATATGCAAATAAAAACAATCGGTTTAATTGGTGGCATGAGCTGGGAATCTTCAGCTCACTATTATGAAGTTATCAACGCCTACGTTGCGCGTGAACTCGGTAATCTACACAGCGCAAAAATCATAATGTACTCGGTAGATTTTCATGATATCGAACAGCTACAAGCCGCTGGCAAGTGGGACGAGATCACAGCCATACTAAGTGATGCTGCTCGTAAGCTTGAAAGTGCTGGGGCGGACTTTATTGCCATATGTTCAAATACAATCCATAAGCTTGCAGGCGACATACAGCGCTCTATTTCGGTACCGTTGCTAGATATCGTGACCGTTACAGGCGAACTAGCTTCCGAGAATAAGTACAAAACGGTGGCATTGGTCGGTACAAAATATCTGCTTGAGGATGGATTTTATGCCAAGCGTCTCACAGATGATTTTGAGCTTAGTGTTATACAGCCTAATATCTCTGAGATAGCGCAGATAAATGATGCTCTTTTCTCTGAGATTGCTACCGGCGATGTGACGCCCTCAACCAAAGCGGCTTTCGTTGCATGTATCGAGAATCTTGCGAGCCAGGGAGCCGACGCAGTTATTCTTGGCTGCACTGAGTACGGCCTTGTAGTTGAAGCCTCTGATGTAACCATACCGCTCATAGACACGGCTACAATTCATGCCGAGCGTGCCGCCAAACAGGCGTTGGCGTTATAATTTTGCATAAACAATTATTATGTGTTAATATATACTATATGAACTTACAGAGTAACTTCACTGCAACACTTCGTCGTCGCCGTCTATACGGGGACTACTCTTGAGTGTAACAGCATAATATAATCACAAAGCCTTAGTAGCCCCCGAATCACATATGGGGGCTTTTTATACTTAAGGATAAACTACATGAAAGATATTAAAACAGAGCCTTGGCAAACAGCTGAGGGTCGAGATTACATAGAACACTTTAAAACATTCAATCCATTTGCCCTGTTTAAGGTTGGTGGTGAGCTAATCAGTGACTCCGAGAAGCTTGGAATAATTGCCACAGATGCCGCCACACTCTGGGCTAACGGCGTAAAGAACGTCTACGTGAACGGCGGTGGTAAATATATAACCCATGGTCTGGCCAAAACGGGTATTCAAAATACCATGGTGAATGGTGAACGTGTAACCTCAACCGAGGCAATGCTTCACATACCAGACATCCTAGCAGGCGTTACACAAACAGTGTGTGATGCTATCGACGAAGCAGTAGGTGCGAACATTACTGTACCCGTCACAAGTGACGTGTTTACGGCTACTCTGAGTAACCCAGAAGACCTCGGATCGGCCGACATAGTGTGGGCAAATACTGATCCAGTCTTTGATGTCCTAAAAGAAGGACTCGTACCGATTGTGAGTTGTGCGGGTAAACTAGCCATTAATGGAGCAGGAAGTGAACAAGCAGTGAACATTAACGCCGACAAGTCTGCAGTCAGCCTAGCCGCCATGCTTGCAGTCAAGAAATTTGTCTCATACCTAGATGTGCAGGGTGTCATGGACGAGAATGGTGATGTTTTTCCGCAGCTTACGCCCGAAGAGGTTGAGATACTCAAAAAATCAGGCATCATAAAGGGCGGTATGGCAGTAAAAACGGATCAGGCTGCTTGGCTACTTGACCAGGGCGTAGATAGCGTAGCGCTTGTCCCGCCGGATAATTTGCAAAACGAACTATTTCAGAAAGTTGGTGCTGGTACGCTTATAAAGCTTGCGCAGACACCGGACATACTAGAGGAGAAACTATGAAAAATTTGAGATATACTAGTCATTGTCTAAAAAAGTGCCTATTGACCATATATTGTGGCAAACTGAAAAATAGACGTATTTACATAAATATACTAGGATCTGCTTGTTGGGTATTAACCCATCCTTTTTCTTCAGTAAGACTTTTCCAAAACGCATTATAACTAGGTTCGATTTGGATTATTATCCCCGTTGTCTTATCCGGAGCTTCATTTTGTTTAACCCATTGATCACCTAAGTCGGGATTGGATGGGTCAATTACAGGGGACGTAACAGTTCCTTTAAATTGTTGTTCATTGAAATTATACGAGCCTTTATAAAGTTTATTACTAAGTTTAGCTGCATAGTATTCCCATGAATGATGAAGTTTTACAACTACTGTTTTGTTACTTACCGAGCTTTTTATAGTGGTTGAAGACTGAGTTGGTGTGAAATTATCGACGCATGATTGCCTTACTAATCGGTTAAGTTCTTTGGCAAGCACAGCAACTACACGACTCTTCTGACCTAACGCTTTGGAGTTGATGAATTTCATTTGTTCATTCCTATCCAGAATGCCAAAATTGAAACTTACCCTGCCTCTTCTTACGTAAAAATTAAAATTTAACTGCTTTGGTAGCTCAATAGAATCATCGTTTCCAAGAAGAATGCAGCATTCAATACCATGTTTTTTGGCTTTTTTCTTAGCATCTTCACTAAAACCTCTCTTAGCGAAAATCACACCTTTATTAGCGCCACTTGAAGCCAACTCGCCAATTACCGCATCCATATCCTGTTGGTCGATTTTTTTATCATAATTTTTACAACTAACATAAATACTCATAGTAAAGCCTGCTACATCTGCTTCTACCCAGACATCTCTTTGTCTAGGTGTCCCTGTGTCCTTATCTGGGATAGACACATCATGAGTGATCTTCGCATTTGGGTCAAGAGCCTGCAAAAAAGCAGCTACCGTCTTTTCAAACTCACGCCACACAGGGTTTTCTAGTTTAGATACCATATAAACAGTTTAACAAATGCCAGTCTCTTTAAGACTGTTATAATTAAACTTAATATGCAACCGATTAGTTGCATATACTATCGGCCTGTGTTTAACTGAAAATACATATAAGTTAACGTAACAATTAGGATAGGTGTAAAAATGCAAGACACAATCGAACGACAAATCAATATCAAGGCAACAAAACAGCAGGTTTACGAAGCTATCGCAGACCCTAGCAAAATTACCTCGTGGTTCCCTGACGGTATCGAAGGATCACTGGACGAAGGCGAACAACCAATACTAGACTTTGGCGAGCATGGAAAAACTCAGATATTGGTCGTAGCAACAAAGCCTCACGACTATTTTGCGTATCGCTGGGTACCTGGTGCCAATCATTACATAGGTGATGTTGAAAAAACCGACACAACACTAGTAGAGTTTAAATTGGCCGAAGAAAACGGCGCTACAACCCTAACTATGATCGAGTCTGGCTTTTCTAAATTGCCAGTTGAACTGGCCGAGCCAAGCTACAAACAAAATTCTGGTGGCTGGGGCTATATGCTAGGACGTCTAGAAAAGGAACTTTCAGAGGAATAGATATGCTGGTAGCTGAAACCTTTAAAGCCCTGGGTGATCCGATTCGCCTAGAGATGATCGAGCGATTGTCTGACGGCTCACGCCGCAGCGTTGGTAGTTTGTTTGATGGGCTGGGTTTGACGCGTCAAGGCGCTCGTAAACACCTACAGGTGCTGGCTGACGCCGAGCTAGTGACGCTAGAGATAAAAGGCAGACAAACAGAAGTTAGTCTGGACCCTACTACCCTAGCGAGCGCAAAATCATTCATAGCCGGACTAGAACTGCAGTGGGATAGGCGCCTAGTTGCATTGCGGGATTTTGTCGAAAAAAACGACGCTTCAGGTTAACGTTTTAAGCTCTTTTATTTATTGATTGGAAAAGCGTACAATAAAAGTATGAGAAAAATAGTTGTTTTATCTTTCATTAGCCTCGACGGGGTTATGCAAGCTCCGGGCGGGACAGATGAAGATGTTGATAGTGGGTTCAAATACGGCGGATGGACAGTACCTTATTCTGACGAAGTGTTTTTCAAAATGATGGTCGAACAGATGAGTATGCCGTTTGACTTGTTGCTAGGTAGAAAAACCTACAATATGTGGTCTGGTTATTGGCCAAAGAACGAAAATAGCCCTATTGGCGTAACTTTCAAAAAGGCCAAAAAGTATGTTGTATCTAGCAATTCCGACCTAGAGCTACCGTGGCAAGAGGCTTCGTTGATATCCGGTGATGTCGTGGCTAAACTAAAGTCACTAAAAGCAGAGGATGGCCCCATGTTGCAAGTTCAGGGTAGCGCCAATCTCGCACAGACATTATTCAAGCAAGATCTTGTAGACGAACTATGGCTCAAAATCTACCCCGTTACCCTAGGAAATGGCAAAAAATTGTTTGCTGAAGGTACCATACCAGCTGCATTTGAACTAATAGAGACCAAGACTACACCTAGTGGTGTGATATTCGCTAGCTATAAACGAGCTGGTGAAGTCAAAACTGGTTCGTTTTAGCGACATGATAATACATTTTATATGTCGAGGTAATGCCCATAGAACTATAATGGCTCAGGCATATTTGAATTCGCTGGGTATCGATGGACTGATAGTTCTATCTAGCGGGACAGTGGCGAATGAAAACAGAACCGCGAATATTGGGCCTTTGCGAGATACATTACTGTTGCTCGAAAGGCATGGCATACGACAATATGCAAAGACTGAGCCAGAGCAACTAGACCAATCGCGTGTAGACAAGGCCGACGTCACAATACTGATGAACGAAGTCGTTAGAAATGAATGCGAGAAGATTGCCACGCTTCCGGATAACACAATTGCTTGGGATGTTGACGATACAGGCGAAGGCAGTAGGACTCTGCAGGCCGGCGACCCAGATACAAAATATGACGAAGATATCTATGCGGAAATAAAAGCAAACGTAGACCGTCTAATACAATCTATATGATACGATATACACATGAAGACAGCCGTCATATTACATGGCAAGCCCACCCAGGAACGCTATGAAAATCCAGACATTCCAAAGCCTCACAAAGCGAATTGGTTTCCTTGGATAAAAGCGGAATTATTTAAAGTAGGTATCGAGGCTACCGTGCCAGCGCTACCGCAACCCTATCACCCTGACTATGAAGCCTGGAAAGGGGTATTTGAAAAATAAACAATCGATGAACATACAGGGCTTGTAGCTCATAGCGCAAGTGCTGAGTTTCTGCTGCGATGGCTGTCAGCTAATAAGCAGAAAGAGTTGGAGCGTGTCGTACTGGTGGCTCCATACCGTGACTATGTAGGTAAATATGGTGACTTCTCTACCTACGAACTCGACAAAGATATACCAAAGCGCATTAGTAGTTTAACCATCATCAACTCTATAGATGACGATGAGCCGATACAGAGGCGCACACAGGAGCTTGTAGAGGCCTTCCCTGTAGCAAAGTACGTTGAGCTGGATGGGTACGGACATTTCCGTATTGGCCACAATATGACAGGGCCTGAATTTCCGGTACTGCTTGACGAAATACGTACAAACGAATTTTAAATGTATTGATTTTTTCTTTAAAATATTTTAATATAGTACTACTCAAAATAATTTTTGAGGAACTTTGACAATTAGGTTGGCACAAAGTGAGTTACGAGCACAGCATCGCTGTTTTTGTATCTCACTTTGTGTATTCATTAGGGATACATGACGGCCCGGATGGGTTGCGGTATATACCGGGTGGGGTGTGAAAGGTATTATCCATGAACGAAGTAACAGTTCAGTTTAGGCTGAATACTGCTCTCGCTGCCCTGGACGAAATGGGCGCATTCAAGAACGATGAGTTTAGAGAACTCGTATTGCCGCTCCGGGGCCAGATCATGCAACATGACGGCCTCGTTGGCTGTAGCATTAGTCGCTACAACATTGAGGTGAAGTATCTGAGGAATGTCACCGACGTCGAAACGATTGATAAGATCGTGCAGGACGCCGTTCAATGGGCATCGGAACAGCAGGATTTCTTTCCTCTTCGCGGAGTAAAGACGCCTTCTGCTGTGATAATTCCCACGATCGAAACTACTGAGGAAGAGATCCTCATTGACTTCAGTAGCTACGTAGTAGGCTTCCCGCCTTCGCCTAAGGCCGAGAAGTTCAACATGGAGAAATTCCGTTATGTCACTCACCACCTGGCTGAGGCAATGACGAATACTGATGGGGTTACGAGCTTTCAGCTCAGAATTCAAAGTGCGAGGATCACTTACGACGCGAGGTTTAATACTCGTGAAAAAATGATCAAGCATCTCCGGTTGGTTTTCGAAAATGCTGCGAATGGGGAAATATACCCTCCCAACGGCCAAGGGGAGTACTTCCCTTTCCTCGAGGAAGATGAGCTGGAAGTAGAATTTTCCAGCTAATAACAATGAGATCATGGTGGTGGATGGATTTGCTCCATCCACCACCTGATACTCGTCCTAATGATATTTACCTAATTGTCAATTCACTTCCATAGATGCGTATCTGTGCTGATGAGTCCAAAAGGACGAAAAGTGACATGTGACATATAAGTAAATATAATGTAAACTTGTTGTTACCGTATGCGGCTCTTTAGCTCAGTTGGTAGAGCAGAGGCTTGAAGAGCCTTGTGTCCTCGGTTCGAGTCCGAGAGGAGCCACCAAGAAAGTACCTGATCTTATTGATCGGGTCTTTTCTTTTTAGAGACAAGACTCTTTAAATTTGCTGTGTTTGTACAAATTATTGCTATTGCTTCATAAAGCCCGTAAAGTAGTAAAAGCTCTTCAGCTACGTGGACCATGGAGGCACTATTTCTCTATGGTCATGTTCATTTACAATTCGATTGATAGGAAAATCATGAAACTATTCAAGCGGTGCTCGCTGCTTGTGCTGTCACTAGCATTTTCAATGAGCATAATGTCTGGTAATGCATCGGCTGCAAGTGATTACGACAATCTACTGGTGACATCCCCTACCTTGTATGTCTACACCGATGGCTATACAAAAAGCAAAAAGATGGACATCAGTAGAACATGGTGGCCGGAATTCAAGCAAACCTATGCCAAGCGCGTATTGCAAGGTATAGGATGGCCAACAAACTTTGCCACTGAGTTCGAATACATAGTGCAGAACGGTGGTAGCTGGGGCGTTGCTTCGTACAAAGATTCAACTGGTGTAATAGTTGAAATCTACGGAACCCGCGACCCTGATGCATATTGTGGATTTGTAGGGAGTGCAAGTACTGGTTCATACCAATGTGCAAGCAACCCTGGATACGGTTTTGTGCGAGCGAGTTTTTTCACGCACAATTCCTACGCAGGGCTTGGATGTTTTGGAGGTTATGCAGATAGATGTAGCGAAACTGGTATGAACATGTACGCCGCACCTGAGATTTTCACAGGTACAGCAGGCTACACAATGCTATACATGCCGAACTCTGCTCTGCAGGATTATCCGTTCTTTTTCATGAACTTTGACCAGAATTATCCTACGGGATATGAAGGTGAGTTGATCTCAGAAGAACCGCCTGCAGCAAAGTATG
This sequence comes from uncultured Candidatus Saccharibacteria bacterium, assembly GCA_947085845.1. Taxonomy (GTDB): domain Bacteria; phylum Patescibacteriota; class Saccharimonadia; order Saccharimonadales; family Saccharimonadaceae; genus JACPYF01. The sequence goes on from CAMTXO010000002.1 coordinate 26,979, forward strand.
TTGCAATGGGAGATTCGTTTTCAAGTGGCGAAGGAAATCCGCCATTCGAATTTGGATCAGACAGTGACAGTGAAAATGAATGTCACCGAAGCCAGCGAGCGTACCCGCGTTTGTTGCAGCTTGAGTCAAGCTTGAATCTTGGATCGACTGCATTCGTTGCATGCTCGGGAGCAACTACAAATGATGTACTTGGCGAGTCTGAGACTGATAATCCTAATGGAAGATGGAATCAAGATCCTCAAATTGATGCACTTACTGGTGACACAGAGCTAGTGACAATCACAATTGGAGGTAATAATGTTGGTTTTAAAGAGTTCGCATTTGAATGCCTCTTCCTTTTCGACGTTATACTAATTGAGGGTAGCTGTGATGAATTCACACCGATCTACGAAGAAACCGTGGAGAAAATCACTTATAATCTTCCAAGCGAATTAGAGGACACATACGAGGCAATTCTTGAAAACGCACCAAGTGCTGATATCTACATAGTGGGATACCCTCGAATCTCGCCATTCAAAGATATCGAGGATTCATTTGACCAAGACTGTGGCGGACTTTACGGTGCTTTTCCCAATTATTGGGGCGATGCAAGGGCTGCATACGAAGTGGTGAATCTAATTAATAGTACAATTGAACAGGCAGTGGATACCATCAACTACCAGGAATCATCAACTCGCCTACATTATGTAGATGTTACCTCTGGTAATTTCTATGGACATGACGTTTGTGAGAGTGACAGCTACTTCTATGGAATTGAAATACCAACCGCATACTCTGTACATCCAAATGAGGGTGGGCATGTTGCTTACAAAGATGACCTAGTCGATCTACTTGATTGAAATAAGTGGCTGAAGAACAAAAACAACCCCCGGGGCAACCCGGGGGGTTTCTTCTGACAACAAGACTTGTGACGAACTAAGTTATTATGGTAAGTTTATAGTATGAAAAAACCTAGCGTTAAGCAAAAAACAAAAACTCATATTCTTGGTTTATTGTCGTTTCTAACTTGGCTTTTCTACTGTGTTTTATTCGCTAGTATAGATGGGTACTCTAGACTTGATAATTACGCAGCGGGTTTACAACACGACGTTGCTAAATACTTTATTGTATTTATCAGTGTTATTCCTATTTTATTTTTTGCGTATGGATTAACCTCTTCAGTTGTCTTGACAAAAATCTACAAAATTTTTGTTTCAGGAGATAGATGGTCTAAATCGGCTTTCTGGTTCACCTACACTTTTGTAGCCCTTGTTATGCTTTACGGACTCTTTGCAATAAACTTTGCCTATAATTTTTAATTTTGATCAAGGCGACTACTTCCCTCCGTCCAAATAACGATGGTCATCCTGCATACGCAGAGGTTATAGAGGAGACCATTAATTAAATAAGTTCGAAGCTGAGAGATAAACCCCCTCAAGACCCTAAAGTCTTGAGGGGGTAATTTTTATATACTATTAATTAAAAGCCATTTACAAAAAGATACACCCAACCATACGAATATAGTGAAGCAATAATAATCCCAGCAGTTAGTAGAGCTACACGATCGCGCTTTACTACGCCCTGTCTGCTTTCGGAAAGTAGGATACCATATGCCAAAATTAGTGCACCTGGCAAAAATATGAGGCCGCTCAGAAATAGAAACGCAATAGTGTTACCGTTTAAAAAAATTTCTAAGTGTTTCAAAGCTTTTGTATTTGCTAAAAGAATAGTGACTATTACAATCCAAGACAAACCCCCGAATAGGCTTAAGTTACTATTTTTGTTGTAGTTTTTTGCCATATTTTATTATTCTACCATAAGCTTAAGAATAAAATCAGTTGGTAGAGCAGAGGCTTGTGTCCTCGCTTCGAGTCCGAGAGATAGTTTGGCTATTACTATTCACCTACATGAGGGTTTTTGGCGAGTGCTAGAGGTAGATAATGAGCAAAATGTATGGCATTTACTGCAACTAGAAGCTGTTGCTCTGAGCCGTTATTTTTCAGAATATCATCTGCACGCTCATTTCTTTGTGCTCTTGAATATTGCAAACTCATGATTTCTTCTACAGTTTCAAGATCTAGTCCTCGAGCTACAGCTCGTTTTTTTTGCACGCTCTCTTTTGCATCTATGACAAGAACTCTGTCTACTCTTTTGTCGGAACCTGTTTCTAGCAATAGCGCAGACTCCATAATCGTATAGTGACCCTCTGGGTTGGCTATCTGCCTCTCCAGCTCCTCTACAATATATGGCCGTTGTATTGCTTCGAGCTTTCTCCTGTCTTTTATATTTCTTGTGTCAAAAACATGTTTGCCTAGAGCTTTTCGTGCAATGAATCCTCGAGAATCAATGAAATCTGGGAAATGCTCGGCAACTTCTAAATAAGCTGGCAGCTTCGGTTGTGTTACTTGTCGAGAGATATCGTCAACATCAATTACTTGTACACCGAGTCGTGTGAACTCCTTTAATGCAGTGCTTTTACCAACACCAATTCCGCCAGTCGCACCTATGAGAAGTCTGTTTGGATTGTTCGTAATATTTGCCATAATATATGCACAATAACTATACCACACAATAAAAAACTTATGCTTGCAAAAATTAGTTTTGCTCGTACAATAAATCCTACGAATTGTACCTTTATAACTCAACTACCAGGAGTCAATCAGATGACGAGACAAATCAGGAAACCTCCTACCCGGTCACAAAAGACGGCAGATGCGCTGTTTAGCATTGCGTGTGTGTATGCGTTTATATGCGCCTTCATATTGGTCGTAAGCCTTTTCATGACTATGGGACAAAGCTATCAGTACGCATCTGCACAAGAAGTGGCTGCGAAAGCTTTTAACCTTGAGTCTGATACGGAGTATCCACTTCGTTACGGAACAAGAGTCGAAGGATCGAGCGGATATGCAGAAATACAAGATGGCTTGTTCTCGGCATCAGCAAAAGTCAACCTGCAAGCGGCGTCTTCTCTTTCTGTTAACTATCAGTACGAAAAAAATAGTTACATCCTAGAGCTTCCGATGAACCGGATTCGCTTTGTCCAACAGAGCGAAGGAGAGTCAAGTATTCGACTTCGAATTTCGAATGCGGAGTTTGGTAACTCTCTGGATGAGGGACAGCGAACTATCAGATTTTTGGGAGTTCCCTTCTTTTACCATCCTCCGAAAACCCTAGAAGAAACAGGATGGTTCAAGTCCTACAAAGAAGATGGGCAACTCGGGCCTCTAGTTTCAGATCACTTTGAATCTGCTGTTATTACCTTGAATCCCAAGGACTACAGCAAGATTCTTGGCGGCTGACATGGGGAAATGACGCAGTCCCGGCCAATTCAGGCCGGGACTGCAGTCTGGAACAATTCGTAACCGACAGGTAAAACTGTCGGTATTTTTTTATTGTTTTTTCATGATATCGCCGACTGCGCCGACAACATCTGTAGGCAGAACAATAACAGTTTTTTGTGAAGGTTCTACAGATATTTTTTCTAGGGTTTGCAACGTACGTATGCTTATACCACCAGGAATCTTGCTGAGCATACCTGCAGCCTCTGCAACGGCGGCTGCAGCTGCTTTTTCACCTTCAGCCGTGATGATGACCGCACGTCGCTCTCGCTCAGCCTCAGCCTGTTTGGCCATTGCACGTTTCATGTCTTGAGGAAGCTCAATGTTTTGAATTTTGACGTTTTCGACATCTATACCCCACTGGTCGGTCTGTGAATCTACAATTTCCTTAATTTGCTGAGATATTTGATCACGCTTACTAAGCAATTCGTCCATGTCCGCATTACCGGCTACGTCACGAAGTGCAGCTTGTGCAAATTGGCTAGTTGCATACACATAGTTGGTCGTTTCTAGAACAGCTTTCGGAGCATCTATCACTTTGAAGTACACTACGGCGTCGACGCCTACTGTTACATTGTCTTTTGTGATAACTTCTTGCTTCGGTACATCGATAGGCGTTGAACGGATGTCAACTCGCGTTAGTTTTTGGAAAATCGGTACAACTATACGGAGGCCAGGCTCACGTAGTCCGCTAAAGCGTCCGAGCGTGAGAACGACGCCGCGCTCGTATTGATTTATAACTTTTATGCCACTAATGATAAATATGACTACTATCGTGATTATAAAAACTAAAAATTCCATAACTACCCCTTACCTCCTTGATTTACCTTTGATTATACAAGATTACTTTGCATTAGCACATACTTCACAATCTTCTTCTTCTCCAAACTCTGTCATCCATTGCTGTGACGCCTTCCACCATGGCTGTAGGTCGTGATAACCCACCCAGTCGGCCGCTTGACGAATAAACCAGCCAATCCAGCCGGTTATTTTCAACTTTTTGTACTCAAATGCCGCCCAGCCGTAACCGACCGGTACTACAGTAGCAGGAAATTTTGGTCTGTAAGCACTACCCTTGTTTCCGTGATAGTCTGCCTCGATATCATGCGCAACATAATGACCATCATACACAGCAGTTTGAGCTAAACCAGAATGTGGAGTACTTGCGTTGTCGCCTATAACGTAGATGCAGTCTTCGGCCAACAAATGTTCATCGACAGATACTTTTCCTCGTTCAGTTAGCGTAAAATCGTTATCTTTGAAAAAAGGGTTGTTTGCAGTACCAGCAGTCCAGACAACGGTGTGGCTCGGTATGTCTTTGCTGCTGACCATCAGGCTGTCTTCGTCGAGTGCTTGGACTTTTTTGTCCGCCAACACTTCTACACCCAGTCTTTCTAATCGTTTAGTAACTGCTTGCGATACTTTTTCAGCAGATCGCGGTAAAATCCGCGGGGATGCCTCGATAAGCTTTACATTTACTTTTTTGCTTTTTATACCATGGTGTTTCATGATTTGTTTTATGTATGTTGGCAATGCGCCAGCCAATTCAACTCCAGTTGGGCCCCCACCCACAATAATGTAGTTAATATCTGGCTTGTGTTCCGTCTGTAGCAATGTATGTAGATGCTTTTTAAAGTGTGTGACCTCTTCAGGTGACTTGATGCCATATGAATATTCTTGCAAACCTTCGACGCCAAAATAATTCGTAACAACTCCAAGAGCTAGCACTAGCTTGTCGTATGCAATTATAGTATCGTCTTCGAGCTCTATAGATCTGGTAGCTCGATCAAGTTTAACAAGTTTGCCTTGTACGAAATGTATATTGCCGCCTTGTAAAATATTTTCTAAAGGTATTGCAGATTGTCGAAACAAGCCTCCGGTAGCTGTGTGAAACAGCGTAGGATTGTACCGAAAGTCTAATTTGTCGGATATAAGTGTAACTAAAAATTCTTCGTTACGGCTCAGTTCTAGTGCAGCTTTAATACCGCCAAAACCTCCCCCAACAACGACTATTTGTCGTTTTTTCTCATCTGCTTTTTTCTTGATCATTGTGACAAGTATATATGCCTTGCGTCGGAGCCGCAATAAGTTTATGCTTATAAGCAATGAGTGAACTTATACGAGATATCCGTGAAACCGGATTTAAAGGTGAACTGCTGAGTGACGAAGCAACTCTTGAAACATATTCTCATGACGCTAGTATGTTCGAAATAAGACCTAGCCTTGTGGCATATCCACTAGATAGTGAAGATGTTGAGCTCTTGACTCAGTTTGTCACAAAAAATAAAAAAAAGCATCCTCACCTATCTTTGACTGCACGCTCGGCTGGAACTGATATGTCGGGTGGTGCTATAAACGATTCGATAATCGTTGATTTTTCTAAACATCTAAATATGATCATTGATGTTAATCACGAGAGCGCTACCGTACAACCAGGTGTGTACTATCGTGAATTTGACGTAAAGACAATGGAACACAATAGCCTACTACCAAGCTACCCTGCAAGTCGTGATTTATGCACAGTTGGTGGAATGGTAAACAACAACAGTGGCGGTGAAAAATCTTTAGAGTACGGCAAGACCGATCGTTATGTCACTTCACTAGATTTTATTTTCGCAGACGGTGTACGTAGACAAATAAAACCGCTTACTCGACCTCAACTGATAAAGAAGATGGCACAGAAAGATTTCGAAGGCCAGGTATACAAAGAGCTATACGAGCTGATAGAAGATAATTACGAGCTGATACAAAACGCAAAACCAAATGTCAGCAAAGATTCTACTGGCTACCACCTGTGGAATGTGTGGGATCGTGAAACAGGCATATTTGATTTGAATAAAGCGATTATAGGCGCCCAAGGAACCTTGGGGTTCGTTACAAAGTCTCAATTTAAGCTAGTTAACCGGCGTAAACATTCTGGACTGTTGGTCTTGTTTTTACGCGATATCGATAATTTAGGTGAGCTAATACCAAAAGTGCTGGCTCATAAACCTGCGACACTAGAATGTTTTGACGATGCAACTATGCTGCTCGGCATGAAGTTTTTGCCAAGTTTTCTACCTAAACTCGGTTTTAAAAAATGGTTCAAACTACTACTAGGGCTTGCGCCTACAGGTTTGCAATTTCTCAAAGGCTTCCCAAAGCTAATCCTCATGATTGAGTTTAATGGTGAAACAGAAGAAATCGTAAGAAAAAGAATCCAAGAAACCCACGCATCGCTATCTAAATACCATGCTCGTTATGAAATCAATGGCTTCGAAGAGGATCCAACAGAGGGTAAAAGTGAAAAATTCTGGATCATGCGACGTCAAAGCTTCCAGTTGCTTCGCAGTAAAGTAAAGGATAAACACACAGCTCCGTTTATTGACGATTTCGTAGTGAACCCAGAACATTTGGCTGAATTTCTGCCACAGGTACGTAAAATTATCAAAAAGTACAAATTACTAGCAACTGTCGCCGGGCATTTAGGTGATGGTAACTTTCATATTATTCCACTAATGAAGCTAGAAGATCCGAAAGATCGACGAAAGTTACTGCCAGCTATGAAAGAAGTCAACCACCTGGTCCTCAAATACGGCGGCAGTTTATCTGGTGAGCACAACGACGGCTTGGTGCGTGGACCGTGGCTCAAAGAAATGTACGGCGATGAAATGTTAGAAATTTTTAAACGAACGAAATATATTTTTGATCCTGAAAATATATTTAATCCACACAAAAAAGCTGATGCAGACTGGGACTATAGCTTTTCACATATACGTGATCAGTTCTAGATATTGAATAAAGTACGATTTTATTGTAAAATACTAGTGTTCGTAAACTTCTACATATGAAAGGTGGTGACGTGATTGTCACACTCTCACGAACATGCACATTCACACAGTGGCGAATGTCACCACGGACACGATGCATCGGACGAAACTCTCGGACGTGCAATCAAAGTTTTTCTACTACTCGGCACCTTGCAGCTTCTGGTTGCAGTGCTAGGCGGAAGGATTGCTTTGGCAGTTGACGGTGCGCACAACATGGCTGAAGCTCCAATATTGGGACTCAACCGTTGGGCACGTCGCAAGGAGGGTCAGAAGTTGTCACGTCTGATGACGTGCTACATATTGCCTCTTGCACCCGCCCTCAGCGCACTTGCAGCGATTGCAGCAGCTTGCTTGTTCTTTCTGATTGAGTCTTCACACGAGACGGCATCAGTAGGAATTTGGCTGGCATTTGTGCTTGCAGGATCGAGCTTTGCCGTTAACTGGTACTACGCATCAAAGTTGCACTCGCACGCGCATGATGACAGCAATGCCGTCGCTGCCAAATTTCACCTTATCGGTGATATGGCAGCTTCAGGATTGGCCACTTTGGCTTATCTGCTGATTGGGTTGAGCGCAAGCAACTTCTGGCTCGACCCCGTAGCTGCGGTACTTGGTGTCGTAATCATCACAGTGGTACACATCAAGCCCATTAAAAACTCGCTAGTTGAGTTCAAACGTCATCGCGGTGTACACGATAACTGTGTGAATAGCCCGTCCCATTGTCATTAAATTGACTGGGGCGGGTTTTTTTACTTTTTGTCGTAATATACTTTGCTATATCCACCAGCAGGAATGACAAGCTTGCCGTTTTTACCACTATTTTCGTCAAAAGCATAGGTCGTTACGCCGCAGTTATCTGGTCGATTCTCGCGGTTTTGTCTAATAAACTCTTCATCGTTCCATCTTTCGTGATTTGCGCGCCACGCAAGCTTGAAAAGGTGGTGAGTAATAACCATAACGTGCTGATCGGCATGTTCCCGAACAAAAGTTGTAAACATAGACCTGGCCCGTTCTTGCACATCTGGCACATTTTCTCCCTGCGGGTATCTATACCAATACGGACCCTGGGCTGAACGAAGCAATTTTTGGTCTGGAAACATAACTTCAGCTACGCGCCAGTCTGCATATACAGTACGCAAGCCATGTTCTTGTTCACGTAAACGTAAATCTTCGATTACTTTGACTTCACCAAGCTGTGGCCAGCCTTCTTGTAAAAGTCCAAGAGTTTTTTTGGTACGTAGGTATGGTGAAGTGTATATAACATCAGGTACTTCATCACCGTATTCTTCACCGAGTCCAACACCAGTTTGTAGTGCCTGATATTCTCCGTACTCTGTGATATCTGTATTTGCATCATCTGCACCAACAACGAATGTTTTGTCATACATCAACTGCTCACCTAGCGCCTGCGCGGCAACAAGCGCAAGTTTCGTTTCTTCGCTAAAGCCGATAAATGTCTCTGTCGATGTGTCTTGGTTGCGCAAACTAATATAGTCGTCACGAAGTTTCAGAAATTCGACATATGTCGGATTTTTTTCACGTAGTTCTTTGCCTTCATTGTAGTCAGATTGAGCATGACGTACCTGAGTAATAATTCTCGGTTTGTCTATTGTTCCTGCCATAGTGATGCTCCTACATGTTCTTTATAACTATATTTTATAACAATATCTACGATACTGCAAGCTATACTATGATAGTGGTTACTTTTTGCGTTTTCGCTGGTTTGGGTCGAGGAAGCGTTTGCGTAGGCGTAAACTTTTTGGAGTTACTTCTAATAGTTCGTCATCTTCGATAAAGTCGATTGATTGTTCTAGAGACAGGTCGGTAAAAGGTGTAAGTTGTACGGTACCATCAGAACTACTAGTACGCATGTTGGTAAGTTGCTTGCCTTTGCAGACATTTACATCTAGATCGCCTTGGCGGTTATAAAGACCAACGATCATACCCTGGTAGACAGTTGTGCCTGGGCCAACATACATGATACCTCGCGCCGCTGAGTTATCTAGAGCGTAGGCGGTTGTCGAGCCAGCTTCGGTAGCGATCAAGGCACCATTGCGGTGCTGTTGCAGCTTTGGACCCATTGGCTGATAGCCGTGCGGCAAGCTGTGCATGATAACGGTACCTTTTGTTGCAGTCATCAGTAAGTTACGAAGGCCGATTAGGCTACGAGTAGCGATGATGTAAGTCTGACGAATTGCACCAGAACTAGTCGTTTCCTGATGAGTCATTTCGCCGCGTCGTTGACCGAGCTCCTGAGATATTGCACCGACAAATTCTGAACCAACTTCGATCAATAGCTCTTCGACTGGCTCCTGTTCGGTTCCATCTTTTTGGATGGTGACTACTTGTGGTCGGCCAACTTCAAATTCGAAACCTTCGCGGCGTAGAGTTTCAATCAACACCGAAAGGTGGAGTTCGCCACGACCAGATACTTTGAAACCGATGCCTTCATCTTCTACACGAAGTGCGACATTTGTTTCTAGTTCTTGTTTTAAACGGTCACCTATTTGACGAGATGTAGTAAATTCACCTTCTTTACCTTTTAGCGGGCTGGTGTTAGGGCCTAAATACATAGAAAGGGTTGGAGCTTCGACTTCTAGTACTGGTAGAGCCTCTGGGTTTTCGCTATCTGCAATAGTTTCGCCGATATGTGCATCGCCGATACCAGTTAATGCTACGATATCGCCAGCAATTGCACTGTCAATTTCTTCGCGGTTGAGACCACGGTAGGCAAATAGTTTATCGATCTTTGCACTTACTTTTGTACCATCGGCTTTGATCAAAATAACTTGTTGAGCTTTCTTGATAGACCCACGAGAAATACGGCCAATTGCGTATTTACCTAGGAAGCTGTCGTATTGCAAAGATGTCACGAGTAGCTGCAAAGGTTTCGTGGTGTCAACTTCTGGAGCTGGGATATCGCCAATAATTGCATCGAATATTGGTGTCAGGTCACCTTTTTCCTCGGGGTTTTCTGGCATTTCTTTCCAGGCTTTGCCTTCACGGCCAATTGCAAAATACACAGGATAATGCAACTGAGAGTCGTCAATGGCGAGTTCTAGAAATAGATCGTCAATTTCGTCTTTGACTTCTGTCACGCGTCGTGATGGTTTGTCGATCTTGTTGATGACAACTACAGGTTTAAGACCTAATTCTAGGGCTTTGGATAATACAAACTTTGTTTGTGGCATAGGGCCTTCTTGGGCGTCGACAATCAGTAGAACACCGTCGGCCATGTTGAGAGTTCGTTCGACTTCACCACTGAAATCTGCGTGGCCAGGGGTGTCGATGATATTGATTTTGTAGTCATCGTGATAGACTGCAGTTTGTTTAGCGGTGATAGTAATGCCGCGTTCGTGCTCTTGGTCACCACTGTCCATGATCAGGTCTTGGTTCATTTCGGCTTGGTTGTCGCGAAAGGTGTTAGATTGCTTTAACAACCCGTCAACCAAAGTAGTTTTACCGTGGTCAACATGGGCAATAATAGCAACGTTTCGTATAAATTTAGGGTCTGTCATAGTTTTAAATAATAAAATAAGCCCCTGCGGGCATTCCTCTTACTGTTTATGGTACCACAGTTACAGAGTAAAAGAAAGAGCTATTGTGCTTATTTCTTTTTTCGAGTAAAGGCGGCTTTAAGACCTTTTTCGATAGGCTTGAGTGCACTTGCACCGAGAGCGCTTGTTACTTTTTCTACTGTCATTTTTGCCATTTCAGGAAAACTAGCGATCGTCTTTGACAAACTAATAACGTCCCTACTTGCTCCGGTAAATTCCTTTTCGTATGCAGCTTGTATACGTCTGGCGTCTTCTGGACTAAAGTAGTATTCTAAATCACCCTGAATAGCCTCAAGTCGACCATTGATGAATTGAGCCTGGCTGAGTAGAAACTCCGTAATGCCGTGGCTAGTCTCGTCTACACTTTCTGGCAGTTCACCAGTCATTTCTGCATAAAGACCCAGGGCATTCTCAACCAAGGTTGGAATACCTTCCATAGTTGCGCCATTTATATCGGCTGTGGCTAGTACAAGGCGTATAGGGTCTTTGTCGCCACTACGCATACTGTCCTGCGTTATATTACCAACAGCATCACGTGTCACGGTTGTTGCGTCTATTGCACTTTGCACTCTAATGATCTGCGCTTTGTCATACCCTGCTAATTGCATGCTATGGGCAACAATAATACCGCTCGCATATTCATCATATCCCTGCTCTTTACCACTACCAACCACCAAATCATGTCCAGCAGCGGCTATAAGTAGAAGTTCGTATTCATCGGTACCTATTTTGTCCGGCAACTCTTTGTGTAGCAGGTTCCAAAGCCGGAAACTTCGCCGAATAACATCGAGTGCGTGCTGGTCGTTATGATATGGCTTGTATGTTTCGCTACTCTCATCGCCATTTGCCTGATACATCTGTTCTAGTAAGTCAATGGATAGATTAATAGCTCTTTCGGGAATCTCTACGTCGTAGTCTTGAGCAATCTCAAAGATTTCATTTTCGTAACGAAGTTGTCGCTGCTCTGTGGATTCTTGTGGTGACGAAGCTTTTTCCATATGCATTATTCTTTAACCCAGTTATACCACATTTTGTAGCAATATTCTATGCTGTTATAATGGCTGTCATGCGCGAGTGGCGGAATTGGTAGACGCGCCAGCTTGAGGGGCTGGTGAGCTTCGGCTCATGGAGGTTCAAGTCCTCTCTCGCGCACCAAGTAAATTGTCGACTTTACGAGTCGATTTTTTATTGACAAAAGTTCTATATTTATACTATAATATGCATAGCTCTTGTGTAGAGTGCCTGGAGGGCAGCATAGTGTGGTTAAGAAATTGACCTTAGTATGCTGCTCTCAATTTATTGAGACTGTTTTTTACAAAAAGACACTATCAACAACCCTACACAAGGGAGTACCATGACAACAAGCATAGAAGCACTGTTTGCTGAAGATGCGCTGAGTTTGTTCATCGGTGGAGAAGACAAGAGTCACATGGACTCGTCCACCGCTGTAACTTGGTGTATTTCGAAAGCAACTGCAGTACAACTTCAAGAAATTGGAGCTCAGAATCCTCAGCTTTTGATCGTCATTACAAATGACGAAAAAGAAGTTGATCGATACATCGTGCCGCTCAAGAAAATGATGAAGCACATTCATTTTCGCCGCCCTGGCAAGAACATCGTTCATGCAACGATTGTTTGGCCGAGCGACGGATACGCTGATGACACTCCGAAAAGCATCTTTTCGGATCGTTTGGACGATGGTCGCTACACAGCAACTGCCGTCTCTAAGCATCAACCTATCTCGAGTGCTCTCATGAAGAAGATCATCATGACTGAGCGTAAATTGTGGGAAAGCCCCGCCTACGACTCAGAAGCCAGCAAGCAGCTGCGCATCGAAAAGATGGACCTAGAAAAAGAGCACTCCAAGATCGTGGACGACGAACCGTTTGTTTTCGGCATCAGAACAGATTTTGATGGCGTAGAACAGCTCGGCGAGGAAGCTCAGATCGAAGTGATTGTTCCGAAGGAGATGTTTGCAAAGGACCCTCCGCGCTGGATGAAGTGGCTGGGCACCCGTTTCGACTGGTGGCCAACAACTGCAATCGACCAGTGCGATCTGAGGCGTCGTGCATTGATCACAGGAATACTACTTCCACCATGGTTGGTGATGAAGTGGACGTTCCTCGTGGTTGCAGGGTTCTTCATTGAGATTGCAAATGTTGCCGCTTTGGCACTTTGTCTTCTATTTGGATTCCGAGGGATTAATCTTAATCCTCTCCGGCGCCCATTTGAAGAATCACCGATTGCTGTATTCCCTGAGGAATACGAAATTACGTCCGTCTGGTTTGAAAAGAAAGTTGTGACAAGCCATACGCGTGAAGATAAAAGCACTTACGAGACGACTGCATTTGAATTCCGAAACCCGGTTTTCTTTGTACTCAACCCGGCAAGTTTGCTGATCATCTTCGGGGCTAGTTATGGATTGTACCAAGCACTTGGTTCAATCCTGAATGTTGCTATCGCTGTTGCCGTCGTTCTGGCGGGGATTGCGTTGATCATTGGGGGTCGAGTGCTATTAGCTCGTTCCTCTGTTCGTAGCAACAAGAAAGAGCAGGAAAAGCGAGTAAAAGATCGAGAAAAACGAGTAAAGGAACGTGAGGAAAATGAAGCGCGCCTGAGTCGTGACCTCGAACTGCTTGCCTGCAGCAACAACCAGAGTCATGAAGTCAAACTGAGTGCTTTGCCGAAGGAAAAGCGAACAGTCAAACTGCGTTTGGCGGATACGAAAGCTAAGGTCTGTCGACCTTTCGCCCAGTAACTGCCTGACGTAAAAAGGTGTGAGTTCGAAGAGTAGAAATACTTATCGAACTCACACCTTATTTTTTTGCAAAGAAAAAGGCACCTCATTTTAAGGTGCCGAGCGGGTCAGGGTCTATTGTGACCCTGACCCGTTTTTGCAGTGGTGCCGCCAGCGTTCTGCCTGAGCTACTGCATTTGTGCTGTACTCGCGCCAATGTTTGGTCTCCGGACCTTCTTCAGGGTCTGGGGGCGTATCGCCATCAAAACCTGTATACATTCGCCTGCGCAAATGTATGACGCGACGTGCTGCGAGTTCATCTCCACTCTCTGCTTGCTTGACGGCAATTGAGAGCTCGTTTACTAGATGAAAGTATTCAACGTCTGGATGGCTGGTGTCGATGAGCTTTTCTTTTGAAAAGAACAGTGCAACAACATACTTCCACCCAGCAAACCATACGAAAAATCGTTTGATGTTCACTGTCCACTTCCTTGTAGGTGCAAGTCAAGATTTATTCTTAACTACTTATTTTTATTATACACTATAAAACTTAAAAAAGCAAGCATAAGCTTGCTCTCTTGAGCGGTAGAGATTGCCGCCAATGTAACTGTATCTACGATTGTCCACCACAACAACTCCATTAGTACGTACAGGCACACACTCCCTACCTAATACGGATACTACCATAAGCTCGTTTAGTTTTAAATACCAAAAAAAATAAAACTGTGGAAAACCACTATCCATACTATATACTTACTGATATGAGAATTATCGCTGGTAAATTTGGTGGACTACAATTTAAAGCGCCACGAGGCCACAGAACCCATCCTATGAGCGACCGTGTGCGGGGTGCTTTGTTTAATTCACTCGGTGATATCAGTGGGCTAAGCATACTTGATGCTTTTGCTGGTACAGGCGCTTTGTCTTTTGAAGCAATTAGCCGCGGTGCAAAAAAAACTACTACTATCGATATAAGCGTAAAAGCAGTAAAAGTGATGCAAGAAAGTGTTGCAAAGCTGAATATCGAACATCAATGTAAGGTGATTCGCGCAAATGCATCTAGCTGGTCTAACAACAACAAAGATATGTTGTTTGATATTGTTATTGCGGCACCGCCATATGATGATCTTCAGCCATTTATTGTGCAGAAACTTACACGACACGTGAAGCCTGATGGTATGTTTTTGCTAGATTGGCCAGCATCCGAAGAGCCTCCTAGCCTTGCGACTATGAAGCTGATTGATGCTAGAAAATACGGTAACGCTCAGATTGCTTTTTACGTACCAGCTTAGTTGTCTTTTGTACTTTCCAGCCACGAAAACGCAACTGTTTTGATAATTATAGGTATAAGCTCATTTTTAGTCTGGCGAGCTAAAGTTGGCGTCCAGCCCCAGTGTGTAAATGTTTCATACATATTTAAATCTGCAATTTCCTGCAATGAATGTTTAAATACTTTTTCAAAACCATCTTTTTCAAGCCATCGAACATCTTCTTTACTGAGGCTGAGTTTATTCGCCCTCAAGGGTGTAATTGCACTCGCAACTCCTAGCTCGAATAATACATGGGACGTCATAACTCCTTTTGCGCCCCAAAAATCCCAGTTATTTTTTAGTTTTTGGCGTTTGCTTTCACCTGGAATCACTAGTTTTTTACGTACACTGTCCCGTGTTTCTTTTGGCTCTCCCCGCACCTCTTCTAAGTGGTCTTCTAGGGGAAAGTGATGTGCTGGCGTAAGACCATCAACAATCGCGTGCGATAGCCAAGCTGCTTCGAACGCCGCTCTTTGCTCGTCTTTTTCCTTTACTGCTTTTGCTAGATTCTTTTTATGATACTGAATATTTTTTATAAGTTTTTCGTCAGTAGGGTCATTTGGATCTATAAAGTGCCAAGGCTCATCTGCCCCAGGATTTTTACGCTTGATACCATCTGGACCATTTTTACCTTCAAAATGTTGGACGTTTTTTAGTGTTGGAAAAAAAGAGTCGCTACACTCGCCGACTAGTCGGTATGCTACTTTATTAATCTTTTGATGCACACCGAGTACATTGCCAGATTTATGGTGAAAGGTTGTTCCAGAATACATAATTGCGCCTTTGGCTTATGAGACAAACCTACGGTTTTTCTCATCGCGCAGTGCGACGAAATAAATTCGATCGCTCTGGCTGCTCTTTTCCCTTTCCGTTTTTGATTAATTTATACATTTATTTAATTCAACGAGGTAACTCTTTGATATTTTTTAACTTGTTCGTATAACTGTGTATATTGTAACAAATCATCACCACTTTGCATGAACTCTGTCACTGCTTTTTGTACGTTTGCTATAGCTTTCGTATCTGCCAAAGAAGCTACTTGCAGATTTAACTGGCCATGTTGAGCATGTCCGTATATTTCACCCGGACCCCTAAGTTGCAAATCAACTTCGCTAAGATAAAAGCCGTCGTTCGATTTTTCGAGTTCACGAAGACGCCTGGTAGGTCTTAGGCTGTCGCTCGACACTAAGAAGCAGTAGCTTTGATGAACGCCACGACCGACTCTACCGCGCAGCTGGTGCGCCTGTGCTAGACCAAACTGATCGGCATTTTCGATAATCATAATTGTAGCGTTCGGTACATCTACTCCAACTTCAATAACAGTAGTACTTACGAGGATATCTATTTCACTAGCCGCAAATTTTTCCATTATGGCTTGTTTTTCGTCGCTGCTTAGCTGCCCATGAAGTAGACCAATTTTATAGTGTGAGAAAACCGTTTTTTGTAATTTTTTGTACTCTGCTTCAACAGAGCGTTTTTCAGACTCTGGGTTATCGTCGATTAGTGGGCATACTACGTACACCTGACGACCGGTTTTGATTTCTGTGTCGACCTTTTGATACATTGTTTCTCTTGAGTTTGGTGAAACAATTTGCGTTTGTATCGGTTGTCGTCCACGTGGCATCTCTCCTAATACTGATACATCGAGCTCGCCATAGACGGTAAGCGCTAATGAACGAGGGATAGGAGTGGCGGTCATTGATAGTAAGTGAGGAAGATGTGCTGATTTTTCTAGTAATTTTTGGCGTTGAGCTACACCGAAACGATGCTGTTCGTCAATAACAACAAAGCCTAGCTTATGAAATTTCACTTTGTCTTGTATTAAAGCGTGTGTGCCAACCACTACTTGCACATCACTGTCGGCAATACGATCGTAGAGTTGCTTTTTAGCTGCTGGCTTTACAGCGCCAACAAGCAATCCAACACTTATGTCAAAGGGTTTTAATAGCTTTGTGAGCGTTTCCGCGTGCTGTGAAGCCAGTATTTCCGTTGGCGCCATAATAGCTGTCTGATAGCCCTTTGAGGCAGCTAGGCTGGCGCTCATGCCAGCTACTACCGTTTTACCCGAGCCTACATCGCCCTGCAAAAGTCGGTTCATAGGGTGTTCATTCTCAAAATCCTGGGCAATTTGCCATATAGCAGCTCGTTGAGCGTCTGTTAGCTGAAATGGTAAATGTGCCACAAAATCTTTAGCATGTGCTTGATCAAATGGTATTTTCCAGCCTGTCAGTTTGGTATTTTCGGCTTTGTTTAGCTGGCCAGCTAGCACCAGTGAAAACAGTTCTTCAAAACCAAGCCGTTTACGTGCCTGTTCGAGCTGTTGATCATTTTCAGGAAAATGCAGATAAGTAAGAGCGTCGGCGCGAGATACTAGCCCCTGTTTTTTTACAATATCAGTGGGCAGTATTTCATCGAGCATTACAACTACAGGCCGTAGC
Source organism: uncultured Candidatus Saccharibacteria bacterium (assembly GCA_947085845.1). Classification (GTDB taxonomy): domain Bacteria; phylum Patescibacteriota; class Saccharimonadia; order Saccharimonadales; family Saccharimonadaceae; genus JACPYF01. Next base: position 44,147 of record CAMTXO010000002.1, read on the forward strand.
TCGGCTAGTACTTTACGAACTACGTGAGATTTCAAACCTGATATCGCCCGATATATAGGTACAATTCGCCCTGCATTGACGTGTTTACCGTCTGATTTTTCTACACTCGGATTGGTCAGTTGATATTTGTGACCATTGAGACCAAACTCCCCAGACACAAGCCACTCACCTTTTTCTTTTCTCAGTTGGTCGGCACGGTATGGTTGGTTAAACCATACTACAGCAACTTTGCCAGTTTCATCGGCTAGTGTTGCTTCTGTTATGTGCATACCTCGTCTTACTCGACGGGTGTTAAGATGCTCTACACTTGCACGTAACGTTACTTTACCCGGCTTTATATTGCCGATTGGTGTTACCTGAGAATAGTCTTCGTAACCACGTGGAAAAAACTCTATTAAGTCGTTAACTGTCGACAAACTTGCCTTAGCTAAACTTTCAGCAGTTTTTATTCCCACCCCTTTGATATTAGCGAGTGGCGTATTGAGATTCATTAACGCACCAATATGAAGTTGTTTTTGCCTTTTTTCACTAAAGATATCTCCGTTATTTCTTGGTCATCAGAAATCTTTTGACCATTTATAGAGATTGCTCCACCTTCGAGAAGTCGTCGAAACTCGCCTTTTGATCCAACGACACCGGCTTCTGCCAATTGATCGCTCAGAGTTCCGAATTCGATAGATGGTATTTCCTGAGCTAAGAGATCGAGCTGGCTTTGGTCGAGCTGGCTAACAGTGCTGTTATCGCCAAATAGCACTTCTGTCACCTTTTGTACGCTTGCTGCTCGTTCTTGTCCATGAACAAGCTTCGTAACTTCAAATGCTAAGGCTTTTTGAGCTGCTCGCTCACTAGGTGCGCTGATGCTTTCGCGGCCTAGTTGTTCAATTTGGTCACGAGAAAGTGGTGTATATATTTTTAGATAGTCAACAACATCGTTATCATCAATATTTAGCCAGAATTGGTAAAACTGATAGACGCTTGTTTTGTTAGCATCTAGCCAAACAGCGCCTTCTTCTGTTTTGCCGAATTTCTTTCCAGTGGTTTTGTTAATGATAAGTGGCGCTGTAAAGACATGAGACTGAGCACCTTTTATTTTGCGGATTAGTTCAACGCCAGAAAGAGAATTACCCCACTGATCAGCTCCGGCAATCTGCAATGTAACGTTTTTTGTATTAAATAAATGCAAAAAATCATAGCCTTGAATAAGCGAGTAGCTAAACTCAGCGTAGCTAATACCACTACCACCTTCGCCAGTACGACTTTTGATAAAATCACGATCTAACAGCTGCGTCATAGAAAAGTATTTGCCGTAGTCACGAAGAAAATCAATGTAATTGATTTGCGAGAACCACTCACTGTTATCGACAACATCAATATCAGAGCCAAAGATACTATTGTACTGAGCAACAATAGCCTGTTTGTTATGATCGATTTCCTCTAAGGTACTCAGCTGACGCTCCTCTTTTTTGCCGTCTGGGTCGCCTATTTTGCCTGTTGCACCACCAACAAGTAGCACTGGCTGATGCCCTGCTGCGATAAAGTGTTTTGCCAGAACAGCTAGAGCAAGATGTCCGATATGCATGCTATCTGCACTTGGATCTACTCCAAAATAAAAAGTTACTTTTTGGTCATTAAGTGTATTTATATCTTTTAGCGTGGTTTGGTTGATAAAACCACGCCATTTTAGTTCATCAGTTAGATTCATCGTCTGTTTTTTCCTGCCAGTTTAATAGGAACTTGTCTACTTCGCTCACGAGCCTTTCACCGTCATAGTCAGATTTAACTAAATAGAGGTTTGCGCCGCGCTTTAGTGCCTCTTCTTTCTTGTCTTCGTCTGGAAAACTAGAAGTTACAATAACTGGACCTTTAAATGAAGTGTTGTTCCTAAGGTTAGAAATAAACTCATAGCCGTCCATCTCGGGCATCATTAGATCAAGTAGTACTACCGTTGGGTTGATCTCTGTAATTTCAGTAATTGCAGCCAAACCATCGTTACTAGTAAAGACTTTGTAGCCAGCTAATTGAAAAGAGGTTGAATAGATCAGACGTATGTCTTGATTGTCATCAATGATAAGTACTGTTCTATTCTGCCCGCTAACATCCATGGGTACTACTATAGCAAAAAAGCACCTGATAGTAACGCTCCAAAAAAATGATTATACATAAGCATAAAAGATTAGGCTTTTAAACTCAGGTTAATGGTATAATGAGTAGCATATTTTAAATGTGAGGGAGAAAAATAATAGTGATCCGAAAAAGACGATCGAGATTTGGTGGCGGCGGTAAAAAGCTAAGTGTTTACTCTAATTTATCTGCAAAACGAAAAGCAAAAGTGGATGCACGATCGCGCCGCAAGGCCGAGTACTTGGCTAGCTTGCCAAAAAATCCTTTTGCCCGAGTAATTCATCGTATTCATCCTAAGCGTCTAATGGCGTACTGGTTTAGCCGTGAAGGCTTGATGATGGGACTCAAGATATGGGGAGTTGCTATTTTATTTGGTGTATTGGCTCTAGGAGCTGTATTTGCCTACTATCGACGTGAATTAGACGCTATACGCCCATCTGAGCTCGCTAAAAGGGTGCAGACGACTGTTACTAAATACTATGATCGTAACGGAACCCTCTTATGGGAAGATAAAGGTGCTGGTGATTATCGTTTGGTAGTCCCCTCGGAAGACATTTCTCCATATATGAAGGAAGCTACCATTGCTATCGAAGACAAGGACTTTTATAAACATGGCGGCGTCAGCTTTAGTGGTATTGCTAGGGCAACTTACAATAACTTTTCTGGCGGTAGTACCCAAGGTGGTTCGACCTTAACCCAGCAGTTGGTGAAACAGGTGTTCTTTGCTGATGAATCACAGCAGCGAGGACTTGCTGGAATACCGAGGAAGCTAAAGGAAGCTATTTTGGCGGTCGAAGTCGAACGCATGTACAACAAAGACCAGATTATCAATCTATATCTTAATGAATCACCTTACGGCGGTAGGCGAAACGGTGTTGAATCAGCAGCACAGACATACTTTGCTAAATCTGCAAAAGACCTGACTCTTGCTGAGTCTGCCTTACTGGCTTCTATACCTCAACAACCAGGTACATACGATCCCTATAATACAGCCGGGAACGAGGCGCTGCTCAAACGTCAACGCTTGGTTCTCAAAAACATGGCAGAGCAAGGCTATATAACTGAGAGAGAGGCTAGCGAAGCAAAGAAAGTTGCAGTACTAGAGCTCATAAAACCTGAGACCGACCAATACGCAGACCTCAAGGCACCGCACTTTATTCACCATGTACGCTCGCAGCTAGAAAAAGAACTAGGAAAAGCTACCGTCGGTAAAGGCGGGCTGACTGTCAAAACAACATTGGATTATAAAGTGCAAGAAAAAATAGAAACAGCAATGACTGATCTGTTTAACTCTCGCCTACCAAAATCAGCGAATTTTGATAATGGTGCTGTTACTATTATCGATAACAAAACCGGACAAGTACTAGGCCTACAAGGTAGTCGCGATTACAATTATCCAGGATTTGGACAGGATAATGCGGCAACGTCATTTATACAACCAGGTTCTTCTATCAAGCCTTTTGTCTACTCGGCTCTGTTTAAGCAAAAACCAAACGGTCAGCAAAATTACGGTACAGGAACAATACTAAAAGACGAGCCTATTGATCAAATTTATGGTGCCAAACTAGAGAACTTTGACCATAAATACAAAGGCAACCTTACTATTCGTCAAAGCTTGGCTGAATCACGAAACATTCCAGCTGTAAAAGCGATGTATATTACAGGGCGTGATGAAACGCTAAAAACAATTCAAGACATGGGAGACAAGAGCTACTGTACTGATGGTGTCGACAAACAAGTTGGACTAGCGGCAGCTATTGGTGGCTGTGGATTGAAACAAATCGAACATGCTAATACATTTGCAACGCTAGCTCGCGGAGGAGTCTACAAGCCAACCAGTACGGTGCTGGAAGTAAAAAACGCCCAGGGCGAAGTCATTAAAAAGTGGAAAGACAGCAACGGCAAGAAAGTACTCGACCCACAAATTGCTTATATGCTGCAAAGCATCCTTAGTGATGATAATGCTCGAGCACCTAGCTTTGGACGTGGCGCTAGTGGGCTCAATGTTCCTGGTGTAAAGACATTTACAAAAACCGGTACTTCAAACCTAGGCACGAAATCAAAAGATCTTTGGATGAATAGTGTGAGTCCTAAGGCAACCATGAGTATCTGGGTTGGAAACCATGACACTCGACCGATGAGCAACGCGCTTTCTAGTATCGTAGGTCCTACAGTCAACAAAGTAATGGGGCCAATACACACCGAAATTTTTGCTAAAGAAGGAAGCTGGAAAAGTGGTGATTGGTTCAGTGTTCCAGCCGGTATACAGACTATAAAAGGTGAGCTGTTCCCTTCTTGGTACAACCAAAAACAATCACAAAATAGTTCGCAAATGTCGTTTGATAAAATATCACGCAAGAAAGCTACTAACTGTACGCCAGAAGCTGCTAAAGTCACAATAAATGTTACGCAAAGCGTCGACCCAGTCACAAAGAAAACAACTTTTATGGCTGACGATGGCTATGATGCTAGTGCTGATGACGACAAACACAAGTGTGACGATGTGAAACCATTTGTCGGAGAGATCACCTACAGTGCTGGTACGATAACAGCAAACGTGACTCAAGGCACGCATGGACTCCAGAGTGTAAAGATTGTGGTAGACGGTAATGTTGTTAGTGAACAAGGTGCAACCAGTAGTGGCAGCTACTCTGCAAGCAACACTCTTGCTCCAGGCGCTCACACAATAACAGTCGAAGTTACAGACTCAGCGCTCTACAGTGGAAGCGGTAAAAAAGATATACCTTAGTTAAGAATTTGCTAGCTTGACTAGTGAATCTTCAGGAGATTGCTTCTTTCGGGTGTTTTTGACAGAATTTGGCTTTTTAGAAAGAGGCTTACGCGCTTTTTGAGGACGAGGCTTTTCAGCACTACCCAATTTCTTTGCAAAAAGCATTTTGCCGGCAGCAGTCTGTAGGGCTCTTGTAAATTCGACTTCAACAGATTGGCCGATTTGACCACCTGCATTTTCTACAACCACCATCGTACCGTCTTCTAGATATCCAACCGCTTGAGTTTTATCCTGCCCTTTGTTTACCAAAGTGATATGACGTTTTTCTCCCGGCAAGTAGCTCATCCGTAGAGTTTGTGCGAGTTCATTGATGTTTAGGACCTGTATGCTTTCTGCACTCGCTACTTTGTTCAAATTAAAATCAAGTGTTAATAGATCTGATTTGTGAGTTTTTGAAAGCTGAACCAAACGTTCGTCAACACCACCATCACCAGGCAGCCCATCGTCGAGAATTTCAACGGTTGTGTTTGGCAGTAGCTGCAGTTCTTTTACAACATCGAGACCGTGCCGGGCACGAGCACGTTTTTCGGCATCCGCATTGTCTGCAAGATATTGCATTTCGCGCAGCACAGAGCTCGGCACTACTAATGTACCGCTGAGAAACCCTATCTTTGCTACATCAACCACACGGCCGTCTATTAGAGCTGAGCTATCTAGCATGACTGAGCGAGCTGAAGTGTTTTTTAATCTTGGCGTGCGTTGTTTTAGCGCCAAGTAAAGTGTGAGTGCTGCCACTACGAGTAGCAAAATTGTTTGTATAATTTCCATGGTTTTTACCTTAGTTTTCCTTTTCTGCCTTCGCCGGCTGGCGAATGGCGGATTATTTATTTGTAGATTATATGACTATTTGAGATAGTCTACGAGCGCTTGGCGCAGGTCTGTCACCTGACGAGCAAACTTAGTGCTGTTACGTAACTTCGGAGTTATAGCGCTTGTAAAGCCGAGTTTTTTGGCCTCTGCAAGCCTTCTATCGCTAGAAACTGCGGATCGTATTTCCCCGCCCAATCCAACTTCGCCAAAAACGATAACACCGTCACCAATTTTTCTACCTGCTGCTGCAGAAGCAATTGCCATTGTTACGGCTAAATCTGCTGCAGGATCTGATAACTTTAGTCCACCAACGACATTGATATAGATATCGCTCTCAGATAATTTCAATTTTGTTCGCTTTTCTAAAACTGCGATTAAAAGATTGAGTCGGTTTATATCAAAACCACTAGCCGTACGTTTAGGATACCCGAAATGTGTTGGATTAACAAGTGCTTGGATTTCAACTAGCAATGGACGATTGCCTTCCAGTGTTGCTAATATAACCGATCCGTCGGTATTTTGGCGCTCCGCTAGTAGCGCAGCGGATGGGTTCTCAACTTGCTTTAGACCTTCTTCGGCCATCTCCAGTAGAGCAACTTCACTGGTTGCGCCATAGCGGTTTTTCATTGCACGTACAATTTTGAAACCGCCGTAACGGTCACCCTCAAAGTTTAGTACGACATCGACTAAATGTTCGAGTACTTTCGGACCTGCAATTGAACCTTCTTTGGTCACATGCCCCACCAGCACAACAGATGTATTCGCAGCTTTTGCTGCACGAATAATAACATTACTAGAATTAGTAATTTGACTAACCGTGCCAGGCGCTGAGGTTATTTCATCCAGCGACAAGGTTTGAATAGAGTCAACAATCACAAGATCGTATTTACTTTGTGCGATCGTAGCACCAATATCATCGGCACTAGTACTGCTGACTAGACTCAACGCATCTTGTTGATGAGCTCCTAAACGCTCTGCCCGAAGTTTTATTTGCCCAGTTGACTCTTCTCCACTCACGTACAAAACGGACTTTTTATCAGCAACATTTGCTGCTACTTGTAGTAGTAGTGTACTTTTACCGATTCCAGGCTGTCCGGCCATTAACATAACTCCACCAGGCATGAGGCCTCCCCCTAGAACATCGTCGAGCTCACTAAAGCCTGTTACAAGTCTGTTCTTGACGTTGTCGAGCTGTACTTCGCTTAGTTTTTTGGGTTGCAATGCCTTTCCGTGACTTTTAGCTACTGCTGATTTTCCTGTGCTCGTTTTTTCTTGTTCTAGCAGGCTGTTCCATGCACTACAATTTTCGCACTTGCCCACCCATTTAGAGTAGGTCGCACCGCATTGCTGACAGACATATAAAGTAGTTGATTTTGCCATTATTACAAGTGTAGCAGAAGCCTACAGGTTCGGCACGCTCGAACTATCTATTTTACTATTTAGATCTTTAACTTTTACATTTATTGCGTCTAGTTCGGCACGCTTTGCCTCATACTCATCAACCTTCGCATTCACAGATTGGCGCTTTGCCTCCAGTACTTCTCGTTGAGCTAGCAAGACCGAGCGGGCTGTATTAAAATCGGCTTCGGTTTCAAACTCGTTTTCAACATTGGCACGTTGATTAAAATTTTCTATGTCTTTGTTTAGCTGCTCACTACCTGTATTGTAGTCCTCTGTCAGTGCATTGATTTCATCCGCAAGTGCATCAAGCTGGGTCACCAACTGGTCTTGTTGGTTTTTTACATCGTCAAAAATTTTATCGTATTGATCAGCCAAGCTAGTTACCACACTACGGTTATTAAAGTATTGTTTGTAATACTGCTCAAGCTCTGCAGGCAATACTGCAGCTTCTGTGCCCAATATTGAATGTAGCTCATTGTTACGCTCACCAGGCTCGGTTTTATCATATACTTTCAGTCGCGCTGATAGGTCAGATTCTGTTTTTTCAACTTCTACCGCCGCATCTTGTACTAGTTTATTTACTTTCTTTTTTTCTGCGTAGCTTAGACGATCGTAGGCGACATGCAACATTTCATGTGCTGCTGTTACCTGTCGCACACCACTTAAGCGAGGATCTGTAATATTATATATGTAGATGTGCTGAGGCCCGATGTAGCATCCTAATATGACTGTTTGTTCTGACTTTTTCTCACAATGCTTATTAAAAGTTGATCGATCATCAAGTTGAGGCTGGGCGGCCATGAATAATTTTCGCCCTTTGTCAGTAAATTGTATTTCGTCTGCAATTTGACTGACGCCTTGGCTTGGCTTAAAGTTTGCCTCAACAACTGTGTCGATCACATGCTGGTAGTTAAAAAATACCCATACAAAAGCGAGTATGATACCTATTGTGCTAGCGATAGATACAAATCGTTTTGATTGCACTTATTCTGCCTTTACCCCTACCTTTAGTGAGTCATCTGCCGTGTCGGCATACAGTACATCACCTTTTTTAAAATCGCCACTTAGTAAACCATCGGCGACTTCATGTTCGAGCTCATCTTGCAGTACCCGTCGCAGCGGCCTTGCACCGTTAAACTCATCATAGCCTCGATCTATGAGCCATTTTTTGGCTTTTGGAGCAACAACGACACTCAAACCCTGTCTGTATAGCCTCTTTTGAAGATCTTTAATTTGCAGATTAAATATTCTACCAATTTCTCTTCTGGTTAAAGCATGGAAGACAACAACACCATCAAAGCGATTGATGAGTTCTGGTCTCATCATATGCGATAATGCTTCTTTTGCAGCTGTTTCGTTTTTTTGGTGCAAAGCATCGAGTTTCTTAGTATCGTTTGTCGATTTAACCTTGAAACCTAAACTAGCTTCCTTTTGCATGACTTCGGCACCGAGATTGCTTGTCAGTATAATGATCGTATTTGAAAAATCAACACTACGGCCTTTTCCATCAGTTAGTCGTCCGTCTTCTAGGATTTGTAGCAACAATTGGAAAACATCCGGATGTGCCTTTTCAATCTCGTCGAGCAGTACAACGCTGTATGGCTGACGGCGTATCCTATCAGTAAGCTGGTTACTGTCATCGTAGCCAACATATCCGGCGGGTGCACCAACAAGTCGGCTGGCACTATGGCGTTCACCAAATTCGCTCATATCTATTTTTATTAGAGATTCTTCGCTTCCGAATACCTCTCGAGCGAGTACTCTCGCCAGCTCTGTTTTGCCTACCCCGGTTGGCCCCATAAAGATAAATGAACCGATAGGTCGATTTTTACTGGCGATACCAGAGCGACTTCTGCGAATACTTTTTGAGACTTTTGTGATTGCTTCTTTTTGTCCAATGATAGATTTACCAAGATGACTCTCTAAGTTCCGAAGCATGAGAGCTTCTTTGGAAACCACACGACTAACTGGTATACCTGTCATCGTTGAAATAGCTCCTGCTATGTCATCACTAGTGAGCGCAATTGCGTCTCGCTTTTCATCGACATGAAGCTTCTTGAGTCTTTGGCCAAGTTGCGATATACGTGTTTTACAAAGAGCGGCTCGTTCATAATTTTCAGAATTTACTGCATCTTCCATCTTGTCCGTTAGTACGTTTATTTCACGCTGAATTCTACGAGCGTCAGGCAAGAGCACCCCATTCTTTACACGGACCTTACTAGAGGCTTCGTCCATAACATCTATTGCCTTGTCTGGCATGAACCGTTCGCTCACATAACGATCAGCCATGTGTACAGCGTCCTCGATAATCTCGTCACTCATGGTCACTCCATGATACTGCTCATAGTGATGACGAAGTCCTTTGAGAATCGCAATAACGTCTTTTATTTTTGGCTCAGGCACAATGATTGATTGTAGGCGGCGCTCAAGTGCAGCGTCTTTTTCTATATGTTTGCGGAATTCTTCGATCGTAGTTGCACCAATGAGTCGCATCTGTCCACGTGCTAGCACAGGTTTAAGAATATTGGCAGCGTCCATAGAACCCTCTGCTGCTCCAGCTCCAACTATTAGATGTAACTCATCGACAAATACAATAATATTTGTATCTTCGCGTATTTCAGCCATTACCTTTTTGAGACGCTCTTCGAACTCACCACGGTATTTTGTTCCTGCTATCATACCCGGAAGATCAAGTTGTATAATTCGTTTATCTAGCAAGTGCTCAGGAGCTTTTTCACTAGCAATGCGCTGCGCCAAACCTTCTACAATTGCGGTTTTACCCACACCCGGGTCGCCTATTAATACTGGGTTGTTTTTTGTACGTCGACTCAAAATAGTTATCATACGATTAATTTGTTCGTCGCGTCCTATTACAGGATCTAGCTCATCAGCGCGGGCCTGTGCCGTTAGGTCGATACCATATGTTGAGAGCATGCCTTTTTTAGGACGTCGCTTTGGACCAACGGTAGCCCCTGTGTTGCCTAAATGGAATGCGTCTTTTTGATCACGTAAATACTCATCTAAATCGGCTGTAAGTTCTTCGACATCTATATTCATATCACGCAGCAACACACTTGCACGAGCATTTTTTTGCGAGAGTATACTATAGAGAATATGTTCAGTGCCACAATAATCTTGGTGGTATTCTCTGGCGGTATCCCAACTGAGTTTTAATGTTAGTTTGGCAGTTTCGCTAAGGCCGGTCGCGCCGGCGCTAATTACTAGACTTCGCGGTGTTAGGTTAAGAGCCATACGCGCACGATCTAAAGTTACACCGTTATCGACTAGTATTCTACCGCCTACAGATTCTGTTTGAGAAAGAAGCCCTAGCAGTAGATGTTCTGTACCAACGTACGAACTCCCCAAGCTACGGGCAAGTAGCTCAGCGTGCTGCAAGCTTCCACGAGCATTGTCAGTTAAGTACTGAGCGAAATCTTGAAAGTTTTCAGGCATATGCTTATTATAATCCTCCACAAACAAATAGTATACCTAAAATTATACGCAAACTAGCACTCGTGTCAAGCGAGTGCTAGTTATAAAAAGTTTATTTACTCTGTTGCTTCTTCTACTGCGTTGAGTAGCGAATCTTCAATATTTTTACGAGGTTTTGCGGCTGCTGGTTTTGTAGCAGTTTCAATATCTAGCTCGTAGCCAGTCAAATGTGAAGCTAAACGCACGTTTTGGCCACCGCGACCAATCGCAATTGATTGCTGGTCTTCATTGACATACACTTTTGCACGCTTGTCATCATCTTTGTTGCTAACGATTTCAATCTTTTGCACTTCAGCTGGGCTCAGTGCTGCTTTGATAAATGTTTCAATGTCATCGCTATATGAAATGATATCAATCTTTTCTTGATCACCAATTTCATTCATAACTGCTTGAATACGAGTACCATGACTACCTACAAAAGTACCTACCGGATCAACGCCAGGAACATTCGACATTACCGCAATCTTCGTACGACGCCCCGCTTCTCGAGCAATTTCTTTGATTTCAACTGCATTTGACTCAATTTCTGGAACTTCCTTTTCAAAAAGTAGCTTTATGAAACCAGTGCTTGCACGTGAAAGAATAAGTTGAGGGCCACGATTGCCGCGTTCAATTTCTTTTAATAGTACCTTTACTCGAGAGCCGGGTGAGTAATACTCGCCCTGAATCTGCTCGCTGGCAGGTATGATGCCTGTTGCGTTACCTAAGTCAATACGTACAACTCTTGGCTCTACGCGCTGTACTGTGCCGTTTAATACTTCGCCGACTTTATCTTCAAAAGCAGCGCTCACTACTTCACGCTCAGCTTCACGTAGACGCTGCAATACTACCTGTTTAGCAGTTTGAGCTGCAACTCGGCCGAATGTTGTAGCTTGTTCGCTTTTTTCTTCTATAAAATCACCAACTTGCGCGTTTTTTTTAATTTTTTGCGCATCTTCTAGGCTGATTTGATTGATTTCATTTTCCACTTCTTCTGCGACTTCGCGACCAACAGAAACAGTTGCTTCGCCATTATTGGTATTTAGCTTGGCTGTTACAAGTTGTTCACGCTCGCCGTGATCACGACGCCATGCAGCTGCGATTGCTTGCTCGATAACTTCTACCACAGTATCTTCTGGTAGATTTTTTTCCTCGGCAATTGTACGTACAGCTAATGTTAGTTGTTTTAGATCAATTCCATCCATATTTATTCTCCTCTTTGATTAAAAAACCCGGGCCTTTCGGTCCGGTTATCTGTATACAGATTAGCATAAAACGCAGTCTTATACAAGTCTTTGGGCAAAGAAAGATGCTTTAGCTAAACGTGCACTGATTGGTGACTCTAGTAGTGTTTCCTGGTACGACGGCGGTTCTTGGTCCTCTACTGCAATAGTAATATGAGGATGATGAGTGTAGTTAAAGCCGCCCTCATAGTTACAAGCTGCACCTATCCCTTGTATAGCAGCTGCAACTTCATTACTTAGTACATCATCACCTCCCTCACTGTCGAATGTTAGTGATACAAGAGTTTTAAAGCCGTCTTTTGATGGATACCTGGCTAATCTATCAAACAGTATAATTTGCGGTCGAGTTATAGAAGGAGCTGCACGGTTGGCTGCACTATTTAATGTCCTCAGCGATTGACCCGCAAGACCTAGACGATGCGCGGTTGCGGATTGCAGAACTGTCATATGTAGTTGCCCTGCGCTATGCAGCAGTGCGTGTCCGGCAAGCATATGTGTGAGACTGTGTATTAGCTCGTTACCATTTTCAACATCCCTCTTGATGTATAGCGAATCGTTGGATGTAAACTTTTTGTCATAACTAGGTTGTGGCACCGAATATCCCTTGCCTGGCGCCTCAGGAACTATCGGCGATCGTCTTGCGATGCGTCGACTTGCACCCATTTTGACTACTACAGGATGGTTATACATAGATGCGATTTATTAAACCATATACCAGGGATAATGTACACGTCTGTTAATATAGTTTTATGACAAAATTCACTCGCTTGTACGAATCATTCCAGCCTAGCAACTACAATTTGGACTTAACTTTAGAAAGACTATCCCGAAAATTTAGCGGCACGGTCATTATTTCTGGAAGCTTAAAAACCATAGAATCTACCATAAAAATCCACGCCAAAGACCTAGAAATAACCGGCGCTATCGTAAATGATATGCCTGCAGACACACAACTAGGTGAAAATGATGTGCTAATAGTTACCCCTTCAAGCCCGCTTCTTGATACACAAATATCCATAACCCTTACATTTACAGGTGTCATTACCGATCCGATGCATGGCTTATATCCTTGCTACTACAAGCATAAAGGTCAGGACAAAGAACTACTCATGACTCAACTAGAGCCGTTCCATGCACATGAGCTGTTTCCTTGTGTTGATGAACCTGAAGCTAAAGCGACTTTCGATTTAACACTACGTACTGAAAATGGTGTTGAAGTTCTATCAAATATGCCTGTTAAATCACAAAACGAGCAGAACGAACAATTAGTAACCAGTTTTGAGACGACCCCGGTCATGTCAAGCTACCTGCTTGCTTTTGTTGTCGGGGAGCTTCATAAGGTTTCAGGCAAGACAAAAGATGGCGTTGAGGTAAATACTTGGGCGACCCCTGCTCAAAGTGCAGAAAGTTTGCGTTTTTCACTAGATGTCGCTATCCGATCGATTGAATTTTTTAGTGATTATTTTGATACGCCTTATCCATTACCCAAGTCCGACCATGTCGCGGTACCGGATTTTTCAGCTGGCGCAATGGAAAACTGGGGGCTTGTCACCTATAGAGAAGTTTGCCTTATAGCGGATGAATCGACTGCAGTTAGTGCAAAGCAGCACTCAGCAACAGTAATAGCCCACGAGGTAAGCCACCAATGGTTCGGCAATTTAGTCACCATGCGATGGTGGGATGATTTGTGGCTGAATGAAAGTTTTGCAAATATGATGGAATACGTTGCAATTGATGCGATTTTTCCTGAGTGGAAAATATGGAACGAATTTGCATCGTATGAAAGCTTAGCAGCGCTGAGACGAGATTCACTGCCTGGCGTACAGCCGGTCAAACTACCTGTTAACCACCCTGACGAGATTGGCACACTTTTTGATCCATCAATTGTCTATGCTAAAGGCGGCAATCTACTTAATATGCTGCGGCACTATATTGGTGATGAAGCTTTTGCAAATGGCCTAAAAAGCTATTTTGAAAAACATGCTTACGGCAACACAACTGGAGACGATCTCTGGGAAGTGCTTGGCGAATCGTCCGGACAAGACATTGGATCCTTTATGTCAGAGTGGCTTGAAAAATCAGGTTTTCCAGTAGTCACAGTGTCGCAGAATGACAGCCTTACAGTTAGCCAACACCATTTCATTATTGGAGGTAAGGCAGATGAACGTTTATGGCCGATCCCTCTTTCAGCCAATACAGACTTGGTACCAAAACTACTCGATGAGAGATCTACAAAATTGCCAAAAACGGATGAATTAATTGTCTTGAATAAAGATGATGCATCGTATTTTATTGCTCAGTACGACGATAAACTGCAAGAAAATCTGCAAAATAACCTAGGTTCTCTCAGTGACATCGATCGGCTTAAACTGCTCAACGACGCAGGACTACTGAGCAGAGGCCTCCTAAAACCAACTGCTGATTTGGTTGATTTGCTCATTGCGTATGAACACGAAGAAGCCCAGCCAGTTTGGAATCTGTTGTCACTCATAATTGCAGATCTTCGACGTTTTACTGATGAAAATGAAACTAACGAGGCTCAGCTTAAGCAACTTGTTAAACAACTTAGCTCACATCTGTATAAAAAACTCGGGTGGGAAGAGGTTGAAAATGAGGATGAGGAGATTACCAAGCTTCGGGCAACTATTGTTGGGCTGATGATATACGCTGAAGACGAAGATGTTATAAAAATAGCACTTAGCAAGTACTTGTCAGCAAAAAATGATCTTACAAAACTTAACAGCGAGCTTCGAACCTCGATACTTATTGCTGCCGTAAGACACTCTGATGATCAATTACAAACAGCAAAAAATCTTCTCAAGCATCACAATACTACCAACTCAAGCGATCTTCGAAGCGACATCTGCGTTGCATTGACCAGCACTAGAGATGTTGAGATTGGTGGTACATTACTAGAATTATTTACAGACACTTCTATTATTCGGCCCCAAGATTTACTATCTTGGTTTGCATATATGATTCGCAATCGATACCTACGTGAAATAACTTGGCAATGGATGGTGAGCAACTGGAGTTGGATAGAGAAAACCTTCGAAAATGATCATCACTACGATGTCTTCCCTCGTTATGCAGCCAATACCTTCGCATCGACAGAATATTTAGAAAAATTCCGCAACTTCTTCACCCCTAAAACTGACGAAATCGCCTTACAACGAACAATTGAAATTGGACTGGATGAGATAACAGGCCGCGTGGAATGGATAGAAAAAAACCAAGAGGCTGTATCCAAACGGCTGAAATCCATTAAATAGATTTTAAGAAATCATCTACTTTCGGTGGTGTTCCGCTCACCGAAATAGCTCCTACATGCATGTTACCCTCAAACCCTTTCCAATGCTGCCATACCCTACTGGCAAATTTCATTTGTTGTAGCTTTTTAGGTGTTATAGCATTCAAGCCATCCCCATACTTTGCATTTTTGCGATATTTTACCTCAATTAAATAGATTTCATCATTTTTTTGAGCGGTAATATCAATCTCACATAACTTAGTTCGCCAATTTTGATCTATTACATCGAAGCCATTTTGTCTTAAATAATCAGCCGCAACATCTTCGGCAATTCTGCCTGTGGTGTTCGAGACTTTATCAATTTTTTTCGTCACAAGTTCTACACCTAAAGCCTTTTTTACAGGAGCAAAACTGAGCCTATGTAGTTCAGTTGCACCATATGATGTAAGAGCATTCGAGTGAGTAGCGGTTCCATATCCAACATGTTTTTCAAAACTATATTCAGGATACTCCTTGCCCGCAATTTCACTCATGTAATAGTCCCTAGCAACTTTAGCAACAATACTTGCAGCGGATACACTTGGTATAAGTAGGTCAGCTTTTTTTAGGGTAGTGACTCGAGGATCATCTAGTAAATTGATAGTTCCGTCTATGATAATTTCGTCATACGCTACATTGATGTCTTTTACTGCAAGACGAGCTGCCATATTGAGAGCCTCGCTCAACCCTATGCGGTCGATAGTCTCTGCGGATACCCAGCCAAGACCAATTGCTACAGCCTGCTCTTTTATTTGCTTCGCCAGCACTTGTCTTTTTTTAGCCGTTAGTTTTTTACTATCTGTTAAACCTTCTATTTGGCTTTCGCCGAGCACAACAGCACCGACGACAAGCGGGCCCGCCCAAGCACCACGACCTACTTCATCTATGCCTAGTATCATCACTTTAGTATAGACTACTAGACCAAATCATATTACTATTAGGTTAGTTCTAAAGGCGATAGCTTTTGGATAGAACCTCGACACAAGAAGGAGATAGACTCTTGAATCAAAACAACGGAGGCGGCGGCCGCGTGAATCGTGGCGGCGGTGCAAATCCCGCTCGCGGAGGCGGCGGCAAATAGTTTGGTCTAATATCAGACCAAAACAATGTCCGAACGCTGCTCGAGAAGCCGAGAACTGCGAGTAGCCCTTTCTGTTCGGCAACTCATACCAACGAACAGTGCGACAATGATGTCTGCGCTGTTCGTTGGCGAGTCTTATACGAATAGGCGACTATACCCTCTTCGCGGGTATGTGGCGCCTAATGCCAAGCGGGTGGTGTGAGAGGTTTCCACCTTTTCCTCTCCACCCCCGTCGTTGGCTCTCCTTGTACGGCCATCTTTCACTCGAAAGATGGCTATTTTTATTGTATTTTTGTATAAAACACAAAAAAAGTGTTTACAACAAAAAACATAAGTCTTATACTAATTTATAGTTAGGGTTCTAGGATCCTCGACGTACCAATACAAACAGACAAGAAAAAGCTTAGTTTGAGGCAGGATGCCAACAAACTTGGAAAGCGTGCCGTCGCGAATCGATCGAGTTCGCTTGATCGAAGCATAGATTGCATGCGATGTTTTCCAAGAAAAAGGTCACCCCTCAAAAACCAAAAATATCACACGTAGTGCTCCCTCTAGGGTTCATTGGTCGTGGTATTTGCCTCGAAAGATAGTGCATAGACAGGTGGCACTTTCGAGTGTCACCTGTCACGAGGCTTTTTCTTGTCTCATTTTTTGTATAAAAAAGTATTGACAATAAACATTTTTTGTGCTAATATAGTTATTAAGTCAAGATAATTATCGTGATGATAAGCTTGACTGAACTTTGATAGACATGGAATCAGTGAGTGTATAACCGCATTTTTTATAAATAAGTGCGGCGTGAGAAGCCACTATATTCCCAATCAAAGCGTAATGAGCGCGGTAACAGAGGTACCCCCTCGCAATTTACCTGTGCCTACGCACGAACGAGTGCTCTGAACCTTCGACCTCTGGTCTTGGTAGTAGCTCTCGTTCACCCACCTCTGCGGGTGGCGCCATTTTTCGGCGCCACCCGCGAGGGAATCACATTTTGAACTATTAAAAAACGCCCACATGTATGGGCGTTTTCTTATTGTATAAAAAACTTTATTCTTTTGTCTCAGATGTTTCGGAGTGACGTGCTTCAACTTCTGCTTGTTTTGCAGCTAATTCTGCTTCCTCAGCTGCTTTGGCTTCTGCTTTTTCTGCGGCTGCTTTAGCTGCTTCTTCCTTTAGGCGAGCTGCTTCAGCTTCGGCCTTTGGATCATGTACATCGTTGACAGCTAGACGATCAAAATCTGCACCTTTTAGACGAGCGCTTTTACCACTACGGGCACGAAGGTAGCTAAGATAGTTTCGGCGAACTTTGCTACGGCGTACAATTTCAACTTTTTCTACCAGTGGGCTATGTAGCAAGAAACTTTTTTCTACACCTACGCCACTGGCAATTTTACGTACAGTTATACGGCTAGTATGGCTGTTTTTACGGTCAGTACGGATAACAACACCCTCAAATATCTGAATACGTTCTTTGTTGCCTTCTTTGATCTTTTGGTGAACTTTCACCGTGTCACCACTACGAGCATCAACAACAGATGGCTTCATCTGCGCTTTGTTTACCTTGTCGATTAATGCAAAACTCATACTTTATTCTCTCTGATTACTTTTCTGACTCAATTAGTATTCAACTATATCACACCCCAGTCAAAATGCCAAGACTTTAGTAGTATTTGATTTATAGTATATTAAGTTATATAATATAGACAATTCCTTGCTTACATAGCGGGGTGTGGGTAGGATTTATGCCTACGCAAACAGTTAATAGCGAGACTTATATCGCTCGAACATAGGAGGCCTTTATGGCCACAACATCGTATATTGCACGCGGCCCGAGTGTCGTAGAGTTGGGTATATCTTGGGGATATGCCTTTCGACTAAGTAACCCCCATCTCGTCGAGTTCTTGGTTAGCACCGGTGGAGGTGCTAGTCGAAAAGAGCGTGTGATGATTACTGAGCTCAAGTACAAGAAGAACAATCAAAGAGTTGTCCTTTTCCGAGGACGACTTGAGCGTTTCGATGGTGATCTGACCCAAGAAATCTACGGTCAGTACCAACCCGACGCAAGGGTTGGCTATTACGAGCTTGTTGAGAGCAATCTCGTTGCAGAGATCATCTGATCTCACCCCCCTGCTGAGCGCAAGCTCGCAGGGGGTTTTATTTTGGTGATATAATTGTATGTATGAACTATGATGAGCTGGCTCTAGAACTACACAAAAAATACAAAGGTAAAATAACCACAAAACTTCGTGATGATGAAGAATTAACACGTGATAAATTAAGCGCGTATTACACCCCTGGCGTTGCAGCCGTTAGTAAAGCTATCGCTGACGACCCTGCAAAACTAAAAGAATATACTTGGACGAATAATCTAGTTGCTGTTATTTCTGACGGCTCGTCTGTACTGGGTCTCGGAAATATCGGACCAAAAGCGAGTATGCCAGTTATGGAAGGCAAGGCACTCCTTTTTAAGCATTTCGCAGATATAGACTCTGTACCTATCACCCTAGATGTTCACTCAACTGATGAGATTGTGGCAACTATAAAAGCTATTGCACCGAGCTTTGGGGCAATCAACCTAGAAGATTTTGCAGCGCCTCAGTGTTTTGAGATAGAAGAGCGGCTAAAAGCCGATCTAGATATCCCAGTATTTCACGATGATCAGCACGGTACAGCAATTGTTGTATTAGCAGGGTTGATCAATGCAATGAAAGTAACTGGTCGCGAACTGCGCGATGCAAAGATTGTTGTTAGTGGCGTCGGCGCAGCAGGTACAGCTATCATAAAGCTCCTGAATAAGTATGCACAACCTCGTATATTTGCAGTCGATAGCAAGGGAATTATTAGTGCAAATCGTACAGATTTAACTGAACATAAAAAAGAAATTCTAAAATATAGTAATCTCTCTGGCATAGATGGATCACTCGAAGATATTCTGCAGGGGTGTGATATTTTCATTGGAGTTTCGAAAGCGGGGCTTTTAACTACCGAAATGGTCAAAACTATGGACAAAGACCCGATCATTTTTGCGCTAGCCAACCCAACCCCTGAAATAATGCCCGATGAGGCGAAAGCTGCTGGCGCTGCAATTGTTGCAACAGGTCGTAGCGACCTACCAAACCAAGTCAACAATGCTCTTGCCTTCCCTGGAATATTCCGCGGGGCACTCGATAACAACGTACAACAAATTACAGATGAACATAAAATAGCAGCAGCAAAAGCAATAGCAGAGTTAGTAGAAAACCCAACAGCTGATGAAATTATTCCTTCAGTGATGAACGACCAACTCGTTCCTGCAATTGCAAAAGTAATTATTTAAAAGAGAAAATCCCCCGCCTTTTAGTGACGGGGGATGTATCTTGTTGCTCGTTCAGCTCTCAAACTGCCTTCAGTTGAGTGCTCCCTAGCGATGTTTGGAGTTTTGCCAGCTCTGCCTCCAGATCATCAAGCGACTTTCTGTCTGCCTGAGCAGATACTCGAAAATTGTTCTTGAGATTTCTGGAGTACTGCCTTGTGAGATTTTCAATCTCACCCGTCACAATGCTGATGCGTGTACTGATGTGCGCAGCAACAATGGCCCGAGCTGCGAGAATCGATGCCTGAATGTCTTGTTCAGTAATCGGGTACTCGCTACGAACCTTGTCGAGCGTTATGTAAGCCTCAGCGATCTTTTGGATCGCCTTATCAGCTTCTTCTGGAATTTGGACGTTGATGACATGGTCATTGTTCTCTGTGCCGAAAATGACAAGAGGTCCAAAGAAAATTCTTGCAGCAAAGGCAAGAATTGCAACAACAGTGATTGCGCCTGCGATGGCTTCCACTTTGTTTCTCCTTCAAGATACGGAGGCAGGATTGCCTCATAAGAAGACTATAACATATAAATGAAATAAATCAAAGAACTCTGTGTATCTCTTCGAGGGTGGTTTCGCCTGCAATAGCTCGCAAAACACCAGATTGGATCATAGTTACCATTCCCTGTTGTTTGGCTACTTTTTCAATGGTTTCGGCGTGAGCATCAGCTAATTCGCCGCGTAGGAACTTTTGAATTTCTTCATCAACGACTAACTGTTCCATTAGGACAACTCGTCCTTTGTAGCCAAATGGTGATTCTTCGGTAATTTTAGGCTTATACAAGGTTATCTCGCCGTCTATGTTAGGCTTTTCTATACTACCAGGCAAATCGCTCAGAACCTCGCGAATCCATTTACTAGTGGCTTCGTCTGCAACGTAACTCTCTTTGTTTTCGTCAAGCTTCCGTACTAGTCGTTGGCCAATAACAAGTCGAATTGCAGTAGAAAAGATCGGGTTTATACCTATCATATCAATCATGCGAGAAAATGCCGTAGCAGCACTTTCGGCATGAAATGTTGAAAGTACTAAATGACCTGTAATAGCGGCCTGTATTGTGGTGCGGGCTGTGTCATTGTCGCGAATTTCACCAACCATTACGATATCTGGGTCTAGTCGCAGAACTGCACGTAATTTTTCAGCAAAGGTTTGACCACCGCCAGTATTAACTGGAATTTGACTGACACCCGGTATACGAAATTCAACCGGGTCTTCAAGGGTAAGGATTTTGCGGTCGGGAGTGTTTAGTGCATTTATCATGCTATAGAGAGTTGTTGACTTACCCGAACCAGTTGGCCCAACCATCAAAACCATTCCGCGTGGATGAGAAACAATTTCGTTTATTTGAGCGAGCTCGCGTTCATTTACGCCAATTTTTGCAAGGTCTAACAACGTTTCATCGAAATTAAATAGTCGAATGACGACATCTTGCCCGTACACAGTTGGCACTGTTTCGATACGCATGTTTAGAAAATGATCTTCGTTGTCACCTTTTGCTCCAACTTGTTTTTGCATGCTGCCGCTTTGCGCGTCATTACTGGCTGTTGAAATATTCGCGCGAGACGCTAACGACGCTTTGAGGATACGATACTTTTCGTGCGATAAATTTGCGACTGAATGTAATGCTCCGTCAACGCGAAAACGAATTCGAACGTTTTCTCGTTGATTTTCTATATGAATATCACTTGCACCTAAAAAATCTGCCTGGTCTATTAGATAGTCGAGTATGTCGTCGGTACGAACACCGTCTAGAGTTTGTGATACTGCATCAAGTGTATCGCTGTCGCCTTCCTTTGCTATCTCTACGTCGTCGTAGACAACTTCCTTCGGAGGGTCGTACCGGTGCATGAAGTCTCGATAACCTGCTTTTGATATCAGTAGAAACTTGGTATTGATGCCTTTTTCAGCCCAATCCGTATGTAGTTTTTGGGTTAATGATTGTGGTGTGTCGCTCGTTACAGCATATACGTATGGTTCGGTGTCGTTGCCTCTTTTCAGCGGCACAAGCTTGCCCTGGTACATTTGCTCGATAGTGAGCATACCTTCTATCAGCGGTGCTGTTTTTGAAATTTCACGAGTATCTAGATATTCGATACCAATAAGCGCTGCCCTTTTTTGGGTAGCGCTTTCGTCGTTATCGCGAAAACGAATTGCTTGTTTGTCGTCCGTGTCCATATACTACTGTTTATTGTATCAGAAACATAAGCACTTATGGTATATTAGCCGTATGGTTCAAAGAAAAATATCTGTGGTGGCTCATAATATTCGTTCTGCTCATAACATTGGTTCAATTTTCCGTACATGTGACGGATTCGGTATTGAACATTTGTACATCACTGGATATACCCCTTATCCCGCAATAGAGAATGATACTCGATTACCCCATATCGCCCAAAAAGCAACAGTTGATATTGCCAAGACCGCACTCGGCGCAGAAAAAACAGTACCTTTTTCTTATATACCACATGCTTCAACTACGATTGATGCTTTTAAAGCACACGGGTATGCAGTTATTGGGCTTGAACAAGACGAAACAGCTGTTGATTTACCAGATTTTGAAGCACCAGAAAAAATACTTTTAGTTTTGGGAGAGGAAGTAGAAGGAATTTCACAAGAACTAAGAAAAAGATGCGATCATCTAGTAGAAATACCTATGGAGGGTAGTAAAGAATCTTTCAACGTGAGCGTTGCAACTGGCATCGCTTTGTATGCGCTACGTTACTAGTACGTATTAATCGTTTTCCTAGGTACGGAGTTTGGAAAGTAATCACAACTACAGGTTGTATTGTCGACGCCATTACCTAATTGGCCGGCAGATCCTTTGCCCCAACAATATGGTTGACCTTCAGCAAGGGCACATGTATGGGCACTTCCTGTGGTAATGTTAGTGATTGTCCTGTTTGTAGGCAAAAGCCCCGACGTGTTAACTGCTACTGGACGATTATTTTGAGCTGTTGCGTTATTGCCAAGCTGTCCAGCCCAACCGCCACCCCAACAAAATGCATTGCCGTTTGCAATCAGACACGTGTGGTACTCAGAGGTGGTAGACGAAGTCATTTCAGTAATTAGTCCGACTACATTCGTTGTGTCGACCTGCTGAGGTGTTGAGTAGCTGGTAGTGTTATTATTTCCCAGTTGCCCATTGATGTTGTAGCCCCAGCAATACGGCAAACCAGTTAATGCAAGGGCGCAGGTATAGTTATTGTTTGCATATATTTTATATACAAATGCCCCTCCGGTAGTCACTGCTACTGGCGTTGACTGCGTAGCTGGCGTCGCACCGTTGCCCAGCTGCCCACTACCACCATTCCCCCAACAGTACGGCGTTCCGTTGACTAAAGCACATGCGTGATTACCACCAGCTGAAAGCGCATCTGCATTGCTGACACCAGTTACTGCTGTATCAGCTACATTCGTAGTTGTAGTAGTACCATTGCCGTGTCGACCATTCACACCACTACCCCAGCAAAATACCTGCCCGTTAGCTATGGCACAGGCATAATCACCGCCAGCAGCAATAGCTGTGACCCTTTTGTTGACCAATTGACCTAAGTAAGCGGATTGAGGAGTATTGCTATTGGTATAGTTACCATTTCCGAGTTGGCCACTGGAATTTGCCCCCCAGCAATATACCTGACCATTGGCGACAGCACAAGTAAAATTCCAACCAACTGATAGAGCAGTCACGAATTTACCTGCCAATGCACCGCCGACAAGAGTTGGGGTGTTTACATTGACGCCACTTGAGCCTATCCCTAGCTGCCCCGTAATAGTGCCATCTGCTAGTGGTGTGCCCGTTGGATCGGCCGCGTTTGACCCCCAACAATACACACGACCATCTGTCAGTCCACATGTGTGCTTGTAGCCAGCTCCAATCTGCGTAAAGGACCTAGTTGGACCGTTCACTAGACCTAGCATATGAGTTGTATATGATTTTATTACTGTCGTACCTGCAGTATTCAAAACATCAACTGTTCCGACTATCCTAGCTTTTGGTATGCCGTCTGAACCGGTTGTTGGCCTATAGATAGTAAAGGTCGACCGATAAGGGCTTGGGCTTGGGTTTGTGGTACCCACGTTTGTATTCAGGCTTGAAAATTGAGAAAGGGGTGAACCAAGACAGGTGTTATCTTGCGTTATTGTTACAGGCCAAGTGCTCCCGCTCAAGCCCTGGTCAACACATGCAGACATATACGATACACCAGCTTGAGCTGCTTGCTTCGAAAGACGCTGCCAATATTGATCTGTGAGGGATCTAGCGATATTTGAACTTAGCTGAAAAACAGACAAGCCAAGCGTGAGCAGCACAACAGAAAGAACGAGTACAGTAGGCAGGACAAAGCCAGTTTGTTTTTTTTGCAGTAATTGTTTTATAAATATCTTCATATTTGTCCTAATAATAAGAATCGTTCACCCTATATGGTATCGGTGTGCTGGCTGGCAATGTATCGTTAATACCAAGCTGCCCAAAAGAATTGTCACCCCAGCAATATGCTCGGCCATTTGCCACAGCACATGTATATGATTCACCTCCTATGAGTTGCGTTACACCTTTGCCGCTTAAAACTCCAGTAACATTCACAGCAGTAGGAGTAGCTCTATCTGTAGTGGTGCTGTCCCCAAGCTGACCAAGGTTGTTTCGCCCCCAACAGTAGGCTTGACCATCGGCAACAGCGCAGTTGTGTGAATATCCGCCATTGAGCACATTGGTAACTACCTTGCCAGATAAGCCTGTTGAAGTACTTACAGCAACCGCAACTAATTGATTTGTCGTACCGCTACTGGCACCGCCGGTTCCGTTACTTGGACCATTGCCAAGTTGGCTATAGTTATTGCGTCCCCAGCAAAAAACTTGACCATCAGCGATAGCGCAGGCGTGATCGTAACCAAGAGCAATATTTGTTACTGTTTTATTGAGCAAAGCTCCCGTATGCGTCACTCTTACAGGCACACTGCTGGAGGTAGTGCTGTTATTGCCTAGCTGGCCGTATGCATTGTTACCCCAACAATATACACCTCCTTGTGCAAGTGCGCAGGCAAATAGTCCGCCTACTTGTACTTGGGTAACGGATTTACTACCTAGTAGGCCCGCACTAGCAGTAACCACTACCGGTGATCTGCGAAGCGTAGTTGTATTATCGCCGACTTGTCCTGATGAGTTATCTCCCCAACAACGTGCTGCATTGCTCGCAATCGCACAGCCGTTGCGTGCACCTGCCGCTATTTGACTGACCGTAACAAGTGAGCCAAATACTGCTACCTGCTGAGGAGTGTTAAATGAAGTCGTAGTGCTATTGTTTCCGAGTTGGCCATATGTGTTGTCTCCCCAGCACGCAGCTAGCCCACTGTTGATGGCGCACATATGATTCTGACCACCGGCTATATTTGTCATTCGTTGGCCATTTAATATACCGTCGTATACAGCTACAGGAGTAATACGGTTGATACTGGCATTATTTCCAAGCTGTCCGTTAGTCCCTTTACCCCAACAATAGACTTTGCCATTTGATAATGCACAGTTATTGTAGCCACCACCGGCTAACTGTACTGACGGCCGCCAGAGATTGTTGATGATGATACTGTTTCTGGAGGTATAGGTTCTGGCAACAGTATAAGTTGCACCGAAAGATTTTACTGATGAATAAACGTTTTTTGTTGACGGGTCGCCGGTTGATTTGGGTGACAAACTATTTAGATAGAATATAACTGAGACCACGCCAAGTAGTAGTACTAGTACGAGAGCAAACCTCGAGACCACTTTTCCCTTTAATAGACTCCCTTGATGTGTCATATGGTTATAATTTTACCATTAGCGTTAACTATTTAACAACCACCTGCTCTGTGCCGTAAATAGATTGAAGTTTTCCAACCAGCGGATCGGATATCTCTGCGGTGAAAGGCAGACGAATTGCAGAGGCTTTGTCCTCGCCCAGTACTAGTATAATTTGGCTTTCGCCTGGAAAACTGCTGAGTTGTCGTTTCATTTCCCGCAGGCTATCGTGATCATTCGTATTTTTTACATGTATGTACATGGTCTGAGCTTGAGGAGTTTGTTCTTCGTTGCTTTCAACTACTGTTTTTTTTGCTGGCTGCTTTTTACCGCCCGTTGGTCCTTTTTGTTTTTTGCCAGTCGATTTGTAGTTGTCCAATTCCTCCTGTGAAACAATCACAATATCGTTCACAATTACCTTTGCTTCATCCTGTAGTGTTCCCGTTTGTGAGCGCGCGTTTACTTTTCCGCTCACCCTGACAACTATGTCCTGCAAAAGCTTATCGCCTATTTCTTGGTACATTTTTGGAAAAATAACTACTTCGATCTCGTCAGTTTTGTCTTCTATACGAACAAATGCCATTTTGCTACCACTTTTTGTCGTGATTGCTCGAATACTGCTGACAATGCCACCAATAGTTATTGTCTTTCCGTCAGTCTCTGGGCTAATATTTGTCAGCGGAATAGTTTTTTCTTCTAGATAGACAGAGTACGGATCAAGTGGATGTGCACTCAGATACAACCCCAGCAACTCTCGCTCCCAGGTGAGGCGCTCTTTCTCGGTATGTCTAGTAGGAGCAGGCCTTAGTTCTAAGCTCGAGGCTATGACACTTGCTACTTCATCGCTAAGTCCCGAAAACAGGTCAGTTTGACCTGAAAGCGCTTCTTTTTGCAATTTTGAAGCAAAGCCCAGTATTGCATCCAGGTTAAATAGCAAATCAGAACGATCCGCCATTGTGTCAAACGCCCCGGACTTGATTAATGAATCCCATACGCGTCGATTCACTTTATTGGCTGGTACGCGCTTGGCAAAATCTTCTGGAGAAGCAAATGGACCTGCTTCTCTGGCCTCTAGAATTGCCTCTACTGCACCAACACCAATGCCTTTTACAGCGGCAAGCCCGAAGCGAATTTCGTTTTTACCTGGAACAACCGAGAATTCGACGAAACTGAGGTTGACATCAGGCGAGAGTACCTTTAGTCCCATATGCTGGGCTTCGGCAATCTCGATTGCCAGTCTATCAATATCGCCTTGATCACTAGTCATAAGCGCCGCCATAAATGCGTCTGGATAATGAGCTTTGAGGTATGCCGTCCAGTATGAAATTAACGCATAGCACGCTGCGTGAGACTTGTTGAAACAGTAATTGGCGAATTCTTCGAGCTGATCCCAAAACAACTCCATAGTTCCTCTATCGGCATCGCTATGCTTTATGGCACCTTCAACAAACTCTGGTTTGATTTTTTTCATCATCGTCATTATTTTCTTACCAACTGCTTTACGCAGTGTATCGGCTTGCCCGCCCGTAAACCCAGCTAAGTCTTTGCTGATCTGCATAAACTGCTCTTGGTAGACCAGCACACCGTAGGTACTGCTCAGTGCATTTTCCATTTTAGGGTGTAAGTAGGTGATTTTTTCTTTTCCATGCTTTCGTTTAATAAAGCTATCGATAAACTGCATTGGGCCTGGTCGATACAATGCGACCATAGCGATAATATCGTCAAACACACTCGGTTTGAGCTGTTTTAGATAGCGCTTCATACCAGCAGATTCAAGCTGAAATACCCCTGTTGTGTCACCGCGCTGAAACAGTTCATAGGTCCTTTTGTCGTCGAGATTGAGGGTATTGAGATTTATGTCTGTTTTATATACTTTTTTAATAATCCTCATCGCATTGTTAATAGTTGTGAGATTTGATAGCCCCAAAAAGTCCATCTTGAGTAGTCCCAAATCTTCGATCGGGTACATTGGATATTGAGTTGAAATTACGCCTTTTTGCGCCATTTCTAGTGGCGCAAATTTTACCAATTCGTCCGGAGCAATAACTACACCAGCTGCATGAACACCATGAGATCGTATTGTTCCTTCTAATCTTGAGGCGAAATCAATTACTTCATGAGCTTGCTCGTTTGTTTCATATTGATTTTTCAAATCAGCATCGTCTTGAATACTTTTTGCTAGCGGAATGTGACGGCCCTGGACAGGTGGAGGTATCAACTTGGCTAAATGATCAGCCTCGGCATATGGAACCTCTAGAACTCGGGCTACGTCACGCACAGCCGCACGTGCAGCCATAGTACCAAACGTTACAATATTAGCTACACGGTCTTCTCCGTATTTATCAATACAATATTGGATCACTTCATCGCGTCTGGTGTCCTGAATGTCAATATCGATGTCGGGCATTGAGATACGGTCTGGGTTCAAAAAACGTTCAAACAGTAAATCGTAATGAATTGGGTCTAAATCTGTCACGTTCAAACCATACGCAATGATAGAACCAGCTGCACTACCACGACCTGGGCCAAATATAATACCGCGATCTTTACCCCAGTTAATAAAGTCCTGAACGATCAAGAAATAACCGTTAAAACCCATATTATCGATGACGCTTAGTTCAAACTTAGCTCGATCAAGCACCTCTACTGGTAATCCTTTTTTCGCATCGGCAATAGTTAGTTTCAATGCTTTGTCGCGATCGATACTTTTATAGCGCCACGCTAAACCTTGGTAGACAAGTTTTTGAAGATAGCTTTTTTCTGTCTCTTTTGCTGGAGTTGGAAATGTTGGAATGAGTATCTTGCCTAGTTCGATTTCGACATCGCAACGGTCAGCAATTGCTTTACTATTTGTTATTAGCTCAGGGGTCTTGTCTCCCCACTTTTTTATAATTTCTTTTGGATCACGCACATGTAGATGAAACCCCTCTAGGCTCATACGATTTTTGTCTGATAAATAAGCGGCTGTACCCACACAAAGCAATATCTCATGCGCCTGAGCATCATCTTTGTTGAGATAATGAGCATCTCCTGTAAGAACTCTTGGGATATTTAGCTCACCAGAAAGCTTCTCAACACCTTCGTTAATTTTCAATTGATCTTGCCAATCTCCGTGATCTTGCATTTCGAGATAATAGCGATCACCAAATATTTTCTTGTACCACTGAGCTGTTTTTTTAGCATCATCATAACTACCGTTTTTCAACGACTCGCCCAGCTCTCCACTGGCACAACCACTGAGGACTATCAGTCCTTCGTTATATTTTTCTAATAAATCATGGTCGATTCTTGGCTTGTAATACAATCCATCGAGGTTGGCGATGGTACTCAGCCGCATCAAATTTTCATACCCTACATTATTCATTGCTAAAATAATCAGGTGATAACGAGGCTTGTCCTTGCCTGGCTCTTTGTCGGTGTGCTTTCTCGCCGCCACATAGGCTTCCATACCAATAATGGGCTTTATACCTTCGCCTTTACAGGCTTTATAGAATTCGATGGTACCAGATAACGTACCATGGTCAGTCATGGCAACAGCTTCCATACCAAGCATTTTTACACGCTCGACAAGTTCGGATATTTTAGTCATACCGTCTAGCAGACTATGATGGGTGTGGTTATGTAGGTGTACATAATCAGACGGCTGTAAATTTACAGTTGGTTTACTCACACCTCATCCCCTTCTCTCACCCGTTATTACTGTATTGTTTGCTCTTGCTTGTCCTGGACTTGTTGCAATAGATTATTAGGTAATTCCACAAATTGCGCCAAAGCCCAAATAGCAATGGAAACGATAATAGTCGCACCTATCACAGAACCAAAACCAAAGAAAATCCCACGTACAAAGTTCATCTTGTATATATGCCAACGATTTTTGTAGTGATCGTTGAAAAGTTGCTCGATTAGTTCGCGTTGCGCGCCCAGAGTCTGATCTTTGCTAATACGTTTTTTAGCACTATCTATGTGTGACTTTATCATGAACTATTTTGCTGGTTTTTTGTTAAATTCTTTTTTAGCTGCATCAGCTGCTTTAGTGGCGCGTACTTTTAGATCTTCGGCTTTCTTTTTGGCTTCCTTTGCTTTCGCTTCTGCTTGAGCTTTTGCAACGTTAGAACGTGCACTCACTTCGTCTTTTGTAGTTTCAAATGCTTCAACTGCGTCGTCTTTTACTTCGTCAGCCTTTTTCTTTATCTCATCGCGAGTCTCTTTACCACTTTTTGGTGCAGCCAATACGCCAGCAACTGCTCCTGCCACTGCTCCGAAAAAAGCTCCTATTGCAAATTTTTTACTCATTATTTCTTCCCCTTTTCTTTACCGGTTTGGTTAAATTGTTTCATTATTAATTTTGCAATTATCATTGGTGATGTTACTTTACTAACTCCGCTTACAACTGTTTCTACGTTTTCTGCCGTTGCTTGGATAGATGATGCAACCGCATTTACTCTGCGCGCAAATGTTATGAGAATGGCGAGCAAGATTATAGAAAGTAGTAGAGAGACTGCTAAGAATAGACTTAGGATTATGACTAATACGTATGCTGGATCTGACATCTAGAGCTCCTATGGCGAACTAACTTTTATTCTGTAACTATTATACCACCTACTGACGGCGTGAACACCCTATTTGTAGAAGCTATAATCTTTCACGAATTAATTTTTGAGCTAAAGCTGGATTTGCCTTGCCAGCCGAGAGTTTCATCACTTGTCCAACGAGAAACCCGATAGCCTTGTCATTGCCTGCTTTAATGTCGGCGACAGCCTTACTAGCGGATGGGTCAGCTAATACTTGTTCGACTATTTTGATGATTTCGCCTTCGTCACTCACTTGAAGTAAATTTTTTTCTTCTGCAATTTTTTCAGGATCGCCACCTTTTTTTAATAGTTCAGCAAATATATCCTTAGCGGCTGTTGAGTTAAGTTTATTTGCGGTTACCATTTCCGATAGTCTAATAAAAGCATCTGATGACATGTAAGGAGTGTAATCTTCGTCTCCAAAAGCTACATATTCCTCTTCATCCACTTTTGGCTGCATTAGCCAGAGTGCAATTCGTCGAGCATGTTCATCATTACTTTTATCAAGAATTTGTGAAACTAGGTTAGAGTATTCTATTTGAGAAACTATACTCTCTACAACCGAACTATCCAGATCCATATTTTTAAATTCTTCTCGATATTCGTTAGGTAGTTTAGGCAATGCTAATTTTGCAGCTTCTATTTGTTCTGGCTTCAATACAATTGGAGGTAGGTCTGGATCTGGCATATAACGATAATCCGGTGCGTTTTCTTTTGAACGCTGGCTGAATGTTTTTTGCTTGTCGTCATCCCAGCCACGAGTCTCTTGCTCTATACTTTGCCCTTTTGCTAGTAATTCACTCTGGCGTTTAAATTCGTACTCAACTACCTTTTCAACTGCGCGGAATGAGTTGAGGTTTTTGACTTCGGCACGATTACCTAGTTCAGCCGCATCTTCAGGAGCGACAGAAATATTCACATCAAAACGCATATTACCGTGATACAAATCCCCGTGCGTTGCACCGACATATGTCATCAACAAATATAGTTCCTGTACATAAGCTCGGGCTTGTTGTGCGCTGTGAATGTCTGGTTCAGACACGATTTCGATCAACGGTGTGCCTACACGGTTCAGATCAACTAAGCTGTAATCATCATAGTGTGTTAATTTACCAGCGTCAGCCTCTAGGTGAGCGTGGTGTATGCGAACATCAAATATCTCGCCGTTTAATGGTACTTTTACTACACCTTCTAAGATAATGGGCTCGTACAACTGAGTAATCTGGTATCCATTTGGTAGATCAGGATAAAAATAATGTTTGCGATCAAAACGACTAGTGAGTGCGATGTCGCTACCTAGGGCTAACCCAGCTTTTATCGCAAGCTCAACTGCACCGCGGTTAAGTACTGGCAGCATACCCGGCAGACCATAGTCAATTGGTGAGACAACACTGTTTGGTGCTTCGTCTCGAGCATCGTTATTAGCACCAGAAAATAGCTTAGTTTTAGTTGCTAACTGAACATGACATTCGATACCGATTGTTGGGACAAGTTTACTCATAACGCCCCCACGTCTTTCAGTGCTTTTTTAAATGCTTGCAATGCGTAACGAACAGTCTTGGTTTTTATCGATACATCAGATTCGTGAGCGATTTGATTTCGCAGCTTGTGCGCTGCCCATACTGCATTGTTGTTACTAAACGAGGTTCGTGCGCTTTTCATACGCTCGCCCATAGTCTCACCAGGAAAACCTCGAGCCTTTAAAGCAGCATCGAGTAGCTTGTCGGCATTTAGTATTGCCAAGTGACCAGACGCTTCATCGTCTATTAGGCTGCCTTCGATCTTTAGCCATTTTGTTCGAAATTCTTCCTGATTTAGACCTGGTGCTTTTTTACGAGTCATTGCAATAATCATCATCATAACAATGCCAATAATAATGATTCCGACAAACATAGCTATAACTAAACTATTCATTGATAGCCTCCATAGACTTGGCTAATGCTAGCAACTGAGCGTCGGTTTTTCGTTGACCAATCAGCTGCACTCCAATTGGAACTGGCAACTCATCATCTGATTGACCTGCAGGTACACTAATAGCTGGTATACCTGCCAAGCTAGCGGGCACTGTCATAACATCCGCTTTGTACATTTTCAGTGGGTCGTCGGTGTTTTCGCCTATTTTGAATGCAGGTGTTGGAGAGACAGGACTGAGTAGTACATCATATTTTTCAAACAGTTCGTTGAATTCTTGGATCAACAAAGTACGGGCTTTGGCCGCCTGGTTGTAATACGCATCATAGTAACCACTAGATAGTACATAACTACCGATTAAAATACGTCGTTTGTTTTCCAGTTCAAAGCCTTGGTCTCGACTGCGGCCATACAGTTCGCTGAGGTCTTTTGCATCAGCACGAACACCATATCGTATGCCATCATAACGAGCTAGATTAGAACTAATTTCTGCAGGTACGATGATATAGTACATAGCCAAACTGTCACTTATCCTGGAATCGCTGCCTAGGTCAAATTCTGCTACCTCATGGCCTTTTGCTTTCAAGGCCTCGCCATATTTTCTCACCACGCTACTCACGCCTGAATAAGTGCCCTCATCTAACATGTTTGTAATAATGCCAATTTTTAAAGGCTTTGGCTCTTCGTTTTGGGGTTTAAAGAAAGCTGGTAAAGTTGTTGCATCATATGGGTCTTTGCCAGCGAGCACATCTAGTACAAGTTCTGCATCGGCAACATTTTTAGTAATCGGGCCAATCACATCAGTACTGCTAGCCATAGCAACCACACCAAAACGACTGACTGTTCCGTAGGTCGGCTTTACCCCAACAACACCGTTAAAGCTGGCAGGCTGACGAATAGAGCCACCTGTGTCTGTACCTAGGGCAAACGGTGCGATATCCAGTGCTACCGCCACAGCCGAACCACCAGATGAACCGCCAGCAACTCTAGTCCGATCAATTGCATTCTTGGTAACATCATATGCTGAGTTTTCAGTACTACCGCCGTGAGCAAAAGCATCGAGGTTTGCTTTGCCTATACAGATCGCACCCTCACGTTCTAGCTTTTCGATTGCAGTTGCCTGCAAGGGCGCTTCAAAGTTTTCTAAAATTTTACTGGCGGCAGTTGTCGGTGAGCCAAATGTCAGAAAGTTGTCTTTTGCTATAAATGGCACACCGACTAGACGACCGGCTGTTTCACCATTTTTGATTTTTTCATCTATTTCGCTGGCTCTCTGTCGTGCTCTTTCCTTTGTCAAATTTAAGATCGCGTTAAAATCTTCTTTATCTTCGGCACGTTGAATCGCATTTTCCACTTGCTCCGTCGCTGTACTAGAGCCTGAAGTTACCGCATCGACAATGTTTTGAATAGTTGCCATCAGATAACTTTCGGTACTTTTATTTGATTTTCTGGTTGATCAGGTGCAGTTGCCAGTAGGTCTTCGCGACTCACGCCATAGTCAATCTCTACGTCCGAGCGATCAACATTCTCTAGTCCGTTGAGCTGATATGTTGGTTCAACACCTTTAGTATCCAGTCCAGACAATGTACTAACATAATTGAGAATGTTTTCTAGATCACTTTGCATCGACTCGACTTCGTCGTCGGTTAAACTGAGATTTGAGAGTAGCGCTAAATGCACCACATCGTCTTTTGAGATACTCGCCATTGAAGAACATTATATCAAAGAGTTGGCAGCTATGTAACTGTTTGACAAATAGTTGATATTTTTATATAGTAATCATTAATCTTCATACTTTTTGAAATCGATCGAAAGGTGGTGTGAGGATGTTCATTGCAGTATTGTTATTTGTTGCCGCAATTGTCTTTGCCCTTGTGGCAATGTACTGCGCAACTAACTATCGAGGAGACCAGGCCGTTGCAACATGCTTGATCGCATGTTTGATCGCTTTTATTTTCCTTGGCGTCGGCTTTGCGGCTTTCGACAAAGCAAGCTCGCACTCAAACGCTCAGTGGCAAGTCAAGGAACTTCGCAAGATGGGGTTCGGGCAAGTACGTTATGACAGTGTTTCGGACACAGCTTCCGGCTCGCTCTCGGGTACATTAGCCGATTGCCAAGTTGGCTTGTACCTTGATAGCGATTACGACGAAGCTACAGAAAATTCCACATCACAGTGGCTGCTCGACACACCGCCCGGCGGTCGACTCAAGCCTGTGATTAGCGCGTCAGAAGTATCGAAGCGCCCGGAAGTTCTCCGTTGGTGCAACAAGCAATAAACAAAAGCCCCGATGTCCTCTGCTTCGCAGCAGAAGACATCGGGGTGATTTTTTATTAATAATTGACATAATATTGACAAAATACAAACAATAAAACATAATAAACTCTGTTCTTCATCCTCTCATACAATAGAAAGAAGCGTGAAGATGAACGTTTTTTGGTGGATCGCCCTTGGGTGTTTGGCAGCGGTGTTCATTTGTTTTATCGTTGCAGTCTCTGTACCGAAGTATTCAGATGTTGGCGACAATGCCGGTTTGCTGGCAGTCGTCGCCTTGGTCCTTCTTGTCATATTTGCAATACTAGGCGCAGTTGAGGACGATGACCGAACAAAGTCTGAACAAAAGCGAGAGTTGCAA
Organism: uncultured Candidatus Saccharibacteria bacterium; assembly: GCA_947085845.1. GTDB lineage: Bacteria > Patescibacteriota > Saccharimonadia > Saccharimonadales > Saccharimonadaceae > JACPYF01. The sequence goes on from CAMTXO010000002.1 coordinate 78,582, forward strand.
AAGGCCGGCTTTTCGTACGTCAATGTTGACTACGCCAACGCAGCAGTCGTGAGCATACCAAAATATGCAAAAGGCTGCAGGCTAAAAATCGAAAAGGTCGACAATTCCTGGGTGTTGGTACGCCCGAAAGATCAGACGCGTTCAATCGTGTCAGCCGCCGACACCGCTCGATGGCCAAGTATCGTCGACTGGTGTGGACAACCACAACCAAAATAGTGACGATATGTCGCTTACATAACCCCGGTAAACTGACCTTTAAATAGGATAAGTCGCCGGGGTGTTTTTTTACATTTTTGCTTTTATTTCAGCTATAGAATCTCGCAACTCAGCCGCTTTTTCAAACTCAAGGTTTGCACTTGCAAGTTCCATTTGTCCGGTTAACTCTTTCAGGAGATGCGGATACTCATCAACTGGAATTTTCTTGAGATTGAGAGTCGGCCCTTTATCTTTTTCAGGTATGATTGCTCGCAGACCTTCGCTGATTTCCTTTGCAATACTTTCGGGCGTAATATTGTGCTCGGTATTGTAATCTTCTTGGATTTTGCGGCGACGATTTGTTTCGCCAATTGCCTTTTTCATAGAATCAGTTTCACGATCGGCATACATAATGACTTTGCCCTCTAGGTGTCTGGCTGCGCGACCAATAGTCTGTATCAAAGCGCTGCTACTTCGCAGAAAACCTTCTTTATCTGCATCAATGATAACGACGAGACTCACTTCCGGAAGATCTAAGCCTTCTCGTAGGAGGTTGATACCGACTAGCACATCGAACTCACCCAAACGTAGTGACTTCAAAATATCACCACGCTCTAGCGTATCAATATCGCTGTGAATATAGGCAGTTTTTATATCGATTTCCTGCAGGTGTGTGGTCAAATCTTCGGCCATTCGTTTCGTTAGTGTTGTCACCAATACCCGTTGATGTTTCTCTATGCGACCACGGATTTCTGCAATCAGATCATCAACTTGTCCTTCACTCGATCGAATATCGATAATAGGATCAACAAGTCCTGTAGGGCGAATGACCTGTTGTGCTGGTGCTGGTGAATGCTCTAGCTCGTAATCACCAGGGGTTGCTGACACAAAGATTGCTTGATTTATGTGTTCATCAAACTCGTCAAAGCGTAGTGGTCGGTTATCAAGCGCACTTGGCATTCGAAAGCCATGCTCAACTAGTGTTTCCTTGCGTGCACGATCGCCGTTATACATACCACGAACTTGTGGCAAGCTCATATGCGATTCGTCTACTAACAGCAACCAGTCGTCAGGAAAATAGTCAATCAATGTTGCAGGTTGCGCACCTGGCTCGCGATCTGTCAGGTAGCGTGAATAGTTTTCGATACCTTTTACAAAACCAGTTTCTTCTAACATTTCTATGTCGTATTTTGTGCGTTGAGTCAGTCGCTGAGCTTCTAAGTATTTATCATTTTTTTCATAGTACTGCACTCGCTCTTCGAATTCTTTTTTGATGCCTGCAATGGCATGCACCAGTTTTTCTTTTGGAGTGACGTAGTGCGAGCTAGGAAAGATATGGACTTCGGCTGGTTTTCGTACAATTTCACCGGTAAGGGGGTTTATTTCGCTAATATTTTCTACTTCATCACCAAAAAACTCTAGGCGGTAAGCATTGTCGCCACCCGCTGGAAACACATCTATGATGTCCCCACGCTGACGGAAGGTACCACGAGAGAAATCTATATCGTTTCGTTGATATTGAATATCGGTCAGGTGTCGCACAAATTTTTCGAGAGAGCGCTTTTCACCTTTTTTGACAACTACTGACATTTGTCCGTAGTCTTCCGGTGAACCAATACCGTAAATACAGCTCACACTTGCAACTATTATGACATCACGACGAGTGAGCAAAGCTGATGTAGCAGCATGCCGTAGCTTGTCAATTTCTTCATTGATTTTACTGTCTTTTTCTATATAAACATCACGGCTGGCGATATACGCTTCTGGTTGATAATAGTCAAAATAGCTGACAAAATAATGGACTTCGTTTTCCGGGAAAAAAGATTTAAATTCACTATATAGCTGCGCAGCCAATGTTTTGTTATGCGCAAGCACCAAGGTCGGCGTCTGTCGATTGGCAATAATATTTGCCATAGTAAATGTCTTGCCACTACCAGTAACACCTAGCAGTGTTTGTTTCTTTTCACCAGCCTCCAAGCCTTTTATTAACTGAGCAATAGCAGTAGGCTGATCACCTGTTGGCTGGTATTTTGTTTTGAGTTTAAACTTTGTCACCTATATAGTTTAGCAATGTAGTCTATGTAAGTATACTTATTACCTACTATTCAACTTCTAAGGTTTGTACGATTTTGCGAGCTGTAGCAAAATTTGAATTGTTTAGTAGGTTTTTATTATCATTGTCTACTATAGATATAGATAAATGACCTTTAGAATCATTCAAAAATAGATCTAAATACCCCAAATCACATACACTATCCCCAGCCTTTATATCCTTTATGTCACTGGTTTTAGCTGTATAAACACCTGCAATATTATCTGAATCTTTTGTTTCTATTAGCTTATATTCCGGGTGCGCTTTTATGTCATACTTGTTGAATACACTAATTGTTGCCGAGTCTGCGGGATCACAATATCCTCCCATACCACTGAGTGGCTCAGTTTTAGCAACAACAACTACAAATATATCTTGTGTTGGGCTAACTATTGCTTCACCCCTTAGATCATCTTCCCTATTTTCAAGCTTCCAATCACTCGGGTACTTTAGCGTTACCTTACGACCAGCATCAAATGTAGCTGTTTCCGTAAGATTATCTGTTTCTGGCTTTTTTATAGTACTTGTTTTGAAGGTATCGGTTTTGCTTGCATCATCAAGCATTTTTTGTGCCTCATATAGCTTCCAACCCAAGAATCCCACTAAAATAATTGCTAGAGCAACAAATATTATTTCAACGATTCCAAATCCTTTTTGTAAGTTATTTTTCATTTTTTTCCTTTACTTATTGTTGTTAATATATAATCATAAGTACTATGAAAAATCAACGCATTAACAGATAGTCAATGTATCTTTAGGCCATCTCCGCAATTTTCTATAGCGGATGTACACTCGAGTAGTTCTGGAATGTTGGCCGGCCATCTTCATAAGCTTCGATATAGGCAATGATCTCCAGAGGGTCGTCGGTGATGATATGTAGCTGAGGATCGTCCGGTCCAATAGTTCCGAATTTTTCGTTTAAAGTCTGTTGTATGTAATCGGCCAGCGGATTCCAAAAATCACTGCCGTACAAAATGATTGGCGCACGAGGTATGATACCGGTTTGCGCCAAGGTAGTTATCTCAAACAATTCGTCTAATGTACCAAAGCCGCCTGCGCAAAATACATATCCGCTGGCGTCAAAAGTCAGAGCTACTTTACGACTAAAGAAATGTTCGAATGTATAGTGATCGGTAGTGTATTTGTTTAAAGTTTGCTCTGTAGGTAGTTCAATATTGAGGCCAATAGAACCAGTACCGATATCGTAGGCAGCATGATTTGCAGCCTCCATAATACCGTGACCGCCACCTGTGACAATCGCATAGTCTTCTTGGGCTATTTTTTTGGTTAGCTCGTAAGCGGCTATACATGCAGGATGGTCTTGCCGTAATCTGGCGGAACCAAAGACACTGACTGTCCTAGGGTATTTTCCCAACACCTCAAACGCTTTTTCAAACTCATCAATGACACCTATCAACTTGCCGGCTGCTGCATCGACTAACTTTTCCCGAACCAACAAATGGTTTAGCTTGTTTTGTTCGATCAATGCCGTTGGGCAGTATGGAGCAGCTTCCGTCTCTGTAGGCTTAGCTAGTTTTTTTTTACTGATACCTAGCTTTTCGGGTGCAATCATATCATTGTCTAGTTGATTCAGAACCTGTTCCTTGAGATTTTTCATCCCCATATATCGTGCGAATAATTCGTTCCATAAACTTTCACGAAAGTGATACACGTAACGGTCTTCGTAACTAATTTCGTTTGAATAGCTGAGAGCAATATCAACAAAGTTGAGGGTCACAGGACGATCGTTGTACATCATGCCGACCCAGTCGCGATCTTTGTAAAATTTCATCTCGGGATCTATTTGATACAACAACTCCTCTGCTCGACGCCAGTGCAAATCCTCGGGTTGTACGTGGGGCTCAAAAGCTTCTAGGTGGCTTTCGTCCTTGAGTTTGCCAAAGTAGCGCTGTATAACTCGCCAGTGCACATGCCGACCAGACAATGATGCAGCCTTTGCGGGATCGGCTATCAATGTTTCCATAACTGTTTCGCCAAACTTTTTAGCTGTTTTTGACTTTAGCTTAAAGAAAGTCGAGTAGAGTTTTACTTCGTTGAGATAGTGAAAGAGCAACGGCAATGTCTTTAATGTTAGTCCTTTTACGTGCGTAGCTTTCATCGGTACTACAACAATCACTCCTAGTTCTTTTGTGTGCGTAACATTGTGTAGTTTTTTTTCGACGAAATGTTCAGCCAAATCAACATACTTTTCATGATCCATAACGATAATTTCAATATCACGCTCTTCGTAATCATCGGCTGATACACTTTTGAACAGTTCATCATACTCGTTGAGCCACTCTGGCCCCTCGGAAAAACGTAGCGCAGTATACATCTCGGAAAAATTCTCACCACTGAATAGATCCTCGATATTGTCATAGCCCAGACGTTCCATTAGTTTTTTTGGAGGCATTTGTCGCAGTAGATCTTTGGCTTTGTCGTGTTTGATCACAAACACTTTGCGATTGAATTTAACTTTGTTAGCTGCCGCAACTAGTAGCGGAACCATTTGCCGAACATCGTCGGAATTTTTACCGCCAACAATACGCGTCACCCGCTCGTTATCACTCGCAACACGCGCCATTAACGCTTGATAGAATTCTTTGCCGGTCGTATTTTTGTGATCAAGCCCTAGCTCACGAATCGCCTGGTGAGTTTCGCGCGTAATATCAGCAATCAATCGAGCATCAACACCCTGTTGACCACTAGCTTTTTCGAGATCACGAAGACTCAGCCCAAAAAGCGGCTCTTCGGCATCTAGTAAATCGCGTAGAAATTTTGACATTTTTTATTTACCCACCATATTTTATGCTTATGATTATACCAGATTAAAACGGCTTTTGATCAATTGGCATAGTGTGTAGTTTTGTGCCTTTATGTAAAATACCTTCCTTGGCGCCAATTTTTGTAACAACAGATGTAGAGTTAGCACTTGCAAAAATAATTGCATCTTTCAGGTCTTTGCCCTGAGCCCATTGAGACAGAAATCCTGAGCCAAAAGCATCTCCAGCACCAGTACGATCGACTACTGGTACATCTTCGTACATACCTGCACGAATAATAGTTTGACTGTCGGTCGCGAGGACTCCGTTTGGACCATCCGAAATAATCACCACAGAACAATAATTCGTTGCATGACGAACTAGTTCTTCCAAGGTTTGTCCACTGACTATCATTTGCGCCTCTTCCTTGTTCAAAGCAAGAACTGTTACATCCTCTAGTAAAGCTTTTAGCTTTGTCTTTTCCTCGAGCTCTACTCCTGCAGGGTTGAGCATAACTTTTGTATCATATCTAGCGGCACGTGTGATAATTTTTTCTAACAATTTCATATCACCCAGTGACGATATGTATATCCAATCCGCATCCTCAATTGCCGATAAGTCTAAAGGGTGTCCATCGCTCGCAAGTTTTGTTCCACGAAAATTTAAAATAGTACGCTCGCCATCATTTGCCAACAGCACCGTCGAGTAGCTAGCACGATACTGTTCGTCTTGGACAACTCCTGCGGTTTCAACATTTTCTTTATCTAGGTCTTTCAAAATAGCTTCAGATGCGACTTCGGTACCTAGCGCCCACATATATTTGCTATTCAAACCTTGCCGCGCAAACGTAACAGCTGCGTTTGTGACATTTCCACCAGTTGCAAAAATAACTTCGTCGAGATCTAATTTTTTGCCCAGTGGTAGCTGTTCGTATTTAACTCCTTTGTGTTCGTGCGTTTTGAAGTTTTTTGAACTTTTTAAAAAAACATCTTGTGTCGCTTTGCCAATCGTTAAAATTACGGGTAGTTTAGACAACTGATTTTCCTTCGCTGCCAAACGCACTTATTTTTTCCTCGACAACTGCTTGAACCGCTTCGTATACAGTCGGCATAAGTTTTACTATGGCAAATTCTTTAGGATTGTCGGCTAAGACTTTTTCTAGTGTTTCACGAAAGGCTACACGCATATCGCTATTGATATTTATTTTGCTGACACCTATTTGGGCTGCGCGTTCAAAGAAATTGAGCGGCGTACCCGACCCACCATGAAGTGATATCTGGCAGTCAATACTGTCTCGGATGCGTTGCAGTAGCTCTAGATCTAAAACCTTGGGCACAGGGTATTTACCGTGCAAATTACCTATAGCGGCGGCATATGTATCTATACCAGTTGCTTCAACAAAAGACCTAGTGCCTTCTGGGGTTGAGAATGTTTTCTTTATTTCCTCGTAATCAATTTCTTCTTCATGCACATTGGAGCTTCCGCCAAAATAATGCGGCTCACTTTCTACTAGCGCGCCTGTAAATGTTGCATATTCAACTACTTCTTTAGTTGCAGCAATGATCTCTTCAGTAGTAGCTTCGTGGTTTGCTTGCGAGATATCTATATGAATAAACTCGAAACCCGCATCGATAGCGCGCTTACAGGCCTCGACCGTTGGTGCATGGTCTAGGTTGATATACATTTCAACTCCATACTCTTCACGATAGTTATCTACCATATCGCGAATATTATCGAGTCCTAGCGCCTTTACTTCTCCATCACTTACCTCAACTAATACCGGAGCATTCATTTTCTGTGCAGCGCGTGAAACGGCTATGAGGGTTTCTTGGTTATCTATATTAAATGCGCCAACTGCAAATTTTTGCTGGCGAGAGCGTTGCATTAAATGTCTAGCTCTAGTTGTATGATCTCGAATATCTTTGATTGACAATGCCATATTTCCTCCTAAAATCCTTGTTTATACTGCGGTATTGAGTGCACGAAAGTTCGTGCCTTGTAAACTATGGTTTCACTAGTAAGGCCAAATTCACGCAGTAGTTCAGCAGGTTCACCACTTTCACCAAAGCGGTCTTTGATACCTATGCGTTTGAGCGGCATAGGTAGTTTCGAGCTCAGAAGCTCGGCAACTGCACTGCCGAACCCACCATCTTTTTGGGCTTCCTCGGCAGTTAAAGCTCTACCCGTTTTACGAAGTGAAGCCAAAATCGCATCGCCATCTAGGGGTTTTATTGTAGGAACATGAAGCACCTCAGCTTCGATGCCTTCTTGTGCCAACATATGAGCAGCTCTAAGTAGTTGGTAGGTCATTGTGCCTGTGCCCATAAGTGTAATGTCGCGACCGTCTCGCAGAATATAGGCTTTACCAATCTCGAATGGTGATTCTTTCGTACTAAATATTGGTGTTTTTTCGCGAGCTAATCGTAAATAGCCAGGTCGATTATCTTCGGCCATAGCTCGGGTAGCTTTTTCAGCTTCGATTGCATCTCCGGGAGCGATAACCACCATATTGGGTAGGACTCTCATCAGGGCAATGTCTTCGAGCATTTGGTGGGTTGCTCCGTCTGGACCAACCGACACACCAGCATGCGAACCTACAATTTTGACTGGCTGATTGTTCAGAGCTATTGTGGTGCGGATTTGTTCCCAGTTTCTGCCAGGACTAAAGGCAGCATAACTGCTTGTAAATGGAATCTTACCCATTGCAGCCATACCGCTAGCTACCGTTACAAGATTTTGTTCAGCAACACCAATTTCAACAAATCTTTCGGGAAATGCATCTCGAAAATGGTTCATTTGTGTCGAGTCTGTTAAATCTGCACACAACGCAACAACTTGTTCATTTTGTTCGCCCGCAGCTTTTAGACCGCGCCCAAAACCAGCGCGGTTTGGTTCTTGCTCGACATCTTCATCATGCAGTTTTGGGTTTAATGAAAAATGACTCATTCGTGCTCTCCTGTGATTTTCCCGTTTAGGCTACGTAGTTTTTGCAAAGCTACTTTTGCTTGCTCGGCTTTTGGAGGCGCCCCAGGACCGTCTACAAAATACCCATGCCAGTGATAATCATACTCCATGAAATCAACACCCTTGCCTGGTATTGTATGCGCAATTATAACGCTAGGACGATTTGTTACTGAACGTGCCATTGCAACGCCGTCGATTATACTTTCCATATTATTTCCATCAATTTCCTGGACATGCCAGCCAAAAGACTCCCATTTGCCTTTCAAATCTTCTAATGGCATTACGCTTTCGGTAGGACCATCTATTTGAATATTGTTACGGTCGATAATGCCTATGAGGTTGTGTAGTTTGTTCTTGCCAGCAAACATTGCTGCTTCCCAAATATTGCCTTCGTTCAACTCGCCATCGCCCATCACAACATAGACCCATTGGTCTTTGACTTTGTCTATTTTCTCTATTACATATGCCATACCAGCACCTTGCGATAACCCTGAACCTAAAGGTCCTGATGTAGTTTCGAGTCCAGGTAGTTTTTGTCGTTCAGGGTGACCTTGTAAACGTGAACCAAATTTTCTGAGTGTTAATAATTCGTCGCGTTCGAAAAAACCAGACTCTGCCATAGCAGCATACTGTACTGGCACGCAGTGGCCATTTGAAAGTAATATTCTGTCCCTTTCTTCCCAATCTGGATTTTGAGGATCAATCTTTAAAATATCAAAATAAAGCGCTGCAAAAATATCAGCAAGTCCTAACGGCCCAGCACTGTGACCCGAGCCAGCAGATTCCAACATAGCAATGATATCTTCGCGAATAGCCTCGGCCTTTTGTTCTAACTGTTTGGTTGTCAGTCGCCCACCCACGATAATTACTCTTCTTCCTTTTTCTTTAGAACATCTTTGCGATGCACTTCAAAGTCAAGTTTCCTATAGACTTCTGCCGGATCAGCAGCAGCAGCTAGGGTGTTACCAACATTGATAACATCTACACCACCTAGAGCTAATGTATATGCATTGTCAATCGTTGCGCCACCATCCCAACCTATTTCAGCTTCTGGATTTATTTTTCGTATAAGCTGCACTTTTTCAAGTTGTAGCATGTTTGCCTTACCACCATATTTACCGAGGTCGCCGCTAAATATAAGCACATGGTCAACTGCTTCGATAAGTTCTGTTTTGTCGCTGGGTACTGTAGGTCTCATCAAGGCAATGCCTGCTTTTATACCAGCAGCTTGCAGCCCTTTTGCAAATTCTATTAAATCACCTTCTGCTTCGCTGTGAAATATAACCAGGCTTGGTTTTGGCGCCATAGCACTAATTGCTGCCAATTGAGCAATTGGCTGCTGATACATGAGATGTATATCTACCTCCCAGCCCTGGGACCATGAGAGATCGACTGGAGTTGCGCTACTACCCGGTGCAAATTGGCCATCCATCATATCTATGTGAACACGGTTTGCAAAAGGCTGCACCCGAAGCCACAGAGCATCGAGCTCTTCTTTGGTTTGTCCTAGTAATGCTGGTACAACTACACTCATCGTAAATTATCCAATTGGTGGTTACGCCGACGATACCGCTCTGCATTTGCAAACGGCGTCTTTAGCCACGTATCAATTATATTTTTCCAGTCATCAGGATCTGATTCGAGCGTTCTTGCGGGAAGACACAGCACATTACTATCATTGTCGTTACGAGTCATTTTAGCCTCGTGTGCATCCCACACAACACTCGCACGTATACCATCAAACCTATTCGCCGCCATGCCCATACCTTGAGCTCCGCCGCAAAGCAATATCGCTCGAGGATCGTTATCTTCACTGCCCAATACTTTTACTACAGCCTTTGCTGCAAACTCTGGAAAATCATCTTCTTTATCCAATATTTCATCGCCAACATCTTCGACTTCATGTCCGAGTTTTGATAAGTAAGCAAAAACATCTTCCTTAAGATGAAATCCATTGTGATCACTGCCCAAATATATCTTCATAACTGACTATTAGTATAAGCGTTTTGCGCTAGCTCTGCAATGTTTGGCCGATGTCGGCTGTTAGTTCCACTAGTCGGTTACTATAGCCCCATTCATTGTCGTACCATGCAACTACTTTTATGAGGTTGCCGCCTATGACGTTTGTTAGATTGAGATCTACTATAGCACTGTGGGAGTTACCCTTAAAGTCACTCGATACAAGGTCTTCCTCAGTTACAGCCAATATACCTTGGTAAAAAGGTTCTTTTGCTGCTTTTTTAAACACTTCTTTGATTTCGTCGATAGTTGTGTCGCGTTTTATAAGTACTACAAAGTCACTCATACTTACTACCGGTGTAGGTACACGCACGCTCATACCGCCAAATATGCCTTTGAGTGCTGGAAGCGCTTGGGCGGCGGCAATGCTTGCCCCGGTCGTTGTCGGTACAATGTTTTCTGCTGCTGCGCGTGCTTCTCGTAAATCTTTTGCTGGAGCATCTTGTAACTTTTGGCTAGCAGTGTAGCTGTGGACTGTTGTCATCATAGCTTTTTCAATACCAAAATTACTTTCTAGCACGGCCATAACTGGTGTGATGCAGTTTGTCGTACAGCTAGCGTTGCTGACTACGTCAGTCGAAGTTGCGATTTTATCTTCGTTCACGCCTAGAACAACAGTATCGGCACCATCGCCTTTTGCAGGCGCTGAAATAACAACTTTTTTCGCACCGGCTCCGTCTATATGTGCTCTTGCTTTTGCTGGATCAACAAAAAATCCAGTACTTTCGATCACAACATCAACACCAAGATCAGACCACGGCAAAGCGCTCGGTTCTTTTTCTGCCAATATCTTTATTGTTTGGCCATCTACAGTTATTCCGTCATCGTTAAAGCCTACTTCGTGCTCATAAGTCCCATATGAACTATCGTGTTTTAAAAGATGGGCAAGTGTCTTGTTATCGGTCAAATCATTTATAGCTACGATCTCGATATCACTACGTTCAAATGCAATCTTGAAGGCATTGCGGCCAATTCTACCAAAACCATTAATCGCTACTTTTGTTTTAGACACTACCCACTCCTATAAGCATTAGTACTATTTAAAGATATTGTATCATATCTGTAATCATTCCAATACTTGACATTTTGTTATATTTGTGACAATATAAATAACAGTTTTTACGTTATTGTTTTGTCAATGTTCGTAGAGAGGAACGGGCTATGCCCACAAAAGTGCAGGTAACTTTTTCACAAAAGGCAATGCGAAACGCTGTAATCGCAGCAATATTCAAAATGCCGAAGGAGCGTGTTCGTCTAAATTTTGACGAATACGGTGATAAACAAATGTTTGGGTATCACTACAAGCTCATATGTGGAGAAAACTCGATCCCCGAGGCTGTCGTGCTCAAGTGCGAATACCCGGGATGGTCACAGAAGCCCTTGAAACACAAGTACATACTTGTGACCTTGCGTGACGGTACCTGGAAAGTCGACGACAGCGATGGAGTCGACTGGGACCAGTACGAAATGCGCAGAGATCCAACTCTCGATGAGTTGCGCAGTGAAGGGCTCTTTGATCTCAACATCACCTGACCCAAGAGCGGTAGCGGGGCTTCGGCCCCGCACATACCGCTCTTTTTTCATGCCTGTAGCGTATAATTAAACTATGAAAAAGCGAGATGTCTTAAAAAATGCTGAACCCCATTATGACAAAAATGAGATATTGGAACTTGAATTAGCAATTAACACTGCATTTAAAGCTCATAGAGAACAGAAAAGACTCAGCGGTGAAGCCTATATCATTCACCCCCTAAACGTTGCGAATACCTTGATTGAATGGGGGATGGATATTGACACGGTTATTGCTGGTGTACTTCACGATACAGTCGAAGATACTGACCTAACACTTGAAGAAATAGAAAACGCATTCGGCCACGATGTCGCTTTTTTGGTAGATGGTGTTACAAAAGTTGGTCAAGCTCGTGCCGGTATGCGCGATATTGGCAGCTACTTGCCAACCACTCGCGACAATCTATCGAAGCTACTGATAGCAGTCGGCCAGGACATTCGCGTCATCATCATCAAACTCGCCGACCGCTTACACAACCTACAAACGCTAGAGCATATGCCACGTGACAAACAGCTAAAAATTGCCCGCGAAAGCTTGGAAGTTTTCGCACCAATGGCAGACCGTTTAGGTATGGGGCGTCTGCGCATGCAAATGGAAGAGCTAGCATTTAGCTTTATGGAGCCTCGTGAGTTTAAAAAGCTGCGAAAAATGATGAAAGATCGTTTGGGCAAATCCCACAGAAAACTAGCAGTTGTTCGAAAAGAATTTTCTGAAGAATTGGATCGTCAAGGCATTAAACATACTATGGACGGTCGGGTAAAAAGTATCTATAGCTTGAAACGCAAACTAGAAAAAACCGACGACAATATAGATGATATCTATGATTTGATTGCTCTACGTATCATCGTTGACGATCCCGAGACATGCTATAGGGTTCTCGGGTTGTTGCATAGCTCATATCAACCAATGCTCGGACGTATCAAAGATTATATTGCGGCACCAAAGCCAAATGGCTATCAAAGTTTGCATACAACTGTGATCACACCAACGAAACAAGTAGTAGAGTTTCAGGTTCGTACGCGCGAAATGCATGAATATGCCGAACGTGGTTTGGCTGCAAGCTTCCACTATAACGAACAAAAAAAGGCCAAAGAATACCGTAAAAAACGTGGAACATCTACTCTACCGGCACAGCTGCAATGGATTTCGCAGATGCAGGAAGTTGCCGACAAGCTGAGCGAGGGTGACGAAGTGCCACTCGACGAACTAAAGGTTGATCTGTTTGATCAACGCATATTTGTATATTCGCCAAAAGGTGACATTTACAATCTTCCGGAAGGGGCTTTGCCGCTCGATTTTGCATATCTTGTACATAGTGACATAGGCAAACATGCCTATAGTTTTCGGGTAAACGGCAATATTGCTTCTTTTGATAAAAAGTTGCACAACGGAGACGTGGTAGAGGTTGTGACCCGTAAATTATCTCTGCCAAAGCAGGCTTGGCTCGAGCTTGTTACTACTGTACATGCCCGTAACAAACTACGTGCTCAGCTAAAGCAGCTTGGTATTATCGAAACTATAACAAACGCCAGCGCAATCATTCGCGATAAGGCAGTTCGAAAAGCTCGTAAAAGTATTAGGCCTGATTCTTCCAGCGCTCGATAGAATCAAATATTACCTTTTGCGCTTCTTCTATCCCCCCCCAACTTTGTACTTTTGTACTGCCAGGTTTTTTGAGGTCTTTGTAGTGGTTAAAGTGGTGTTCTACTTTTTGCTTCCATTGTTCATGTACATCATCAATAGACTTGATAGTATCGCCCGTATTACGATCGTCTGCTGGCACGACGATTATCTTGTCATCGACTTCACCGTCATCAATAAAATGCATCACACCAATTACGCGACCTTTTAGGTACACGCCTGTTGGGATCGGGTCGTTTGTGATGATTAGTGTATCTAGCTCATCACCATCTTCGTCTAGCGTTTGTGGTATAAATCCGTAGTTTACAGGTTTTGCAAAAATACTTGGCTCGACACGATCAAGCTCGAATACGCCTAGTTGACGATTCCACTCAATTTTTAATGTTGACCACTTTGGGATCTCCACAACTGTGTTTATAATACCCGTCTCTACATCACCTGCGTCTAGTATCTGGTTAAAGTCTGCCATAAAGTTTCTCCGTTTACGTTATAATCAATTGTTAGTAACAATTTTACCATGAAACTCCTCACAACCTCCCAGTATATAGAAGACGCATCTCACGCAATCGCCCGCAGTAAAAAGCGGGTTATCGTGATGACACTATGCATCTCGCGTGAAACCGAAACTCAAGCTTTTATGGATAGTCTGCTGATTGCTGCAAAAAAAGGCGTGGATGTACAGGTTGCTGCCGACACTTTCACATTTAGTGAGTTTGGTGGTTATTTTAATCCGTTTAAAAGATTGGCTGTACATAGTCGCGAAGCAAAGAAGCTCTCTAATACACTACGAAAAAATGGAGCTAGCTTTCGTTGGCTAGGTGGTAATTGGCGTATCAACCCATTCGCAGGAGTAACCCATGTCAAATGGACCATCGTAGACGACACCGTATATAGTTTCGGTGGTGTGAATTTATATGGGAAAGGTGCAAAAAATATTGACTACATGTTCAAGGTAAAAGACAAAAAATTAGCCGATTTACTAGCAAAAGAGCATCGAGAAATCGTGAAAGCTGATCGCGACCCGACAGACTATTCAGGTTTTTACAAACAACTTGGTTATGGGTCTCTACTTATTGATAGTGGCCAAAAAAATGAGTCGATGATTTATGAACGAGCAGTCCAGCTGGCCGAACAATCTCAATCTGTTTTGTTTGTGTCACAGTACTGTCCAACAGGCCGACTAGCGAAAATACTACGCCGCAAAAAAGCTACAATCAATTACAACCAACCGAAAAACACTCATCGCTGGACCAAACTAATGTTACTAGTTTCCAGTGTTACGACAAGGCTGAAATCACAATACAAAAAAAATATGTATCTCCATGCAAAATTTATTGTCTTTACAATGCCCGATGGCTCAAAGACAGCACTTACGGGCAGTCATAATTTTAGTTACAGCGGCGTAAGACTCGGCACACGCGAAGTAGACTTAGAGACTACCGACAAAAAAGCTATCTCGCAACTTGAAGCCTTTTACTACAATCATATTGTCTAAGTATTGACAAATCTATATATATTTGATATAATATATGTATTCTTTTGCTTTGTGTAAGAGACGCAATCTTGTCGGTTTAAACCACTCTCAAAGAGGTGCTTATGAAAAAAATTAAGACATTCGTAACAGTTATCTGGTGTGTTCTCATCATCTTCGGAATGATGTTTGCATACACTGGAGGCAGTGTCGAAGAGAGGCTCTACGGCATTGCCGTAATGCTTGTCGGGCTTATTGTCATCGCACTACCGATTTTGTTCGGCTTGGATTATTTCTTGTCGGAACAACGCCGAGAGTCAATTGAGCTCGAACTTGAGTTCAACGTCTCCGCAGATCAATCGACGTTCGCAACAGACACGTCGGCTTACATGGGTCGATGGAAAGATGAACCAGTACACCGACCCAACTAACTAAACCCCGCCCTACCCGTCGCGCAGACACCTCTCTAGTGCCTCCGGGTATCAGGCGGGGTGTTTGCTTTTTATGATTCTAGGTATTCGCGAATATTAAGCGCGGCGGTTGCGCCTTCGCCAACGGCGCTAGCAATTTGCATAGTTGCACCGCTGCGAACATCACCGCTAGCAAATACACCCGGAATAGTTGTTTGTAATTTGCCATCGGTTTTTATAAAGCCTTGTTCATCTAGCTCGATTTTTGAATCAGCTAGGAACTGTGTATTTGGCAACAAACCTACAAACACAAATACTCCGTCAGTTTCAATTTCAATTTTTTCACCGTCTTTTGTAGCTAATACTTTGTTAACCTGGTTATCGGTTGCGATGATTTCATCTGTTGTAGTCCCTAAATGCACAGTAATTTTTCCTTCACTAACTGCTTTTTCTAGATCATGCTGCAACACTTCACTGGCCTTTACTGTAGAGCGTACTAGTAAATCAATATGAGTCGTAAATCGTGTCAGGTATAGGGCTTCTTGCAATGCAGAGTTTCCACCACCGACAACAACTAGTTTTTTATCACGATAAAATGCACCGTCACAAGTTGCGCAGTAGTGAACGCCTCGACCAAAATACTCGGCTTCGCCTGGAACGCCGATTTTTTTATAGTCACTGCCAGTTGCAATCAATACGACTTTGGCTTTCACGTCGTTACCATCAATTTTTAGTATTTTGTGGTCACCGTTATCTATAATTTCCTGGACATCTCCAAACTCTATTTTGGCACCAAAACGTTCAGCCTGGGCTTGTAGCTGCTCTGCTAATTTCAAGCCTTCAATACCTTCGGCAAAGCCTGGATAATTGTCTACTTGATCAGTGATAGCTGCTAGACCACCAATCACACCTTTTTCATACAAAGTGGTATCAATGTCTTCGCGAGAAGTATACACAGCCGCTGCAAGAGCAGACGGACCAGCACCAACAATAACAAGTGGATGGATATCGGACATTAGGCTAGAAGTGCTGCTGATATTTTACTAGGGTTCCAACCAATAGTTACGCTAGGTTCACTATTTTCGGCTTGAATAACTGTTACGGGAACTGTTTTTACACCACTAATAGCCTCTACCTTATCACGTTGATCTGGCTGTTCATCGAGGTTGATTACATTGTAGCTCTCGCCTTTGCTGTCTAGATACTTTTTGACCATCATGCAGTATGCGCAGGCGTTGGTGGTGTAGACGGTGATGTTTTTGGACATGTAATCTCCTATTTCTATTTTTGTTATATATCGTTAGCATTCATTATATATAGCGTTAGCATGTTGGGTCAATACACTATATGTTGTAGTTTTGTACTATTTTACTTCTAGAACTTCAACTATAAACACTAGAGGTCCACCGGGAGCCCCATTTTGCGGACTCTCGCCATATGCTTTGTCTGCTGGAATAGTTAGTTTACGTACACTACCAGCTTTTACCCTATCTAGCCCTTCGGTCCAGCCCGCGATCACACCGTTTAGTGGAAATTCAACAGGCGTTAGAGTACCGTCTTTTTTTGACGAATCAAATATGACACCGTCTGAAGTCCAGCCAAAATAGTTGACCTTCACTGTAGAGTTTTTACTAGCTGTTTTACCGTCACCTACTTTTAGGTCTTCTTTTACTAATTTTGTCACACTTGCTTTGTCAAATACTTCGGCCGCATAGCCGTCCAATGGTTCTTTCACTTTTTTAGCCTCTTCTTCCTGCTCTTTTTGAGCTGTTGCTTGTGCTTTTGCTGCTTGTTCTTGTTCGATTTTTTGGTTATCGTTTGCAATGATAACGACAAAGTACGCACCAAGCGAACCTACCGTCATGGCAATAATAATAATCCAAATAATAAATTTTTGCATTTTGCTAGTTGATGATTTTTCCATATACTCCCTTTTTTCAGTCAGTACCCACTATTATATCCCACCCCTACATGTAAATGGAAATTATTCTACCCATTCTGGAAAACGTGGGACTAAATGTCTAGCTAGATCACCTTCGGCTACTATAATTTTTTGCCGTATACTTTCCCTAGTGAGACCAATCACCTCACTAATTTCAAGCAGGGTGTGTGGTTTAACATAAGGCGCTAAACCATAACGCATTTTGATTATCATGCGCTGCTCTGTGTTCAAGTAGCGATTCAGCGCATCGTCTAACTGTTCGCTACGCATTTCTGTCATAACTTCATCGGGAATATCTGTGTCCTTGTCTTCTATAAAGTTTCCGAAGCTAGCGCCATCTTGATCTTCGCCAACTGGAGCATCCAGAGAAAGTGTGTCGAAATTCATATCTAGCAAAGCCTTTACGTCACTCGCATCAAGATCTACCAGTTCGGCAGCAATTGCTTCGGCTGTAACTGGAAGATGTTCGCTTTCGAGGAATTTTTTCATCTTCTGGACTTTGTTTAATGATTCATTTATATGTACAGGTGTGCGAATTGTCCTACCTTTGTCTATAATTGCGCGCTGTATATTCTGTCGTATCCACCACATTGCATAAGTACTAAATTTAAATCCCTTGCGCCAATCAAACTTTTCTACTGCTCGCATCAGCCCTATATTTCCTTCTTGGATTAGATCAGGTAACTCAAGCCCTTGACCCTGGTATTTTGTTGCAACTTTGATGACTAGTTTCAAATTTAGTTCCATGAACTCTTCTTTTGCACCTAGTGTCTGTCTTTCTACTTGCTTTGCAAGCGCAACTTCTTCATCTCGTTCCATGATTCTATGGCTACCAGCTTTTTGGATATAGTAGCTAATGGCATCGACAGCGACGCCACTGTCAAAACTCATATCGAGTGGTTCGAGAGCCTGATCCTCAGTATCTGCTTCTACAATTTCAGCAACCACAGAATCATCTGCACTCTCTGCATCGTCAAAGCGAGCTTCCGGATAATAATTGGTCATAGTTAGCAAATCATACCATATTGTTAGGTTAATTACAACAGTTTACTTATACAACCTTTGCATTTAATTCTTTGGTAATTTTTTTGACTATGTCGGCGATAGTGCTGCTTGCGTCGTCTTTAGTAATGGTTTTTTTATGGTTGTTTAGGTATATGCGAAATGTAACATTTTTTGTCTTGCTGCTGTCTGCTTTATATATGCCATATGGAACTAGCTGCCACTCGTATTGTATTTTTTCAAAAGCTTTTTCTAAACTTTTTTGAACGACACCAAATTGCACTTTTTCGTCTATCTGCAGCGTAATGTCTTGAGTAGTACCAGGGTATCGACTAAGAGGCTTGTAGGATATATCTGATGCTTTTACTGCTTTTAGGATGTCTTCTGTGCCGAGCTCACACCCAGCTACGGACTGAGGTAGCTTAAGGTTTTTAACAACCGAAGAACGATATTCTCCGATAATACCTAGAAACGTACCTGATGCTTTATCGGTAATATACGCACTCCTAGTGTAGTCGAACGGAGCCGTAACAGGATAATTCGGTTTTTTGTCTATTGGTGAATATTCAAATGAAAGCCCTAGTTGCTTGGCAATGAAATCTAGATACCGTCGCACTGCAAAATATGGTGCACTATCTTTGGCTTTTTTACTGGCATATACAAGTGCCGTCATTTCTAGTTCACCCGGCAGTCCTTCGGCATCTTTTCCATGCACTTTGTTGTGCGTTTTGTTAATTTCATATATTACAAATTCGTCAAAACCGGCCTTAATGTTAGGATGGACAAGCTCTAACAGACTCGGAGTTAGTGTTTGACGGTAGTATTGAAGCTTCGGACTAATAGCGTTTGTAATGGCAAATGAATCATCTGCCCTTTGGCCTACTGATTGTAGTAAATCGCCATGAACAAAACTATAGGTCAAAATATCGTTAGCACCAGCACGAACAAGGATCTGTCGCAATGTTTGTTTGAGACTTTCAAGCTCACTTTTATCGGTCGCAATAAATGGTCGACTTGGCAGACTAGGTACTATATCGTCATAGCCATTAATACGCCCAATCTCTTCGGTAATTTCCTCGAAAATATGGATATCGTTACGCCAATATGGAACTGTTATGTGTATTATATCTGCTTTTGCTGTCACTTCAAATTCTGCATGTTTCAGTGTTGAAACAACAGTATTTTTAGAATAGTCAGAACCAAGTAGCCGATTGATGTCTTTTACATCCACGTTCGCAGAAACTGGCTTTTGCTTGCTAGGATACTGTTCTATCACAGCGCTTGCGACCTGTGCACCTGTTAAAGTCGCCATCATGTCCGTAGCCTTTGATAGCACTGGAGCTGTCTGTTCGGGTGATTGACCTTTTGTAAATCGAGTAATGGCATCGGTAAAAATACCGTGACGCATTTGGGTACCGCGCAAATTATATAGATTGAAACTAGCACTTTCACATAAAATATTTTTTGTGTCTTTATCAATAGCGGTCGATATTCCGCCCATTGCACCCGCCAACGCGACCGGTACCGTACCGCTAGCAATAACTATATCTTCCTCGGCAAGTTCAATTTCTTTGCCGTCTAGCAATTTTAGCTTTTCGTCTTTTTTGCCAGCACGTATGACTATTTCAGCCTTTCCGTTATTTAGTTTTGTAAATTTGTCGTAATCAAAAGCATGTAAAGGCTGGCCTGTTAGGGCCATTAGATAGTTTGTCACGTCTACAATTGCGCTGATAGGCTTCATGCCAACCCTAGATATCCAAGTTTGCATCTGTATAGGAGAGAGTGCTGCTTGGTTAGCACCGCTCAACACAACTGCTTGATATCGTTGTGAGAGTTCTGGATTTTTTATTGTTACTTTCAGCGGAGTTGCTGCAGATGGCGAGCGGACAATTGTCGCTTTCGTATCGAGTAGCCAATCTGGTGTTTTGAATGGCCTTCCTGTTATTGCTGCGACTTCTCTAGCAAAGCCAATTACCCCAAAACAATCGGGCCTGTGTGTTAGTGATTTATTTTCGATATCTAGTAAATAGTCATCCAACTGGTAGAGTTTTGCAAAACTATCGCCAGCTTTTGCAGTTGTATCAACTTCGAGTATGCCTTCATGATTGTCACCAATAGCTAGCTCTTTGTTGCTCGCTAACATACCATTACTTACGACTCCACGTAACTCACGTTTGCCGAGGACAAATGGTTCATTGTCATCAAAACTAGCTGGCACGGTACTGCCGGGAGGTAGCCACACAGCGAGCATACCTTTGCGCACATTTGGTGCGCCACAAACAATTTGTACCAACCCGTCTTTATTCCTATCAAGGCCTTTTATCTTTTTTCCGTCATCTACGAAACAAATATTCAGACTATCTGCGTTTGGATGTTTTTCAACGGATACAACGTTTACGACAACCGCACTTTCATATTTTTTACCAAGATCGATAATTTCTTCGATTTCAACTAGTCGTGCACCGATTAAAGTAGCTAGTTCATCGACAGGCAAATCGATATCTGTATATTGTTTTAGCCAATTAAGCGAAATTATCATACAGATTTCTCCAGTAGTACAACGGCACTATCCATGCTCGCTATATACTTTTCCGGGTTTTCTTTTACGTCTTGGATAAGATCATCTAGAGTCACCCATTCTAACCTTTCTACTTCTTCGGGTTGTGGAGTAAAGTACTCAAGCGGCTCGTCAACAACAACCTTGTACCACTGTGCAAATTGAGGGTGAGGCTCGTAATAGCGTACCTTTTCCAGTTTTTTGAAAGTATAACCTTTGAGCCCAACTTCTTCACCAGCTTCTTTATATATATTCGAATCATAGTCTTCTCCATTATCAACTGTACCGGAAACAGAAGGACCCCATTTCCCAGGATCTTGTCTTTTTGTTAGCTTACGCTGAGCAACGAGCACCTCATTGTTTGAATTTTGTATCCACAAGGCAGCACTTCGATAGATATCATTTTCATAATCAACCTCTGTACGCTCTTTCGTACCCAAAATCTGGTCGTTGTCATCGACTATAACTATCTTATTCATACAAACTTCCTCAAAAATGCTAATTTGCCAGATTCGAAATAACGTAAATCTTCGATGCCGTATTTTAGCATGACAAGCCGCTCTACACCGCCGCCCCAAGCAAAACCACGATATTTCGACGAATCAATTCCGGCTTCTTTTAATACATTCGGGTGTATCATACCGCATCCTAACATTTCCAACCATTCGCCCGGTTTACCGTTTAATGCGGCTGGTTTTTCAATAGCAAATTCTAACCCAGGCTCAACAAATGGAAAATGTGCTGGTTGAGTTTTAGTCTTTAGTTGCTGTCCGTAATATGTTTCAAAAAAACTTTGCAATGTGCCTAGCATCTGACTCATATTTGCATCTTCGCTAACAAAAATACCTTCTACTTGGTAAAAAGTATGCTCATGCGTTGCATCGACATCTTCGTTGCGAAATACTCGGCCATAACTAATAGCAGCTATTTGACCTCCATCTTCCAGTTCTTTTTTACCAGCCTTTAGTATGCGATTTTGCATGGTACTAGTATGAGCGGGCGGAACTAACCCTTCAGCTGTACGAAATGTATCATAACCATCGCGCGCAGGATGGTTCTCGGGAAAATTGAGGCTCGTAAACATATGATAGTCGTCGTCTAGCTGACGCGACTCAACAGCTGCAAAACCCATGCGTGTGAAAATATCTATAATTCTAGCTAGTTCGGTATTTAGTGGATGTATCGTACCTTGCGTGCTAGGTAGCAGATCTGCGAGCGATGCATTCGTATCAAAAGGCGCTGTGACATCAATCGGCTCTCTTTCTGAACTACTCAGCTCTTCTTCCTTTTCAGCAACCACTAACTCTAGTTTCTTTTTCAGGCCGTTTATTTTTTGTCCAAATGCAGATCGCTGTGAAACTGGCAGAGTTGGTAATTGAGCATATAGCTGCTTGAGCTCTTTAGATCGTAATACTTCTCGTGGCAAAGTAGACTTCGCCACTATTTGAAGTAGTTTCTTTTCTATTTGATCTACAGAATCACTCATAAATACTCTACGTATTATACACCAAAATACACTGTAAAAACTCTAGTTCGACAATGCGGCTTGGAGGTTTTTTTGATTTGTTAATAATTCTTCGTACGATGGGGTGAATAGTTTAATGTATTTTTTGTCTGTGGCTAGGCTTATTGCTTTGTTCTTTTGGTCTAAAAGCTGTTTTTGAGTTACCTCGGTAGTAGATGTGTCACCACCCTCTATGCTGAGTGCCCATTTTTTGTAAATTTCTGCCCTAGATTTATATGTATCTGCGAGCTGTTTTTGCACATCTTTCAATTGGGCTGGTGCTGAAATGTCTTTTATTTCATCTGAAAGATCTTGGAAGCTTCCACTTACCGATCGGATGCTGAGGGGATCATTGGCGACAGCCCTAGCCTCCATGCCTGCTTCTTTCACCATGATGGTGTGAACGCTATCATCAAACTCGATAAGTTGCTTCAGCTGAACATTGTACAAGTCTAATTGGCTATAGTATTTTTTAACGGCTATTTGAGTTTTTTTGGCTTTGACATATTGCGGGTTCAGCTCGTCAAAAAATAAGGTTGAAGCAAGAGAAGGCTGTGCTTGCTTACTGACATAGACATCTTCTAAGGCGTCTGTGATATTACGATTGTTTAGTACAATACTTGGCTCTAAATCTACAAGTGGTTTATTGAGCTTTTTTAGCTGCTGCAGTGCTATGCCATTATAATTTTCTGCGATACTTCCTGCCGATGCGACAACCGCACCAACTAATACCGCAATGAGTACGAGTATCCCAAGAGAAGTTAGGCCTATTGTTAACCATATTGATTTTTTATTTACCGGCTCTTTCGGTTCTGGCTTCAACACAAAAATATCATCACCCACAGTGCTTGGTGATTGAGGCTGATCTTTATTTTCTGGTTCCATCATATCTATTTCATCCTTGCTACTGCGATGTTAAAAACATCGTTACCACCCCAACAATTACAACCAAAAATAACAATCCACCAATCACTAGCCCAGCCGGACGAGTTTGATGAGCATCCTCCAGCATAGTAGACTCAGGCTTTTCGCTCACTACGTCAGTTGTCTTGAGTTTACCCTTCAAGTCTGCAGCTATCTTTTCCTGGTAGATAGAGCGTTTTTCATTTCGATTTACATATAGTGCCATTACGGCCTATTTTAACATAAGAAAAATCCCACTCGCTATAAGTGGGATTTTTCAAAGAGTTGTTCGTGTTTAGCTGTTTTCAACATCACGACGGAAAAAGTCGTATAGGAAGAAGCCTGCTGCAGAACCAATTAGAGGTGCAATAATGTGAACAAGCACTGCATACCAAGTTGCATTTTCACCAGTTAGGTTGCTAAATGCTTGTAGTGATACTGCTACTGCTGGGTTCAAGATTGCAGTCGAACCCGCAATGATAAGACCCATAAATAGTCCACCACCGACTGTGAATGCTGCTGCAAAGTGATCTTTCTTTTCACGAATAGCACTTGCTACTGCAAAACCAAACACAGACATACCGAGTAGGCTAGCAAAGAACGCGTACCATTCTTTATCGGCTGTTATTTGTGTTGCTGCGAATAGCTCAGGTTTTTGCGCCTGACCAGTCAATGGATTTGCTTCTGCTGCTTGTCCGCCTAGCAAAGCATTCAATGCTGCAAATGCAAGCATTGCACCGAAAACCTGGAAAACTATATAACCAACAGCTCGAAGTGTTGGAATTTTCTTTGTTGCCCATGCTCCGAATGTGATTGCTGGGTTTACATGCGCTCCTGACAAGTTACCGACTGTTAACACGATTGCTGCAAGAGCAAACAATATGAAAATTGGTTGTCCTTGTGTTGAGATAACGATACTTGCAAGCAAGAATGTGCCAACAAGTTCACCAAAAAGCGCGCCAAGTGGAGCACTTAACACCATGTCTTTAGCTGATGTTGATGAGCTTCTGCTAACAACTTTCTTTGTTACGGTTTTTGTTGATTTCTTCTTTGTAGTGGCTTTTTTAGCTGCCATTGTGGGATACCCTCCTGTTTTACGTCTTTATGCAAGTAATTGTACCACAATAATGTGAAAAGATGTCAATCATTATCACTATGGTATGGTGTTAGCTATTGTATTTTATTCACTTTTAGTATATTATTAGCATCATAAATAGAGACATTTTATGGAAAACGATATTTTACTTTTAGACTCCCCGTTTGCACGCTTTAGCCGTCGTACTTTTTTGGGTGTTCTTCTAACTTCCGTTGTTGCAGGGATTATCACATTGCTTTTGACTTTGGCTATCAATAAAGTAGTTCTACAGCCAGCACTATGCACTGCAAGTGATGTCGCTACTTGTACACAAAGCCTGCAAGTATCGTTTCATATCGCTAGCGTTATCTCGGCTATCGTAGCTGTTGTTATGCTGGTACAAGCTTCTATATACCGACCGCTTTTGGTTGCGGCGGCTGTCACTATCAGTTTTTGGAATATATATAGCTTTCTAGCGCCTGCACCATGGCCACTGCAATTACTTTCCCTGGTCTTTTTAAATATGCTCGGTTACTTTGCATTCGCGTGGCTACTGCGAACATACAACTTGATTGTAGCTCTTGTCTCAACAGTAGCGCTAATTGTTCTAGCACTACTAGTTACCAGTTTATAACTACGTTATACTAGTAGATACTATGGAAATTGTGTTAGTAATAGCTTTAATTGTTGTTATTGTGGGGGCTGCCGCAATAATATTTTATTTACAAAACCAGGCAAAACAACCACCTAGCAATACCGGAGTAGAATTGTTAAAAGCAGATTTGACCGAGCTTACGCGTGGCATACAGGAGCTGCATACTGGTTTAAACGATACAATCACCAAACGACTTGATAAAAATAGCCTGTCGATGCAACACCAACTTGGCGAAAGTGCAAAGATCGTTGCCGATGTTTCTAGGCGCCTGGCAAAACTAGACGATACCAACAAACGAGTTGTTGATGTTGCCGACGAGTTAAAAACTCTGCAAAATGTTTTGAGCAATCCAAAGCAGCGTGGGGTATTTGGTGAATATTATCTTAAGAGCGTACTCGACAATGTCATGCCCCCTAATAATTTTCAGATGCAATACAAGTTCAAGGATGGTGAAATTGTCGATGCGGTTATATTTTTAGAAAAGGGACAAATTCTACCTGTAGATTCAAAATTTAGCCTAGAAAACTATAACCGTATGATTCAAGCAGACACGAAAGCTGAACGTGACGTTTTAATGGCAAAAATTCAAAATGATTTAAAACTTAGGATTAACGAAACTAGTAAGTACATCCGCCCTAATGAAAAAACAATGGACTTTGCTTTTATGTTTATCCCTTCGGAAGCCTTGTACTACGATTTGCTCATTGGTCGCGTCGGTAGCGAAACAAACAAAGATTTAATAGAATACGCATTTCGTGATCGGCACGTTATTATCGTGAGTCCGACCAGTTTTATGGCCTATTTACAAACAGTACTACAGGGTCTACGTTCGCTACAAATCGAACATCAAGCTAAAGAGATTCAAAAACGAGTTGGAGATCTTGGTCGTCATATAGGCGTCTATGAAAGTTACATGCAAAAGCTTGGCAACTCATTAGGTACAACAGTAAACCACTACAATACTGCCCACAAAGAGCTAGGGAAGATTGATAAGGATGTCGTTAAAATAGCTAGTACGACTAGCAATGTTGAGCCACTTTCTTTAGATAAGCCAAAGGAAGATTAGATTTTCTTAGGCGGCTTTGTAAAGTACCATAAAGCACCAACACAAGCGAAGACAAAACCACCCAGAACATCTAGTGGTGTATGTACCAGTGCAAGCACTCTTCCTAACCCGACCAGTGCCACCAACACAAACAACAAAATTGCCGTATTTTTCTTTTGAGTCTCGAACCAGACGGCTAGCGCAATCGCCATAGTAAACAACACATGATCTGAGGGAAATCCTGCATTGTCTAGATATGCAGCTTTAGCAGCGACGCCCATTTCAACAAATGGTCGCGCCGCATCTGGCTGGTAAAAGCTAGCTACTATTTTTGCCACAAGCAGTGCGGTCAAGCCGGCCATGATAATCCTTGGATATACTTGTTTTCGTTTAGCGCCCTTTGGTAGTTGAAACAACAGCGTATAGCCGCCAATAAACACCGCAAGTGGCACTAAGCCGTCGGCTATGAGTCGAATGAGAATATCCATGTGGACTTATTTTATGCTTTTTCGTGCATGCGCGCTAGCCTAGAATCTACGGCTTTTTGTATCTTTTCATCAGACCAGCCGCGTTTTTTGAGCTCGTCCTTAATTTTTCCGGCAAGTGCTGTGCGAAAGTCTTCCCTAGTTTTAAACCCGTGCCTTTTGAGCACTTGATCAAAATTGGTAGTTTTTAGTTCCTCTCTAAGTTGTTCTATCGAAATTCCTAGTAAGCTGGCGGTGAGTTCGAGCTTTCGGTCGTGTCGACGGGTAATTTTTTCTATCCTGGACTCTCGACGCGTCCCATCACCTCCTGTAGCCGAGGCAAGCCCGCTACTACTGAGTGTTAGCGCCGTTACTATTAGCAGGCTAACTAGTGTTTTTGTTGCAATTTTCATATCGTACTCCTTTCTTATTAGATAAGACTGGTGTACTACTATTATATCGCGCAAAAAGCACAAAAAGCTTGTGCTTTTTGCAACAAAAACCAAATTAAACTGTTGGTGTAGGTGTTTGTTCTTCGCTAGGTGTGGTATCTGCTGCAGGTAGTGGATTCACCATAGGGTCAACTGGAGGTTGTGGTATTTCACTAGCTGGAGCTGCTGGTGCTGGTTCATCCGGTGCAATAGGTAGTGGAGGAAGCGAATTGATAGCTTCATCAACTTTTGAAACATCAGCCTGAGGAACGTCTTCTGATACTGGGGCTGAGTCTGTGCTTGCTATTGTACTTTCATCTGGACCATTGATAGGCGGAAGTGGCTGCTCGTCAACAATTGGAGCGGATGGCTCTGGCACAAAAGGTGCAGGCTCTGGAGCGACTTCTACGGCAGGAATAGACGGGGTATCATCTCCGAAGCTGGTTGCTGGAGCTGAAAAATCAGTTGCAACAGGATCACTTGGAGCTACGGGTGTTGGGTCTGGGGTTGATGCCGGCGGTGTTGGAACTGGAGCGTCTTGTTTTTTGCTACCTCCGAAAAGTTTTGCCCAAAAGCTTTGTTTTTGTTCTGGCTGGGGGTTTTGTGTATTTGAATCCATAATGCTATAAACATATCAGATACAAGCAAAAAGCACAAGCTTTAACTATTGATTAATCTTTTTTCGTATGGATTTAAACTCTTCGGACCAAAAGCCGATCTCATCTATCAACGAGGCCGCACTGGTACTATGGTGTTCGTCAGGATTAAACTTGCCTTCAGTATCGAAATGATCCCAAGGCGCAACTATAGAGACCTGGGTTCGCAAATCGTATTGATGAAATTGTGCAGCCACTTGTCGTAATTGCTCGACCGCTCTGTGGCCACCAATAACACCATAACTAACATAACCTACCGGCTTGTATTGCCACTCTTTGTTTAGGAAATCTATGGCGTTTTTGAAACTACCAGCAATAGCGTGGTTGTACTCTGGCGTGACAAATATATATCCGTCAAACTCGGCTATCTTTTTACCCCATTTTTGTGTATGTTCGTGTGTTTCCGCACCTGGATGAGGCTCATCCAATATCGGTAGCTTGTAATCAATCAAGTCGACTAGCTCAAACTCTGTTTTTTCTGATTGATCAGCTTTTTCATAGAACCAATCTGCTACTTTTTTGCCAACCCTATTCGGTCGTGTTGAGCCTACTATTATTGCTACTTTTGCCATGCTTCCCCCTCTGTGGTAATATTTAGTTATAACTATAAAATGTATAGTACTATATAAAGTATAGCAGAATTATGAATAATAAAACAACTACAATTTCTACACCGCTTTGTAACGAAGTTAGCGCAGCAGCACATACACTTGGGCACAAGTGGAATGCTGAAATTTTATATGTTCTAAGCGTCAGCCCTCAACGCTTCTGTCAAATCCAACGAGGTGTTGGTGGCGTTAACCCTCGTACTCTTTCTGCACGCCTCGATGGCCTTGAGCAAGAAAACATTATCTCTCGACAACCAATGGAAGATTGCGCCGGCGATCAGTACCAACTAGAACAAAAGGGACGCGACCTTTTACCTGCTATTGAAGCGATGACAAACTGGGGCAAAAAATACACTACTCGCTAAAGAGCGCTTCAGCGCAGGCTTCGGCAAGCTCCTGGCCGTTAGTCTCTGACCCGACAGCTACTCTAACTGCAGCGATATTTTCATCTGCAACTATTCTAGTATGGTCAAAGCCAAAGCTCTGACCAAGTCTTGCATGTCGTCTGACTTCTGGGTTTGACCACAGTCGTTCGGCAATCTCGTATTGATCTATTTTTGAACTCTCAATATAGACTACGGGCGAACCACCATCTGGATATTGGGCTCTATATAGCTGATGATTGTCGTGGCTTGGAATATTTGGATGGTTAATACAAAACGGCGCATCATTGGGCTTGAGCTCGGCTAGTCTTGTGGCAAATTCTCCAGTATTGCGCTGCAAGGCATGATTTCTTACATCAAAGGCCTCGTGGTTCAGTGGTAATAGTTCGTCAATCTTTTCTAAATGCTCTGGACCTGGCAGGCTACCTCTATTTCTACGGTAACGTCTCAACCAGTCGACAAGCTGAAGGTCTTTTGTGTATGCAACCCCAAGCAGCGCTTTATTAAATGTATATGATTTTGTTCCACTCTCGACAGCTATTATTCTGTCGTCTTTCGTTAGCTGTTCACCAAGTGGATAGCCAGTCGACAACGGCAGAGTATGGTCTAATACTATGGTTGTATTACCTCCGGCATCACGATTGACGTCGATTAGAGCTTCGACATCGAGCACTGGAACGCCCGTATAGTTAGCAACTGTTTCTGCTACAAATACATCTGGTCGCCTGTCCTCTATTATGCGTTTTACTTCGTTCGCATCACCACTATCAAAATAGATCACTTTCGCCCTTTTATCTCTTATGAAGTGTTCGATATATTTTTTCGTTTGAGTGTACGTTTCTGCCGAACAAGCTAGTGTAATTTCCTCAGACTCGGCAACATGCAAAGCAACATCTACCGCGTCGGTCACAGCCGACATACCTGAATTGTACGACAAAATATTTTCAGGCTTCACACCTGCTAAACCTGCGAGTCTTTTCTCTACTTGGCCAAGTAGCACTGATCCATCCCTGTGATATAGATCTACATGCTCAAATTTTGCCTTTGCCTCAAGCCCAATTTTTAAACTTTCGACTGATTCAAAATCTGCGACCACACTACTGCTCGTACTTTTTTCCGTCATACTGCCACTACCTATATTCTGAAGTTAGTAATTGACATTCCTTTTTCTGGCTCGAACCTTTTGTCGGATCGAAATAGTCATCGTTTTTAGGAAAATTGCAAACTTTGAGGTAATGGTCTATGTCCTGTTCTGTCATACCTAGTAGCGAATTGATCACTAAAACAGAACCTTTTTTTTGAACAACTGGTACATTTTCTCTCTCGGGGGTTTGCCAGCTCATAGCTCCAGACAAATATGCAATCGGTTGTAAATCATTTATCATTTCTTGAAACGGTTCGACTTTCACTTTACGTTGAAATTCCGCAAAAGCTTCAGTACCTTCTAGTGGAATCTCTAACTTCGGTGCTTTGAAGGTAATAACATTCAAATTGAATTCTTTTGTATACCACTCGGCCAATTCTTTCGTTCTTTCTGTTTCGTAGCCGTGCTGGATATTCACAACTTTAATATCTGGGGCAACACTGCTTCCTACCTGCAGTAGAAATGGTGCTGTCGGACCAAAAGAAGTCGCTAATACAAGGTTATCTCCAAAAAGCTCATGAGCTTTTTCGATCCTTTGCATAGGGTTGAGCCGAGTAAATTCACTATTGAGCTTGGCTAGCTCAAAGTCTATTACATTATCTTCAAAACCCCCACTAGCTTTTGGCGATGTTTCTTTTGACATAAAAATATCCTTTCTCCATTGTCCGGAAAAAGGATACTGAGATGACTCATAAAATATCTTCTTCCGAAAAATCGGAACTAGATGTAGCACCCAACTAAAAGGGTTGCTGGCAGGTCATCGGGCTAGGTCCCTAACTGCGCTCTTGATATTAAATTGTTAATGTATATCCATCCTAGCATTCAGTACGCCTAATATCAAGATATTTTATTAAAGACGCGAGGAGTATACTTAGAATATGACGGAACATTCAGACACTCCACTAGTGGTTCGCAACCCCATAGAGCAACCTCAAGACATACCACAACACAAAAAAATATTCGATGAATTTATAGCAGAAGCAGTTCACAGTAGCTACATTTTAGATTATTTATTTCAGTGTTATCCTGACCTTCGTCTTTCTCCAAGCAACGTGGATGGTAGCGAGCAGGCGCTACGTGTAGAAATAGATCATGGCTCTAAACTAGCGGAAGAAATAGATTGGCTGGGTGGCGGTTTTTGCAATGAAAGAATTTCTTTTACAGTGGAGACAGACGGTTCTCTACATCGAGTTATAGAAATATTTCCCAAAAAAAATCCTCGTAAAATAAATTCTCGTTACATTCACGCAAACTTAGGTACGGGAAAAGCGAGAGAGTTTACCAACTACGTCATGGACGAGCCGTGGGAAAACCTTGAAGATATTTTGCCATTTTTGGAAATAGACGATGAAGAAAGACAAGAAATAGCAAACTTACATCGTGGCTTTAGACACAAATATTTTGTTGCAAACTCTGCCTTAGCACAAAGCCCAGCAATCGGCGACAGTTCAGACTAGAGTTTTTGGACCACTTCTGGCACAATAGAACTTAGTAAGTCGGGTGGTGTAAATAGGAGGAAGTGTTGCAATGAAAGAACCCGAAATCTCAACAAGAATAACTGAGTTAAAAAATGAATTTCAGGAAGAAACCGATAAAAAGTTAGCTCAATTTGACCAACACGGCGAAAGACTCATGGCCCTGGAAAGTGAGTTTGGATTTGACCTAGATGTCGCAACAGATATCTATGGCGACACACTTCTCGACCCAAATGACCCCGAAAAGGTGGTTGAGCAATGGGCAAATTTGCTAGGAGCAATAAAGGAGAACCCTGGCAAACCTTTAGTACTTATCAGAGAAACTTCTATTCCGACGAACATTAATGTTAATAGTCACTTCCCAGCTCTAAAACATAGCAATAAAGACGTTGAGGCTGCGCTGATCCCAAACGTTAGTCTAGATAACTTTTCATATCACCCTGCAAGTGAGGACAAACAAGCATATATTGCAATTACTGCTAAAGACATTAGGCTACACTCGCCTTTTCCTAGGGGCGAAATGAAGAGAGGCTTTGTGTACTCATCAGAAGACGAAGATTCAGTGATTGTCGCAAACGAAAAAGATTTGGTGACATTTTACCGTGCAGACAGTCTCTGTATTACTGATAATGATTGTCATACTCTATACGACCCGTCATGGCAATCAGCACGTGGACTTGTTGATAGCATATCTCAGGACCTCTCTTCACTTTCTACTCGTTTCTTTAACCCACTCAGGCATTTGGAGAAAGTAGATTCACAGAAAACTTAGCTTGTCTTCATTTCTTTGCTATAATAACTCCTGTTAATAGGGATTTAGTTTAGTATATTTGTCTTGGCTTTAGTAGGGTGTGGCCAAGTGGTAAGGCAACGGGTTCTGGTCCCGTGATCGGGGGTTCGAATCCCTCCACCCTAGCCAAGACAAATAGATTAATCTTGAAAGTTTATATTTATGAAAAGAATAAATTACGATGAAGTGCGTGAAGCATGGATAAAGCATGGTAACGCTGAAGGAAAGCTATGGCTAAGTCATATAGATGACAAGGGTGTCACTATCCTTAATATATGGGCTAGAAAAAAGGCTCCACTTTTCGAACAAGCGGAATTACTTTTTAATATTTTTTCTTACTTAAATTGGCTAGCCCACATTGATCTACGCGAATATAGATATGTAAGTGAGAAGGATATGGTTACTTGGCTACAAGATATGACACATTGGCCGCCAGAAGTTGTCGAGACATTTTGGTTTTGCCTAAGAAATCCAATCATGCACACAGGGAGGACCTCTCTTTTTTCAGATTATGAAAGAGGATCTACAAATAAACTTAAACTATTTGGGGTTTTACACCCTGACCTAACTTTTGATCCAAAAGGGTTCCAATCTGTTGAGTACAAGCCGAATGATTCTCAAGATGGTTGGTTGAATAACAACCTTTCGGATGATCCAAAAAAAATTGAAGTTACTTTTTATCTACCAGGAATAAGGCGAAAACTCGATAAAATTCTCGATGCTACTATGCAAAACATAGCTCGTGCCGACAATAACTCAATCTCTTCTCTGGAAAAAGTAAATAGGAAGATACTCGCCTTTCGTATTATTGGTAATTAACAGATTTAGTTTGACCCACTTACTTCTGATACAATAATCGAATGGATCAGATCATCATTCAGGGAATTGGCTACATCGCACTTATTTTTGTTATCCTGTCTTTTCAGAACAACAACAGAGTCAAACTACTACTATTTATGCTGACTGGGATTCTTTTGTTTGTAATTCACTACGCACTTCTGGGCGCATGGACCGGTTCGCTAATGAACCTCATCGAAGCTGGTGTGGTATTTGTAGCATACAAAAAAGATACTAGTTCGTGGGCTCAAAAAAAATATTGGCCCTATATATTTATTGCATTGTTTGTAGTAGCAAGCGCATTAGTTGCAAAATCTCTGGTGGATATCCTGCCTGCAATTGCGCAAATTTTCGGCACAATCGCAGTTTGGCAAACTAACCCTAGGGCCATCAGATTTATCATGCTGGTTCCGCGTCCACTATGGCTTACGTATAACTTCGCAGTTGGATCATATGCTGGAACGATTGCAGAACTATTCATACTAGCTTCGGTTATGGTTGGCATTGTACGCTTTGATATTTTGAAAAAATCAAAAAAACGTAAAAAGAAGTAGTTGGTTTAAGCTAGAGTTATGCGATACAGTCGCAAAGTATGCCAAAAACGATAGCCATCGGTTTCGTTAGCATCGACCTCAAGATTACCCTTTTCTTCTAAGTACTTTAGCCACCGCTGACTTTCTTCACTAACTCCACTCGTAACATTATTTACCTTGAGTGGCACCTTCATAGTCTCGAGAGTTTCTACATTCCAGCCGTTGTTCGTAAACCAACTAAGTGGCTCATCGCCAGCCAGGCTCGACAAGTTCATGATAATCTGCCCACCAGGATTGAGCATGTTTTTAGCCTCACTACTCAGCTGATACACCAAGTTAAGTCCTTCGTAAGGGTTGTCGATATTCGCGCCAGGACGCGGAATATATGGAGGGTTCGTAACTATCAAGTCAAATGTGCCGTTGAGCTCAAGCGATGACGCGTTTGAGTCGGGCAGTACGAAGCTAATCTTGTGGCGATCCGGCTCGTCGGACAACGCATCGGTGGCGCAACGAACAGCTTCAATATTGATATCGCTAGCGACACCACTTTCAAGTTTCGGAGCATGAGCTAGGATATACTTTATGATAAAACCCGAGCCAGTACCGATTTCAGCTGCTGAAGTGATTTCTCCAAGATACCGCTTGAGTCCGCGTGCGAGAAAAATCGTATCGATCGATGGGCACCATACTCTTGGGTAATTCGTTGGTGACCACGACACACTTACGCCGTCGTATTCAACTGTGCGAGGGTAAGATTGATATAGTGCAAAAACAGCGTCGCGCACGTTTGAAGGCAACTTGTTGATTTTATGAACATCAGTCAACAGAACAGGATTATCTAGTGTAGCTACTTCCACTGGTTGCGACTGTTGTTCGGCAAAACCTAAAATAGTAGTCGACTCCAAGCCATAGGCACATACTGTCAGGTTATCAATATCGGGAGAAACTTTTATTAACATGAATTTAGTATACCGTACGAAGCGAAATTATTAAGTTAGAAAAACAGCCCCTCTACTACACTTGCGCATAGCATTGGGGCTGTTGGGTTATTCACCATCGATGTCAATTGCTGCTGTCACCAGCTGGCGGTCTGCGTCGAATGTTTCTGTGCTGATTTCCAGCAGTCGAATTTCGGCAGCCGGCAGTGGGGGGTATTGAGCAGCAAGCTCAAGTAGCTCGTCACGGTTTTCCTTGAAACTCTTGAAAAGCTTCTCGGTCCACTCGACTCCGACATTGGATGTCGAAACCCCTCCCAGTGCACTTGCACCGTCGATGATGATTGCACGCGCTGCAGCCCTCAAGGCCTCAGGCGTTACTTCTGTACTTTCCATCGGACAACTCCTTAATAGAGTGGATGAAACTTAATATAATTTTAATATATTATAGTATATTTGTCAATACATAGTTTACTATTGATTTATATATATAATTATGTTAAAATAGTATTTAATAACAGTTTTTCTGTTTGTACATCACAACCTACTACCCGACCAAGGAGTAATTCATGCGTTTCACACGCAACAACGGCGAAATCCTCATTTTCTGTGAAAATGAGGAAACTGAGCAGGAAGTGCTTCGTGCAATCGCGAAAGCAACATTCGAAACGGCAATTTCGTATCGCATGGGGCTTTTGCAATACAACCCTAACACAATCCTTTCTGACAGCGATGTCGATGAATGGATCAATCTGGATCAGGAGCACGTGCTGAATCTCGATTACATCGAAGGGCGTCAGGTCAAGACTCGGATCGATCGAAACGAAGAAGGCCAGCTCGTTCTATACGAAGAGTTCTACCGCACGCGTCGCGGGGCAACTCCCGATGTCATGCTGACTCGTGCACAGGAACTGCTTGCTGGTGCAGAGCCGAAAGGCCACTGCGACAGCTACAGCTTCATCTTCCAGGGCGAGAATCTCGATCTCTTTTTGGTCGAGATGGGCATGGAACGCAAGCCCAACGAAAACGACTGGGATTTTCGCAAGCGAATTTTCCCGGACATGTGGACTCAAGACCGAGACCACGCGATCATGGTGTTGTTCGGCGGATTCCCGCTGACCGACTTCAATGAATTCGACAAGATGCTCGTGTTGGCATTGTTCTTCGATAAACCCTCGAGGACTGGTCTCGTCGATTTTGCGGAAGGCTTTGCAGCCGATCCGCAAGTGATACGAGAAGATGTAGCCGACTTCGCCCAGTAGTAGTTGTGGCCCAGCCCGGGAAACCGGGCTGGGCATTCAACCTAAGATTTTAAAAAATTGAAACCTCAGATTGAATAAATGATTGCCCCTAGTTGCTTATGCTTGCAGTTATGCAGCAAAATAGGATAATCATATACAAGAATAGCTAAGAAGAGGAAAAATTGTGATTGAACTGAGTGCTAAAATCATAAAAACTGGTGAAAATGTCGTTATTGAAGACCCAGACCCAACTAAGGCTGCACTACTTTTCAAAAGTATTTCTGACAATATTTGGGAAAATAAAGAACCGGGCGGCCTAGCACTAGAAAGGGTCGGAAGCGTTATAGACCCAGCCGAAGCTCGAGACGCTATCAATGAAGTTGTAAAACATGTTGATGAAAAACTAGTTATATCTGGTATTGGTAAAGCGTTGGACCTAGGCTTGTCGTGGCACGGCGAACGTAAGCCCGTAATAGTAGAAGCAGATATTATTGACAGTGTAGCTAATGCGGCAATTTGCACCTATAACTGGGATAGCCGCATGACAGGTAGGTTGCTTGAAATTGACGGAAAACGTGTAGGGGCTGAATTTACTGACGGCCATACTGACTATTACCGTGAACTTGCTGCAATGTTCTCTACTGAGGCAGGTATTCTTACCTATGCCATGCAGCGACAGCAAGCACAACAGGGAAGTCCAGCTGCAATGTATCTTAACTTTTCACACAGAGATTTCTTAGAAACTGGATATGAAGGTCACCAGCTTGGTAGTGCTACATTATCTGACGAGCAAGAAACCGAATTTCTCAAGGTTCTGCAACGCATGGGCGGTATTGAACTAGATCATGAGTCGTAACGAATTTTATACTCCAGATGAAATAAACCAACAGTATGCTAATGTTGCCCCGGCTTTTATCAAAGCATTTCAAGGAGACCCTTGGTTTGAAGTAAGTAAATGCCCCGATACTACTAAACCACAGGGCTGCTCGGGTGGTTATTCTCCACTCGAAATAGGCAGTACCTGTGAAAAATGCCAGCACACCCTACAGGAGCCCGCCTACACTACAGAAGCAGTTGTAGATAAATTCAAAACACACGCCAGTAACTACCCGACCCTCTGGTATGCCGAACATGTTGCAGACAGCGTAGCGTTGGCTGGATATGCAAGTTTACAAAACACGCCTGGACTCTTGAGGTACACCTACAGAAAATCGCCAGAAATGCGGGCATGGCTCGATGAAAATATGGCGGAAGATTCTGTCGCGTGGCTTCATGAACTGTTCGCCGACCCGAGCAAACGAGCCTCGGGAAATCTTCGCAATTTTCGAGAAATGTGCGAAGGATTTGCTGAAAGATTTGAAACACAAACCTTTGCTTACTGCACGATAAACCCACGAATGGCAGCAGTTGCAATGCGTGATTTCGACAAAAAAGCTACTTTATATGAAGCCAATGTCAATGTTCCAGACCATCGAAACCTAGTCCAGATCGATCTTAGTTAAACAGTGCTTGTGCTTGCAGTTCTCTATCAAAGCTAGGATGACTGCGCATCTGCCCAAAGATATAAAACTTAACCCAACAAGAAGCAAAGTTCAAATACCGGAAACACTTCTTTAATACACCTTATCCTACATTTATTGTTATAGTTGTTAGTAATGAAAACGAAGGGACAAATATACGACTTCTTGAACAGCTACCAACTAGGAGTATTGTCAACGATAAACGATGAAGGCCTTCCCAATGCAGTTATCGTTGGTTTCGGACAAACAAAAGATCTAGAGATACTATTTGGAACTGACAATACATCTCGCAAATATAAAAACTTGTCCTCGAACCCAAACGCTGCCTTTGTAATTGGCGGTGAAACGCCCGAGACAATTCAGTACGAAGGAGTCGCCCGAGAGCTCAGCAACTCAGAGCTAGATCTCATACGTGATAATTATTGGGTAAAAAATCCTCGTGCCGAAAAGCAGCATCAAAACCCAAATCAACGTTATTTTATAATAACTCCAACTTGGATTCGCTATACCGATATTCGGAGCAAGCCCTGGGATATAACTGAACTCAAATTCTAAACTGATTACACGCATATAGTACTTATGTTATAATCCAAATTAATATTTACATAACTAACCAGAGGATATTGTCATAGAACCAACTAAACAAACATACAACGAAACAGAAGAGACTACAGATGTAGCGCAGGGTAAGCCAGAAAGCTTCAACGATAAACCTTTTGACTATGCCAGAAAAGACCTTTCTTCAGTAATAGATGAGGGCGAAGGAAAAGATTTCCTAACTGCTTTTCTACTTTCGTACTTTCTCGGTACATTCGGTGTTGATCGTTTTTACCTAGGGTTGATTGGAACAGGTGTTCTCAAGCTTATCACCCTTGGTGGATGTGGTATTTGGGCGCTTATCGATCTCATCCTGATACTCACTGGCAGTATGAAAGACAAGCAAGGACAACCCTTGAAAAATCGTGAAAAAAATCTCAAAATCGCTTTAATTATTTTAGCAATATTTACCGGACTGGGAGTGCTAATAGGTATCGGCGCTCAGAGCTATAAGTAAAACTTGAGCCAAGATGGCGCATAATCCTGACAAGAAAAAATACAATTTTCACACCATCATTGCGTTGCTGACTCTCCAATCACCCTCATCGAGACTGATTGTTTTTGCAGTACTCAGTTTGGGAATTTTTTTCGCTCCATACCACTGGCTGGCGCACTTGTCGTTATGGCAACACATTGGTATTCAAGCCCCGTCCATTGGGCTTACGCGCGCATACTGGCTGCTGCTTCACGGAGATCCAGCTGGCGCCTGGGAAAGAAATGCATTGATATTTTTAGTACTTGCAATTGGAATACCTCTACTTATACGAGATAGTTACTTGCTTATGCTTGCAACCGCCCCAAGTCGACCAGTATCATAGAAGTAGATGCCAGATATTGAACTATACCTTATACGACACGCCGAGTCAGAGGCAAATGCTCAGCCGCATATCATTGGTGGGCGCAGTAACCACTCTCCTATTACTGAAAAGGGGGTCGAGCAAGCCAAGAGACTAGGGGCTCATTTCTTAGCCAAAGATATCATTCCGACACATGTTTTTTCTTCTCCGGCTGTGCGCACCTTGCAAACTGCACAGCACACACTAGACGTTATGGGCGTTGATATAGAACCTACCGTTGATGACGATCTCCAGGAAATTGATCAGGGCGACTGGATGGGGCAAAATCGCCACGAAACATACAACGAGGCAACTTTACTAGAAATCAAAAGACTAGGAAAAGATTTCAAAGCTCCTGGCGGCGAATCTATGAACGAAGGTGGAGATCGATTATTGGGTTGCGTGGATCGCATTGTAGATATCAGCGAAGAGATAGTAGATGACCAACGGATATTTGTATTTACACATGGCTTGGTTACTCGATGCCTTGCTTCAAATATTCATGATTGGTCTCATGCAAAAACATTTGAAAAATCTACAGACAATACGTCGTATTCACTTTTTGTTCCACGCGACGGTAAATGGCACCTCGAATATCTAGGCAGAAAACCCGAGTA
Source organism: uncultured Candidatus Saccharibacteria bacterium (assembly GCA_947085845.1). Taxonomy (GTDB): domain Bacteria; phylum Patescibacteriota; class Saccharimonadia; order Saccharimonadales; family Saccharimonadaceae; genus JACPYF01. The sequence goes on from CAMTXO010000002.1 coordinate 117,456, forward strand.
GTACTTAGGTTAGTTTACGCTTTGAATCTATATATGACTTCTTGATCAGCTTTTCTAGTACGGCCATATCTACATCAGACAATTTTTTAATATATAGACAAGCTACACTAGTTTTATGTTTGCCTAATTTTTTTAACAAATCCTGATGCTCTGAAAATCCAGGCATAATGTACAGCGTCAAATTTTGCTTCCTGGGTGAAAATCCAATGAGCGGCCAATCGCCCTCTTGCTTGCTGCGCTCGGACTTGTAATGGTACTGACCAAAACCTACTATGCTCGTCCCCCACATTTTGGGCTTTTCGCCGGTTATTTTTGTGAATATTTCCAAAAGTTTTAGGCTATCATCTAGCTTGGTGCCACTGGCTGCAGTATTTATAAAATCTTCTACATTACCGTCATTTTTTAGCGTTTTAATAGTGCTCATATATCTATGATAGCAAATTTTAAAAAAGTGTTGACGGCGCAAAAATCGTTTGCTATTCTACTATGCAGGAAGACCAAGTGATACAGCACATAGATCATTATGTGTGACCGATCAAGTTAAACAGTTACGTTCAATGGTTATTTAGTTAGTAGGTCACATCTGTTGGTGCAAATCTTCCGTAAACAGAGACACATAGGTGTCTCTGTTTTTTTGTTTGTGTTATTATTTCAATATAACTATAGGAGTAAATATATGTTAGAACTAGATGGAATCAATATTTGGGCAGTTGCAGTTGTGTGGCTGATATATATGTTTGTTGGAGCGTTTTGGTACTCGCCAATGGGCTTTGCAAAGAAGTGGACCAAATATACTAAGATCGACATTTTAAAAATTCCTACAAACGAAGCAAATAAAATCATTGGATTTGTTGCCTTGTCTGCGCTAGTGCAAGCATCTGCACTGGCTATCGTCCTGAACTCACTGGGTGTAGATAGTCTGTACGAAGGTATCAAAGCCGGTCTAGTATTGTGGCTTGGTTTTACAGCTGCAACTACAGTCGGCGTCACACTTTATTCACGACGTAGCTGGAAATTTCTATGGCTCAATAGCAGCTACTTCCTAGTTGTTATGACTATCGGCTCTACAATACTCACAGCGTGGAAGTAAGTGATGAGTAAACCAAAGCTCATTATCATCCGCGGGCCGTCAGGTAGCGGCAAAAGCACAATCGCGCACAAACTTCGTGAAAGTAGCGACCGTATGGTTGCATTGCTTGAATTTGATACATTTCGAAATGATATATTAGGTCTGCAAGGCGACTTCTACGGGCCAGCAATTGAAATGTACACTCACAGTGCGCTAACTGCTCTGGCAGGTGGCTACGACGTTATCATGGACGGAATATACAGACCAGAGGGGTATGACAATCCGCTCGAAAAGCTCTTCGGCGGACACGACGGCGAAAACTATATCTTTTGGTTTGATATTTCGCTGGATGAAACTGCCAAACGACATTCGGGTCGCGAAAAATCAAAGCTATTTGGTGAAAAAGAACTAGCTGAGTGGTATTCCAAACCTACCGCTATGGGTTACGATTTTGAATACGCAATTCCTGAGCATTCGACTATTGAACAAACCTTGGAATTAATACAAAGTAAAACAGGGCTATAATAGAGATATAAAAGCACCTATGGCATTAATATACATCACAGGGGCACCGGGTTCGGGCAAAACTTCCCTGCAAAAGGAGCTTCAATCTCGCGGTTACGAAACACACGACCTCGACGACCACAGCCTTGGTGGACCATATAACAAATCCACGAACAAACTTGTAGTTATTCCGCCTACCGACAAACGAACACCTGAATGGTTCGATGAACACGAATGGCGAATATATCCAGAAGCGATCAAAGACTTAAAAGAGCAGGCGGCGGCCAAAGATATATTTATATGTGGAGTCGCGGCTAGTGATGGTGATATACTGCCACTTTTTGATAAAATCTTTTACCTCGATATCGATGATAGCACTTTGAAAGAAAGGCTGAGCAGCAGGTCAGACAACGACTACGGCCAAAATGATTTCGAAGTTTCGGAAATTATCACACGCAAGCACGGTCTAGATTCAAAATATGCTGGTCAGGATGCAATTCACATTAACGCCACGCAGTCTATTGATAAAGTAGCTGACGATATTCTAGTATAGATAAGCTATTCTTGGCGCAAAATCTTCTGCATCGACTTGCCTTTTGCTAGCTCGTCGATCAGTTTATCTAGATAGCGGATTTCTCGCATGGTTGGCTCTTTGATTTCCTCTACCCTGACACCACAAATCACGCCTGTGATTTGTTTTCGCTCGGGGTTCATCCTGGGAGCTTCGGCAAAGAATGTCTCAAAATCTGTTTGCTTTTCTATCTCGGCTTTTAGACTTTTTTGGTCATGACCCGTTAGCCAGCGGATTATTTCGTCGACTTCGGCTTTGTTGCGGCCTTTTTTCTCCGCCTTGGCAATATATAACGGATAAACGCTCGCGAAACTCATTGTGTATATTCGATGTTTTGTCATTTTATTTATCTTTGCCGTCGAGTTTCAAGGTGTTTGATGGGTCGCTGTGTGCCGTGCCACTGTCGACATGCTTGTCGCTGATTTTGTCACCCTTTTTGATGACGTGGACTATTGCCATTGCGTGACCACGACCTAGGTCGAAATCTTGTTTCAGCCAATCAACTATCACGCCTGCTTTTGTTGCAGGGTCGTCAAAACCTTTTTGTTTCGCCATAGTGATAAATTCGTTCGGTGTTTTACCAGTTTTTTCTTCTATATTGTCTAGATATGCTTGAAATGACATGGATTCCTTCTTTCTATTACTTATTCAGATATTAACATATTATGCAATTATACAAATCTGTTATGCTTATTACTAATGCACAGACACAAAGTAAAAAATAACGGTATCCTCGAGAAACTTGTTCTCGCCGTTGCAATTATTGAACCACTTTCGACAATTCCGCAGATCATAGATATCTTTACAACTAAAGATACAACCGCCATCTCGCTAGTAACCTGGATATTGTTTGCGATTGCAGCAGTCATATGGCTCGCGTATGGTATAAAAATAAAAAATACACCTCTTATCGTGTCTAGTGCTTTATGGGTATTAACAGAAAGTATCATTGTTATTGGCATACTGCTCTATTCCTAGATTATTAGCGAAATGATACAATCTAACTATGAATACATTACATTTCACAATAGATATCAATGCTAGCAAACAACATGTTTGGGACGTAATGCTGGGTGACGAGACATATCGTCAGTGGACAATGCCCTTTAGCCCTGGTTCGTACTATGAAGGCAGCTGGGATGAAGGCAGCACTATCCGATTTCTCGGACCTGGCGAGAATGGCCAGAAACCCGGTGGTATGATCAGTCGTATTGCCGAAAACCGACCATACGAATTTGTCTCAATCGAAACGTTAGGATTGGTCAATGACGGTGTTGACGATACAACTAGTGAAGATGCAAAAGCTTGGGCTGGTGGTCACGAAAACTACACTTTCAGCGAAACTGACGGCGTAACTACACTAGAAATCGACCTCGAGAGCGATGGCATGCCAGAGGAAATGAAAGAAGCATTCGCTGGCATGTGGCCTAGTGCCTTAGCAAAACTAAAAGAACTCGCCGAAGCCTAGATTATTTTGCAGCTTTTTTGAGCTTTTTCTTCAAAAGTCGTTTGCGCGTAGCGCTGTGCCAGTTTTTGTGCTTTGCCATTTTGTGATTCCAATCTACTTAATTACTATCAATTATAGCACAATGTAGGTGTTATTTAATCTTTTGCCTTAGCTTGTTTCGGCTCGGCTATATAAATACTAGTGTCTGAATGTAGCCAATCTGTATATTTGCCACACATCATAACAACGGCTGCATTACCGAGGGAATGGTTGCGGACGCTAGCTGGACGAACACAGCTTTTTTCAGGTGGACTGACCGCCTCGTGCGTCCATTTGCCCGGTGCCTCGTGTTCCCATTTTTCGACACGCATCTGCTTTTTGACTTGGCGAGATAAGTACACATTCGAAGGATCTTCGTGATCTAGCGACATACCAGCTGTCGGATAAAAGCCGTAGTTGCGAGGTTTGGTGTTGTCATAGAGTTCATACCCTGTATCAGCAATATGTTCTGTTTTCCAATGTTTGCCGTCCCAGCGCGAGTAAAACATTGAAGCTTCTTCGCCATTTCGCTTACCAGTAAATACTGCTACCGGGTTACCTTTTTTATCTGTAGCGGTATCCATAGTGTATAGCCTGCCGTGACGATTCTTTGACATGATCATATCACCACGACTAAATGGAATTGTTGATTTTGAATTTGCAATTTTTTCGCCGTTGGCTTTGTAATATCCATGGCCTGGACGGTATTGCATAAAGTATAAACCAGTACCAGTTGTACCTGGGTTGTCTTGGTTGTATGTCATATTAACTGAGTCTTTGGGGCCTTCAGAGTACTTGACGTATGGCCTCTTGATTCCGGGTGATTTAACTGTAGTATGAGCCCTTGTCCAGCTCCTGCCATGGTCGGGAGTTATAGATGCTGTAGGTTGCCAGTTACCACCACGCCAACCTAAGAATGTCTTACCGTCGCCTATTGGGACTGGGTTTGGATATGTATACCCTAATTCATTGTTGCCAGTATTTGTGGGTACCTTGCGTATACCTCCCCATTTTGTGATGTCACCTGGTTTTTTGGTAGTTCGATAGTACATGTTAGAAACAGCGTTGAGCGGCAGCGCTCTACCAGAGTGAGGCGAGTAAAATGCCATAATCCGACCATCTTTTCGCGCCATTAGTGACGGGTTATTGTGATCATCAAACCGACCTAAGTTAGGTCCTAGTGTAACTGTTTTTTTCTTGTGCGTCTCTGTGTCGTACTGAGAGATTTGCACAAAACCATTCTTGGCTATCCAGCCAGTATAGATATCTTCTTTTACCTGGATAGACCTAGGGTCACCAAAGAATGACCATGACCCGCCGCGGTCGCCTGACAACCTTTTGAAACTATAGCCCTTATCTTTACCAGCTGTATCGACTTGGGCGACAGGTGGTTGCGCTTCAGCTAGCGAAGGACTTTCTGTAGAAGCTTGTTTTGAAGAGTTTAGCCCCATAGCACCAACAGCAGCAAGTACGGCCAAGCCGCCGAGCAAACGTCCGCCTACTCGACTTGCTTTTACCTTTGTCTCAACAGAGTGATTTATATCCTGTGCTGGTGACTTTTCTACTCTTGAACCAAATGTTTTACTCATTATCTATATTATAACATAATATATTATTTTGTCATTAACAATATGCTAGAAAATCACTTCTTTTCAAAGAAAACGAGCTTATAGCCGTCTGGATCGACAATCACAAACTCGCGACTACCCCACGGTTTATCGACTGGTTCACTAGTTGGCTGCACGCCTGCCGCAACTGCCTCGCTGTATGCTTTGTCCGCACTTGCTACCTTCATATTCAAGAAATGACCGGCACCTTTCGCGGATGTTTCAAATTCTGATTTAAATTCCTCGACTCCTGCAGCATCCGCTGTACGAAATGTTATACCAAACCAATTCACATAAACAATCAGTGAGTCGGCCTCTTGCTTGCCCATGCGAAAACCTAGAGATTCGTAGAATTTTGCTGTTTTTTCGATATCTGTCACGTAATACGTAACACTGGAAATACTATTGATATGCATGGAAATATTATACAGCCTAAAGATACTATTGGTGACGCTTTTTCTTCAGGGCTTCAAGCACAAAAGGCGAAACATACTGCCCCACAAGCTGCTCCCAATCTTCAGGACCAACTAAACCTTTGACAAGACTTGAGCTAATAACTGCAAGTTCCGATGGGCACGCTACATAGGTTGTAGTAATTTCTGGCTCAATACGTCGATTGACCTCAGCTATAGTAAGCTCCATTTTAAGATCTTCGGGTGAACGTAAGCCCCTCAAGAGTGCGTTGCCGCCTATTTCTCGTGCATACTTCACCAAATATTTGCCTTCAAATAAACCAACGGACACATTGCCCAAATGCTGTACTGAATGTTCGAGCATTTCTACGCGCTCTTCGGCAGTAAACATTGGTTTTTTGTCAGGGTTTACACCAATAGCAACGTGCAATTCTGGAAACAATCGTGCGCCTTGTTCAATTACCCAAGTATGGCCGTTTGTAGGCGGGTCGAAAGAACCTGCATAGAGTGCGCGTCGATGTTGACCGCCCACCAAGCCGTCTGATTCTTGTGTTGCCATGATTATAAGATCTCTTTTCAAACTATATTATACCACCACAGTGAATAATTATCTGCTTTTTAACCAGTTATCTGTTAAAATGTGTAGAATGACAGCCCAGGAAATACGTACTAAATATCTAGAATTCTTTGAGTCAAAACAACACAAGACTATTCCTCGCGCTAGCTTGTATTTAAAAGATGACCCAACTACCCTTTTTACCGGCTCTGGTATGCAGCCACTTATTCCATACCTACTTGGCGACGAACATAAAGATGGCGTACGTTTAGTTGATAGCCAAACATGTTTTCGTGGGCAAGATGTCGAAGAAGTCGGCGACAATAGCCACACAACTTTCTTTGAAATGTTAGGCAACTGGAGCTTAGGCGACTACACCAAGAAAGAGCAAATTCCTTGGCTATTTGAATTTTTAGTAGATGTCGTTGGGCTCGACCCAAACAAACTATACATTTCATGTTTTATAGGTAGCGAACAACACGGCATACCTCGTGATGACGAAGCTGCGAACATCTGGCAAGAACTTTTCAAATCAAAAGATGTCGATGCCGAAATAGTTTCAATCGGCAGTGCGAAAGACGGCGATGAAAAAGGTATGGGCAATGGCCGAATATTCTTTTATGACGATGGTGAAAACTGGTGGAGTCGAAATGGCGGACTCGATACTACGCCAATGGGCGATCCTTGCGGACCTGACAGCGAAGTATTCTACGACTTTGGCAATGACAATCACGACGCTAGCTATGGCCAGCCACACCCAGCCAGCGACAGTGGCCGTTTCATGGAAATCGGCAACCAAGTATTTATGCAGTACCGCCGAACCGAAAATGGTTTTGAACCATTAGAGAAAAAGAATGTGGACTTTGGTGGTGGGCTAGAGCGAATTGCGGCTGCAGCAATAGATAGTCCGGATGTTTTTAAAATTAGCTTGTTATGGCCTATCATCGAAAAACTAGAGCAATTATCTGATAAAGAATATGATGACCACACCGTCAGTATGCGAGTAATTGCCGACCACCTTCGTGGTGCAACATTTCTAGCTGTGGACGGCGTTACGCCTAGCAACAAGGAGCAAGGTTACGTAATGCGTCGGCTAATTCGCCGTGCAATGGTGAAAGCTCACGACCTAGGAATTGAACAGAACTTTCTACAAGAAATCGTGCCAGTCATAGCTGACTTGTATCACGATGATTTTCCAGAAGTTGCTGAAAATCGAGAGAAGATTATTGAAGCTTTGGTGAAAGAAGAAAAAGCATTTCGACAAACACTACGAAAAGGCGTGCATGCACTTGAAAGATATCTAGGTTACAGAAAAGCAGAGGAATTTAAAGTTGCGGGCAACATATTGTTTACCATGTCTGATACACATGGTTTTCCTATCGAACTAACAAAAGAAGAATTATCGAAACGTGGGCTGGACACTGCTGATGACGCAGATGAAGTGTTCAAAAAGTTGTTACAAGAGCAGCGTGAACGCTCACAAACTGCACAAAAAGGTACCTTCAAAGGTGGTCTGGCTGATCATTCTGACGAAACCAAGAAACTGCACACCGCAACTCACCTAATGTATGAAGCTCTCCGCCGAGTACTCGGTGATCACGTGGTTCAGCGTGGATCTAACGTTACAGCCGAGCGAACTAGGTTTGATTTTAGCAATGACGGCAAAGTCACTCGCGAACAATTGGACCAAGTTGAAGAAATCGTCAATGAACAGATACAAAAAGACCTAACAGTCAGTTTTGCCGAATATCCAACAGACGAAGCCTTCAAAATGGGCGCAAAAGGCGCATTTGGTGACAAATACGGAGATACCGTAAAAGTCTACACTATGAAAGCGGAAAATGAAGAACCGTTTAGCGTCGAAATTTGTGGCGGACCACATGTTGAACATACTGGACAATTGGGCGAAAATGGCAAACATTTCAAAATAAAAAAAGAAGAAGCCAGTTCTGCAGGCGTTCGCCGAGTCAAAGCTATACTAAAATAGTTGACGAACATTAATCAAACGAGTATTATCATAAGCGATAACTGAAAAGTATAAAAAATAAAAAGAAATTATAAAAGGATTGAAAATGAATACAAATCTATCCGGCAACCATAAATCTGCTGGCTTTGCTCACTTTGGGCTGTTTATCATCGCACTACTGTTACTAGTTGGTGTAATGGGTTTTGGTGCATACCGCGCCTATGACAACCAGTTGGCAAAAGATCAAGCAAATACCATCAGCACAGCAGCCAACGGAAACTCGTCCGGTGATGACAATTTCAAGGCCGATGTTGCAAATATCAAAGAAGTAGACCCAACGGAAGGACCATAGTATGTATAAATTATTAAAATATAATCTGTTTTCACCAAAATTTTTATCTATGGTAACTTTGTTCGCTTTTGTGCTATCTACGGCAACAGGTATGACGGCTTTCGCTGGTAGCCCGCCGAGCCCCGGGGATATGACAGACTACAATAACTGCCAAGATAGATTAAATCAGAAGCATTCTGACGGTAGCCATTTTTTCACAAATGCCGAGATAAAGAGTTGGGGGCTTGATCGTGCTAACGTTCGTAGTGCATCACTCGATAAATACGGGGTGCTCAAGAGCAAGGCTATACAAAGAACTGGCGAATACGAAAAACTATTGGCTCCAGATTCAAAATTGCAAAAAATCATCAATACTGTAGAAGGAGTCAAAACACAACTGGCAGCTAAAGGCGCTACAATTGACCCCCAGTATAACTATACTATAGCCAACATCACCCCAGCACGGTTCACCACCCAAGCTTCTATCGCGGATATGAATGCTAAATACAACAATGCCAAAACAATCATCAACGCAAGCACTACTGCGCTAAATAGCAGCTCTTCTAGTCGCGGTCAATTGGTTAACGCAGGCTGTAGAGCAGTATTCCATGCCGAAGTCTACAGGGGTGTATACCCGGTTGTAAAAGCGGAATATGTCTATGCGTCGCTCGATAAACTTTCTGCCAGAAATGCTGTGCGCCATGCTATGCTCAATGGTATATTGAGCATAGATGGAGCTAAAAGATCACTATCACATAATTACTCCGCTGGAACAGATATCTCTAAGGATATCAGTTACTATGCAGAATCAGATAAAATACCAGGTCATGTCAGCGCAGAATCTGTCAGCGCAGAAATGCAGACAACTGCCCGTGATGTGCCTAGTACTAAGTTGTTAGACAGCACACAAATCCACGATCCTAAAGCATCATTAGTCCGGCAACTGATCGGACTAGGAGCCGATGTTGATAGAGATCGTGGTGCTTTGGCCAACCTACTCACCAGAGTTATAGAGCAATAGGTAAAGGTAATAGTTTTGGATCAACCAATAGCTCAACCCCAAAAAGACAGCCGCGGTAACAGTCTGTCAGCTGATTATACAACCAGTAGGTCTGGCTTTGAGTCCAGTAGGCAAGCCGAAGCGCGTCAAACTGAGGCTCGTCAGAGCGAAGCGACTCGCGAGGCTACTGAATCTAGGCAAGCCGAAGCGCGCACGCAGGAAGCCGCCCGCGACGCTGCGCCAAGTGATGCAGCACGAACCCAGGAAGCGAACCGAGAAAATGCAAATATAGAACATACCAATGAGGGCAGTAATGTAGCTGAAGGTAGCCCCGTCATGATTAGTGGAGAAAATAGTGCAGGTGTAGCAGCAACTGAAGTAGATACTTCGGTACAATATGACCCAACCGCTATCAATGATGCTATCAATCTATCTGTTGGCGACGATGATTACGATGTACCAGTTGGAATCGACGACGTAGACTAGTGATTGATCAGCACTGTAATCTCATCATTTGACGAACTATCAATAGGACGGCTATCTACCCTCTCTTGCAGCTCTAGTTCTTTTTGTTGTAGTTCTTTCTCTCGCTGCAGTTGCTGGGCAAGGCGCATCTCCTCTAGTTTCGCTTGTCGCACAGCTAGCTCGTTATCAGCATCATTTATCTTTGTCAGATAGGCATCTAGTCCGCCTAGCTCATCAATATTATAAACTTGTCCATTTTCGAGCACGTAGATAGTATCCATCAATGTCAGCAATGCTTTGCGGTGCGATACTAGAACGACTGTTTTATCCTGAATCAGTGGTGGTAGCGCATTTTTAATTTCATTTTCGCTTTCACTATCTAGTGAAGAGGTGGGCTCGTCTAGAAAGAGAATAGGTGCATTTTTGGCCAGCGCACGCGCTAGGGCAACTTTTTGACGTTGACCTCCACTGAGGTTGCTACCATTCTCTCCAACATATGTATCCAGGTGTGACGGCAAAAGTTTAGCCATTTTTGCTACACCGGTTGCTTCAATGATAGCGTTAAAATCTTTAGCAGGCAGGTTCTGGTTATCGGCTCCGTTCAGGATATTATCACTGATGGTTGTATTGAAAAGTTGGGGGGTTTGACTAACTGACGCAATTTCGTGTCGGTATTCTTGCAATGCTATGCTTTGAATGTCTATTTCATCAACCGTTATTTTGCCACCAGTAGGTTCGTTAAATAATAGTAGTAACTTGAGTAGAGTTGATTTTCCTGAACCGCTTGGACCTATGATCCCTACCTTTCGTTTAGCTGGGATAGACAAGTTTATATTGTTAAATATTGTAGTATCACCATACTTGTAGCTCAAATCTGATACGCTAATAGCGCCTTCGTATGAGGGAAAATGATTTCCTTCCCATGCATTTTCTATATCTTCGTATTCCGTAAAGATTTCGTAGATACGTGTCAGGTCCATACGCTTTTGGCTGCGGGTGTTTATTTGATTAACAATATTTTGGACCGGCCCTTGCAAATAGTTCATATACGCGATAAAAATCAGTAGCTCACCCAAGGTAAGTTCATTATTTAATGCAGCTACACCACCAAAATACATAACTGCAGCTGTTGCAATGATTACTGACAGATTATTACTGAGCCTATATGTTCTACCAGCTAGCAGACTCTTTAGCATTAGCAGGTAGTTATTACTCCAAAAGCTTTGAGCCTTTGATAGTTGCTTTGACAACATATTAAATGACTGTATGGTTTCGGTATTGTCGATCGATTCAGTAACAGTCGATGCCGCCGAACTAGTGTTTTGAGCAATGAACCGAGAAAATGCCGTTACCCTTGGACTTAGAATGCGCGTCAGTATGAATATAGTAGGTATCAGCGCAGCAGCAATCAGCGTCAAGTCCGTATTGATTAGAAGCATTATAATTATGATACTTATGATCATAAATATTGCTTGCAATAATCCTGCACGAGAATTGAGTAGATAATCTGATAAGCTGTTTGTCAGCGAGTTCTGTCTATATACGTAATCACCCTTGGTTAGCTGAGCCTTACCTGTAGGGATACTCATTATATGCAAAAACAGACGCTCTTTTAGCGCCTGATTTAATTTAAGGCCGAATTTAGCTTGCAGATAATCTTTTAACATATTGATTACAGAGCTAGCAAAGTAGATAACAACTGTCATAATAGAAGTTATTAAGATTAATTCTGAAGTGTGTGTATATGGTTCTAATAGCCACGGAGCTGGTATTTCACCGAATGCCGAGTCGACCATTATCTTTATCGGCCATGGTCTTAGCAGCATAACTAAGCTTCCTATGGTGCTCAGTATAACTACAATCGTCAGTGGAGTAATAGCAAGCTTCTTATAGACAGAAAGCCACTGTTTAAAACTACTTTGTGCTTGTGGATGGTCACGAGAGGTCAACTGAGCATCAGTTGCTTGTTTAACTAAATCCTCTGGCCACCCCTGGGATACGAGCAATCTACCAACATCCTGAGGAGCTATCCCTTGAGCCAAAGCGCGGTTCATAGCCTCATAAACTTCTTGAATCATATACACCATATTAACACCAAAATAATAATCTTAAGTATCATTAAATATATAGATTAATAAAACGACTTGATATAATACAAACAGTTAATGTATAATGTACACTAATGGATACATTACAGAAAACTATTATGATCGGAGACTTCGGTAAAGACCTCGACGACGAGAATGCTTTGCTATATGCGCTTGGCGCACACAAAGCTGGTGAACTTAATCTTGCAGCAGTAGTTGCCAACCTCTCCCCTGCCCTACTTCGCGCCCGAATAGCCAGGGGTATGCTGGAATACCTTGGAATAAATATACCTGTTGGTGTCGGAACGTCTTGTAATGTACCTGATGATACTCAAGATTACGAAGGTAATATACCGTATCTTTCAAAAAACACTAACTTTGAAGATGGTCAGAAACTTATGAAAGACATTCTTGAAAATGCAGATGATTCTTCTGTGCAGCTCATACTCAACAGCGGTCTTACAGACGCAGCTGAACTCATGAAAAACTCTCCCCTACTTTGCAAGCGCAAACTTTCTCGTGTGGCGATAATGGGTGGAGTTGTTGTTGAAGGCGGCCAAATAACACTGAATGAAAAGGGTCACATGACACCTGATGACGCTGCGAACAATCGTTTTGACCCTGTAGCTGCAGAGTTTACATACGCCTGGCTACAATCTGAAAATATTCCGATGTCGATACTTACTCGTAACGCCGCGTATGCCTGTAAATTTGATATAGGTTTTTATGAAAGCCTAGTAAAAGCAGACGACATAATAGGCAAAGGTATTAGGGACCGACAACGCCCAGCAACTGAACACCTATGGAAAGCAGCAAATGCTCCTGCTAGTTCTGAGATACGCGGCACTCTACCCGATCGCTGCACGCGCGAATGGTTCGTAAACTCGTACCTAAACGGGATTGACCCTGGAGAGGTTGAAACTATTTGGGATCCCGCGCTAAAAATAGGTACTTTTCAGTATGACCCTCTTAATGTAGCTAGTGTTGTTCGTCCTGAGCTTTTTACTCCCACTAAAATTACAATCGGTGAAACGGAACATCTAGTAATTGGGATTAGCTCAGCTGAATCTGGAATTGCTAACCCAAATGACCTACGTAACAATATCACTAGCGGTATTTTAAATACATTAAAAAACACTTAGGGTTGGAAGTTATTATTTATCACATTATATCGAATCTACTTCTTGGAAAATTTGTAAAACAACCCACCCAGGAAAATGAGAGAAATTCTCTCGAATAATCCTGAGTGGGTCGCAATACGACTAGCTACTTGTTGCCGTTCTCTTCTCCGCTGTCCATCGTGACGCTGCCATTGCTGACAGTCGGGCGGTACTCGGAGTTGCGTCGGCTGTAGAGCTCAACACCTTCCAGCTCCGGACCGTTCGGCCCGTTGTGAATGACTGCCGGCACAAACGTGTAGACATTGTTGTCCTTGCTTGCGTCGACCGCTTCAACACTGATCATCTTTGTGTTGTCCTGCGGTACAACATCGTGCTGACCTTCGATGACGTAGGTCGAGACCTTGTACTTGCGGAACGAACCGACGCCACTGTTTTTGGCCGAGTAAACCACGGGCACGACGCACTTGATGTCCGGGTTGAGACGAACGGTCATGACTTCCTGCGGCAAGTCGTCGCCGTAAGCAGTCTTGTCGCCAGAGACGTGGATCACCGCGTCATCACTGGTACGAGTTGAGAAGTCGAGAGGGCTGCTAAGAGTGCCGAAACACGACACAACCTCGACTCGACCATCAACGTACTCGACGAGCGCGTAGAGGTCGTAGTCCTTCTTGCCCCATGTTGTGATGAGGGTGTAGACACCGCTAGGTGTCTTTTCCAGACTGACACGCTGTCCCTTCTTGACCAGACTGACCCCTGCCGATGAAGCCGGAGCCGTAGGTGGTGCTGCCACAGCTGTGGCGCCTTGACTTTCCTTTTTAAAAAGACCCATGTTTCACATGTCCTTACTAGTCGCTTTCCGTACTCAGAATAGAGCCGGTATAAGGCGATAAATAGTTCTACTTTTGAATGTGCTCCCGCTCGAATAAATCGAATAAAGTTAATGTATATTATACATCTTTTTGAGATTAAATCAAGTATTAACCAGAAGCCTATTGTGAACCGTGAGCGTTTTTGCTATAATATAGACATAATCCCAGGTTTGATAGCTTGGTGGCCACTCGTGAAAGACAGTTTAGGTAACGCGATTCTCTGCGCTAGAACAGAGACGACTAAGAAAGGTGACGGATTTTTTGAAAAGAATCCTGCTAACACCAAGAAAAGATGAAGTAGAAATCATCGGTAGGCCCTCTGACGAGGATTTATCGGTGTTGTCAGAAGCCCTCGGGAAAGACTCGAAACCAGCGCTTCTGGCAGAAGAAGTCCAAAGACTGCTACCACTGCGACTTACAACAAACCAGTCGGTCGGTGGCGAACAGAGGTCGGCAATTCTGGAAATAATCCCCCAAAGGATTGTCCGCCTAGCTGGCGACCAGGGTTGGTCCTTGCGTGGTCAATCGACCAACGCAAGTGATTTCGCAAAGCCTGGGAATTGGGAGAGAGCTCCTATCGCCGAGGCCATTTTTGGCCACGTTACAGGTAAAGATCACTTCGTCGTCGTATAGGGCTAATCACCCAAACCCGTCGGATTACCCTGAGCATGGATGCTCTGGTAACCGACGGTTTTTTACGTCCAAAAATTGGCGCTTATTTGATATCGGGCGTAAAATAAAAGTATAAATAGGAGGTATTATGGCAAAGAAAGAAGTTATCAACCAAAATGGTGCAACTGGTGGTGTATATTTTGCGGCGTACTTAGGAGCAGTGGTTTACTTTATAAACCAAGCGAATGGCTTCTGGGAAGTTGTTTGGGCATTTTTTCAGGCACTAGTATGGCCGGCATTTTTGGTATATGGCGCGTTTACGGCTATGCACATATAGCAAGACTATATGTCGTAGATCTTACCTTGATAGCCATCGGCAACAAATCTCAAAGTTTTATCCTGTAGTTTTCCTTCAAGGGCATCAAACCCTTGGAGTGCTCTAGCTATTTCCTTATATTTACCTTTCTCGTTAGGATAAAAACACATAAGGCCTTTTTCTCTACAATGCGCCTGTATATGTCCTGATGGAGAGGGGCTCATTATTATTACTGCACCCTCTTTTGGAAGCGCGTTGTAGCCTGCATGGTATCCATGTATTGTAAATCCATATTCATCTGCGAAAACAACAAACCCTTTTTTATCAGAATTGTTATTTCTTTCATCAAGCAGTTCTAACTCGACGTCACCTACACCCAAAGCTGCACATTCTAGCCTGGGTTCGATATCTTCCGGAAAATGAATAGTCTCTTCAGATTCACTAATAAAAAGTGGCCGCACCTGAACTATACTGTCGTTCGCAAACTCTACCTGAACAGGGCCTTGAAATATAGTTTCTGCTAAAACAACGCCATGAGGTAGGTCAGAAATCCTAATGATAGCATTTCTTATATCTGAATTGTGGTCTGGGAATGTGTGTAGAAAACTTTCCGCATCTTCTGAACCAACCAGCAGTTTATCCAGAATGGCTTGTTTGTCATAAATCAGCGTACCTTTGTTGGTGTGTACTTCGACTAGATTTTCGTTCACCCCTCTGCTGTTTGCATGTCCAAAATACGAATCATCGCTACGATCAACACCTTCTTGGTACTGTTGGACGACTAATCCCATTAACTCGTTGGTCACGCCGACACTCTCTTGGTAGCATACAGCTGCATCGTCTCTTGTTGATCGGTACACTTCTTCGACCGCATGTATAAAGGCCTCCTTGTTTTCGGGCTTCACGGCTATACTCTTGTATACTCCTGCACCAGAATGCTTGTCTCCATCTTCTGATTTAACAGCGCTACTGCGAACTACGCACATACCAAATGGAGACCTGTTACGATAGCTTCCTACTTCTTTCATTTCAATTGCCTGCAGCCTAATAGCTTCGCATTGCCCCAAAAAAGCATCTCTGTCAGTCAGCCATGCTTCATACATATCCACCGAAACTGGAATGAATGGAGGAATGTCTACTTTTATAATCGTTCTCTCGTCGTCTGATTTCTCGTACAGTTTTTCTATTTTTTCATTAAAACTAATGAGGTTTGCAGCTTTTGAGCCATAGGTTTGTCTGAGACTTTCAAGTTCAGCTGGATTAACTTTTTCAACCGTATTTAAAATGCCCGCCAAAATTTCTTCTGTCTTTCTTTGGCTGTGGCCGCCAGAGATATATTCTTCTATATCAGTAGGACAGCGTTTACCATCCTCGCCTATAAGTAGAGAGCCATAATTAATATGTATTTCACCAGTCTCTGGATCTATTGCATCTTCAAGTTCTTCGTACTCAGTCCTACCCCCTGGAAACAAAGGGCTTTGATCTAAACTGGTTTTAATACGAAAGTTGTTATCTTTTAGATAAGACGTGACTAGTACCATAGCGTCTGTTGAGTTAGAGCCCTGAAGCAAGTCAAGAAATTGATTCATCTCTTGAGTTTTTTTGCGTTCAGTCGAAATTTTATTAGCCAATTCTGCACGTGTCATATCCTGATAGCCATGATCAATCCAGCTAGCTACTTGTTCTATTACATCGCGAATATCGTCGTGCCACTCCTCGTATTTCTCTCCCGTTTCATGATAGCGTACAGTTTCAGACGGCATATTCCTCACAGCATGAAAAGCAAAACGACCCAAAGCTTTTGGGTCACAATCAGTAATACCGGGAAATTTTTCGGCAACTTCTCCGAAGCTCTCTACAGAGGATATTGAGGTCATAATGATATATTATACAACTTTTGTACAATATATGCTATAACAACTTGACTACATTTAGCGGTATGGAGTTTCGGCTTATAAAAGTATAGAATGAAGACATAACTACGAGGAGATTATTATGAGCAAAATTAACATAGATCCATATCTGTTTTTTCGCGGAAATGCAGATGAAGCAATGAACTTTTACAAAAACATATTTGGCGGTGAACTAGAAGGTATGAAATACGGTACTTTGAACACTCCGGCGCCAGAAGGTCTGACTGACGAGCACTGGATGCACCTGAGCCTGAATGGTGGCGAAATAAACTTGATGGCGAGCGACACTGTCGAAGCTAGTGAAAAGTCAGCAAAGGTCAGTCTAGCGCTAGGTGGTGATGACGAAGAAAAGTTGACTACGATATTCAATTCCTTGTGCGAAGGTGTCAAGGTAACATATCCACTGAAAAAAGAGGTTTGGGGTGATGTGTTCGGAACAGTAACTGACAAATACGGTATCGAGTGGATGGTAAATATCGAAGCAAAGAAGGAGTTATAGATGAAAGGCTTTCACGCAAATATTGAACAAGACACAATTGCAAATGAAAATTTTCGCAAAGTCGTGTATACAGGCAAGCATTGCCAGTTGGTTTTGATGAGCCTGTTACCGGGCGAAGATATAGGGCAAGAGATACATGATGAAAACGATCAATTTTTTCGTTTTGATGCAGGTAACGGACAAGTAATAATTGATGACAACACTTACGAAGTTAGTGACGGAAGCGCAATAATTGTACCCGCCGGAGCCTCGCATAATGTGATCAATACTTCAGAGACCGAGTCATTGAAACTATATACAATCTACTCGCCTGCTCACCACAAAGACGGTATTGAACGCGTGACTAAAGCAGAAGCTGAAGCGAACGAAGAAGATTTCGACGGGACTACAACTGAATAAATAAACACCAAATGAAAAGAGGCGCAGGGTCCGGACTAGCCGGAATGCGCCTCTGTTTCACACAAACAATGTGAGTATGCCTTTTGGGCTTACTCGTTATCCACCTCTTAGACTATGACCGTTCTCTTTTCCCGAACTCGTCAGCAATGTCGGTCAGGCACTGGGCCAGACTTGGCTTGCTGAGCTTGCTCAGGTCTTCGGTACAGGCCGATGTCTTGGTGGACTTTTTGCCCTCGGACTTCGCTCCTTCAGTTACTGCTTCCTCTGTAGTTCCAGAGTTAGTCAGGTCGAACACTTCCGGAGCGACACGGCTGTCAGACGAGATTGCGATCCGATAGACCACTCGCCCGCCTAGCTCGGCATAGACTTGCCATTTCCCGTCGCCAAGCGGCAGGAATTCGGCAAGCTCACCCTTAGCCTGGTAGAAGCCTGTGTCAAACCTCGAGAGTGCCGTGCGAGCACGGGCTTCGAGGTCATCCAGATTGACGGCTCTTATGTCTCCTTCTGACAACACAAAAATGCGCTGCTTGTTGAGAGAACCGTCTGCTGCTTCGTCGGCCGGAGTGACTGCATAGGCAGCTAGCACCTGGTCATCACTGTTGCGAGGCTTCATGGGGGTTACCCAGAAAATTCGCCCAGTTTTCTTGTCTCGCAGCTGGTACTCGCTGGGGTTGCCAGACTGTGTCGCGACACTTGTCGGCTCGTAGCCGAAATTGCCGGTAATACTGTCTAGTACTCCTGCGATCATGCCCATCGATTCGCGCTGTTCCTTTGCCAGGGATGCCGGATATACCGGACCCGGGAAAGTTCCAGGCTTGACGTTGGTCATGTGCTTGTACTGCGCCTCTCCCGAAGGAGAGCCTGTGATTGTCAGAACACCAGACGAACGAAATGTTGTCCGATGCCTGTATGCAATCTGCTGCTTGACCGGAATGACGATAACTGGCTTCTTACCATCGCAGTAACCGTACCGATCGTCACTGTCGTAAAACAGTGTCGGGTAGCGATCTGCGATTTCATCAGCGAGGTTTCGGCCCCAGTTTCCACTGAACGCTTTGTTCATCGAGTACTGCCCGTCAAACGTGCAGACCTCGACATTGCCTTTTCCAGCCCATGACGCGATGCCGTAAATCGACTGACGATTCTTGCCATCACGAATGACCGTCCAAGTGCCCTCCCCGCCTTTTTCGTATAGGTAGGTCAGGCTGTCGCGCAGTACCATTGTGTTAGACACGCCGACACTGGAACGAGACAGAACAGTTCTGGCACCGGTAGCCGAAGCTACGCGTGCGTCCCACTGAAAGTCGAACGCGCCCTGATTGATACAGCCAGGCATATCGTTGTGCGCATATAGCGCACAGCCGTTTTTGTCTGGATCTGTATCTGACACCAATCGCTTGAGCGATGGCGGTGTCTTTTCAGTGCTCTCTACGACAAAAGTCGTAGAGCCGGCGTACGAACCTGAGTGGTCGTTGATGTTGACGTAAAACACGATCGCACAAACCACCACCAAAACGGCAGCAATTCCTGCAAACGCACCAGACACAACTGCTACATCGCTGCTGTATTCAGGGCTAGTCGCAGATGCGATAACGGCAGCAACAATGGCGGCACACAACCAGAAGAACCAGGTAAATTGAAACGGGTTGATTCCTCCGGGGAAGAACCCTCGTTCCAACAGAACCTGAAAGAACCACTTGTAGGCACGGTCGTCTCCGTCAATCCAAAAAGCGACGAAGAACCACCATGCGGCACCAGCGATAATCAATGGCACCAAAACAGCCATGATTACCCCCAGCCAATCTCTTGTAGATGAACGCATAAGCTATACAGCTCCTTTTTTTGTCGTGGACAAATGCTTTGTGTGAAAGTACTTATCCAAAAATTACTCCAAGGATAGTATGTTATATTATACACTTTTTTATAAAAATGTCAATACTCTAACACCTTTCAAAAAATAGCTGAAGCTTTTTCGGTCTGTTTGCTATAATTAATAACAAATATGGGGAAGAAATCAAAAATAGTTTTCTTGATTTTGCTAGGACTTCTGGCTGTAGCAATCTTTGTTTTTTTACTCTCTGCAAATAACGTGCCTGTACTCAATCCTCAAGGCATAATCGCTGACAAGCAAAAAGATCTGCTTGTCATTTCCACCCTGTTAATGCTTATTGTTATTGTGCCAGTCTATGTACTGGTCATATCATTTGCTTGGAGATACCGAGCGAGTAACAAAAAAGCAAAGTACAGCCCGAACTTTGATCATAATATAGTTGCAGAAACTATCTGGTGGGGAATACCTATCATTATAATTACTATTTTAGGGGGAATCATCTGGACCAGTAGTCACGAGCTTGACCCCTATAGGTCACTGGATTCAGACACCAAACCGGTGACTATACAAGTCATCGCTCTTCAGTGGAAATGGCTATTTATTTATCCCAACGAAAAAATAGCAACTGTGAATTACATCAGATTTCCGCAGAATACTCCTGTTAACTTTAAAATAACGAGTGACGCGCCAATGAATTCCTTTTGGATCCCTAGCTTGGGCGGGCAGGTGTACGCAATGTCGGGCATGGAAACAAAGCTGCATTTAATGGCAAATGATACAGGCACCTACAGAGGATCGTCGGCCAACCTCAGTGGTGATGGTTTTGCTGGTATGACTTTTAAGGCGCATTCTACATCTCGTGGTGATTTCGATTCTTGGGTAACAGACACTAAAAAATCAAAAAAACTCCTGGATAAAACCACATATGACAAGTTGGCCGAACCTAGCAAAAATAACAAAGAGGCTTTTTACAAACTAAAAGACACAGATCTGTATGATACAGTAATGATGAAATACATGGCTCCAAGTACAGATAACAAGATGGAAGGTATGCACCACTGATGTTCGGAAGATTAACAATCGAAGCTTTCTACCACGACCCGATTGTCTTAGGGGCTGTTTTTACGATGATTTTCGCACTCCTAGGTGGTGTTGGCTTGCTGTTTTACCTAAAACGCTGGAAATGGCTATGGCGCGAATGGATAACATCACTCGATCCTAAAAAAATAGGTGTTATGTACATGGTTATTGCAACCGCCATGTTACTGCGTGGCATAGCTGATGCAGGGATGATACGTGCACAGCAAGTGCTATCTGTCGGTGATGCCCACGGTATTCTGAGCTCGGACCATTTTCAACAAATCTTTTCCGCGCACGGTACTATAATGATCTTTTTTGTTGCTATGGGTTTTATGTTTGGACTGATAAACCTGATCGTGCCTCAACAAATTGGCGCCCGAGACGTCGCTTTTCCTCTGCTTAATTCTGTCAGTTTTTGGTTATTTGCAGCTGGTTTCGGCCTTGTTAATGTCGCACTAATTGTGGGTGAGTTTGCTGCTGCTGGATGGTTGGCTTATCCGCCACTATCAGAACTGGCATACAGTCCGGGCGTCGGAGTTGACTATTGGATCTGGAGCTTGCAGATTGCTGGAGTGGGTAGCTTGCTGTCGGGTATAAACTTTTTAGTGACAATACTAAAGATGCGTGCACCAGGCATGAATTTGATGCGAATGCCACTATTTACATGGAGCGTACTCAACAGCATGATATTGGTTATATTCGCCTTCCCTATCCTCACTGCTACATTAGCGATGCTGTCACTCGATAGAACGATGGGAATGCATTTCTTTACAGCCGAAGCCGGGGGTAATGCCATGATGTACATCAACCTCATTTGGGCATGGGGGCATCCTGAGGTGTATATTCTTATCCTACCTGCATTTGGTATCTTTTCAGAGATAGTTGCGACATTTTCGCAAAAAAGATTATTTGGTTATACATCGATGGTGTGGGCACTTGGTGCTATTACTTTTCTATCCTTTGTTGTATGGCTACACCATTTCTTTACTATGGGAGCAGGAGGTAATGTAAACGCGTTCTTTGGCATTATGACTGCTGTCATTGCCGTCCCAACTGGAGTGAAGGTCTTTAATTGGCTGTTTACTATGTACCGAGGCAGAATACACTTTACGACACCAATGATGTGGTTTTTGGGATTTGTTATGACATTTACCATCGGAGGTATGACTGGTGTTTTGATGTCGGTTCCAGCAATAGATTTTCAGGTGCACAATTCCCTCTTTTTGGTAGCTCACTTTCATAACATGGTTATCGGTGGAGTATTGTTTGGTTATTTTGCGGGCTATAGCTACTGGTTCCCAAAAATCTTTGGATTTAAGCTAAACGAGAGATTGGGACGCTATGCATTTTGGTGCTGGGTTGTTGGATTTTTACTTGCCTTCATGCCACTGTACATACTGGGCTTTATGGGTGCGACGAGACGGCTCGATCATTATGACGCATCCCTTGGGTGGCAAGGTTTGTTTATTGTTGCTGGGATAGGACTGGTAGTAATACTAGCTGGAGTCGGTTTTCAGTTGTTACAACTCGTTGTCAGTATTTGGCAACGCAAACAAAATATGGACACGACTGGCGACCCTTGGAATGGTCGGACTCTTGAATGGTCAAACAAATCACCTGCACCATTTTATAACTTTGCGGTGACTCCAGAAGTTAAGGGGCGTGATCCATTTTGGGCCGCCAAACATCACAGTAGTCAACCCCTAGAAACAGCCTCTCCACAGTATGTTGCCATTCATATGCCAGAAAACAGTGGCTTTGGTATCATAGTCGCTGGATTTGTCTTTGTCTTTGGGTTTGCCGTAATTTGGCATATTTGGTGGTTAGCGGGATTGGCAATTCTAGCTATTATTACATCTATCATCGTACGATCTACAAAAGATGATACCGAGTACCGAATAACAGCTGCACAACTAGCCAAGCTGGAGGTAAAATCATGACTCAACTTGCACAAACCGAAGCCGACGAAAAAACAGTTTTTGGGTTTTGGGTGTATTTGATGACCGACTGTATATTGTTCGCTAGTCTGTTTGCAACATATGCAGTTCTGAGAAATAATACAAACGGCGGACCAGACGCTGGTGAACTATTTAGCTTGCCGTTTGTATTGGTTGAGACTCTCCTGCTGCTCACTAGTAGCTTTGTGTGTGGTTTGGCGATTTTAGCGGCCTACAACAAAAATAAATCACAAGCCCTTGCTTGGCTCGGTGTCACTTTTTTACTAGGCCTTGCTTTTGTAGGTATGGAATTATACGAATTTTCTCAGTTGGTTCACGAAGGAAATAGTTGGCAAAGTAGCGCTTTCTTGTCTGCATTCTTTACTCTAGTTGGTACGCACGGACTGCACATTACTGCCGGACTTATATGGATTAGTGTGATTGCTATGCAAATCGCAAGACGTGGCATTACTGGATCGACTATGAAGCGTCTGACGTTGTTTAGTTTGTTTTGGCATTTCCTCGATGTTGTCTGGATATTTATCTTTACCATAGTGTATCTCATGGGGGCTTTGTAATATGCATACACCGAATCTTCGTTCATACATCATAGGTTTTGTTTCTTCTATAGTACTTACACTAGCTGCGTTTTCATTTGTATGGGAGCATGTTAATTCTGATCATGGCTCATTACATGTATTTGTTACTAGCTGGATTGTTGGGCTTGCAGTAATACAGCTGGTGGTGCAGCTTGTCTTTTTTCTGCATCTAGGCGAGGAGTCGAAGCCGCGGTGGAACCTGACTGTCTTTTCATTCATGTTATTAGTGTTGATTATTCTAGTCTTTGGCTCGTTGTGGATTATGAATAATTTGGATTATCATATGATGCACGATAAAAATGTTGAAAATTATATTATTCATGATGAAGGGATTGAACACTAATGGCACAACAAAATACACTTAAAGCCTACTACCATATGATCAAGCCCGGGATTGTGCGAGGGAATGCTATTACGGCTGCGGCTGGATTTTTATTGGCCTCAAAAGACGGTTTTTATCTAGGAAATTTCATCGCAATGCTTGCCGGAATATCCCTTGTGATCGCTTCAGCCTGTGTACTAAATAATTATATTGACCGCGGTATTGATGCCAAAATGGAGCGTACCAAAAAACGTGCATTAGTCAGCGGCAAGATTAGTGTTCAGAACGCTATGATTTATGCAGCTGTGCTAGGTATTGGTGGTTTAGTGAGTTTAAGCTTTACAGGTTTATTGACCATATCATTAGCACTAATAGGTGTTTTCTTTTACGTTGTTGTTTATGCTGTCGCAAAACGCAAAACGGTTCATGGTACATTAGTTGGTAGTATCGCGGGAGCGATCCCAATTAGCGTTGGGTACTGTGCGGCATCGGGAGCTTTTGATATTGGAGCCATCCTACTTTTTCTTATTCTAGTGTTTTGGCAAATGCCTCATTTTTATGCAATCGCCATTTATCGACAAAAGGATTACCGGGCTGCAGGCATACCTGTATTGCCGCTTGAAAAAGGACTTCAAAATACAAAAGTACAAATAGCAGGATATATAGTAGCCTTTATTGTTGCCACATACACCCTGATGATCTTTGGCTTTACAGGCTATACATACCTTTTAGTTATGGCTCTTTTGGGGGTTTGGTGGCTCAAGCTAGCGGTACAAGGCTTTAGTGTCAAGGATAACGAAAAATGGGCACGAAAAGTTTTTAGATTCTCACTCATTGTGCTGTTGGCTTTTTCTATTATGATTTCAGTTGAGGTATTTTTACCATAAGCGTATAATGGCATTATGATTCTTATTACCCACATCATTATCGCACTCGCAAGTATTTTTTACTCAACATATCTATTTGCATCACCATCAAAGGCAAAGTTACATCTTTCTTATTGCCTCGTTGTATTGACACTAGTAACTGGAGGTTTTTTGGTGTTTTTACAGCCAAGCCAGATGACTCAAGCTTGTGCTAGCGGCCTAGCATACACCGCATTTATGCTTGTAGCTATAGTTGCATCTAAAAAAAGACTAGCAAAAGCATTTATTAGAAACTAGCTACAATATGAGTATGGTTAAGAACAACATCCGGACAATTGATTTGCAACTGATCTCTTTTTTTAGTAAATCTTTTTTACCAATTGCTCGTTTCTCGCTCTTTTTAATATTCTTTTGGTTTGGCTTGATTAAACTTTTAGGATTGAGTCCGGCAGGACCTTTTGCCCATGCATTGGTTAATCAAACAGTCGGGCCATTGTACTTTGAGCTACTGTTTACCATACTGGCAACTTTAGAGATTGCTATAGGACTACTGTTCTTATTTCCCAAGGCTACTCGCATAGTTGTACCATTACTTTTAGTACATATGATGATTGTATGCTCTCCACTATTTCTCCTTCCAGACTATACATGGCAAAGTTTCCTACTGCCGACTCTCGAAGGTCAATACATTATCAAAAATACTGTAGTCATCGCAGTTGCTATAGGAATTGCTGCGTCGGCTCAGCCTTTGTCAAGAAAAACTAATCACCAATAGAGAGCTTGAGCTCACTACGAGCCAATTTGGTTGCATTTATGAAAGCTTCTGTATTTTCTTTTAATGCATTGTCCCTTTTTGTTTTTATATCTTTTAGCTGTGAGCTGTTGTGTATCGCTTCGCGGGACTGCTTAGCTGATTCTCTAGCATAATTGATACTATCTTTTAATGACTTTTTCACATTGTCGGAACTTTGACCACCAACACATGCTTCAGTTGCCTGAACACCTGCCTGGTTAATATTAGATGTCGTGGTTGATATTGTCTCTTCGACAGAATTATAAAATTGTGATCGTAATTCTGCTATGTCCGTGCGGAATGTTGCAAATGCGATATCGTTAGCTTCACGCCTTACTTTTATCGCTTCAGTTATTGCAGCTACATACTTTTCGACGGCTTCCTTTTGTGGCTGACTTGTAGCCTTTTCACGAAGTTTGTCGAAGTTTTCTTGGCGTTTTTTATCCCATTCTTCACGCTTCTTTGCTAGCTCGGCGTCCCTCTCTTGGGTCGCCTGATTTGCCTTTGAGCTTATCTCAACTCTCTGGTTATCAATTTTTGTTTTACGCTCATTAAGTTGCTTATTAACTTTTATAACTGTCTGACCTATTGCTTGGCATTTATTTAGTTCTGATTTTACTTTTTCGGCTGAACGCGAAGCCGCCTCCTGCTTGATGCGATCTTTTGTTGTTTGTTGTGAATCAGTAGTGGCTCCCTCTACGGCCAAAGCCGTTACAGGCGTAAATACTACAGCACATACGACCATGCAGCTACAAGCAATTCGTAGTTTTTTAGAAATCTGCATAATTTTCTTCCAAACTCTTAGTTGAGTCAATGTCTTGTGTTATCGTCTGCAGCTCTTCGTCGCTAATTTTATCTTCCTGCTCCTGGGCGGCCTCGATATCAGTTTGGACCTGCGCATCGATTGTTGTTAGAGTTTCTACTTTTTTAATCGTTGATTTTTTATCTATATCAGCTTTTGTATTCATAGTGTTACTCAAAACCCCAAACGTCGTACCCGCTGTAATCAATACCGCAAATATACATGCAAATCCTGTCAATATTTTTTTCTTTGGACTTTTTTTAGATGGACTATCTGTACCATCGCCTGTAGCTGGTTGTGGTGAGTGAGGTAATACTGGCTGATTATCCATTGCTAGACTTCCTGTTTATGCTTATAATGCTACCACTAAAGCCACACAGATAGCAACAAGAGGCGTCTGTGGAAGAAAAATGATACTATTATATATGTATGGTTAGACATTCAGAAGGGGAGCATTTCGTTAGTAGTCGACACTCTGGTTGGAATCGTCCGAGTCCAGTGAAAATAAAAAAACGTCGACCTTTTCTAAAGTTTATACTGCTTCTTTTAGTAGTATTCTCTGCTATCTATGGATATATATTTTTACTGCCTATCCTCACCCAACAGCCTGCTATTGAGAAAACAACCGATGGAATAAACCAGATAATAGACGCTCATCCCGATTATGAAATTGGGGTAAGTTTGGTAGACATAAAAAATAGCCATACAGTTAACTTAGGACAGCAATCACCATTTACTGCCGCTAGCACAACTAAACTCCTGACCGCAGCACTGACAATGCAAGAGGTAGAAAAGGGTACATTTACGCTGGATGATGAGATCAATGATCACCCTATTTCATGGCACTTGCAGCAAATGGTCAATCAGAGCAACAACGACTCCTGGAAAGCTCTTAATGACAAGCTTGAGAAAAAGAATATAGAAAAATATGCAAAAAGTATTGGTCTGAATTCATACAACTCTAAGGAAAACCTAATTGCACCAAACGATATGGCAACTCTTCTGAAAAAACTATACGGCAACGAGTTAATGAATGCGGAAAATACGAAAACAATACTTGGATTCATGACGAATACAAACGAAGATAGCTTTATACCCGCAGTTGCCGATACGCACAGTATCAAGGTGTATCATAAATACGGTTGGTTCGAGAGCAATATACATGATGTAGCAATTTTGACTCTCGATGAAAGCGCCTGGGCAATTGCAATATATACTCATCCAAAAAATAACGAAAACAATAGTACAACAAGTCGAGATATCATACATCAAATTACTGAAGTCATTGTTGGTCAGCTCAATTCAAAAACCTAGTGGTATAATATACCGTAGTGAACCAGCTAAAACTTAGACCCAAACGTTCAATATATTTATACTTGATTTTGCCTGCTTGCATAGTAGCACTCGGCATAGCCGGATTTTTGTTTTATTACAATAAACCCACAGCAAACACCACTCGAACACATATAGATGCAAAGCCTCATAAGCATGAAACAGTCGATGAATTTGATAAAAAAACGCACTCAATAGACACCCCAGGTAGCCTTTGGTGGATCGTTGGTAAAAAGAGACCGCTGCCAGAAGGTTATACTCCGCCAGACTTGGTGACACCCAAAGTAACTACCAATAGTAAAAAAAGCCCCGCAGAAAATACACTGAGAAGTGAACCTGCTGCAGCATTAGAAAAATTATTTACAGGCGCAAAGCAAGCCGGCTTTGACTTAATGCTTGCTAGTGGATATCGCTCCACTGAGCTTCAGGCAACTTACTATAACAACTACGTTGCAACAAGTGGGCAGGCTGAGGCAGATAGATATAGCGCAAAGCCAGGCACGAGCGAACACCAAACAGGCCTCTCTCTGGATGTTGCCAGAGCAGATAGGAGTCTATACCTAACTACTGCATTTGGTGAAGACCCTTCTGGCAGATGGCTGGCTGAGCATGTACATGAATATGGTTTTGTCATACGTTATCCAAAAGACAAAGAGTCAATCACTGGCTACATGTACGAACCTTGGCACATACGCTATGTTGGTAGTGAGTTGGCGAATGATCTGCACAATAAGCAACAAACTATGGAAGAGTTCTTTGGGATTTAATACTGAGAAGAGTTAATAATTGGAACTTTTGTATACGTATTGAGTGTCTTTTCAATCCGCGCGCGCTGAGCCTCTACAGTTGTATTGTTTTGCGAGCGAGCCAACGGCTCGGCTGCTTTATCTAGTGGATATATTTTTAGATTTTTTCGAGCTAATAGATTTTGCGAAGCCTTTTCCTGGGCTGTCCATTCATAATGCATGTATGTAGGTAGGAATGAAATAGCCTCTAATTCTGCTTTTTTCTTATTAACCTTAAAATCCATAACAGCAAATCCATTAAATAGGCCACCTACATCGAGCTGAGTATTGAGCATGTTACCTAGAGAATACCAGACTAGAGTTTCACCTCCACCTAGTTTTGGTAG
The DNA here is from genome assembly GCA_947085845.1 of uncultured Candidatus Saccharibacteria bacterium. Classification (GTDB taxonomy): domain Bacteria; phylum Patescibacteriota; class Saccharimonadia; order Saccharimonadales; family Saccharimonadaceae; genus JACPYF01. Next base: position 145,934 of record CAMTXO010000002.1, read on the forward strand.
ATTTTTTACAGGCTCTAGTACATGTGGACCGGTGCCAATTACAATATCAGCACCGTTATTTGCCAAAAAGGTGCTCCACTTCTCTTGGGCAGCATCAATAGTTGGACTATCTTCTGTCCCCCAGTGCACACTCACCAAAGTATATGCACCGTTATTTTTTGCTTCTGTTAATTGTTTTTTCATCAGTTCTTCGCTAAACATGTTAACGCCGTATGATGTCAGATTTTTGTCATTGCTTTCATAGTTGTATGCCAAAAACGCAAACTTTACATCTTTTAGAGTAAAGTAGCGAACTTTATCCTGTTCTTCCTGTGATCTATTCGCACCTGCAATAGCGAGCTTAGGCAACTTGTCCCACTGAGCCTGCGTAGCATTAATACCCGCTTGCCCCTTGTCGTTAGTATGATTTGTGGCAGTGCTAATAACATTGCAGCCAACAGCACTTAAATCGTCTGCAAATGTAGCTGGAGCATTGAATGCCGGGTAGCCCGTTACTGGACCAACCGCTGGAGAAGCGCTCGGTATCTCTTGGTTACAAAAACGAATATCAGCTTTATCAAATATAGGCTTCACTTCACTAAAAAACGGCTTGTAGTCGTATCCGGTGTCAGTTTTAGCATTTTTATTTACAGCATCGTGGGTTAATTGATCTCCACTGGCAATCAAGCGAATAGTTTGAGGTGTGGTTTTTTCAGACTTTACCTTAGCCTGAAGTTTCTTTGGTGCGCTTGTTTTACCTGAAACAAATATAACGCCAGCAATACATACAACTACACATAGCACCAATACTGCTACGATGATTACTTTTTTCTTTTTACCCCTTGAAGCTAGTTTCATTATATATAAAGTATATCACCAAAATATGTGTGGAGATTCTGTTATAATATGGTTAGTTCTGTTGGCACACGGCTGACGGATAGACCAGAGGAGTAGTTGATCGAATGGCTGATGCTGCTCATCAAAGCATTATTGCCGGAAGGTACGAGGAACTAGATGCAATTATCGCTGAACTTGGCGGTCTTTCTCTAGACAACAGCGGTGGGGTCTACTCAAAAAAACTCTCTGAAATTGAATTGAAACAGGTACGTGCAATCGAGGTAGATCCATGGGCACGTGTCACTATTTCAGTTCAGTACTGGGCGGATTGGAAGCTGAAAGGCGATGTCCTAGAAGTTCGAAGATCCATCAAGTAAGAGACTTATAACGCTCGTTCTGAATAATTCAATTAATTGAGTTGTTTGGAACGAGCGTCGCTGTTTTTTATGCGTGTGCAACAGATGTGACTACGAACATAGTCACAACTCCTATAATTGTTAGAGCAATCGTAGTTCTAGACGACCCTTTGGAGTGAGCTTGTGGCAATATGTCGCTAGCTCCTATGTACAGCAAAAACCCAGCAAAGAATCCAAGATAAACAACAAGGGCAGTCGTAGAGACACTAAAGAATAGCGTCGACACAGCGCCCAGTACTGGAGCTATAGCATTCGCTAACAAAAATTTGATCGCGCGACTCTTCCTGTTCTTGTGATGGAGTAGCAGGCTAACAGTATTCAAGCCATCAGAAAAATTGTGAGCGATAACTGCAACCGCCACCGCAATACCAATTTCATTTCCAGCCTGGAAGCCAATACCTATCGCCATACCATCTAAGAAACTATGCCCCATAATTGCTAGTGCACTAGCAACTCCAACATGGGGATGAGTATGAGCACCATGCTCGGCATCATGGTTGTGATGATGCATTAGAATTGATTTTTCCAATATATGAAATGCTAGGAAGCCAACCGTCAGAGCAATCATTGGCCAAGTAATATCAAGATTATTTTCACCTGTCAGTTCGAAAATCTCAGGCAACAAACCAAAAGCAACCACCCCTAGTAATACTCCGGCAGTATAGCCTAGGATATTATTTAAACGTTTAACATTTTTTATTGCGACAATACCACCTAGTAGTGTAGAGAAGAATGTTGCTGCTGATAAAATAATTGGAAGCATAAAAACCATAATATGCTTATGTGGTACTAATTGCAAATTTGTCGCAATTTATTGTATTATTGAGACATATGGCACTACATGATCAATATTTATACCAGCTAAAGCAAGAAGGGCTTAGCTTCACAAAACCTCGACGAATTGTGTTTGAGACTATTGCTAACAATCACGGTATAACAATGAGTGAGCTAACAAAAAAATTAGTACCAACAATACACCGAGCAAGCGTATACCGGACCGTCAGTACACTAGAACGTTACGGCATTGTCAAACGGGTATACACAGGCTGGAAGTATACTCTAGAGCTTAGTGAAGCGTATGACAACCAACATCACCATCACCTGCATTGCACTAACTGCAGCAAAACTATACATACTGATCATGATATAAATCTAGAGCGAACTATTTATGATCATGGACTAAAATATGGTTTCGTAATGAGTAGTCACGAAGTCGATATTCAAGGCTTGTGTGCGTCTTGTCGCAAAGGCCCGCAGTGATACCTATTGCCCGCATTTGAATGAAGTGACACAATAGTAGTATTAATCTAAATAGAGGGTAGATATGTCGGTTATTGAAACAAAGGGTCTCACAAAAATATATAGCAATAAAGCCGTCTTAAATGACCTTAATCTCAAAGTTGAAAAAGGTGAAGTCTTGGGATACCTTGGACCTAATGGAGCCGGCAAGACGGTTACCATCCGGCTTTTACTGGGGCTCATTAAATCTAGCAAGGGCTCTGCAAAAATTTTTGGTTTAGATGTTTGGAAAGATAAGGTCGAGATACACAAAAGAATTGCCTATGTTCCAGGCGAGGCAAATTTATGGTCAAATTTGACTGGTGCCGAAACATTGAAGCTACTCTCTGAAGTACATGGTGGTGTTGACGAGGTGTACCAGAAAAAGCTAGTAAAGATGTTTAAATTCGAACCGAATAAAAAGGTTCGGAATTATTCAAAGGGCAACAAACAAAAGATAAATCTCATCGCAGCTCTGAGCTCTAGAGCGGATCTGCTCATATTGGACGAACCGACTAGTGGACTTGATCCTCTAATGGATCAGGTGTTTCGCGAAGCAATTTTTGAAGCAAAAAAAAGAGGTCAAACAATCTTTTTAAGTTCTCATATTCTAGAAGAAGTGGAAACACTTTGCGACCGTGTCGCCGTACTATCTGAGGGCAAGCTAGTCGAACTCGGAACTCTGCAACAGCTACGACATCTTTCTAGTGTGAGCGTCGATGCAACATTTGCACACAAACCGCCTAATGTTTCAAAAATCAAAGGCGTGCGTAATATAAAGATTTCTGGTAATTCACTTCACTGTCAAATCCGTGGGGATATTAGCCCTTTACTCAAGGCTATATCTGATGCAAAGCCACTGACATTGCTCAGCCGTGAACCATCCCTAGAGGAATTATTCTTGTCACTATACGGAGAAACTGAAAGAAAAAGATGAAACATAGATTGACTATCGCCCGCTTTACTTTTCGGCAAATGCTACGAGGTGCAGTGATTTTCTCGGTACTTATCGGACTGCTAACAATTGTACAAGGAATCGGACTGCAGGAGGCTTTTCCGTCACAGGCCGAGAGAACAAAGTTAGTCACAGTCCTAGGAGCAAACCCTACCATAGGTTTATTCTATGGCGAAGCCCAGCATGCTGATACTCCTGCTGGCTACATGTATTATCGCGATGGTGTGGTATCGACACTCGTTGCTGGCATATGGGGACTGCTCTTTGCAACTCGCATGTTTCGTGGACAGGAAGATGATGGACGTAGCGAACTGTTACTCTCAGGTCCAACAACAATTTCACGTATGGGAGCAGAGATAATACTAGGTACGCTGGGTGGAATAGCGGTTGCTTTCTTGATATTAACAGCGATTATTACAGCTTCTGGTACGCTAGATTATATTGGTTTATCCGTGAGCCAATCTGCATATTTTGCATTTGCCCTCACTATTAATGCTGTAGTTTTCGCGGCTCTAGGTGTACTGACTTCCCAACTGGCAGACACGCGCCGTAAAGCAATACTTTTAGGTGTAATCCCCCTGGTTATCCTCGCTCTCATGCGATCTATCGGCAATACAGTCAGTGATTTGTATTGGTTAAAAAACTTTACGCCATTTGGCTGGATCGACCAAATGCATCCTGTATATGACCACAAGCCACTATGGATATTGCCTCTTGTAATAACACCTGTTATTCTGGCTAGTTTAGCTGTGTGGATCAGTAGTCGTCGCGACCTAGGCAGTAGTGTGCTGCAGGCAAAAGACAAAGCAAAATCCCACTTTTTATTATTGGGAAGTTCGATAGGCTTGAGTTTTCGTCAAACACGCGGCGTAATGTTGGCATGGTTTATTGGCACACTCTCTATGGCAATAATGCTAGCAACACTTACCCAATCTGCTGTTGATGCATTTCGTGGTGAAGCGACCGCTACACAGATTATTCAATCATTAGGCGGAGATGGTCCGACATTAGAGGAAACGTTTATTAGTGTGGGTTCAATGCTAGTCGTACTCATGCTAATGGCAATGATTATCTGGGGTGTTGGAAATATGCGAGGCGAAGAAGCAAAAGGATTACTAGATAATTTACTGGTACGTAGGGTTTCCAGGAATAGATGGTTAATAGGTCGTGTATTGTTACTGCTCGTTGCAGCAACTGTCTTTTGCGTTATTGCAAACTTGACTACATGGGCTATTGCACAGTATCAAGATATCGATATTAGTTTAGATACTATGTTACTAGACGGTCTCAACCTGCTGGCACCAGTAGTTGTTATGCTTGGACTGGGTGTTGCACTTTTTGGTGTTATACCTCGACTAGCAACTTGGGTCCTATATGCATTACTAGCTTGGTCATTCATCGAGCAAGTGATAGTTGCAATTGTCGGTGATGAGACAACAAAGAATATCCTCAATAGTACCTCTCTATTACAGCCTATTGCTCTCGTGCCCGCTCAAGCCGTAGATTGGACGCAATTTTGGCAAGTAACCGCATGTGGTCTTGCATTACTTTTTGTCGGTTTCTTTGCATTCTCTCGGCGAGATCTGGTGAGCGAATAGACTATTTTTTAAAACGTAGATCACTGCGCAATAACCAAGTCGCAGTTAAGCTTGCAGTTAACAAGATAACACTAAATGGCAGTATGACGAATTCGGGTATACCCTTGCCTAGGCCACCTAATAATCCTGTACCAATCAGCGGAGGGTGAGTTATCACCACCCATAGACCTAACTTTACCCAAATCAATGCATACATATTCAGCAGTGTTGCGCTACATATGCGAAAGAGCGGGCTAAGACACATTCTCATTAGAAAGGGGAGTGCAAAAATACCAGAAGTCGCCAGCAAGAATACGGTCACTTTTGCACTTACTGTGCCGCCTGGCAATTGATAGTTCTGTATGATTGGCAAGAATTTCTCTATCGTCATCAACTGAGCTACGACCATCACAATGATCACAGCAGCTAGACTATAGCAAAAAATCATTATTGTAGTGTTAATCTTCCCCTTTGGATACATAGCAATTGCTAGTTTCATACCTGTTATTATACAGCTAATAGTTGGCATAAGTGTTGTTTTTTTAGTAAAAACGCTTGTGTTTATACTCGAATTGGTTTATATTTGTCTCAAGCGAAAGAACAAAAAAACAAAAACCTTCAAAAAAACAAAAGGTGATTTCGCTCTACGATCTCCACCACAACAACCTCAAAACCTCATCGAAAGATGAGGTTTTGTTGTTAGGCCAGCTATCCCTCAACTTTTGGGGAGTTCTGGGCTCGCCACTTGGTGATTTCGCCGTGGTGTCCACTGAGCAGTACTTCTGGCACTTTCATGCCCAGAAAGTCCTCTGGACGGGTATACTGAGGAAATTCAAGTGTATGTTCGTCTGCAAAACTTTCAATCTCGGCACTTGTTTCGCCGCCCAATACGCCAGGGATTAGTCGCACTATACTATCTACCATTGTCATTGCAGGCAATTCACCACCAGTTAAAACATAGTCCCCTACTCTAACCTGCTCGTCTACCACCTCTGTTATACGCTCATCGTAGCCCTCATATCGAGCACATATAAATATCAGTCCATGTTCATCTTTTGACCACTGCTTGGCAGTAGCTTGTTTCCAGGTTTTTCCTCGTGGGGTTGGTAGTATTACTTTTGCTGTCTTATCGACTTTTTTCGCATAGTCAACTGCGGCAAATAACGGCTCGGGCATGAGTAGCATACCATCTCCACCGCCATATGGCGTATCGTCGACTTTTTTACGGGGTCCCAAGCCAAAATCACGTAGATTAATCAACTCAAAGCTGACTGCTTTTTCTTGCTGCGCCTTCCACATCATTGAATTATTTAGCACTCCCTCGAACATTTCAGGAAATAAGCTAATTATCTGTATTTTTTTCATCTGTTATACATTATAGGGCGTTCCCCTAAAATACCCAAAAACCCAGCCGTAAGACTGGGTTTCTAAGACACAAAAGCTCTCTAGACTTTTTTTGTAAAGTTTTCGACTCGCATGAGCATTTTTGTTTTTATCGGTGGTCCTTATTTTCTAGGACAGTGTTCGTGGTGGATCACCTGAACTGCCTATGATTATATATCAAGGTCGTCTAAGTCTGCAAGCTCTTTTCGAGTGTTTTTTGCTAAATCAGACTCGTTCTCTTCGTTTTCCACAGCTTCATCTGTTGTGTCTTCCACAGGTGCATCTCCGCTTGTGTCGTCGTCTGCAGGTTTAGCGCTAGATGTATTATTTGAAGGTCCTTGGTAATCATCATTATTTACAATTTTTAGATTGTAACGAGCATCATTCTTGGTTCCTAGTGCACGTAGCAAAGTTCGTAGGCTTTGTGCGGTCACACCACGCTTACCAATTACACGACCTAAATCTTCAGGATTTACTGTCAGTTCTAACAGTACACCTTTTTCATCAATACGACGCTCGACAACGACATCATCGGGATGTCCGACAAGCTCTTTAACGATATATTCAATAAACTGTTGGTCAATACTTGACATGCTGCTACCCTCCTCGGCCACGCTTACGTTTATAGCTTTATTGTAGACCAAGCATAGAGCAAAAGCAAAATAATAATCATAAAATAAAACACCCGCCGAGTTTCCTCGGCGGGTTGTGGGTTCGTAAAAGTCGAAATTACTTCGATTCTTCGAACTCGATGATCGGACAGACGACAGTACCGTCCTTCCAAACCTTGAACCTCTCCCAGCTAAGTCGGACGAATCCGGCTGAGTGTTTTTTGTTGTAGCGAGACACTGCCCACACCGACAAGGCCAATAGAGCCAAACAATCGATCACGATGGACATAATCACCGAAAAGGTGGCATCCCCATGTGTGAGCGGAGCGGTCTCATCACTCTTGATCGCAACCAATAGTGGCATTGTGTTTTGTGGTGTGATTTCTGATCCAGCTATCAATGCTACTAATGCAAGTATCCATGCACCAAGCACTGATAGCAGGAACGAAACAACAAAGACAAGTAATACTCCTGCGATGATGAGAAATACACAATTACCACCCCAGATAGCAAGCTTAGCCGCAGAACGACCAACTGTCTTCGCCGTACTCGTAGAAACCATACTTACCACCAAGCTTTTGACCACTACCCAGAAGTAGCGGCAAAGATTGGTGGTCTTTGCACTACCAGCACTTGCATGAAAGCGACGTGCGTGCCAGCTATCTGTGCTAACAACCAGTTTTGTATCTGACATGTCATTCTCTTTTCTTGTAGAGAGATTGTATTGACAAAGTACTGCTCTTTTTCTGAAAGAACTTAAATATATATTATCACTTTAGTGACTATTTGTAAATTTAGTATGAAAGAAGGTATTTAGGCTTCAGTTTCGGCTGGTTTTTCAGCATCTTCAGCTGTAGCTTCTTCGGCTTCTTTAGGCTCTTCGGCCTTTTCTTCCGTATCAACTGCGGGCGCTTCGGCTACTTCTTCAGTTTCAGCAACCGGGGCGTCTTCTTCTACAACTTCTTCTGCAGGAGCTTCTGGCTCAGCAGGTTGGTTTTTGCGAAGTTTTTCAGGGTTACGAGTAGATTTTTCTTTCTTGCCAGCTTTTTGTACCCATTCAGGTAGTTTTACTTTTTGTTCAACCAAAAGTTTCACAACTCGTGGGCTTGGCTGCGCACCAGTACTAAGGTATTTCTCGATCTTTTCTACATCGAAACGTACTTCTTTAGTGTGTGGGTTGTAACTGCCAACATAGGCAATAACACGACCACTACTTGGGTGGCGTTGTGCTTCCTGTACGGCAACACGGTAAACTGGGTAACCTTTGCGACCAAGTCGCTGCAAACGAATAGCTAACATATGTCTCTTTAACTCTCTTCTTTTCTTTAAAATTATTGTTTAGACTTGATACCTAGTCTACCTCAAGACGACCTCTGTGTCAATCTGTATGTTATTTATGAGGTTTTTTCGTATTTTTCTACTGCAGCCTCGGCTGCTTTTTGTTGAGCTGACTGCTTAGAGCTACCGGTGCCTTTGCCCTTCAGTTTGTTGCCAACATAGACCCCTAAGGTAAATATCTTGTCATGGTCTGGACCTTCTTCAGAAAGGACTTTATACACTGGAGTATGGCCATCAACTCTTTGGGCAACTTCTTGAAGTGCTGATTTAGCATCGCGCCAGCTACCGCTTTCGAGTATAGCGTCGAGCTTGGCTGCGATATGTTTTAGAATAAATTCATCGGCCGCTTCATAGCCTTTTTCAATATATATTGCGCCTATCAAAGATTCGAAGGCGTTAGCCAGGATTTGCTTGCGAGCACGGTCGCTACCTTGTTTTTCGCCTTTTGAAAGGCGCATTAGCGGTTCGTAGCCTAGCTTTTCACCAGATTCGCCGATACTCTCTGTTCGCACCAAAGCTGCTCGCCAGGAAGTTAAAACCCCCTCTGCTTCCTTGAAGTTGGTGAATAGAAAATCAGTTACCGAAAGCTCAAGTACTGCATCGCCCAGAAATTCCAAGCGTTCATTGTGCTCGCTAGTACTCTTTCGATGTTCGTTGACATAACTCCTGTGTGTAAAGGCTGTAACTAGCGTTTGAATATTGTCGAATTCAAAGCCTAATTTTTCGCGAGCAAATTGCTGGTATGGGCCGGTGTCCATACCTGTCATTTTTTACCGCCCTGGCGAATTCGTTTCATAGCTAGTAGCATTAGTTTACCTATATCTTCGTATTCAATTTTATCGAGCGCTTCGGCAAATGAAAACCACTGTATACCGTTCATCCATTCTTCTTTTTGAATAGCATTGGTGTCGCCTTTAGCTTTTACGAGATAGATCTGGGTTGTCATAAGCACGAGAGTGTTTACTCGACGGTAGCGAAAATGTATTTTACCGAGCCAGCCAAGTACTTCTGTATCTTTTAGGCCAGCCTCTTCGGCAATTTCGCGTTTGGCAGTTTGCTGTGCTGTCTCGCCTTCTTCGATGTGGCCCTTTGGAATCGTCCAGCGGTCTTTGGCGTCTTGAATAAGAAGTATCTCTACTTCTCCTTTGCTATTTTGTCGATATACTACACCGCCGGCAGTAGGTTCACGCACCAACTCCTGTATTGAAGCTTTCGAACGAGTAAAATATTTTTTTACTCGATCACCAATTTTTGGCTTTTTTGGATCCATATTACTTTTCTTTCTCTGCTTGCTGCGCACGATAAGCTGTACCTAAAACACCGTTGATGAATCGAGACGAATTGTCCGAACCAAATGCTTTTGCGAGTTCGACTGCTTCGTTTATAACGACCTTTGGCGGTGCAACGTCGCTCATTTCAGTGAGCTCATACAGTGCCATGCGCAAAATAGTGAGGTCTACACGAGCAATTTGACTGAGCGGCCATTCTGGAGCAATTGGTTGGATTTTCTCGTCTAATTCAGATCGAGATTTGAATACACCTTGCACAAGCTGTTTTACAAAGGCCTTGTCACTGACGGTTTTCTCATACCTAGCTACATTTCGTTTGTATACATCATCGAGCTTTACTTCTTTATCATCACAATTAAGACGAAACTCGACTTCATAGAGAGTTTGTAGTGCGATGATACGACCGAGATGACGATTTGATGCCACGCTTAGGTTTCCTTATTGTTAAAATTACTTTTATTTACTGTTTTAATTATGCTTTTTTCTTAGCACTTTCACGCTTGGTCGTATATGCTTTGACCGGTGATTTTCCATTTACTGTTCGCGCTAGCTTTAGAACAAGGTGACTTCGACGAAGGCCTGTTTTGCGCGGACTAGTTTGTTTTTTTGGTTGTCCCATAAAACAACTCCTTTCCTTTACAATCTTTACACTTACCCCTGATTATATCTTATCTACCTCATAAATTCAAGCCAAAATGCTTGACTTTATTTTATGGTTATGGTAATATATGCATTATGACAAATCAACCAAGACCATACAACATTACAGAAGCATCTCAACATGCGGCACGGTCAGACGAAATTTCTCGTGAGCGCCGAACAAAGCCACTGCTCTCAAAGGAGGCTCGTCGAGTAGCTCTTGCTTTAGTTGTAACCTCAGCCCTAGCTTTGGTCGCCCATGAACGATTAACGGGTGCAACTACTGACTTAGATCCGGTTGCTCCAACCGCTGAGATATCTATTGTAGATTCTAGAAGCGTCTGGAACGCCGTTAATACTATTGCCGAAGAAACTCATGGAAATCGAATGGATATTGTAGAGCAAATCAAGGCATTGAATGGACTAGAAAACTTCAGCAATCTACAGCCAGGCCAAACCCTTAAAGTACCCGCAGTACTACCAGAAGATAACGAAACTCACGTAGGTTAAATAACTAGATTTACTATACGACCAGGTACGTATATAGCTTTCCGTAGCTCTTTACCTTCAAGGTAAGGAGCTATTTTTTCGTGTACTTTTACTTGATCAATGATTTCTTGTTCAGTACTACCAGATGCTACGTCTAGAGTCGCACGAACTTTACCGTTTACTTGCACTGGAATTGCCATAGTGTCGCTTACGAGATATTTATCATCCCACTTTGGCCAGCTATCAATGTGTATCGTTTCTTCGTGCCCAATTTGCGACCATAGTTCTTCGGTAATGTGTGGCGCAAATGGCGATAGGACTTGCAATAAACTCTCGATAGCATATCGCCAGACATCAGATTTGCCGATACCAAAATCTTCTTTGTATTTAAAGTAACTATTAACAGCCTGCATCATTGTTGAGACTGCAGTATTGAATTTGTCGTTTTCAATATCTTCGGTTACTTTTTTGGCAGTATAATGTGCAGTTTTTAATATTTCAGCTTTCGTTTGATCGTTCAACTCTATTTCGCCGGCCTCGATGTATTCTTGGGTTAGATTCCAGGCGCGATTCAAAAAACGATACGTTCCAGGTACTCCACGCGGATCCCATGGTGCGTCCATATCGTACGGTGCAATGAACATTTCATAAACACGCAGACTGTCGGCACCATAGCCGCTGTCCATTATCTCCATCGGATCAATCACATTACCCAGGCTCTTGCTCATTTTGCGGCCATCTGGCGCCATGATGTAGGCGTTGTACATCATTCGCTTGAAAGGTTCTGGCGTTGGAACGAGGCCGAGTTTGTGGAAGAACCGCATCCAGAAACGAGCATATAGCAAGTGAGCAACCGCATGGTCAGCACCGTTATAAAAATCAACTGGTGCCCAGTGATTGATTTGTTTTGTATCCCAAGCTTGCTTGTCATTGGCTGGGTCAAGGTAGCGTAGGAAATACCAGCTACTACACGCATAGCCATCCATAGTATCAGTTTCGCGTTTGGCTGGACCGCCACATTTCGGACAAGATGTATTTACCCAATCTTCTACATCTACTAGTACTGATGTTGCTCCGCCTTTAGGTTTGAAATCTTCAACCTCAGGTAAAATAACCGGCAAATCAGTGTCTGGGATCGGCACGGTCCCATCACTGTCACAATAGACAACTGGAATCGGTGCGCCCCAATAGCGCTGACGAGAAATCAACCAATCACGCATCTTGTATTGCACTTTACTATTGCCAAGTTTTTGCTGTTCTAGCCATGCCACAATTTCTTCACGAGCTTGTTCGGTCGTCATGTCATCGAATTGACCAGAGTTAGTCAAGATTCCTTCGCCACTATGGCATCCGTTTTTGGTGAATTTTTCAAAACCGTATTTGTGTAATGGTTCGACTATTTCTTTTTCAGCCGTCTCACGCGACGCCCACTCTACCTTAAATTTGCCCTTTTCAGAATCATCAAGATTTTGATCTTTTTTAGCATCGCTTTTCAACCGTGCGTGTACAAAATATGCCTGCACATCATGTGCTTCTTGCTTTGAAAAGGCATAGTATTTGTAGTGATATACTTCGTCACCAGACTCGATAATCTCTATGTCGGTATAGCCGGTTTCTTCAGTTATCTCACGCAGAGCAGTCGCTTCTGGTGATTCATCGCCTTCGATTGTGCCACCTATAGTCAATCTTCCACCGAATTTTGGACCCCAATTTATAGTGAGTATTTCATCTTTATCATTTTCGACAAGCACTACTACTTTTTTCTTTTTTTTGAAATCTGTCTTATCTTTTGCATCTTCACGAATAGAGATTGGATTGATCACGGTACGAATTGGTATATCAAATTTCCTAGCAAACTCGTGGTCACGCTCATCGTGTGCGGGAACTGCCATAATTGCACCTGTACCGTAGCCTGTCAGTACATAGTCAGCTATCCATATTGGTATTTTCTGGCCATCAACAGGATTGATAGCAAAGCCACCTGTAAAGACGCCTGTTTTTTCTTTGTTTTCTTGGCGCTGTATTTCACTTTTGCCAGAAGCTTGTTTTACGTAATCTTCAACAGCTTTTTTATTGTCATCAGTTGTTATTTGTTCAACCATATCGTGTTCGGGTGCTAGCACTAAGAAAGTTGCGCCGAATAAAGTGTCAGCTCTTGTAGTAAATACTTTTATAGATTTTTCGCTGGTGTCAATTTGAAAATCAACTTCAGCACCAAGCGATTTTCCGATCCAGTTTTTCTGCATAGTCTTGACCATTTCAGTCCAATTCAAATCGTCTGTGGCTTCTAGTATTTCGTCAGCATATTCGGTGATTTTGAAGAACCATTGCTTGAGGTTCTTTTTTGTGACCAGGTTGCCACAGCGCCAACATTTGCCACCTTCAACTTGCTCGTTAGCTAAAACGGTTTGATCGGTTTCGCACCACCACTGAGCAGATTCCTTTTGGTAGGCTAGTCCGTGTTCGAGTAATTTATTGAATATCCACTGCGTCCATTTGTAGTACTGTGGTTCGGCAGTGCTGATCTCTTTTGACCAGTCATAGCTATATCCCAAGCGTTTTAGTTGTGTTTTGAAATTTTCTTTAGCTTCATCATGAGCTTCACGGGGTTTCTTGCCGGCTTTGATTGCATAATTTTCAACTGGCAATCCGAAACTATCCCAGCCGATAGGGTTGTATGCGTTAAAGCCCTGTTGTCGTTTAGCTCGAACCTTTATATCACTAAATTGAAACGTCCGGCCATGACCGATATGTATACCAGCGCCAGTAATGCCGGGCAACATACTCATGCCAAAATATTTTGGCTTTGAAGTGTCGGCAAAATCAACAGTATAAGTACCGTCAGCTTCCCATTTTTTTTGCCATTTCGACTCAATAGTCTTCGGGTCGTATCTTTGCATGAGTCTAATTATAACAGATGAGGTCGACTAACTATCGCAACCATAGCCAAGGTTTTCGGACAAAGTGCCACCTCTCCAATAATAAACTCTGTATCCTTCGCCATTATTGCAGTTTGTGTACTGTATGCGGCTTTGGTTCGCTGCATCAGGCGCTTCACTGCTGATAACGGAGGATAGCTCAGCTGGAAGCTTTGCTATATCTTGATCTGCTTTGAGTTGATCTAGGGTTGGATATAGACCGTCATGATCTGCAGCATATGCTTCGGCTTTCTTTACAGCGACCTGGGCATTAGTTTGATTTCTAGCGTCATACGATGGTTCACCTGTAAAACTTGGGTTTGAGCCTCCAGATGCAACATATATTGCCATCAAGTCAGGCATGAGATCTTTAAACTTTATATACTTTTTAGGATCCTTAAGACTTGGTTTTGTTTTGGTATCAAGTGTCATGCTAAATTCAGCATTCCCAGGTTTTTTGTCTTTATTTTCAATATCAATTTTTTGTAGTTCATGACTTTGTTTAGAAATCCATAGAGTTGTTTTGATACTATTTGCTTGTTTTTGTTGTGATTGTATTTCTGTTTTAGATAGTTTTGATGGAGTAGACTTAGTATCAGTACATTTATTGATAGCCTTTATGAGATCTGTTTTTTCAAGCTCATTGCCAAATGTCTTCGATGCTTGTGCGTTATAGAAGATCTCGTAAGCTGCACTATCTTGGTTGTTTATTGTCGCACTCTTGCCACTCCCTTCAATTGTGATAAATGGATTTTCTGAGTAAGTATCAAGGACTTGTTTTTGCTGTTCCTCACTTTTATTAAACGTTGCAAAAGCTTTTTTCACGCAGGTCTGTTGCTTACTGTAGCTAGCCGAGAATTGATCGAGGTCGGTTTTATCTACTTTTATCCACTGGCCATCAATTTTTTTAAGAAACACACTAACCTTCTCTGCAAGTTGAGCAACTCCGGGTTGTGTAGTGTAGGATTTACCAAACTCTGATTTAAGAGCAGTGTCTAACATCTTTGATGTATCATTGAGTTTAAAGTAAAGATCACCGCTCTCGGCAACCATTCCCTCGCCATTTAGATTAAGTTCTGTATCTTGGTATTTAAATTCTACTTTTGCATCAAGTGAACCTGCTTGTTTTGCATTGTCGCTTTGTGAAGAAAATGCGACTTTTATACTCATTTTGTTTTCTTTACTATCGGCTGTGAAGGTGCCTTTTGTAATAACACTGTTTGCTTTCAGTAGATTTTGGGTTGCTTCCAGTAAAATTTTATCTGGATTGTTCATATAGAGCGCATATGCCACACCGCCGCCCAATGCTAATAGGGCAATAAATCCTGCAATGACGGCCATGATAAGTTTTTTGTGGCTCTTTTTTGGGGTTGCATCCGGCACGAACGGAGAGCTTGAATCTGGACCACTAGCGATAGTTGGTTCGACCACTGGTGACGAGGCTGAAGGGGTTGGTTCAGTTGTTTGTGGTTCTTGTGGAGGGTTATTGTCCAGTGAATTTAATTCATCTATAGGCTCTGGCATGGGTTTCTTTCCTCTTATGCTTATTTACTTACTAAAACTATAGCACTAACCCCTAGAAAGCATCAAACTGAGCAGACTTTTTAGCTAACCATTCAGGCTCTTGCCTTACTAACTTTCGTTCGTCGGACGAGTTGTGTAGTATCGGTTTTATTGCTTCCTCGGAGAATACGCCATTTTGAGAGCCTTTAAAAAGCACGACGGCTCGTGGCTCTAAGATAGAGTGAACGAAAGTTCCCGCGCTTATTGGATCGGGGAAACTTTTCACCAAACAACCATTGCTTTTTGCTGCGGGTGCTAGATACTTTTCAGATTCTGAGCCTATCGTTACAACATAATGTAGCAGTTCGCTGCTGCATAATTTTCCTATTTTCTCGTGCTCGCTTGCAGACATATCACCAAGTTCGTTCATGCTTCCTAGGACTGCGATACGCTGTGGTGCTTCTTGTTGATATAACATCTTCAGTGCAGACTCGACGGCTAGTGGACTTGAGTTATATGTATCGTCAATAATGATAGTGTCTTTGAGTCCACGAAGAATGTTCATCCTACCCGAAGGTGCTGTTATTTTATTTAGCCCAGCTGCTATTTCGTCTGGACCCAGCCCAAGGCGTTCGGCTACGAACCCAGCAGCAACTGCAGCTTTGACGCCAGCTTCACTCGCAACATGTAGTTCGGCTTTTATATCCGCTAGCGACGGGGTGATGAGCGCTCCTTTGATATTAGCCAGCCGCTGATCTTCTATCAAAAATCTGTACTCGGCCGCACCGCCAAGTCCGTATGTATCAAATTCAGGATTGGTAATATATTTTGCATACTCGCCTGAAATATCGTCACGATTAATAGCAGTGATTGATGAAAAATTGGACACAGATAGCTCTTCTTGGGCAACAGCATCAATAGTTTTAAAGAATTCCATATGTTCTGGAGAAACAGCAGTTACTACTGCTACATCTCCGTGTAAATAGGTGCCGAAATGCGGTATATCGCCGGGCTGATCAGTGCCAAGCTCTTGCACAATCACGTCACAGTCGTTCGTCTTGCTTTTGATTCGCTGTTTTGCGGCTTTTCTTACTTTGAGCCACGCACCAAGTGAGCGAATATTGTCAGGATATGCAATGCCAAGGATACCTAATGGCACGCTCATGTGAGTATTGTGGTTGCCTTCATGCACCCGTACTCGATATTTTTCACTAAGCACCGTAGCAATTGCTAGTTTTGTGCTCGTCTTGCCTACACTGCCTGTAACTAGAACCAGCTTAGGCTGTTGTTTATTGATGTACTTTTGGGCGTACTTTTCTATTTTCTTTTGTATAAAATTTTTAAACATAACTTGTATCATTTATTATACGTCATACTCCCCTGGAAAGAAAAAATCTCCGCCCTGGCTTTTATAAGCCATGAGCGGAGATTGTACACCTCCTATGTAGGTATTTGCTACTGGCCAAGTGTTTTAAGAGTCAGTAATTCGCAGCTTTGCAGCCTGTTTTTCCTGACTAATACGCTTGACGTTTTTTGCTAAACCAAACTTCTCCATCCACCATACAACCCAGCCCGATGGATCGAGCATTTTCTGTACCTTTGTCAGACCGTGAAAGGCTGACGTCGGGAAAGCATGATGATTGTGGTGCCAGGCCTCTCCAAATGTAGGAAGAGCAAACAACCAGTTGTTTGTACTCCGATCTTCGGTTTCAAATGGCCGACGCCCAAACATGTGACAGATTGAGTTAACACTCCAGGTGACATGGTGAGTAATAAAGATCCTCACAAGCCCAGCCCAGACAAAACCTGTTACTGCTCCTTGCCAATGCAGCCCGGAAAGCAAAAACCCTGCGAATGCTGGAAAGACGACAAAGGACAACGGTAAGTACAGACGAAAAAAATTCTTGTCTACACCCATAACCACATCGTCTTTGAGCAGATCTGGCACAAACATCTCATTATTCGCAGAACCTTCGGTAACAAGCCAGCCAATGTGAGCATGCCATGCACCCCTGAGCGCATTCATGAAACCACCACCCTCATAGCCAACATGTGGACTGTGCGGATCACCTAGGTTGTCTGCATGTCGGTGGTGACGTCGATGGTCGGCTACCCAACTAGTGGGCGTGCCTTCAATCGCACATGACCCTGCAATTGTCCAAAAACGACGAGTACGAGGACCTGTTTCGAAACTTCGATGAGTAAGTAGGCGGTGATAGCCGACTGTTACTCCAAGACCCGTAAAAACATACAACACAAAACCTAGTACAAGGTCCGTTGCAAAAAACCACTCCTGCCACAGAAGAACCATTGCCACTATCACACCAATAAATGGAATAGTGATAACAGCAAGCGTTGCGATTGTGTGACCGAAGCTGTTTGGTGTTACCTCTTCGGAAAGCTGTAGGCCTTCGGAAGAGTTTGCATCTACTTGGTGCAATTCACTCGACAATTTCTCCTCCTCAGGATAGTTTATAAAAGTCGGTAAATCTGCTTGTCATTATAGCTTAAAAGTTGTCAAATATCTATGGTGGAGCATATCGGATTCGAACCGATGACCTCTTCGCTGCCAGCGAAGCGCTCTAGCCAACTGAGCTAATGCCCCGAGGAATACTACTATAACAAACAAACCCGCCTCTGAAAAGAGACGGGCTTAGGGTTGATGCGCGCCCACCCTGAGGCTCTGAGTGTGTGGTGAAGTATTGTTTGTTTTCGTCAGTCAACGAGCCTCGTTTTTTGGCGCATCAGCATATCCAGGTGAAATTATGGCAAATAAGCATAAAAAACGCAAGCGTTTTGTAGTAGCGTTTTAGACTGTTGTATGTTAAACTTCTTCTGTTAGGAAAGTAATAAAGAGATAATTCAAAAACTCTTGGAACCCGGTCGAACTGACATTTTACATATAGACAATAGGAAAATTTGAATCAATGGCAACTAAACTTTTTGTTGGTAGCTTGGCATGGGCCACTACTGATGACAATTTGAAAGCTCACTTTGAAGCAGCTGGCACAGTAGTCAGCGCACGTGTTGTAACAGACCGTGAATCAGGCCGCTCCCGCGGTTTTGGCTTCGTTGAGTTTGAAAATGATGATGACGCAAAAAAGGCTATCGACACACTAAACGGCTCACAGCTTGACGGACGAGAAATCACCGTTAACGAAGCACGTCCACGTGAAGAAAAACCACGTTACTAATTAGTAACTAATGCATAAAAATACCTCCTTTTTGGAGGTATTTTTATATGAGCTTGCGTATTTCGGCATTCGAGAAATGGTGTATCATTTTCGTCAGCACACCATATTTGAAAAATGAATATGCAATAATCAATGGATCGCCATGACCAACAAGCAGTATATCTTTATTCGCATAGTTGTCTTCACAATCTTTGACTACGGCTTTCATACGAGCAAGTACTGCATTAGTCGACTCGGCACCAAACGGTGTAGCGCTAGGATTTTTATCACTAATCGCCCACACTCTTTCGTAATTATCGATACTTTTCCCCGAAAATTCCCCAAAATTTCTCTCTCGTAATCTAACATCCTTTTTGACATCAACATCGAGATCTTTTGCTACAATTTGCGCCGTCTCATAGGCGCGCAAAAAATCCGATGATATAACTACTGGCTGCAAATCTTTCTTTGATGCAAGCTCTTTTGCGGATGATGCAGCTTGCAGTTTACCTTTTGGTGTCAGACCATTTTTTGCGATAGATTCTGAAGACTTGTCGGCTATTAGTCTTTTTAGATTTGGTTCGCTTTCTCCGTGGCGCATGAGATAGTATCTGTTTTTCATTATGTATGAGTACTCCTATTGATCTAGTTCGGGATATTTTTCAGGCTCGGCTCGGTAGTAAGCTATCCATGTATCTTCTGCCTGTAGTTCGAGTGTTTCAATATATGCACCTTGAGAAAAACTACCCTTTTCGTTTTTAGCAGCCTCTTGTGACTTTGCTACATCCTCTGGCGTAATGTCTTTTAACTCCATTAAATCATCGATTGCCTGCTGTAAATCTCCTATTTCATTTGTAAACTTTTCTTTTGTTATGGTAGGCCCTCGCAGCTCTCCTGCTTCTTCGATAATCTTATCTATAAGTGCAGTTGCGTGTTCGTCTTTCGATAAAAGTTTTAGCTTTGCTTTTTGCCCAATAGACTCATACACTGCGGGCAGTTTATCCCGAACAAGTTTATTTAGTTTAAATGTTGGCATCAGCTTATAATCTCCATCAATGTTTTTTCGTCTATTACCTTTGTACCATACTTATTGGCTTTTTGCAGCTTGGATGACCCCACCTTACCTCCTGCCACTAAATACGTCGTATCTTTAGCAACTGATGTTTGGAATGTACCACCAAGCTTGCGGATTTTTTCTGCGGCTTCGTCACGACTCATTGTTTGCAAAGTCCCAGTAATGACAAAATTTTGATTAGTTAATTTGCCACCAGCCGTATTTATGTATTTTGGAGTTACGCCGACACTTTCAAACTTATCAATAAGCTTAATATTGTCAGGATCGGCAAACCAAGCAGATACGCTTTCTGTTACAATTTCCCCAACGCCATCTACAGACTTTAGCTGATCTAAAGTTGCGTTTTGTAGACCGTTCACAGATTTGAATGTATAAGATAGATCAATTGCGGTTTGTGCACCAACGTGTCGGATACCGATACCAAAAATAAATCGTGGTAACTCAGGATGTTTTTTGTCAGCAATAGCATTAATTAATTTTTGAGCAGAAAGATCTGCAAAGCGATCGAGCTTGAGTAGCTGTTCTTTGGTTAACAAATATATGTCGGCAAGATCTTTGACTAGTCCAGCGTCAACAAGTGCCACCACATTCTTCTCGCCTAACGTGTTGATGTCCAATGCACCCTTTGATGCAAAGTGTTGGACAGCACGTTTCAATAATAGTGGCCCGGTCGCACCCTTTACACGATACACAGCTTCGCCTTCTGGGCGTACAAATTCTAGTTCCGGATATTGTCGTTTCAGTTCATCGACAAAATTAAATGCTTTTGCACTTGATGGTCGTAGTTTTTCAATCACACTTTCAACTTGTGGTATGATTTCGCCAGCTTTGAATATCACAACAGTATCGCCTATACGTACGTCTTTGCGTGCAATTTCATCAGCGTTATGCAAGCTAGCATGTTGTACGGTAGTGCCCGCTAAATTGACTGGTTTGAACACAGCAACTGGGGTGGCTGCGCCGGTTCGTCCGATAGAGATTACGATGTCCTCGACAACGGTTGTGGTAGTTTCCGCAGGATATTTATAGGCGATTGTGCCGCGGGGATTTTTTCCAACAGAGCCCAAACTAGTACTCAATTGGCGATCATTTATTTTCACAACCAGTCCATCTGTATGAAATGGTAGGTCTCCGCGAATAATTTCGAATTCTTTGGCGTATTTGAGAACACCACCAAAATCTTTTTCAATATGTGCATTTTTATCGACACTAAAGCCGAGAGCTCTCAATGCTTCATATGCAAACTTGTTTGTTGGCACCTCGTCCATATTTTGACGCAGTACATCATAACCATGAAAACGTAATGGTCGATCGGCAACAAGTCGTGGATCTAGTTGACGAATCGTACCCGCTGCGAGATTACGTGGGTTGGCATAAATAGGTTTGTCGGCTGCTGCTTGTTTTTTATTAAGCTTAGCAAATTCTGTTTTAGTCATAATTATTTCGCCACGAATTTCAGTATGGCCTTTAGTAAATTTATGATTGCCATAAAGACGCAGAGGTACATTCGGGATGGTTTTGACATTGTTTGTCACCACTTCACCGACCTTGCCATCGCCACGCGTGACAGCCCGAACCAACACACCATCTTCATAATGCAATGCACAGGCAAGGCCGTCTTTTTTTGAATCTACCCAAAAATCACAGCCAGCTACTTTTGGATTTAGTTTTTTTATACGCTCGAACCAAGCCAGTGCTTCGTCGTCACCAAAACAGTCAAGCATACTCATCATTCGTGTTTGATGTGTAAATTTTTCAAATCTTTTTGATGGCACACCACCAACCCGCTGGGTTGGACTGTCGCTAGTTATTAGCTCTGGATTTTCGGTCTCGATTTTTTTTAGCTCGGCAAATAATCCGTCGTATATGGCATCATCAACTGTAGGTTGATCGAGAACATAGTATTCATATGCCCACTGATTGATTTGTTTCTTTAGTTCGCTAAGCCGGTTTTGCATCATCACTTACTAACTTTCTATACAGCAGATATATATAAGAGGTAAACCAGACCATTGTAAAAGCTGACAGCAGTAGTGCCACCACAGGTACTATTGGAATAGCGCTTAGTAGCGAAAGACTATTGATTACAATGGCTGGTAGTATCACAACCGCCCATATCATCACTATTGTTAGTCCGAGCCAGGCTAGTCGATAAAGTAGTCGAAGGCGCCGGCCAACGACTAGGTCGCTGGAGGCTTTTAGAGCCTTGAGGGGGTACATTCCAGGCAGAGTTACTACTACCATAGCAAGAAATGAACTTGTTATCCAATAAAGTGAAATAACTACCAGTAGTAGTTCAACTAACCAGAACAAAGTTGTCAGTAAAACATCCTCAAAAATATTCACACCGTAGGCGGCACCATAGGCGATAAGGGCAAGTGCGAAAGGAATGAGCTGCACCAAAACAACCATAAAAATAATGCAAGTTGCCACTAACGGCGTACCTGATGAGTACAGTCCATCTCTTAATTTTATATTCTTATGTCCTGCCATGATTTGACGCAGCAACCAGACGAGTGTCATCCAGCTCAGTAGGAAAAGTATGACTACATATATTTGCTGGCTCTCTGTCAGAGAAACGCTAAACGCACCATTTAATACACCTGCAAAAATAGCGACGTTCTGTACAATTGAGCTGAGTTCCCCTGCTACAACATTACCACCAAGCTCATTGACTGTTTCTTCCAAAATTTTGTAGTTTTCCTGAGATAAAAGCCCCACTATCAAAAAACTTAACAGTCCGTATAAAACCATAAATTTAAAAAAGAGTACTTTTTCGGACCACATTAAAAGTCTCACCTCGTTTGTAAATGCCCAGTAGCCTGGTACAGTCCAGGCGCGTTTATAGTCGCGTCGTCGTGTTAACTTAAAACTCCGATGCGGACGGCGTTTTAAGAAATTGTTTCTTCTTTTTTTTATACTACTGAATCTTTTGTTAATTACCGCGTTAAGTTTACTTTTTTTCTTGGTAACCATTTATCTACATTTTGCCTTCTAGTCCACGTAGTCGGGAGATTCTGTCGTCGAGTGGAGGGTGTGTACTAAATATTTTGCTGAAAAAACCAGGCTTCAAAGGATTTGCAAAAAATAAATGTGCAGTTGATCCATTTTGACGTTTCATCGGACGCTGGTGGTCGCGAAGTTTTTCGAGAGCACTTGCAAGCCCCTCTGGATAGCGTGTTGTTAGCGCACCTGTTGAATCAGCCAGATATTCTCGCTGACGCGAGACAGCCAACTGCACAGCAGTGGCAATTATCGGAGCGAGGATAAGAGCAATAATGCCAACAATATACAGCTGCGGCGGCACTCCGTCACGATCATCGTCTCCACTAAAAAATAGCATATGGAGCGCTATGTCACTCAGCAAACCGATTGCACTTACTAGACCAAACACAATCATCGATACACGTATGTCATAGTTTTGTACGTGACCAAGCTCATGAGCCATAACACCTTCTAGTTCCTTATCGTCCATTATTTCTAACAAACCAGTAGATGCAGCAACTACTGCATGCTTTGGGTCACGACCAGTTGCAAATGCGTTCGGTGCCGGATCATCTATGATGTATATTTTTGGAGTTGGCATACCGGTTGCTATACTGAGGTTTTCAACTATTCGATAGAGACGAGGGTTGTCTCGTTTTTCAATTGGTTTTGCGCCAGTCATGGCGACTGCTAGTTTAGCTGCTGAAAAATATTGAATCAGTGCATATATCAAAGCACCGGCTATTACAAAATAAGTAATGTAGAGGTTACCAAAATAAATACTGGCTAAATAGCCCAGTCCAGCAATTAGCACCACAAATACTGCCATAATTAGTATGGTATTACGTTTATTTGCAGCTATAGCGGAGTACATTTTTTTACCTCAAAAAATGCTAGAATTTCACATCAACTGGCTTTTCGGCCTTTTCTTGCTCTGCTTCATCTAGTTCAAAGAATTCTTTTTTCTTGAAGCCAAAAATACCAGCGAACAAGTTGTTCGGGAAAAGCTCGATCTTTGTGTTGAGATCGCGAACACCACCGTTATAAAAACGTCGTGAAGCTTGTATTTTGTCTTCGGTGTCAACCAATTCGGCCTGCAACTGTTGGAAGTTTTCACTAGCACGTAGCTGTGGGTACGCCTCGGCTACTGCAAAGAGGCTTTTGAGAGCGCCTTCGAACATATTTTCTGCTTCGGCGGTTTCTTTGACTCCTTGTGCGTTCAGAGCATTAGCACGAGCCTCGGTTACCTGTGTGAATACATCTTTTTCGTGCTTGGCGTAGCCTTTTACACTTTCTACCAAGTTAGGAATGAGGTCTAAGCGTCGTTTGAGCTGAACTGTGATATCACTCCAGGCTTCTTCAACCCTGTTGCGTAATGTAACAAGACCGTTGTAAGTCGCCCACAAGAATATGACCAATATAACAACAATAACTGCTACAACAATACCTACTATTTCCATATCAAAATCCTCCTTAGCTTAATACTACAATTATACCACTTGCTACATTAGAAATCTATGAAAAACAGTTGCTATTTAGCGCGTTTTTCAATGATTTCTTGTGCTACATTCGGTGGAACTTCTTCGTACTGAGCAAGCTCCATTGCTGATGCTGCGCGACCCTGAGACATTGAGCGTAGATCTGTTGTGTAACCAAACATGCTCGCTAGTGGCACAAAGCCTGTGACAACTTTAGCGCCCATACGGTCTTCCATACTTTCGATTCGTCCACGACGAGAGTTTAGGTCGCCAATCACATCACCCATGAATTCCTCTGGGGTGGTAACTTCAACTTTCATAACAGGTTCAAGCAAGACTGGATTGGCTTGTTTCACTCCGTTACGAGTTGCCAAAGCGCCGGCCATTTTAAATGCAAGCTCAGATGAGTCAACGTCGTGGTAGCTTCCGTCATACAAAGTTGCTTTAACATCAACCACAGGATAACCAGCAATCACACCACCATCGAGAGTTTCGACTATACCGTTTTGCACAGGTTTGCGATATTCTTGCGGCACAACACCACCTTTAATTTCGTCAAAGAATTCGAAGCCTTTGCCTGGTTCGTTTGGTTCAAGTCGTAGCCAGACATCGCCATATTGACCACGTCCACCAGATTGCTTGATGTATTTACCTTGGATTTCAGTACTAGCTTTGATAGTTTCACGAAATGCTACTTGCGGTTGACCAATGTTGGCTTCAACTTTGAATTCTCGTTTCATACGATCAACGATAATATCAAGGTGTAGCTCACCCATTCCAGAAATGATCGTCTGGCCAGTTTCTTCGTCAGTATGTACACGGAAAGTTGGGTCTTCTTCGGCTAAACGCTGAAGAGCAAGACTCATCTTTTCTTGGTCGGCTTTGGTTTTAGGCTCGATCGCAATTGCAACTGGTGGCTCTGGAAAGTCGATACTTTCTAGAGTGATCGCTTTTGCTACATCAGAGAGAGTTGTACCAGTTGTGGTGTTTTTTAGACCAACAACTGCAGCTATATCGCCAGCAGAAATTTCGTTGATATCCTCACGTTTATCGGCGTGCATACGCACAATTCGACCAATACGCTCTTTGTCACCAGTTGTGGTGTTGAGGATATAGCTCCCGGCGCTGACCTTACCGCTATAAACACGAATAAAAATTAGCTTTCCAACAAATGGGTCGTTGGCAATTTTAAATGCAAGTGCGGCTAGTGGTTCTTTGTCGTCGGGCTTGCGCTCAACTTCGTCACCGGTTTTAGGATGAGTTCCCCAGATTGAACCAGCATCAAGTGGGCTAGGTAGGTATTCGTTCACAAGGTCGAGAACTTTTTCAACAATCACACCACGGCCATCACCACCAGTTACGAGATAGAATTCACCAGTTAGAACGCTTTTACGTAGGGCTGCTTTTAGTTCGTCGACAGTTATAGAATCTTCACCCTCTTCTAGATATTTTTCGAACAACGCGTCGTCAGCTTCTACAGCTGATTCAACCAATAGTTGGCGCGCATTTTTAGCTTTGTCAGCCATATCAGCAGGAATGTCGCCTACTATTAGTTCGTGATCAGTGAAGTCTTTGTAGGTATAAGCTTTCATGTCTACAAGGTCAATAACACCGTTGATGTCTTTTTCAAAGCCGATTGGCAGGTGAATAGGTAGAGCCTTTTTAGATAGACGTGCATGCAAGCTGTCGAGTGATTTGTAGAAATCACCACCTGTTTGGTTGATTTTATTGATGAAACAGATACGAGGTACACGGTATTTATTAGCCTGACGCCATACGGTTTCAGTCTGAGCTTCTACACCCATCTTGCCGTCGAATACTACGACTGCACCGTCGAGCACACGTAGTGATCGCTCTACTTCTGCAGTAAAGTCGATGTGACCAGGTGTATCGATAATGTTAATTTTGTGATCTTTCCAAAAACAAGTTACAGCAGCAGAAGTAATGGTGATACCACGTTCGCGCTCTTGTTCCATCCAGTCGGTTGTTGTTTCACCTTCGTGAACAGCACCAATTTTGTGGCTTAAACCAGTTCGGTACAAAATACCTTCGGTAGTGGTGGTTTTTCCAGCGTCAATATGAGCAATAATGCCAATATTGCGGAATTTATCTAGGGTATATTTCTTGTCTGCCATGAGAGTTTCTTTTGTGTCCTTTTCTTCTGGTTTAATTAGTTTTACGTCACCCCTGTTCAAATTTTTGACAACAGGGAAAAACACTTACTGTCAATTGTAACAGATACTACGACATTTTGAAATACTATTGTAAATATAAGCGTTTTGTGCTATAATAACTCTTATGAGAAAAGATGCATATCCAAAGCAAAAAGTTGAACTTGTTTTTGAAACAAGTAGGCTCAAGCAAAATGGCGAGCCATTTATTGTTACCGCTCATGATGTACCTCAAGAGTACGCTGAAGCAATTCCAAAGTATTTTGACATGATGAATGATGGTGACATTACTATTGATGAAACTGCCTACAACTCAAAACTACGTGGTATGAAAAAAAATAATCCTAATACAAAAGATTACTTGGGATGGATGCATCATAAACTTGGCCCAAACTTGGGAAAGGCTGGTATTTGGGGCTGTAAACTTATCGGTCAATACACTTTAGATTCAGACAGTATTCAAAGACCATTGTTTTATGATGGTCAACCTGAGGAGTCTGTCACACAACTTGAAGTTACAAAGCCAGAAATAGAAGCAGAAGAAGTCGCTGAATCTCTTGTTGAAATAAAGGAGATGTGGAATACCAAGAACGGTAATTTTCGACCTGGTGCAACACGTATTTTAGTTGCCCAGAATCGTGAAACAGGTGAATTTATATCTTCTAGAGATATGCCTGAGGACTTTAGTGGACAAACACGAGACAGTCTAGAACAAGAAGCTGAGGCGATACTAGCTCGAAAAGAAGCTGCTTAACGAGCGAAGTGAGCGAAAGCTCGGTTGGCTTCGGCCATTTTGTGGGTGTCTTCCTTTTTCTTGAAGGCAGCGCCAGCTTGGCTATAGGCGTCAACGATTTCGGCAGCTAGACATTGGTCATAAGGCATGCCTTTACGCGCACGAGAGCTTTGTACTAGCCATGAAAAGGCATAGTGCAACTGACGGTGACCTTGAATCGGAAATGGAATCTGATAGTTTGCACCACCAACACGACGAGATTTGACTTCGAAATTTGGTGAGATGTTCTTTAGAGCGCCTTCGAAAACTTCTAGTGGATCCTCGGATTTTAGCTTTTTAGCGGCAATCTCAAGTGCACTATATACTTGTCGCTCTGCAAGCAATTTCTTGCCATCTAACATAGTTTTGTTAATAAGACGCTGCACCATAATAGACTGGTACTTTCGATCTGGGTTAAGACGTCGTTGAAGAGATTTAGTTACTTTACGCGGCATTATTTACTCTCCTTTTTGGCACCGTATTTAGAGCGGCGTTGTTTACGATCGGCTACACCTTGAAGGTCAAGCGCACCACGAACAATGTGGTAACGAACACCTGGAAGGTCTTTTACACGTCCACCACGAACAAGCACAACTGCGTGCTCTTGTAGGTTGTGACCTTCACCACCGATGTATGCCCAAACTTCTTGGCCATTACTGAGGCGTACACGAGCCACTTTACGAAGTGCTGAGTTTGGCTTTTTTGGTGTCTTTGTCGTTACTTTGACACAAACGCCACGCTTCAGTGGTGCATTTTGGTCGTAGTAGCGGGTTTTTAGAGTATTTTGAATACGTCCTAGTGCAGGACTTTTACTCTTCTTACCAGCCGTTTTTCGCGGCTTGCGAACTAATTGATTGATTGTTGGCATATTGAAAAATATTCTCCGTTAATTTAACTTTCTGGCATTATTTTCAGCATAAATAATTGCCACTTTCTTTGGTCTTCATAAGATGTTGTACACACTCGCATGTTATCTCACTTGTCCAAAGAGGAAACTCACCTGTTATTGTAGCAAATTTAGCCTAAGAAGACAAGTCTTTGAGCATCTCAACATGAGCCACCACGTCATGCACGCGTAATCTCGCAGCCCCAGATTTGGCAGCAACTAGCCCGGCACGAACGTTAGCCGGCTCTTGCATCCGCCGCGCACCCAAAAACCGCTTGCGTGAATACCCTATCATCACTGGAATATTCGGAACAAGACTAGCGAATGACAAAAGATCCTTGTTGAGTTGCGGCGCCTTGCCAAAACCAATTCCAGGATCAATCATTATGTTTTCCCAACCCACCCCTTGCGTGACAACTTTGATGTATTTTGTTATCAAATCGTCGCGTACTTGTTGTTGATGCGTCATTTTTATTTTGTGGGCTTTTGCTATATCTCCGTGTGCAATCTCTGGAAGATGGCTAATAATAACCTTGAGAGAGTTGTTCGCAACTATCTCTACCATTCGCTCGCTATGAAGACCAGTCACATCGTTGATAGTAAGCTCAGGTGACCACAAATCAATCACACGTTCAACAATTTCACTGTGACGAGTATCGATTGAAAATTTTTCAGGAGAGAAATGTTTTTTTAAGCTTTTAACAACTGGCGCTAGCCTATTCCACTCCTCAATAACCGCTACTTCTTTTGCCCCTGGGCGGGTTGATTCTGCACCAATATCAATCATATCTGCGCCTTCTTCAAAAAGTTGCTGTACCCTTTTTTGAGCTTTGGCCACATTGTTATATTGCCCACCATCACTAAAACTATCCTCAGTAAGATTGAGTATGCCAACAATTTCAGTCATGACGGATCCTTCAAGGCGAGTGTCAGAAATTCGCTACGAGTTTGTGGCCGTGTTTTGAAGTAGCCTCTTAGCGCAGAGGTAGAAGTCGAAGCTCCAGGTTTTTGGACGCCGCGCATTTCCATGCACAAATGCCGAGCATTTAGCACAACTCCGACACCCTTTGCTTTTGTAACTTTTTGTAAACAATCGGCTACTTGGGATGTGATTCTTTCCTGGTTTTGCAACCGGTGAGAGAAATGATCAAGCATTCTTGCTAGTTTTGAAAGTCCAATAATGTGACGATCCGGAACGTAGGCAATAGTTCCTGTGCCAAAAAATGGCAGTAGGTGATGTTCGCACAAACTATAGAACGTGATGTTAGTTTGTACAACCATCTCGTCGTAGCCTTCGCTTTCAAATACTGTTGGCAAAAAATCTACAGGTGAAGTAAATTCACTAATAAAACGTGCGTACCTTTGCGGTGTTTTTTGTAATCCCTCCCTGTTAGGGTTGGCGTCTACAGCTTCGATTACGTGCTTTATGTTCTCTTCTATTTTATTCATTCTAAACCTCCAACTCTGGAATTTCGCTCGCAACTTGGCGATATGCTATTGAAAGTCTTTTGCCAGTATCGGGTGCTGATACGCGATGTTTTGGACGGTCATCTTGGCGACCATTGAGCAATGCCCCACGCATAAGCACGAGGTCGCCGGGCAAAAGCTCCCAAGAAACTTCGCCGCTATCGAGTTGAATATCAAACTGCGCATCACCCATAAACGATGCAACCGCGACCATTCGAAGATCTCTTTTGTAGTCGCGATGCCAGTCGATACCAACTTCACCTGGCTGATACAGCTGAGCTCGTACGTGATTAACAAACCACGATGAGAGCTCTGGTCGAACAAGTGAGCAAATTCTTCGACCAAGAGCAAAGACATGTGGTGGTGACTTACGGAATGTCCAGCCAATATCTTCGAATTGTTCTGGTATTGTATGGTTTGAACGATCGACCGGAGTCAGCTCGTGTGACAATACTTCTTGAGTAATTTCGCCCTGTTCTTCCCTGTTCACAAAGTCTCGCAGTAATACTGCTCCCTCTTCTCGAACTATTTTGAGACATTCTTCTGATGTAATGTTTGGTGTGTATTGTTTTTCTGCTATCATAGTGCTCTCCTAGGTTTTTTATATAAAATACATACAAAAAACACCTGCGAGCAGGCGTGAAATTTAATTATAAGCGCCAACTGCTAGGTGTTTAGTAGAGAGCAAGGCTGAACAAAGCTGGACCAAGTGCGAATGCGTTTGTTATGTAACATGTAGTCCTCCTTTGCTTTGTTGTTGATACTTATATATTACAGTACTATGCTGATGTAAGCAAAAATTTAGACTAAGGAGCTGTCACAAAGTAGCACATTATAGCGTTTGAAGGATCTGGTGTCTGCGTGTTGTAGTTGTACTCTTGTGTCATATCATCTGGACATTTATTGCCATCGAATATCTGCAGAACAACTATGGAACCTGCTGGGTGATTATAGTCTACGAAAGGACCTAAGCGATATCCATCACCCGCTGGCTTACGATTTCCTTGCGGCAAAGAGCCAACCTTTTTCAACTCAGCATTGAGTGTACTACTGGGATGCTCTAGGGTTGGAATAGAAGGGAATAAATCACGACAATCCTGCTTACCATCACCATCTATGTCAGGAAACCCGCTACCTAAGCAGTAATAGCCATTTGGCATACTTGGATAAGATCTATATGTTGCTTTATAAAGTTTGAATTGTTTGTCCCAAGTTTTGACTTCGTCATATCTTACGACATTTAAGGCTTGTTTGGTCCAAGAATTGTAGGCTACCAGAAGGATTGCTGAAAGTATTGCAATAATAACAACCATGATCAGTATTTCTACCAGGCTAAAGCCTCGCTTAGTATAGAATAGACCCACCTTTTGCATGGATCTATTCTACATTAATCTGCGACAAACGCAAAGTCTCGAATACTATTCTTCTACTACTTCTTCGGTGTCTTGTTGAAGATCACGTGCGCCTGTTCCCACTGGAATCTTACGTCCAATGATAACGTTTTCTTTCAGACCATAGAGATCGTCTTGACGTCCAGTTACAGCCGCGTTTATAAGAACACGAGTCGTGTCTTGGAAACTTGCTGCTGAAAGGAAACTGTCGCTCCAAATTGAAACTTTGGTAATACCAAGTAGCAATTGTGTGTATTGAGCAGGCTCTTTACCATCGCTAGCTAGGTTTTCGTTTGCTTCAACAACTGCAGCTTTACTAACGATATCACCAGTAACAAATAAGCTGTCACCTGGATCTTCGATCTGTACACGTGAGAACATTTGTCGAACAATGATCTCAAGGTGCTTGTCTGCGATGTTTTGACCCTGCGATGCGTAGATACGAAGCACATCGTTAATAATGTAACGTTGCGTATCTTCGATACTCTTAAGTCGCATCAAATCGTGCAAGTTGATTGAACCTGCTGTCAAACGATCACCGGCAGTAACAACATCGCCATCTTTCGCTGTAAGCTTATGGCCAGTTGGTATTTCATAACGAGCTGGGGTTTGATCGCTACTTGAAACTATCACTTCCGTCTTGGTTACTTCAACAATACCGTCGAATGGTGCTGTAAGTGGTTCTGCTCCATCCTTTTTAGCTGCAATTACATCACCAGCTAGCACATCTGTGCCAGTCTTGACTGTCGCTTTGCGTTTTTCTAGTGGAAGTTTCTTAACTTTAGCTTTGGCTGGAGTTACTTGCATGATGTGCTTGTTGCCATCCTCCCATACAGCCAAAGTACCATCGATATCAGAGAGTGTCGCTTCACCTTTTGGTGTACGTGCTTCGAATAGCTCGTCTACACGCGGTAGACCCTGGGTGATGTCAGCTGCACCGGCAACACCAGATGCATGGAAGTTACGAAGGGTTAGCTGTGTACCAGGTTCACCGACAGACTGAGCTGCGATAACACCAACTGGTTGAGCTACGTCAATCAATTTGCCAGTTGCCATATCAAGACCATAGCTCTTCTGTGGAATACCACGAAGGTTTTTAGCAGTAAGTACACTAAAGATCTTGGCTTCGGTAATTTTTTCGTCAACATTGATAGCGTCTGCAATTTCACGAGTAATCAGCTGACCAGCTTTTACATGATCACCAATTTTCTCTGCTGCATAACGACTATACAGACGGTCACCAAATTCGATCATAGTTTCAATTGTTTCACTACGGAAAATTGTAAATCCATTGTCGCTTGAGTCTTCTTCAACAGTGAAGATATCTTGGCTCACATCTACTAGACGACGAGTTAGATATCCTGAGTCAGCGGTTTTAAGAGCTGTGTCGATCAAACCTTTACGTGTACCACGTGTCGCCACAAAAGCTTCAAGTTGTGAAAGACCTTTTTTAAAGCTAGAACGGATTGGAAGCTCAATTTCTTTACCGGTTGCGTCAACCATTGTTCCAAGCATTGCAGTTGCAAGCTTAATGTTATCAACGCTACCACGAGCACCAGAGTTCACCATGACGCTAACTGATGTATCAGAATCTTTTAGTTTTTCTTCAACAACAGCGATAGCTTTTTTGTCGATACCACGCCATGCGCTTACAGTAAGACCGTAACGCTCTTCCTCAGTAATCAAACCTTCTTCGTATTGCTGAGAAATAAGAGTTGCTTGTTTTTCACCTTCTTCAATCAATGCTTCCATTTCAGGTACGTCGAAGTAATCGTCCATACCAGTTGATACAGCAGCAGATGTTGCATATTCAAGTGCAAGATCTTTGATATTGTCAGCAGTGACAGCTGTTTGTTCGCTACCATACTGACTAAAGATGCGTGCAAGTACTTTGTTAAGAGCCTTTTTAGTCATAACATCATTCACATACGGAAACTCTTTGATCAAAGATTCGTTGAAGAATACTCGTCCAAGAGTCGTGTCACGTAGTTGTCCTTTAGTGTGCACACGAATAGGAGTCTGCAGTTTAATCACACCTTTTTCGTAAGCTTGAATAGCTTCAGGTACTGAACTGAAAAGTTTTTTCTCAGTTTGAGCATCTGGTTTTGGATATGTTAGGTAGTAACAACCAAGTACGATGTCCTGTGCAATGTTTAGTACTGGAGTACCATCGGCAGGTTTTAGAAGGTTGTTTGTTGCACTCATCAGTTCACGAGCTTCTTTTTGAGCAGCATCGCTCAGTGGCAAGTGGACAGCCATTTGGTCACCATCAAAGTCAGCGTTAAAACCAGCACAAACGAGTGGGTGAAGCTGAATAGCCTTACCTTCAATTAGTTTTGGTTGGAAAGACTGAATAGACAGACGGTGAAGAGATGGTGCACGGTTCAAAAGAACGTACTTGCCTTTGATCACTTCGTCCAAAGCGTCCCAGATGATAGTGTTTCCACTTTCGATCAAACGAGTTGCAGAGCGAATATTGTGAGCATGCTCACCACGAAGCAGCCAACTGATTACAAATGGTTTGAATAGCTCTAACGCCATTTGCTTTGGTAGACCACATTGGTGAATCTTGAGCTCTGGACCAGCAACAATAACGCTTCGCCCTGAATAATCAACACGTTTACCTAGAAGGTTCTGACGGAAACGACCTTGCTTACCTTTAAGCATGTCGCTTAAAGATTTGAGCTTACGACGGCCACCAGTTGCATTTACTGCACGATTACCTCGAGCAGCAGAGTTGTCTACTAGCGCATCAACAGCTTCCTGAAGCATACGCATTTCGTTACGTCGAATAACTTCTGGAGCATTTAAGTCAATCAATTTCTTTAGACGGTTGTTACGGTTAATCACACGTCGATACAGATCGTTGAGATCTGATGTCGCGAAACGACCACCTGTTAGTTGAACCATAGGTCGTAGGTCTGGTGGGATCACAGGTAGAACTGAAAGAGTCATATTAATTGGCTTAATGCCAGCACGTTGCATGCCTTCAAGAACTTTTAGGCGCTTAAGAATTTTCTTTTGCTTTTGCCCTTTGCTTGCAGCAGCTTCTTCACTCAAACTTTCAATAAGTTTTTCAAGATCAATTTGCTCCAGTAGTGCTTTAAGCGCTTCACCGCCCATACCAACTTTGACAATATCAGCATATTCATCTGGTAGATTACGATACTCTATTTCACCTAGTAATGCGGATTGCACAAGACCATCTAGCTGCGTTTTCTTGACTAGATAGCCATCGTTAACCGCTTCAAGTTCTTTAGTTTGTTCGGCTGCTAATTTTTTAACATCAGCTTTTTCATCTTCTGCTTCTTTTTCGTAACGAATTTTTATTGCGGCTTTAGCTGCCTCAAGTTCCGCTTCTGCATCAGCTAACAGTTTTTCACGCTTTTCGTTATCTACATCTAGAATGACGTAGCTTGCGAAATAAGCGACTCGTTCTAGATTACGGACTGTCATACCGAGCAAGAGCCCCATAGCGCTTGGTGTACCACGCATAAACCAAATGTGAGCAACAGGTGCAGCAAGCCCAATGTGAGCCATGCGTTCACGACGAACAATGCTACGGGTTACTAGTTCGCCATTTTTATCAACGGCAGCTTCGCGAGAACGAACACCTTTTAGCTTTGCATCGTGCGGATTAATGTCTTTGACTGGACCGAATATCCTTTCACAAAACAACCCATCACGCTCAGGTTTTTGGGTACGATAGTTAATCGTTTCTGGTTTGGTGACCTCACCATAACTCCATTTTTTGATGTCTTCGGCACTAGCCACAGCGAGGCGTACAGCATCGAAATCAGCAATACTTGTATTTGCAATTACACGACTCATTAGGCTATCTCCTCCTTAATTTCTTCAATTTCATCAGTGTCTTGGATGGTGACTCCTTCACCAAGATCAATTTCTCCAAGTTCATCAGCTTCATCACCAACAGCTTCGGTTTCTTCTGCGATAGCCTCTACAGGCTTTTCGTCAGCATCAACAGCAACGCTGCCGTCCAATATTTCTTCGGCATCAACATCTTGTCCACCTTCGATCAAATCAACACGAAGACCAAGGCCTTGCAATTCTTTTACAAGGACATTAAAGCTTTCAGGCACTTTTGGACCAGTGATTGGCTCGTTCTTGATGATAGATTCGTAGGCTTTAGCACGACCATATACGTCGTCGGACTTGATAGTGAGCATTTCTTGCAATGTAGTTGCAGCACCGTAGGCTTCTAGAGCCCAGACTTCCATCTCTCCGAATCGCTGACCACCGTTTTGTGCTTTACCACCAAGAGGCTGTTGAGTAACCATTGTGTATGGACCGATAGAACGAGCGTGGATCTTGTCTGCGATCATGTGATGCAGTTTGATAATGTACATAACACCAACAGTTGTCTTTTCGCGGAAAGGTTCACCGTTACGACCATCAAACAATTGGATTTTACCATCAGTTGGAATGCCAGCTTCTTTTAGTTGCTCGGCAATAACATGATTTGGAACACCATTGAATGGTGGAGTAGCTACTTTGTAACCTAATGCACGTGCGGCCATACCAAGGTGAGTTTCAAACAACTGACCAAGGTTCATACGAGATGGCACACCAAGTGGGTTTAGGATAACGTCAACAGGAGTGCCGTCTTCCATAAATGGCATGTCGTTTTCAGGTAGAATTCGGGCTACAACACCCTTGTTTCCGTGTCGTCCAGCTAGCTTGTCACCAACTGCGATTTTACGAAGTTGTGCAACAAAGATTTGGACTTGCATCAAAACACCGGCTTTAAGTTCATGACCGTTTTCACGACTAAATACTTTGACACCAACAACTTTACCGTGCTTCCCGTTACTCATACGCTGAGAGGTATCACGAACATCTTTGGCTTTTTCACCGAAGATTGCGCGTAGCAATCGTTCTTCGCTAGAAAGTTCTTGCTCACCTTTTGGAGTAATCTTACCTACCAAGACATCGCCTGGGTGAACTTCTGAACCAACTTGGACGATTCCGTCCTCGTCTAGGTGACGTAGACTTTCCTCAGACACATTTGGAATATCACGAGTCACAATTTCTGGACCTAGCTTCGTTTCACGGACTTCAACCATGAAATCTTGAATGTTAATACTAGTTAGATCGTCTTCTTTTACAATTCGAGAGCTTAGGATAATAGAGTCATCCATGTTGTAACCACCCCAAGGCATAAATGCAACGGTAAGATCGCGCCCTAGAGCTAATTCACCACCTTCGATTGACGCACCTTCGATGAGAACATCACCTTTTTTAACCTTTTGACCACGAGTTACTACAACCTTTTGGTTGATTGAACGATCATCGTTACTTTGTTCAAAGTGAATAGGTATATATGTTATTGGACCATTTTTGTATTTTACGATTACTTCATTTGCATCTGCTTTTGTTACTTCACCCGCACCTTCTGCAAGAACAATTTGACTTGTGTTACGAGCAATGTCTGCTTCTACACCAGTTCCAACAATTGGGCTACGAGGCTGAAGTAGCGGTACTGCCTGACGTGACATGTTAGAACCAGTCAAAGATCGGTCAATACGGTTTTTCTCGATGAATGGAATCAAGCTAGCGGTCGACCCTAGGATCTGACCAATGGCGGCATCGATAAATGTTATTTCGTCTGCATCAACTTCTTCTGGAACAAGATTTTTACGAGCACTCACGCGGGTGTGCTTAAATTTACCGGTTTTGTTGTCAACTTGGTTGCCAGCTTCAGCAATAATTTCACGAGCTTCAGCCGCTGCATCCATATAGACTACTTCGTCAGTCACTTTGCCTTTTACAACTCGACGATATGGAGCTTCGATAAAACCATACTCGTTAACACGAGCATAACTAGCAAGGTTAAGTACTAGACCGATGTTCGCACCTTCAGGTGTTTCTACTGAACAGATACGGCCATAATGAGTTTCATGAATATCACGAACTTCTAGACCAGCACGTTCGCGGCTAAGGCCACCAGGACCCATTGAACTAAGACGACGTTTGTGTGAAAGCTCAGCTAACGGGTTAGTTTGATCCATAAATTGTGACAATTGAGAGCTCGCGAAGAATTCACGAACTGCTGCAACTATTGGGCGTGCGTTTATAAGAGAGCCCGGTGTGACGGTCTCGAGATCGCTCATACTCATGCGATCCATAGTGTTACGTTGCATACGCAGCATACCAATTCGGAACTGACGAGCAACTAGTTCACCAACTAATTTGACACGACGGTTTGAAAGCGCGTCGATATCATCTGGAGCTTCTTGAGTGTTGTTAAGACGAATAACTTCCTTGATAATCGCAACAAGATCTTCAAGTCGCATGACGCGGTTTTCGGTAGTGTTTGTTACTTTAAGACCAAGACGTTGGTTGATTTTGTAGCGACCAACTCGGCTAAAGTCGAAACGTTTGAAGTCAAAGAACATTCGTTCAATCATGCCACGGGCGTTTTCAACTGTTGCAAGATCACCAGGACGCAAGCGTCGGTATACTTCGATCAATGCTTCATTTGTTCCGTTACTTGGATCTTTTCCAAGTGTAGTGTCGATATAATTTAGTTCACCTGTATCAACATCTTTGAAAAGTTCTTTAATAGAAGTTTCTGTACCGTAACCAAGCGCACGTAGAAGTGTTGTAACTGCGATCTTTCGGCGACGATCGATTTTTACATATAGTACTCCTGCTGCACTAGTTTCAAATTCTAGCCATGCACCACGACCAGGAATAAGTTTAGCGCCATATAGTTTGCGACCAGCTGCTTGGTTAGCAGTAAAGAAAACACCAGCACTTCGGATAAGCTGGGAAACAACAACACGCTCAGAACCATTTATGATAAATGTACCTCGTTCTGTCATCCATGGATAATCACCTAGGTAGATTTCACTTTCTTTTACTTCACCCGTAACTTTATTGGTAAGCTCTACGCGAGCTTTTAGAGGAGATTCAAAGCTTACATTGTTGTGACGAGCATCAGCTTCAGTACACTTTGGATCTTCAAAGCTATAATCTTTGAATCGTAATTCTAGTTTTTGGCCTGTGTAGTCTTCGATAGGGTTTACTTCGGCAAAAATTTCACTGAGCCCTGTTTCGATAAATTCTTGCCAAGAATCTTTTTGATGTTTGATGAGGTCTGGTAGATCTAAAACGTTTGCGTTATCAGTAAAATAACGCCTCGCTTGCGTTTTGGTTGTTGCCATATGAAAAATGGTCTCCTGGTTCTTGTTAGTGGTTAATACTTAGGGCGCCGAATCTACTAAGTTAGGAGTACTGAAACTCCGTGGGCAAGCATTTCTAACCGAGAGCCACCAAGGCCAAATGCATAAAAACCCAACTTACACTAATTCATTACAGACCATTGTGAGGGGTTAAAAGCAAACTGTCAAGGGTTTTTTAGAAAAACTAACTAGGCTTTTTTGATAATCTCGTCTATCAGTCCGTACTTTTTAGCCTCTACTGCTGTCATCCAGTAGTCACGCTCCATGTCGACTTTGACTTTGGCAAGTTTTTGACCAGTATTTTTAGCAAGTATATCAGCTAGCAATTCTTTTAGTCTAATTCCTTCCTTCAAGTCGATTTCCATATCTGTTACTTTCCCCTGAGTTCCCGCAGAAGGTTGGTGTATCATAGCTCGGGAGTGAGGCAGCATAGAACGCTTACCTTTTGCACCACTACTGAGTAAAAATGCACCCATACTTGCCTGCAAACCAATGCCAATAGTCTGAACATCTGGTTTGATGTACTGCATAGTATCGTAGATCGCTAGACCATCATGCACAACACCACCCGGGCTATTTATATAAAACTGAATGTCTTTTTTGCTATCTTCTCCAGCTAGGAAAAGTAGTTGAGCTACTATTAGATTTGCAGTATGTTCATTTACATCTTCTCCTAAAAATATAATTCGCTCTTTTAGTAGGCGACTGTATATATCAAAAGCGCGTTCACCCTCGTGAGATTTTTCAACTACAGTTGGCACTAGGTAATTAGTTGGCTTATTCATACAAATAATTATACGCCGACTAGCACTCAAG
Organism: uncultured Candidatus Saccharibacteria bacterium; assembly: GCA_947085845.1. Classification (GTDB taxonomy): domain Bacteria; phylum Patescibacteriota; class Saccharimonadia; order Saccharimonadales; family Saccharimonadaceae; genus JACPYF01. The sequence goes on from CAMTXO010000002.1 coordinate 184,565, forward strand.
TCAAGTGAGTGCTAGATTAGTTTTCAAAAGAAGTTGTGTTACCAGAAGCTCCAGATACTTGAAGTATAAGGTCTTCAATAGTACCTGCCAGTTGATCTTCTTTTTCTAGCGCGCTTTGCAAGCTTTCACTGGCTATTCTTGCCGCAAGGACATTCAATTGAGCCATGCCATCCGTATTTTCTACTTTATCAAGAACCCATCTGTGATTGAAGATATTTTGATACGTCTTGAATACTGCAGCCGAAAAATCTTCGTCACTTCTAGTATAGATCTTAGCAATCATTTCCAAATAACCGTTGCTGTTCAAAGTATTGTAGTGCTGAACAAGAAAAGATGATTCTGCAGGATCAAAAGGTGTAATTGGGATTTCAACGAAGAACTTCGCTCGGCTGAGAGACCTACTAGCGAGTTTGGTAACCTCTTTGTCACTCATCTTAAGAATAAGTTCTTTTTCTCTATGCTCAAAGGGAACTACCAAGCCAGATACTTTTTCTGGTTGTTCATCTCCGGAAGCCTTCTTTATTAACATATTTACATTGTAGCAAATATGTTGGGGCTTAGCTATTTAGCTCAACTAGTCGATCAAGAGTTTTCTCGGTGACTAGACGGTTGCGAATATCATTGCGCGCTTCGAGAGTTTCGAGCTGCAAGCGCATGTTTGGATCTGGATATTGTTGTAGTAGCTGTTGGTGGCGAGCTTCGACTTCATCTTCTTCTACAATAATTTTTTCTGCACGACTTAGTTCTGATAGAACAAGTGCAGATTTGACTCTTGTAACAGCTGCATCGTGTAGATCATTTTTTTGCCATTCATCTTTCGTCATTTTCTTGTCTTCTAGATGCTGCTCCAGGCTCATTCCTCTAGCTGCCAGATTCTGCACAAAATCTGTCTCGATACTCTTCATTTGGTCTTGGACGAGTAGATCTGGAACAGTTGGTTTGCTTGCCTTTACCAATTGTTCAACTAGATGATCTTTTAATTTTTCTTTTGCTTCGTTTTCTCGCTGTGCTTTTATTTCGTTCTCGATATCTTTTCTCAGCTGTGCGACTGTTTCAAATGGCCCACATTTTTTAGCAAAATCAGCATCAAGTTTTGGCAACACTACCTCTTTCACTGTTTTGACTTTTATTTCAAATTTTACTTTTTGGCCAGCTAGGTGTGCAGCTTGGTAATCCTTTGGAAAGGTGATTGGCAGATCAAAAGCATCACCAGCCTTTTTACCGACTAGCCCCTCTTCGAATCCTGGAATAAATGAATTGCTACCTATCGTTAGCGGATAATCTTGGCTAGCTCCACCTGCGAAAGCTTCGCCTTTTGTATCTATACCCTTGAAATCGATAGTTGCCTCGTCACCCTTTTTTATAGAGCGGTCTACTTCTTTTTTCTCTGCAAAGCCTGTTTGCATACGTTCTACTACATCGTCGATATCTTTTTTGGAAACAACTATTTTTGGTTTTGTGACTTTTAAGTTTTTGTAGCTAGCAAGTTTTGTAGGAGGCAATACTTCTACTTCGGCGGTAAATTCCAACTCTTGACCCGGTACATATTTTTTCACTGCAACTTCAGGGCGGTCGAGGGGTTGTAGGTTTTCATTACCAAAAGCTTCCGGCACAGCACGATTTATTGCGTCGCTCATAGTGTGTGAATCAAGCTCTTCACTAGGGACACGCTGTTTCACAACATTTGTTGGCACTTTGCCTTTTCTAAAACCAGGCACTTTGAGTTCTTGACCAAGATGAATCAAGGCAACTTGCTCGGCTCCTGCAAGTTCTTTTTGGCTAAGAGTTATAGTTAACTCTACTTTTGTAGTGGTGATGTTTTTGCGTAATACTTTCATAAGTTACCAGTGTACCACCCCCTTCTGTTTTCTGCTAGACAGGTGTTAAGTACTTGTATTTAATTACGCTGGTCCTTCACTGTGCTAACAATTCGCTCAAAACTAAGCTTCTCTTCGTTTGAAGTAGTTGTGTTCTTTAATGTATAAAGTCTACTCTTTATTTCTTCTTCACCTACGAATAGTAGGTATGGGATGTCTTTTTTTAACCCGGTTTTGATTTGTTTTTCAGCCTTTTTTAAAGATATATCTACTTCGGTTCTTACGCCTTCCAAGCGCAAATCTTCCGCAAGTTTCAATGCTGAAGGTAAAGTATTTTCCCCGATTACTACAATATATGCTTCGGTATTTGAGTGCAGTTTTGGTAGTAATTTGTGGGCTTTTAAAAATTCTTCGGCAGTTGATGCACCTGGTGCAAAACCAGTGACAGGTATATTCTCTCCGCCAAAAACAGTAGTAAGACCATCATACCTACCGCCTCCAAACATAGCACGGTTGTTGTCTGGATGATTATCGAAGACTTCAAAAACAACGCCGTTATAGTAGTCTAGTCCGCGCATGAGACTCATATCCAGACGCATACTTTTTATACCAGCATGGTCAAGTAGTTGGGATAGCTGGCTTAGCTCACCAAACACAGAGTTGTTGCGAATTTCGTCAGGTAACTCCCTGATTGTTTCGGCTGCAAAAACACTCGCTATTTTTTTGAGTCCTTTATCTACTTGTTCTGGTTCAAAAATTTCAATTGCCTTGTCACGAAAATCATGTGCGGAAATCTTGTCTTTTTTATCAAACAGCTTCATCATTAATTGTGACTGCACGACATCAAGTCCTAGGAAGTCTTTCATCATAAAATCTACCAACTTGCGATGATTGATTTTTATAGTGTACATATTCGGCTTGGCTTTGAAAGCTTTCAGAATGCGATCAGCGATTATGATAATCTCGGCATCCGCTTGTAGGTTTTCAACACCAAAAATATCAACATTTAGTTGCCAAAATTCACGCTCTCTTCCCTTTTGTGGGCGTTCGTAACGCATAAAGTTTGCGATTGAATACCAGCGAGCTGGAAAGGGTGTTTCTTGCTGACGTGCTGCCATCATTCTGGCAACAGTAGGTGTCATTTCCGGACGAATTGCGACTTCACGATCTCCACGATCGGTAAAACGATATGTCTCATCATTAACAAGATCTGCGCCACTTTTTGCTGCGTAAATTTCCAGTGGCTCTAATATTGGTGCGCCATATTCTTCGTAACCAAAGCTCTCGACTACTTGCCGCCAAGTATGAAAGATGTAATTTTGTAGGCGTTTTTCATCAGGATAATAATCACGAGTGCCTTTGTAGGGTTGTTTGCTGAGACTCATAACTTCTGTTAATTATAGCACTCCATAGAAAAAACCGAGCGTAAACTCGGTTCTTTCTATGGTGGGTTGTGAGGGACTCGAACCCCCGACCCCCTCGGTGTAAACGAGGTGCTCTAGCCAACTGAGCTAACAACCCGCAACTGAGCTAACAGCTCAAAAACCGTGGTGCGCGAGAGAGGACTTGAACCTCCACGCCCGAAGGCACTAGTTCCTAAGACTAGCGCGTCTACCAATTCCGCCACTCGCGCAAAAATTGAGGCTTAGTCAATTTTACCTTATCAATTCGTTTGTTACAACCTCGGTAGATTGTCCGCGAACACGCCACTGACGTAATGGTCGTCTAATTTGGCGGTGTCTTTGTCTTCGGCTATCTTTACGCCGGGATTGAATATGCCATAAACATCGAATATTTTTTTGATTTTTGCAAAAAGCTCTAATTCATCTGTACTAAACTGTCTTTCGTTTTGAATAACTCGAAGACGACCTTCACCATACTCCCCAGCAATTCCGCCGTCATGTTTGATTACTAGCGCGTAATAATCACTAATTAGTTTTTCTATCTTGTTACGATCACTTAGATTTTTCAGATCTATTTGAGCATGCGCATGTACTACGCCGGTTCCTAGATGTGATGAGAAGACAAATTTTGTACGATGTTTTTTTGCGAGATCGTGTGCAGCTTCAATAAAGTGGGGTACTTCGCTTGGTGGCAGTAGGGCATCTTCAACAATCGGCGAAGCAACCTTGTGGTCATCACCACTAGCAGCAAGTAAAGATTGAAGTCTGTGATAAATCTGCCATAACTCGCTAGCTGATTCTATATCTCCGGCACTACTGGCTGTTTGATGGCCGAGTTTTTCAATCATCTTGGCAACCTTCTTAGCTTTGCCTTTGGCTTTGCGACCTACATCACTAAGCTCAATAAATAAAATACCCTGGGGTATTAGATCCGGTTCATCATCAGGAAGTACTTCCTTTAAATCGGCTCCTGCGCGCTCTATACTGACGCCATCTACAAATTCAAGTTTGTCTGGGGAATATTTCATAATAGAATTTACCAGTCCCTCTATACCGTCAACTGAATTGAGCACTGCTACAACAACTTCCTTGTGGGGATGATGTGCATCGAGTCGAAGTATAATTTCAGTAATAATACCGAGCGTACCTTGAGATCCTGCAATCAGAGGAGTAAGGTCGAAATGACCTTTGCTTTTGACTTTTGTGATAGCATAGCCTGCGCTCGTTTGTTTTTGAGCCAAACCTGCAATTACCTCTTCGTTATCCTCGATAAGAGCATCGAGTTTTCGATAAATTTCGCCTTCAAAACCATTAAGCCCCTTTTTCTTGCTGAGCTGTCTCTTGCTAAGTCGCTCTGTTTGCAAAATATCACCATTGCTCAGAACTACTTCTAATTGATCTGTCCATTGTGCTGCATCGCCGTATTTGAGCGCACGTTCACCATATGTATTATTCGATATAGCGCCGCCAATGGTACTGGACGGGTTAGAAGAGTCGATAGTGACATCTAGTCCATGGGTGTGCATCGCTTGCTTGAGGGCCGTTATAGTAACGCCGGGCTGAGTACGAACTAGTTTTTGTTTTGTATCAACTTCAAAAATAGTTGTGAAGTGAGTTGGCAAAGAAATAATCGCACCGGAACCAATAGCCGCACCCACTAGGCTTGACCCGCTTCCGCGTGCTGTCAGTGGTAGTACGTGCCCTTTTTGGGCTAATTGCCAGGCAAAGTGCGCTATTTTACGCACATCACTAGTATCGTATGGATAAGTAGCTAAAATAGGCGTACACTTTAAGACGCTTCCGTCAGTTGACAAAGATGAACGAACGCCTGCCGTACTAAGTACTTCTCCGCGCAAATGCGTCGCAAGATAACTCGCAATTTTACTCATATATTTCCCTCACTATCATTTGGTTATTATCATACCACAAGCGCAATACCTGAACCAACACATTTGCTTGTAGTAAAATATTTGTGCATGCTATAGTACTGGGTGAAGTGGGCGGAATTATCCGTCCTTTTTGTACTTCGAGAGAAGGGAATAAAGTTGGGACTGAAAGAAAAGATACGCAATATGGCTAGCAGTCCACCTCAAGAACCACTCGCTCCTCCAAGTGAACGTGCGGCTCAAGTAATGAGCCTGCTATTGAACAACCATGCAACAATACGCAGTCGAGTACCTGTGCATGCAGGTATGTGGCAGCGCTGGGCACAGGTGCTTGCCGAAGAAATTGTTGACGTGCTGTGCGATGAGGGATCGCGTAAAAACAACACTTTGATCCGGCGATTTGACCAAATCCGTGATGATGGGATATTTATCATGGGGTTAGATGCGGAGGAGGCGACCGTTCCACTAGGCGCAATAACTGCGCTAAATGGACATCACGAGGTATACCGCAAAGTTGGCGATCAAGCCTTTAGTACAGTCAGCAAAATGCTCTATGACCTACCCCCAGACTGTCCCACGATTCCGATATTTATCGGATCAAGTCAGGGACAATAACGCCCCGAGTAAGTGCGAAAGCTCTCTACTTGGGGCTTTCGTATTTTTATGGGGTATTATAAACCTGCGACTGCTCGGCTGACCAGTCAGAGACATTATAAAAACGATCAGTTGGGCTAACTAACGAATCAGTCTGTTGAAGCGCATTCGTCCCGTCGGTAACTGTATAACGTAGGCTTGAACGATATAGAGCAAGTGCTGGTACGTCCTCGACCCAACGACGTGCAAAGGTTGCATATTTTGGATCACGCAGAGCCATACTTGAACGACCTCTCGCTGTGATTAGCGCGTCATCAGCAGAAGGTGATGTATAGTTCGCAAAGTTTAGCCCAGAGCTTGATATTTGTGAAGAGTGCCAAAATGCATAGCTGTCGGGATCTCCGCCCATTGACAGCTCGTACACCAAAACATCATATGCTCTTGGTTGTAATATGATTTGCTGTATTTGCTCTGGATCAATCAGTTGAGTTTGTGTTTTGATTCCCAATTTACGCCACTGATCAGTTAAGTTTTTTACTATTTTTTTGTAATTTGCTGTATCTACCGAAACAACACGCAGCTCTAGTGGTTGTCCGGATTTTTCACGAATACCTTTGCTATTTTTTACCCAGCCAGCTGCATCAAGTTGCTGTGAAGCTGTTGTCGGGTCAAAAATAGGTTGTGTTATTTGATTCGCTAGTGGGGTTTGATTGTTGATAATTGGACCTTCTAATGCCTTTGTCGCACCTAGCTGCTTGCGGAGCTTTTCCCTGTCTATAGACTGCACTAGCGTTTTTCGAATAGCTTTATCTTTCAGAGCCCCTGCATCTGTACGAAATATAGCAAAGACACCATTGTTAAGTGTTACATCAGTTGAATGAAGACCGCGAGCTACTACATTAACGCCACTTGCAGCATTGATCTCACGACGTTGAATGCCTTTTACCAGATCATCACGATTATCATATACATACAGTGAAAAACGAGATAGCTTTGGTGGACCATCCCAATAATCTTCATTTTTTTCAGTTTGCAGTGCTTTCTTGTCATTACTTGCATCGATGTTTTGAAGATCTACATATTTGAATGGACCACTACCTATAGGATGATTATTAAAATTGTTTTCTTGTAGCTCTTGTGGAGGTACCTTGCTCAAAAGGTGACTTGGTACAATCGGAAATGTAAGCGCCGACGCAAACGGTGCGTAGCTAGTCGGTAGCGTAAAAGTAACCTGTTGTTTGCCGCTTGCCTCTGCTTTAATACCCTGCCAACTAGATGACTGCCTAGCTCCAGACAGCGGATTTTGCATAGCTTGGACTGTATAGACTACATCCTCGGCGGTTAGTGGATGTCCATCGTGCCATTTTTGACCAGGACGTATAGTAACAGTGTAGATTTTACCATTATCGCTCACGGTGTAAGCCTCTGCCGCATCACCCTGCAAACGACCATGCGTATCATATGCAAGTAGGCTCGAGAACATCAGTCTACTTGCCGAAACCTCTGCATTGCTAGCAGCAAAAAGTGGATTGAGGTTATCAAGTGGCCCTAAAACCCCTTCTCCATACGCAGCATCTACTGCAGGCTCGGGCGTGCTGACATATCTTTGATTGAAAATAACTTGAGCAGCATTGAGCCCAATGAGGATAATCAGTAGCAGCAGCCAAGCAATCAAATGTCTGCGTATTAACTGAAGATTCTCCAATCGACTGACTAGAAATTTATGTGCATGTTTCGCCGTGGCGGTTTCAACTTTTTTTGATTGTTTATCAACCGTTCCGAGATCGATTTTTTTTAGCTTGCGCCAAGATGGAATCTTTTTTTTCATAGACACTTTATGCGAGTAGTAATCCCGCAAGTAGTGAACCTACGAAAATAACTGCCAAAATAACTGTTGCCTCATACAAACTTTTATCTGTACCACGACGTGTTGTGTATAGCTCGCCCGAACTACCGAAACCGGCACCTAATGAAGCACCTCTTTGTTGCAATAAAATGCACAGCACCATCAAGATAGAGGAGATCATCATTATAATCTGTAATATCGTGTCAATACTCATATTCATCACTAATTATATCACGCCTTACTATGTGCAGAGTTAGTTTTATGAGTGTCGAGTACGCTTGAAATAGTGTAGTTAATTAGACTTAGAATTATCCCTGCCAAAATTGCCTGCCAAAAACTCATATTTAGACTAGGTACGAGCAGTAAGGCCAACCATACCATTAGTCCGTTTACTACTAGCATAAATAAACCAAGAGTCAGGACTATTGCAGGTAGGCTCAAGATAGTAACAATTGGTTTGAGTAGTGAGTTAACAACTGAGAAAGCTAGCCCTGCACCAATATATGTCCATACAGTTGGCTCAGCCCCAGGAGCCACTCCTCCGAGTAGACGTACTGCTAGCCATATACCAAAACTTGTCGCCAACCAGCGCAAGGCAAATATTGAAAGTTGTTGTATCATTGCACTTTAGTATACCAAACTCGTTGGTAACTTTGCACTGAGGTTTAACGCACCATTTTTTGTTATCAATATGTCATCTTCTATCCGAACACCAATACCCTCTTTCGGTATATATATACCTGGCTCTATCGTAATGACCATCCCCTCCTGCAGTGTTTCATGAGCTAATGGTTCGTGGAGGTCTAGCCCGAGGCCATGGCCAATAGCATGTGGAAAATAATGGGGGAGTTCTGTCAATGGGTCGTCTTTTACTAGCTTTAGTTCTTTAAGTTTTTCAGTCATTTCCATTTCAACTATATGTTGTAAATCTTGCAACGATAGGGTAGGGCAGAGTTTTTTGATTATGCTTGTCTGGACAGAAAGAACAGCTTCGTGTACCTCTTTGGATCTATTTGTAGGATTTCCAAAAGCTAAAGTGCGAGTAATGTCTGCCGAATATTGCCCTATTTTGGCACCTGTATCGATAAGTAGTAATTTTCCTTTGTGTAGTTTTGCATTGTTTTTGTTGTAGTGAAGCGTGCATGCATTTTTGCCACCAGCAACGATCGGCTCAAAACTATGCTGCGCACCTGCTCGAATAAACTCTCGACTAATATCGGCTTCGACCTCATACTCATAAACATAGTCTGACATGTTTGATTTTACAAGCTCTAGTGCTTTGTGGGTGATATTAATAGCCTTTTTAATTTGAGTAATTTCTTCTGATTGCTTGATTGCTCTTATGACGGCGAGTTCTTTGCGACAGTTTTGTACATTTTGGAAATTTCTGTCTAAAAGATCATATACTTTCGCAAGTGCGGGATTGAGCACGAAATTATATCTTTCAACACCTTCTGGCTGCTTTATGGTGTGGACTAAATTGTGCGAGCGTTTTAATTGACGTAACAAATTTAGAGCATCGTCACGAGAAATAACTTCTTCTGCACCGCTTATTTTTTGTGCATCACTGTCGCTTAATGAACCATTGAAAATAGCCGTATACGAATCAGCATCTGGTCTAACTAACCAACTCTTATCCCTATTACCATCGTATATTACCCACCAATCTGGCTCCGTAATTCCAGTCAGATACAAAAAATTACTTTCTTGTTCGAACTTGAAAGCTTCGTCGTTTGTACGCTGCATTTTGCTGTAAGCTGTTGCTACTATCAGCCCACCTTTTAGTGCTTGGGCGAGTTTGCGACGATTATTTACAAAAAAAGCTGTTTTCATGTTGCATTATATCCTAGCATAGCTTTGATAAGCTTTGCCTTGCGTACGCCAACTATTTTTGCGATTTTACTTTCCTCAGCTGATTGCACCCCTCTTAAGCTGCCGAACTTTTTGATTAAACTTTGTCTAGTTTTTGGACCGATACCTGGTATTTCTTCTAGGGCATTTGCTGTTTGTTTTTTGCGTTTTAGATGTGTGTGGTAACTCACAGCAAAACGATGCGATTCATCACGCAGTCGCTGAAGAAGCTTCACTATATGTGAATTTTTATCTAGAAGTACTAGCATAAATTCGTCACTTTCCTGAGAAATTGGCGAGTTTGTCGCAATTTGCACATTAGAACGAGTTTTGTGTATAACGATCTCTTCTTCGCGCTTTGCGAGCCCTATCGTAGGAATCATTAAGTTTTTCTCTTCTAAAATTTTTAGGGCGGCATCAAGCTGACCCTTGCCTCCATCAATCAATAGTAGATCTGGTAAAGCCCAGTCATGGCGACCAGAAAAACGACGACTCAATGCTTCATTCATATGTGCAAAATCGTTATTACCAGGAATATGCAGTTTAAATTTTCGATACTCGGCCTTGTCAGCTAAACCGTTGGTTGCAACAACCATACTAGCGACATTGTTTGTGCCACTCATGTGTGAAATATCATAACCTTCTATACGCTTCGGTAAATCTTTGAGGCCAAGCAAATCTCGCAACCCTACCAATGCTTGGTCTTTGCTCATATCCAAAAACTCATCGCGCCCAAATACAATTTGTCGCTGCAATTCTCCCAGATTGTGGATGCTATTTCGCAAGCTCGCTGCTGTTTCGAACTCTTTGGCTTTGGCTGCTGTTTTCATTTCAGATTCTAGTTCACGAATCAGTTTTTTGCGCTCCCCTTTTAGGTACCGGGTGAGTTTGCGCAAGTTTTTTCGGTAATCTACTAACGACGCACCCGTTTCAAGGCCCGGAGTTAATCCCAGATGATAGTTAAGGTCAGCTTTTTTGGGTAGTTTTGATGTGGTGTAATAAGGAAATACTTTTCGTAGCAAACGCAGAGCTTTCTTAACCGCCCAACCATTGTAATAAGGGCCGTAGTACTCAGCATTGTCATCACTCGGCTGACGAGTTGTCGTGACATATGGTACATCATCTTTCATATTAATTCGTACAAAGATTTGGCTTTTGTCGTCACGCAGCAATACGTTGTATCGAGGCTTGTAACGTTTGATCATTTCAGACTCGAGGAATAGTGCGTCTATCTCGCTTTCGGTCTCTGTCCAATCTGTTGTGTCAATTTCTGCGACTAAAGCTTGAGTCTTCACGTCTTTATCTTTAATGTTTTGAAAATACTGACGAACACGATTTTTCAGCACTGCGGCTTTGCCCACATAGATCACTTCCCCACTCGCAGACTTGTGAAAATACACGCCAGCGCTGCGAGGTAAAGTTTTTAACTTATCTTCTAACTTCTTGTTCACTGGTATTAATTATAGTATACAAAGCAGCATTTAACTCTGCACGAGCTCTAATAATTTTTTTGATGTATTCCAATTTCGTATTGTCATTTTTTTATATGAGGCTCTGCTCGCTAATTTACCGGACGAAGTTTTACCAAATGACGTAAATAGCAGGGCTTGATAAATAATTGCCTCTCCTGCAATGACTGTTTCAATATCTGGCTTCAAATCGCCAATATCAGTCATAATTTCATTCAAATTATACGGTGGTATCAAGAAGAGTGAATTATATTTCCAACCCTCTTTTTCACCCCAACCTTTTGGCGCACTTTCGATCATTCTTTTGTAGCTAAACTGATCAATAACAACAACGCTTACATGAAAACGAAATATTTCTTCTATTTCTAATTCAATTTCTTTAGCTAGCGTTTGTTGGTCCATTTTCACAGTAGTGAATATCACATTTCCGCTATTGATATAAGTACGAACATCTTCGAGACCCAACTTTTCAAAGCAAAGCTTGAGTTCGGACATCTTTATCTTTGATTTACCACCAACATTTATACCGCGCAGTAATGCTACGTATTTCATGCGGTTGCACCGATTTTGGCTTTTTCGCGACAGTTATCTGTGTGGAATAGCCTAGACTCGTCTTGCTTACAGTTCTCACAAATCAAAACTAAATCGTTACAAGCTACCCACTGACAATTTTCGAAATTACTAGTCTTGCCATTACAATGAACGCACTGCCCAATTGTTTTTGCGTTATCACTAAACTCTACTGTCATGCGGTCGTCAAACACACGCAAACTACCCTCCCAGAATCCATCGTCTTTGTAAGCTTCGCCATATTTCACTATGCCGCCATCTATTTGATATACGTCTTTGAAGCCGCGTTTTTTCATCATAGAGCTAATGACTTCGCAGCGGATACCACCTGTACAATAAGTCACAATTTTTTTGTCTTTTATGTTGTCGTACTTGTCACTCTCGAGCTCGTTGATAAAATCACGTGAAGTATTGGTATTTGGTACGACTGCGTTTTTGAACTTGCCGATACTCGCCTCGTGCTCGTTACGACCATCAAAAAACACTACATCATCGCCATATTGTTCTATTAATTCGTGTACTTGCTTTGGTTTCAAATGTTTGCCGCCACCAATCACGCCTTTTTCATCTACATCAAATTCGTCATCACTGTTTTTAAAGCCTACCAATTCGCGTCGATGCTTAACGCTCATACGCGGGAAGTCTTCGCGACCACCCTCACTCCATTTAAATACAGTTTTTTTGAAGCCTTCGAATTGTTTCGTGGCTTTGATATATTTTTTCAGATCAACCATATCACCACCAACTGTTCCATTGATACCGTGCCGGCTAACCAATATTCGCCCGCGAAGATTTAGACTATCTGTCAGTGTTTTTTGCCATAACTTAACCGCTTCCGGATCTTTTATGGGCGTAAATTTGTAATAGAGTAGGATCTTTTGCATCAACAGAGATTATACTATATAATTACTTTCACTATGATTATCAACCAATAATCCTCTAACCTCTTATGTTCGAGTTTTCGAACCACTAGCGATTTAACACTATTCTATTTATACTTAAAGATAAGGATTTTATGCAAAAATATATATTTTTACTTTTCTGGCAAAGTGCCATGAAATACCCAGTGCGTACAATTACAGCAGTACTTGGGTCTACCGTTACATCAATTGTAGGGGGCTTTGCTGGACCCCTTGTTATTGCGCTCATTTTAGAACGCATTCAGCAGGGCACTATATCATTGGACTCTTCTTGGGCTTTGATATTTCTTTATGCCTTAACTCAAATATATGGTCAGATAATTGGCTGGAGGCTAAACTACTACTGTCTACGTACCATGCAAGCACTGGCGACAAAAGATTTGTATAACAAAATATTTTCTAAGCTAACAGAGCACAGTTTAAATTTTCACTCTGATAGATTTGGTGGATCTCTCGTTTCTCAAACTTCAAAACTCATAGGTTCGTTTGGTACGTTCTGGGATACTCTTATCTTTACGGCTATACCTACAGCGGCCGGTCTAGCGGCCGCTACTATTATTCTTTCGTTCTACTTTTGGCAGTACGCCGTTGTGCTGCTTGCTATTTCTATTGTGTACATACTCGCGGTTTATTATGGATCACGTTTTATGTTTAAAAGGTATACGGCTGAGTCGCAGGCAAATACTGCATCGAATGGTTACGTAGCTGACGCAGTAACAAATGTAATGACCATAAAATCTCATGGTCATGAGGAAGTTGAGCTAAAAAATCTGAATAACAAGGTTGAAACGTGGAGACAGAAGGCCTTAAGTACCATGCGCGGTTTTATCAGGGTTAGTACCGCCTATTCCTCTCTCACGACGATAATGAACTTGGTGGCAATTGTAGCGGCAATTATTGCTGTTGAGAACAAAAGTATATCAATTGGCGCTGTCTATTTGGCAGTCTCTTATACATTCACAATTACAGGACGCCTATGGGATATCATTTACGTCATGAGTAGTTATAACAGAATCATTGGTGATGCAAATGATATGACTGAGATACTAAGACTAAAGCCCTCTGTTAAAGATTTGAGTAGTGATAGCATTTCGGTCAGTGATGGTTACATAAAAATAAATAACATGTCTTTCTCACACAAAGGCCACAAGGAAAAACTATTTGAAAATTTTAGTCTGCATATTAAACCAGACCAGCGTGTTGGATTAGTAGGCGTGTCGGGTTCGGGCAAAACAACTCTGACCAAATTATTGCTACGTTTTTCTGATGTAAATGACGGCAATATTGAAATTGATGGTCAAGACATCAAGATGGTCACTCAGCATAGTCTGCGCAGAAGTATAGCATATGTACCACAGGAGCCTATGCTTTTTCATAGGTCTATAAGTGAGAATATTGCATACGGCAAACTAGATGCAACAAAGGCAGAGATTTTAGCGGCTGCAGAGAAAGCGCAAGCAAGAGAATTCATCGAAAAACTACCTAAAGGATTCGACACCTTAGTCGGCGAACGTGGCGTTAAGTTAAGCGGAGGACAGCGTCAACGCATTGCGATTGCTCGCGCAATATTGAAGGACTCACCGATAATCGTACTAGATGAAGCTACTAGTGCACTTGATAGTGAAAGTGAAGTACTTATACAAGAGGCATTAAAGAAATTGATGCAAAGCCGTACATCGATTGTGATTGCGCACAGATTGAGCACTATCTCTCATTTAGACAGAATAGTTGTACTAGACAAAGGAAAGATTATCGAACAAGGATCTCACAAGGAACTGCTAGAAAGAAATGGAAAATATGCAAAACTTTGGTCACACCAAAGCGGTGGATTCTTGGAAGGTTGAAACTGATATAGGAAAAATATGACAAATACGAAAACAAAACAAAGCACAACAAAGATCGCTCTTCGCCATTATTTAAGACAGATCAAACAAGATTGGTTTTTGTCAGTACCTACTATGATATTGTCTGGTGTTGGAAATATTTTAGTCTTTTATGTACCGCCGCTGATTATCGCAGCTCTCATACAACGCCTAGGTAACGGAAAAGACTTCTCAATTAACGATGCACTGCCTTTTGTTATAACTTTTGCTGGTGTATGGATACTCGGTGAAGCGATTTGGAGATTGACTTTCTACTTCATGATTAAGTTCGAGGTTAGAGCGTTAGAGCGATTGTACAATTTTGCGATGCAAGAAATCCTGAAAAAAGATATACACTTTTTTCAGGATAATTTCGTAGGTTCGCTGACGAAAAGGGTGATTGGATATGCCCAAAAATTTATACAATTTTTTGACACTATTATATTTAGTGTAGTTTGTAATATTTTTCCTATGATATTTGCATCAATAGTACTGTGGCAATTTTCGCCTTGGTTAGTGGTTAGCTTGTTCTCAATTATTGCTATTGGCGTAATCATCACCTATCCCATGATCCAACGTCGCGCAAGCATGGTAAAGGACAGAGAGAATGCGAGTACCGTACTAGCTGGGCATATCTCTGATACTATTAGCAATATAAATGCTGTAAAGGCATTTGCTCATGAATCTCAAGAGCTAAAAACTAGTAAAATTTATACAAAAAACTATGCAAAGAAAGTTCGCAAAAGTTGGGATTATCAAAACACTCGTATTGATGCAACTATTTCACCTTTGTATGTAATGACAAATGTTGCGGGTTTGATAATAGCACTTTCAATAGGTCAAAATAATAGTACGAGTGTAGCTGCGATTTTCCTAACGTTTAGTTATTTTTCAAATATCACTAGATTCTTTTGGGAGTTTAATGGCATATACAGACGTCTAGAAGAATCTATTACAGAAGCATCCTTATTTACCGAATATCTCGTCAATGAACCACAAATACAGGATACAGAATATGCAAAAAAGCTAAGCGTCAAAAAAAGTTCCATTGTATTTGATAATGTTTCGTTTACGCATGGTGAAAAAACAGATGCGTTATTCCATAATTTCAATTTGCATGTTAATTCCAACCAACGTATTGGCCTGGTTGGACGCTCAGGTGCAGGTAAAAGTACAATTACAAATCTACTGCTGAGATTTATGGATGTTGATGAAGGTACAATAACTATAGATGGTCAGGACATTAGTCAGGTAACGCAGGAAAGTTTGCGCAAAAATATTGCTTATATCCCCCAAGAGCCTTTATTGTTCCATAGAAGCTTACGTGACAATATCGCATATGGCAGTCCGAACGCTACCGACCAAGAGATTCGAATAGCTTCTCAAAAAGCTTATGCAACGGAATTTATAGACACTCTGCCAAATGGGCTTGAAACATTAGTTGGTGAAAGGGGTGTCAAGCTAAGCGGTGGACAACGCCAGCGCATTGCTATCGCACGAGCAATCTTAAAAGACTCGCCTATTCTTGTTCTAGATGAAGCCACCAGTGCACTCGATAGTGAGAGTGAAAAGCTCATACAGGCTGCCCTAAAAGATTTGATGCACAATAGAACGACAATTGTTATTGCTCATCGTTTAAGTACAATTTCTCATCTAGACAGGATCATAGTACTAGATAACGGTAGAATCATAGAAGAAGGTTCGCATAAACAACTACTCGAAAGTAATGGGATATACGCTAGCCTTTGGTCTCACCAAAGTGGTGGATTCTTAGAAGACTAGACTATTTTTCTTCGGATTTGGCTTCTGAATCGCCATCAGCTTTTTCGCCATTGGCAGGTTCTTCGCCTTCACCAGCTTCACCGTTTTCAGATTCAACTTCTGATTCGTCTTCAGCGTCACCACCGGCAGCTTCGTTAGCTGCGGCCAATGCACTAGGTTCGTAGACACTTGCGATTGTGATGTCCATATTCTCTTCGGCTAGCTCTACGCCACCAGGAATTTTTAGATTAGCAATTGTGACACCCTGACCAGGTTCTTCTAGTTCTAGGATTGAAACTTCCAATGCGTCAGGTAGGTCTTTTGGTAGCGCACGTACAACCAGTGTTTCGAGAGTTTGTAGTACAACTAAACCTGCACGTTCGGCAGCACTCTCACCTACGCCAACTAGCTTCACTGGTATGCTGGTTTCGACTTTGTCACCTGCACGAACAGCATGAAACGACACGTGATTTAATTTGTGCCGTACTGGATCAATTTCAATATCTTTGATAAGTCCTAGTTTTTTATCACCATCGATCACAAGGTCGATCATGTGGTGCTTGCCTGCTTTTGCAACAACCTTTTGAATTGCTACTTCTGGTGCTTGCACATTAATGGCATTAAAACCATGGCCGTATACTACGCCTGGTGTTTGGCCACTTTTTCTTAAGTCCGCAACTTTTTTACCTGTTGCAGTTCGTTTTGTTAGAGTCAAAGAAATACTGTCGCTCATAATTGTTGTTTTGTAACCTCCGTTTTCAACTAGAACCATTGTACCATGGTATACTTTTATGAGTATGATTCCCGGAATGGATTTAGTAGAATTTATCACATGGGTCGGCGTATTTGGCGTCGCTTTGGTTGTATTTGCCGAAACTGGACTCTTAGTTGGGTTTTTACTGCCGGGTGATAGCCTACTTATAACAGCAGGACTATTAACTCATCAAAATGTGTTGGATATTGATATTCATTTGTTTGTAGTGATTCTGTTTATAGCTGCATTCCTAGGTAATAACACTGGATATTTATTCGGCAAGCATGTCGGGCGCAAACTGTTTGATCGCAAAGACTCGCCAATTTTCCACAAATCAAACCTAGACAAGGCCGAGGCATTTTATGAAAAGTACGGCTCACGATCAGTCATACTTGCCTGCTTTGTACCGTTTGCTAGAACTTTTGTGCCGATACTAGCGGGCATAACCAAAATGTCACATACCCGATTCATGGCCTTCAATACCATTGGTATTTTACTATGGGCCGTTGGACTTACATATCTAGGCTATTATGCCGGCGCATGGCTAGAATCGCGTGGAATTGATGTTGATCATTACCTGCTGCCGTTTATTGCATTAATCATTTTGATATCAGCAGCTCCCCCACTCTTTCATATCCTAAAAGACGCTGACCGACGAGAAGCTGTAAAAACAACTATCAAGCAAACAGCTAGTCGTAAAAAGAAAAAATAACTTACAAAATTGTTTTTAAATATTTCCCGGTGTAAGATTTTGGATTTTTAGAAACCTCTTCTGGCGTACCTGTAGCAATAATCTGCCCACCACCTGCGCCACCTTCTGGGCCCATGTCGATCAAATGATCTGCAGATTTTATAACATCCAGATTATGTTCGATTATCACCATTGTATTACCGCCGGCAATGAGCTGCTGTAAAATATGAATCAGTTTTTTAACATCAGCACTGTGCAGTCCTGTTGTTGGTTCGTCTAAAATATAAAATGTTTTTCCGGTTGAACGTTTAGATAGTTCGCTTGCTAGTTTAATACGCTGCGCTTCACCGCCACTAAAAGTTGTTGCTGGTTGACCTAGTGTAATATAGCCAAGACCTACTTCTACCAATGTATCGAGTTTTCGTGAAATTGCTGTTTGGGCTTTGAAAAATTCAGCGGCTTCTTCTACTGTCATCGCTAGAATATCAGAAATAGTTTTTTCTTTGTATTTTATTTCTAGTGCTTCACGATTGTAGCGCTTACCTTTACACACTTCACAAGTCACATAAACATCAGGAAGAAAATGCATTTCAATTTTGATTACGCCGTCACCCTGACAATTTTCACAGCGACCACCTTTAACATTGAAGCTAAAGCGACCAGCTTTGTAGCCACGAACATTTGATTCTGGCAAGCTGGCATACAGCTCACGTATTGGTGTAAAAATACCTGTATACGTTGCTGGATTTGATCGAGGCGTTCGACCAATTGGCGACTGGTCAATCACAATTGTCTTATCTAATAGATCAATACCTGTTATCTCTTTGTGTGATCCCGGAACTGTCTGAGCACGATTCAAACGAGCCGCTAGCTCGCGTGCAACAATATCATTTACCAGTGTTGATTTCCCTGAACCACTGACACCACTTACAACTGTCATAACTCCAAGAGGAAACTCGGCAGTGATGTCTTTGAGGTTATGTTCTGTTGCGCCACGTACCACCAACCGATCGCCATCTGACTTGCGTCGTTTTTTAGGAGTAATGATACTTTCTGTACCCTGAAGATACTGGCCCGTTATGCTTTTTGGGTTTTTTGCAACCTCTTGCGGACTACCATGGGCAACAACCTTGCCTCCGTGCACGCCAGCACCTGGGCCAATGTCTAGTAAGTAATCAGCTGCACGAATTGTATCTTCGTCATGCTCGACAACTAAGACAGTATTGCCAATATCACGAAGGTGCCGCAAGGTCTTAATCAAACGATCATTGTCTCGTTGATGTAGGCCTATTGATGGTTCGTCTAGTACATATAACACACCCCGTAGGCCGGAACCTATTTGCGTAGCTAAACGTATACGTTGCGCTTCACCACCCGACAACGTATTTGCTGCACGCCCAAGCTCTAGGTAATTGAGCCCCACATCGTGCATGAATCGTAAACGATCACCAATTTCACGCAGAATTTGCTTTGCAATGATCATTTCATTTTCACTAAGTTTTAATGTATTAGCAAAGAAATCTAACGCATCTTCGACGCTAAGATTAATGATATCAATAATATTTTTGTCATGTACTGTCACAGCCAAGACAACGGGCTTGAGTCTGGCGCCTTTACATGCATGACATGGACGTTCACGCATGAAACGTTCGATGTCTTTACGCATAAACTCACTATCAGTCTCTTTGTGGCGTCTCTCAAGATTTGGTATAACGCCTTCATAGGTTGAATCATATGTGCGGCCACTACCTAGCTCGACTGTGTACTTTTGGTTAGTCGTACCGTACAGTATTTTTTCTAAAGCATCGTCATCTAGATCTTTCACTGGTGTTTGCAGGCTAAAGCTATGAGCATCAGCTACTGCTGCAAGTTTTTTCATATACCAAGCATCAGAGTTCACACGATTGTATGGGCGAATTGAACCCTCTGCAATCGTCAGATTTGGGTTGAATACTAAATCTGGGTCAACTTCCAGTCGGTTGCCTAAGCCTGTGCAGACAGGACACGCACCTTGTGGTGAATTAAAACTAAACAAACGCGGCTCGAGCTCTGGAATTGGCTCATCGGGATGATCTACACACGCAAAACGCTGTGAATAGACATGCAACTTCTCTGTGTCCACCTCTAATACCTCTACTGTGCCGTGTGCAGCTTCAAGAGCTTGCTCGACCGATTGGGCGACACGCGTATTGTTATTTTTGTCTGTCACTATACGGTCAACAACTAACTCAATCGTGTGCTTGTACTTTTTGTCCAATGTTGGCCATTCATCGAGGCTGTAAACAACGCCATCGACGCGAGCACGAGCAAAGCCAAGCTTTTGGTACTGCTCCGGAATATGGGCAAACTCACCTTTTTTGTCGACAGCCAGTGGCGCCAATATCATTACACGAGTCTTTTCTGGCAGTTTCAATATCTCGTCAACGATTGCTTGTGGTGTTCGTTTACTAACTGTTTTAGCACAAACCGGACAATGCGGTATGCCAACTCTTGCAAATAACAAACGCAAATAATCATAAATTTCCGTCACTGTTGCGACTGTTGAACGCGGATTGCGACTAGTAGATTTTTGATCAATAGAAATTGCAGGACTTAAACCTTCAATACTTTCTACATCTGGTTTTTCCATTAAACCTAAAAATTGTCTGGCATATGAGCTGAGACTTTCAACATAGCGTCGCTGACCTTCAGCGTAAATAGTATCAAAAGCAAGCGATGACTTCCCTGAACCGCTTAGTCCCGTAATCACAACTAATTTGCCGAGAGGTATATCGACATTAATATTTTTTAGGTTGTGCTCACTTGCACCTCGAACACGTAAAAAGTCCATTTAACCTATTATAGACTAAACTTTGATTTGAAGGAATTTTCCGCGTACGGTCTTGATTGTATATTTTCGAGGCAAAAATTTTCGTAACGGTTGGATCATTAGCACGGAAAGAGCCAAAATAGTAACACCGAACATCAATATACTAGGGATAGCTATTTGCGTTCCAGGAATAAGACCTGACAAGAAAAAGCCAGCAATCGCATTAAATATGACATCCATACTAGCAATAGCCACAAGACTGACTAGGGTTGCACATATGGCTATGATTGCTTCTTTTCTCATCGTATTGACCTCAATAGTTTTTAACTCTTCTAAACTGATTGAATAATATCACTTATTTGACTATTTAGCAATACTTATATTAAAGATAAATTTATTCTATTGGAGCGTTGGCTTCTGCCCAAAGTTGAAGCTCTTGTAGTAAAAATATTTTTTCATCGTCTGCCTGGTGTCTGCTCATTAATTCCGATAGCTCTTGCGAATATTTTGCTATCTGGGATGTAAACTTTTTCTGTCTATATTCTTGCCAGACTGCTTGTTCGTCACTACTGAGGGTTTTTGGGAAGTTGCGGGCTTTATACCGTAGTAATAATACATCTAGACGCTCGTCTGCAAACTCGGGATGAAAATCAACCAGATCTTTTTCTGTGGCATTCCTCACTGCTTCAACTCGAATTTTGTCGCGATCATTAATAAAACCATCGTACAGCCGTCCTTCGACATCACTACTGGTTGGATATGGTTCACGTTCGGCATATGCAGCGGCTATTTTGTCCGTAAAATCACTAGTCAGTTTTTTAAAATGCGAATCAATAATATCTTTTGAAAGGTTGAGCTTTTTCCAAGCTTTGTCATCAATCACACTGATTGGCGCAACTGCAGGGCACTTATTGTAGGCAAGTTCTTTGACAGGAACTGCCTGAAAACCGTCTTTTTTCCTATCTTCCCAGCTAGCAAATAGATTGGCTTTTATTTCGTCCCGAGAAAGTTTAGCAAAATCAGCGGGGTCAATGCGTAAATCATATACTAAAGTTGTGCCTGGTGTTTTACCCGGGGCAATAGGAAACGCTACCGATGTAAAATCAACTTTTTTGCCAAAACGGCCACTGCTATATACAAAAGACTCTGGGTCATCTAGGTTCACAATCTTGGCAACTTCCTTTTTGTCACGTATTTTCAACAGAAAATCAAAAAGCTTTGGTTGTTTTTGTTTGATCAGTTTCGCGACCTGTATTGTCGCTTCAACATCGCTCAGGGCATCATGAGCATGAAGATGTGTTAAATTGTTCACTTTTGAA
Source organism: uncultured Candidatus Saccharibacteria bacterium (assembly GCA_947085845.1). Taxonomy (GTDB): domain Bacteria; phylum Patescibacteriota; class Saccharimonadia; order Saccharimonadales; family Saccharimonadaceae; genus JACPYF01. The sequence goes on from CAMTXO010000002.1 coordinate 206,117, forward strand.
AGCAGTTCAAGCCGATTTGTTGGGGAACCATCGTCGTCAACCGGCCACTTTATTCCATCCGGCCTTAGTGCTCTGGTCATACGCACTAAATCTAATATATCCCAACGAGAACGCTGGTCTGCCCAAGCCCATTGATAAGGATCGTGAAAATTACGCCACAAAATATGACGCACAAATTCGTCATCAAACCGTATACTATTGAAACCAACCGCGATAGTACCTGGTGTAAATACTTCGTTGACCAACATCTTACAAAATTCTGGCTCTTGTATACCTTCTTCGATTGTCTTTTGAGGGGTTGTACCTGTAATCAATATGGCTTGAGGATCTGGCAAGATATCTTCTGAAATACGAATCAAAAGATCAACTGGTTCACCGATCGGATTGAGGTCCATATCGGTACGCTGACCTGCAAATTGCATAATGCGCTGATACCGACTACTAAGACCACTTGTTTCTAAATCATAAAAAAAGAAGCTTTGTTGCATAGTTTAAATCTTTTTTACATGCTCTTGTTTACGCGATCCAATGACTGATGCCGCGATACATATCAGACCGACAGACGCCACAAACCATTCGGCTAATTCAATATGAAAGAGTTCTAGAATCATAATAGCGCTTAAAAATACGATTGCCCAATGCGCTCCAGATTCCAAATATTTATAATGAGCTAGCGTTTTACTTTTCACCATATGGAGCGTCAATGTACGTACCCACAGTGCGCCGACACCCAGTCCTACCATGATTATTATAATGTTATTTGTCAGTGCAAAAGCTCCTATGACACCGTCGAGTGAAAAGCTAGCGTCTAGCACCTCAAGATACATAAATGATGCAAATGCTACCCATCCAACTTGCTTCTTGAGTTCATTTTTTTGTTCGAACCTCTCCATTAATATCGTAACTGAGTGCAGGAAAGTATAAATGATAATTGCCACAAACATTGATACTCCAACCACTTGTCGCATGTCTGATGGTAGTAGTAGTTGTATAAGTATGAATAAGCTAGAGATAACTAGCGTTTTAATGTAAGGTACAGTTGCTAATCGTGAAAGACCTTGCTCAATCGCGGGTATCCAAAAATGTTTCCTTGTTTTATCTAAAAAGAAGAATGTACCGACCATAAACAAAAATACTCCACCAAAACTGTTAATCAGTGGTGCGATTTCATGTAATCTTTTACCGTATTCATCGGCATCATTCAAAGCCAAGTCAGTCACCTGGCCTATAGGCATTTGAGAGGCAACTGCTACCAAAACTATCGGCAAGGCAAACCTGATCAAAAATACTGCTACAAATATACCAACCGTCATAAACAGTTTTTGCCACATTGGTGACATTTTGACGAGTACTCTGCTGTTAACAACCGCGTTATCTGCACTAAGAGTTATCTCTAAAATACTCAAAGCGATTACCAAAAAGAATGCTTCCGGACCTAAGTAATATCCAACTATCGCCCATGACAGCAGGGTGATTACTAGAGGTATTTTATGATGTAAAATGACTTTATTAAACATGATATATAAATTATTGCTCTATTAAGGTAAAGTTTGTCCCTACTATTGAAATATTACTTTCACCTACTGCACCTTTTCGCTCTAATTCGTGTGTAATACCCATTTTTCTCATGATATCACGTAAGCGGTTCAAGCTATGTGGATTGTTAACATCTGTTCGACGAGCAAACTTTTCTATCTTTTGACCACTCACCTCAAATACTTCTCCGCGCAGTTCAACCTGCCAGCTAGCTTTTTGCTGTGTGGTAGTCAGACTAATTGTTGGCATGCTTTCGTTGTCCTCAAGTTCGGTTTGTGCTGAAGCTTCAGCTGTTCTTGCTGCATCTACTTGAGATGCTAGTTCACGCAACAACTCTTTGATGTTTTTGTGTGCGGTTGATGAAATTGCAAATAACGGAGTTTGTGCCGGTACAACTGATTGCAGTTTTGAAAGCTGATCATTGATAATCTCATCGTCCAACCCTTCTATTTTTGTAATAGCAACAACCTCATTGCGCGCCGCAAGATTTGCATTGTGTGCACCAAGTTCACTGCGTATAACTTTGTAGGCGTGGGCGATATCCTCTGTATATGCATCTATCAGGTGGAGCAACACACTAGTGCGATCGACATGGCGTAAGAATGCGCCACCCAGACCTTTGCCTTCGGATGCGCCTTCGATCAACCCTGGAATATCGGCTATTAACAGGCTTGAGCTATCGATATCAGCGACACCCAAATTAGGTGTTAGAGTTGTGAAAGCATAGTCAGCAATTTCTGGACGAGCATTGCTGACGACGCTTAGTAGGGTCGATTTACCAGCATTTGGAAAGCCTATCAAGCCAACATCAGCCAATAACCGAAGCTCTAGTGTGGCTTCAAATGTTTCACCGGGCTCGCCCACTTCGGCAACGCGGGGTGCTTGACGAGTCGAGCTCTTAAAGTGTGCATTACCGAAACCGCCTTCACCGCCATGGGCTACAACAATACGTTGACCGTCCTCGGTAATATCTGCTATGGCGGCACCATCTCTATTAATAATAGTGCCTAAAGGCACTTTAACAATTGCAGGATCAGCGCTCTTGCCACGGCGATCCCGCTTTGAGCCATTCTGACCCTTATCAGCCTTAATTTCTGGATGGTAGCGAAAATCAATTAGTGTATTGGTATTTTCATCGCCAATAAACACGATATCGCCACCATGGCCCCCGTCACCACCATCAGGACCGCCATGGTCTATGTATTTTTCGGTACGAAAACTAACGGCACCATTACCACCTCGGCCGGCAATTAGAGTCACTTTCGCTGTATCAACAAACATACTAGTGTCTATTTTAACAGATTATTACAGATGTAGGCTTAGTGAATGTAGTTATATGAACCTACTGAACCAGCAGGAATTGTACGAGTACTCTTGACGTTCCAGCCAGCATAGTTCATTTCAGAGACAACAATACTACCATCAGCATTTACACTCTCAACAACCGAAACGTGGCCATAGCCGCCAGCTGCATTCGCGGTTTGCATAACCGCTCCGATAGCAGGGCGATTATTTACTGCAAAACCCGATCCACGTGCCAAGCTAGCCCAAGAAGATGCATTACCCCACATACCACCGATAGGACGGCCCAGTGCTGCACGTCTGTTATATGCATACCAGGTGCAGTAGCCGAAGTCATAACGGTTTCCACCTGCAAGGCTAGCATAAATACCTGTAGCTGGAGACGAACTGCCGCCTGACCGTGCTGCTGAAGTATTTGAAGGTGTAGCAGCTACTATGATCGGAGAACCGCCAGGGATAATTATTTGTGTGCCTGCTGCAACTGCGCTAGATGATTCAAGATCATTGTAAAGTACAACACGCTGAGCATCACCATTGAACTTTTGTGCAATTGATTCAGCCGTATCTCCTGCTTGTGCAGAATATACTACACCATCAACTGGTGGAATCATCAGATCACGTCCAGGCTCAATAGCATCACCTGCAATGCCGTTCGCCCATTTGACCGTGTCTGCGTTCAAGCTAAACTTTGCAGCAATACTTGGTGTTGTATCACCAGGTTGGGTCTTGTATGTTGTAAATGCTTTAGAGGCGGAGGCGTTTGAAGCAATGATTTGTGGCTTCGAAATAGTTTCATCACTAGTTTGCGCTAGTTGGCTTTTCGCGCTGAGTGAGATTGCTTGGTTGTTTACGTTATTTGCGATTGGCATATCCACTTGCGATGCAAGATCAGCAGCCAAGTGAGCGGCGGCCACTTGATCGATTGAGGGTTTATCGTCAGTAACGGTAGCTGACACTTGTTGGTCTTGGCGCTCGGCTAATACTAAAGAATCGGCATCACGACCACTATAAGCAAGGCCTACAATAAGCCCAAAAATAAGGGTATAGGATGCAATAGAGACAATCTTGTTTGACCGTAGTTGTTTAAACTTTGAGCCTGCACGACGTTTTGTGTCGTGAAGCGGGACTGGATTATTAATAATCAACTCCTTGTGAATATATTGCTATTTTCACTGCTACCATACTCTGTCTTACTTCTCTATGAGAGAAAAGGGTGTTTATCGACTTTACCCGTACGACATTTCCGGCAGGCCCATACTGTTTCATGATTTACCCCTGTAGAGATAATGCATAAACTGCATGTGCTAAGAAGTAGTATAGCAATCATTGACTAATACGTCAATAGATTTCGTAATATATTTAAAAGGCATTTCCGCAGAGTTTTTGGCAGTGTTTTTGGATATTTTCTTGATGCTCTTCGAAAGTTCGTCCGTAGTAAATAACGCCATTATCACCAGCAATAAAATACACATAGTCGCCTGGTGCTGGATTGGCTACGGCTTGAATTGCAGAATAGTTCATATTACTAATTGGTGTCGGAGGTAAGCCGCCTACAAGGCGGGTATTGTACGGAGATTGCAGGTCAACTCGTGGCGCAACACCTAACTTTTTAGCAGCATAGTGAAAAGTTACGTCAGATTCTAGCTTCATCCCCTTTTCAATACGTGTGAAAAAGACCTGAGCAATTTGCGGCTGATCTGTTGGATCACTTGCTTCTTCCTGAATAATTGAAGCTAGTGTCATGGCTTGATGAATATTGAGCCCTTTAGCTTTGAACTTTTCTATCAATCCGTCTTTTTGTAAGCGAGCATATAATGCATCAAAAGATCGCTGAAACAGAGACTCCAGGTCGCCAGTACCCGACATTTCAAAAGTTTCGGGGAAAATATAACCCTCCAGGTCGGCTTCGGCAGGTTTGTCAGCGAGTAGCGGGCTGCTGTAGTTAGCTTTTAGTGCAGTATTGACTTCTTCACTGGTGTATCCATACTTACTTAAGTCTTTTTTTATTTCGCTAAGCGTGCGTCCGGGTGAAATCGTCACATTAAATAAGTCTGTGTTGCCGTTCTCTAGATGGTTGATTATTTTTTCTACACTATAACTAGGAGAAATAACATATGTTCCAGCCTGTAAGCTAGCGGGTCTATTGCTCAGCTTTAGATACAACACCATGGCTGTCGAGCTACGAATTATATGAGCATCTTCTAAGTTCTGTGCGATCTGTGCATTACCTTCGCCACTTTTTATAACAAAGCGAATACTTTGCTTACTAGCAGAGTCAATCGGTTGAATAGATTGTTGATACCACACAAAAAAAGCAAGTAAGGCTGTGATTATTATCACTACTACACCCCCACCTATAGCTAAAACCCAGAACCAAGGTTTTTGGTGAGCTTTTTTTGTTTCTATTGGTGCTTCCTGATCAGGCACCAAAATTTATCTCCAAAAAATCGCCTAGAATTATTGCAGCTGCGTGTGCGTCTATTTCAGCTCTAGCGTATGGCTTATTCAAAGATTTGAGATACTTTTCAGCCAGTACTGATGTCAGCGATTCGTCTTGAAATACGATCTCGATACCAAATCTTTCTAGCTGCCGCGCAAATGCACGTACTTTATCCGTCTGTTTGGTGGTGGCTCCAGATTGATTACGAGGAAAACCGACAACCATAATCGCGGGCTCTAGCTCTGCTATGATTGCTCGCAGTCTTTCAAATTCTAAGCCGTCAACTTCGATAGTAGTGTATGCTACCGCAATTCGGGTCGAGGTATCGGCATGAGCAACACCAATACGTTTATCACCTACATCTAGAGCGATGATCGATTTACTTTCGTTAGTTCTAGCTGTTGTCTCACTCATCTTTTTGTACATCAAACTTAATGTCTATCTTGTTGACATCAGGTGCTGTAGATATCCAGAAAGGGAAAAACTTTGTCTCAACATCTTCAACCCCGTCTACGGCTTTAATCTTTTGGCGAATTTCTTCGTAATTTTTTCCAACTAGCTGAGGTTTGAGATTCTTTGTGTCTATAGTTGGACCAACATAGCCTGTTGTCTTAAGTGTTGCTGCGCTGTCCGTAACGTCACTAAACTGTAATTTCGAAAGTCCGTTGTCATAGATTTTTTGGTTCTTTTGACCGTCTATTTTTTCCTTTAGATAGTTGTCGAGGACCGCATTTGTATCAGTTTTTGTCAGTCCCAGCAATGTATAGGTAGTTTCGACTGTTAACTTGCCTTTTGAACCTTCGGCACCACTAGCTGGCGACGAAGTTACTGTGGTTGGATCTGCCTTATAGCTTTTATCAATGATGACATACTTTTTATCGTCAAATTTGCCTTCGAGCTCCTTGCGTCCAGCCTCTCCATTCTGTTCAATAATTTTTGATTTAGCGGTCTCTATGTCACTATCAGAAACTACTGTGGCGGTTCGTTTGCTACCACCTGTCATATTGCTACCCTGAGCAGTAAATCCACTCATTGTTGCTTGGTAGGTCCTAGCTGATAGATTGTATTCAGCGCCCACGGCCGCAGCTTGCACTCTGACGGTTGTGGTGTCTTGGACAAATCCACCTGGACCGACGGTCGTAGGATCTAATGAAGCGTCTTCAGTACTGGTAAAGGTAAAGTTACCGGAGCTGAAGCCTGTTCCAGCTGGTATTGATAATCGGTTACTTGATACTGAAGTTCTAGTGAGCTGCATTGTTCCTGTAGCTTTTTCACCAATATCTTTTTTGCCTGTAGCATCGAAATCAATTGTGTTTGTCTTTTTCACCTGCTGTACAGACGGTCTCACAACATTTGCATCTACATCTGTTGTGCCGTTTGCATTGAGACTAATCGGTGCATTAATGCTTTCTGTCGTTGTTTTAGCTTGAATATTAACTGTTGCGTGCGGAGCGAACCAAATTGCCCATATGAGAAAAATGATAAACAGTACACCGCCACCAATTGCGAGGAATAGCTTTTTACGAAAGGTATCAAAATTCGGTACACTTGGACCCTTTTTCTTGCCTTTGGTTTTTTTTGCTTTGCCGAATGGCCCATCGTTTGGTTGTTTGAGGTCTTCGGGAAGTTCTATCTCATCGTCGGTTGTAGATTCTGTAGGGGCGCTTTTTTCTAGTTCACCTACAGGTAAATCTTCTCCGTTTATCACATCTTCTTCTGCATCATCCAGCTCTGGGAGTTCTTGTGCGGCTGCAAGCTCTGGCTTTGACTGCAAGTTTTTTGCAACTGGTATAGCAACGCCAGCAGCAAGTGACGCCAGCGGTTTGCTGGTAGTAATGAGTACAATTCGTTTATCTGCCGAAGCAGCTGATTTTTGTAATAACTTCAAATTGACTGCGCTTTGTAGTACACCAACCCGTTTTGGTGGTACAAGTGCAATAATCTTCTCGCTTGAAGATTTTACTTTTTCGATGATTGAGGTGATATCATCTTCGGTATCAATATAAATAATATCTTTTTTCATACTCGTAAAATGCGATTAATTTTATCCTTGACTGTATCTGTATCGCTTGTACCTACCATCGTATCATATCCAACTCTGAGCAGCCCCATAGCGGTGATAAGTGTATGGTCAGTAATTTCCCCTGTTTTATCATTGATACCATCTACATTTTCCGGACTGATATGATGCACTGTCGGCTTTTTGGTAAAAGGAAGGTCTTTGTACCAATCACTGCCGTTTAGCGCTTTCACAAGTTTGTTTAATGAACTACCACCGCCACACAATAAAATTTTACTCGGCAAATGATCGACTGAGTCGAATTCACCCAAAGCAAGTTCTACTCCGCCCAACCAAACTTCTAGAGTTTTATCTATTGCTTTGGTTACTTCTTGGGCGACGCTTTCCTTGAGATTTGGATCATCAACATTAATTTTTAGTTTTTCGGCATCGTCATATTTAAGGTCAAGCTCCGTTGCGATGGTACGAGTAAAGCTGCGCCCGCCAATACCAAACATCTTTGTACCTTCTACGCCACCATCATTTATGACTGCAATATCGGTTGTTCCACCGCCCACATCAGTTAGGATGGCTGTAAATGTACTACTGGCGTCGTTGCCCAACACCGAACGAGCAACCGCAAATGGCTCAGCAGCCACTGCTATGAGGTCGAGATCGAGCTCCGCTGCGGTTCGCTCTAATGCGCCAATATGCACCATTGGTGCAAAGGCTGTATAGATCTGAATTGAAACATCTTTGCCCTGAAAACCGATAGGATTTGTAATTTTATAGCCATCGATATGAATACCGACGATAGCAGAGTTAACTAGCTTTACTTCGACATCTTCGTTACCAGTTTCCCAAGCAACTAGTTTTTGGGCTTTAACTTGCGCTCTTTCCTGTACTTTTTCAATAATAAATTCCATTTCGGCAATATCGAGCTCTTTGTCCGGATGAGGGCGCTTGTAGCGAATAGTATTGGTAGTACCTTTAACAAGCTCACCAGCGATGCCAATCACCACCGAGCGAGCTTGCACACCAGCTTGATCTTCGGCTTCAGACAACGCTTCTTCACATGCTCGAACAACACCTCCAATATCTGATATTGCGCCTGAATGCATGTCGCTCACATCTTGGCGAGCTCTACCAACACCTACGATATTCATTTCATCACCGTCAATACGAGCAATTAGAGCTTTTGCAAACTCTGTACCGATATCGAGCGCTACAATATGGTTTACAGCGTCAGCATCACTGCCACGCTTGAATGTTTTTTTTAGTTTGTTGAGTGCCATTTCTAGTAACCTATTATATACCAAAATTGCTTATGCTGGAAAGTTCTATAGTTAAGACAAATGAAGAGGCCACAGGAGCGCTAAATATCTAGCAAGCAGGCACACCAGACCCCCACCAGCCTACATTGACATTATTGCCAGCCTTACAAACAGGCTTTGCTTCGTAGCCTTGCATATATATTGCATAGCTATCGCTAGCCACCGTTCCACGAACGTAGCTGTAAGCTTTTCCAGCTGCTGGATATTGGGGATCCTGTGGTATAGACTTCATATATGTTGGTAAAAGTGTAGATGTAAGGTTTGTAATAGTATATCCAACGTTATCTGTTCCGGCAGAAGGATAATAACCAAAGTCAGCTTTATATAATTCAATGCTAGTCTTAAGGGCGCGCAGGTCAGCATCCCTATCAGTATCCCTGGCCCTTTGCTGAATACCGTTGTAGGCTACTATTATCAAAGTCGCTAATATGCCTATGATAACAATCACGATAAGAAGCTCGACTATAGTGAACCCACCATTCTTAGTCCCTCTGCCCACAAATAAAATATAAGTATTGTATCACTTTAAAAAGCTAGCTTAAAATACCGCCGCCGAGTACAACGCTACTGTCATACAAGACTGCGGATTGGCCGGTTGCAATAGCGCGTTGAGGCCCTGACAATAGTAGTGTATGATCACTTAGTTTAGCATCGATTAACGCGGCACGGTGACGCATCCTAACTTGCAGTTTTTGTCCATTAACGGGCCTTTGGTCAATCCAGTGCAAGTCTGAAAGTTTTATTTCTTTACGCCATAATTCTTTGTCATTCAAATCTCGAGTTACATACACTTCGTTCTTCTCCATATCTTTTGACACTACATAGTAAGGAAGTCCTCCGCCAACATGCAGTCCGTGTCGCTGGCCTAGTGTAAAGAAAATTGCGCCATCATGGGATCCGACTGTTTCCCTGGTTTGAATATCGATAATCGCCCCTGGTTGTGTTATGACGTATTGACTCAAAAATTCACGTATTCCAACTGACCCTACGAAACATATACCCATACTTTCTTTTTTACTCGCTGTAAAAAGGTGGCGCTTTTTAGCTTGCTCTCGTACTTCAGTTTTTTTCATGCCACCGAGTGGAAAGAGAGTTTTTTCCAAAGCTTTTTTTGTAATTCTATACAGAAAATATGTCTGATCTTTATTTTCATCAACTGCTTTTTTCAACACCCCTTTTTCAACTTGCGCATAATGGCCAGTGGCGATCATATCCGCCCCGTCTTCTAGCGACGCATCGAGGAAAAGTTTGAACTTTACTTCTTGATTGCACATTATATCTGGGTTTGGAGTACGACCGGCTTTGTATTCATTTATCATGTAGTCGACGACTTTTTGCTTATACTCTTTTTGAAAATCAAATACTTTAAAATCTATACCAAGTTGCACGGCTACACGTTTTGCATCGGCTAGGTCATCTGCCCAGGGGCATTTCATACCAGGTAAGTCCTGAGTCCAATTTTTCATATAAACTCCAGTGACTTCGTAGCCCTGTTCTACTAAAAGCGCGGCAGTGAGACTACTATCAACCCCACCACTCATACCTACATATACTTTTTTAGTTTTCACTAGTATAAAATCCTATGACTTTCACAAGCTCGCTGACTGACAGCCACAGCCCAGATGGAGTGAGGTACCAGTGCTCTTGCCACTGCTTGTCGTGAGCAACAGGATGGTTGATGACCTGAACGGCGTTACCAGCTCTTCTTTGAAATTCTAAGCTCGCTCGTTTTTGATGATATGCGGATGTTACTAAAATAATACTATGTAGATTATTACTCTGTAGCAGAGCTTGTGTATTAGCAGCATTTTCTTGTGTATTGACTGCATTTTCTTCGATCAATATAGCGCCTGCGGGCACACCCTCGGCAATTGCTTGTTTTTTCATGGCCTCTGCATTACTTGGGCCGCTTTTATCCTGAGCAGCACCAGAGAAAATGAGCTTGCTTGCCCAGCCGTTTTTATACAATGTAATTGCCTCTTCGGTACGAGCTGGTGTATCTCCACCACTTATAGCAACGATTGCGTCACTGGTGTGGCAGGCTACGTTTGGATTACTACTATCTGGGGCTTGCTCGCAAGTCTGCAAATCGTTTGGGCCTAAATAATAAGGCAGTAATACAAAAAAAAGCACCACGAATATTAGCACCATACCCCCTAGGTAATGTGCAAATCCGAGCCCTCTGCCTGAGCTACTTGCCACGTTGCAGTTCTTTTTTTACTATCATACTTATTATTTTACCAGCTTGCGCTATTTCGTCGCTGGTAGTGGTCCGCCCAAAAGAAAAACGCAAAGAACCATCAATTATATTATGGTTCAGCCCTAATGCCATCAAAACATGGGACCGAGTGTCTTTGTTTGCAGCACAGGCAGAACCAGTTGCAACAAGAATGTTTTCAGACTCTAAAGCAAAGAGAACCCTCTCTGCATCAAGACCCTCCCAAGCAACGGATAAAATGTGCGGTGCTTGGTGTTTTTTATGACCAAGTATATGCATATCTTGAAACTGCTCCTGTAATAGTTCGATCATCTGTTGACGCAAGCCGTACAGTCTCCTTGGTTCATCTTTACGCTTTTTTTCTGCTATTTCGAATGCTTTTGCAAAACCAATTATGCCCGCAACATTTTCAGTACCAGAACGAAGGTTTCTTTCCTGCCCTCCACCGTAAATAATCGGTTGTAGTTGTACTGAGCTACTAACATATAGCACGCCTGATTGCTTTGGGCCGTACATTTTACCGCCATTAAGAGTTAGCATATCTACGCCAAGCCTTGCAACATTGAGATCGATCATACCCGATCCTTGTGATGCATCGCTATGCAGCAGTAATGGCATTGGGTTGTTTTCTTTCATTCGCCTGGCTCGAACTGCTTCTATGATTTTTACAACTTCTCCAAGCGACTGTGTAACACCAATTTCGTTGTTCACAATACCAATGCTGATAAGTACTGTATCTTCTCGAATATTATTTTTGAGATTTTCTAGCCGTATTCGACCATTTTCATCAACACTTAGTAGTGAGACTTCGTGTTGTTTAGCCGTTTCAAGTATCGCGAGATGTTCGATTTCACTTGTAATAACATGCCCGTCTAAACCAAAAGCCAGATTAATAGATTCTGTTGCTCCCGCAGTAAAGATAATTTCTGTCGGTTTAGCACCAAGCAGCCGTGCAACAGAGGCGCGCGCAGTTTCGATATCTGTACGTATATCGCGAGCTGGCTGGTATGGGGCTGAGGGATTATAAAATCTGTCAGTCATGTATGGCTCCATAGTATGAAAAACAGCAGACTCAAGTGGTGTTGCTGCTGCGTAGTCTAGATATATTATTTTTTTACTCATGAATTTGAGGTATAGTACTCGGCTCAGCTGTCAGTAGAGCACCAGTTTTTGGATCTCGCTTATATAACTCTCGCATAACCCGCTCGTGATACATACGAGTTGCGAGTGCAAGATTCATAAGCTCTTGACCTTTCAAAAAATTATAATTTTTACCACCGTCTTCAACTTTCAAGATGCCATTTGGATGTACTTCGTAGCGAACGGTCTGACTCTTTTTTTGATTGGCATCATTTTTCCATTCTTCATGCCAAATCCATGTGTCATTGTCGAGACAAAAGAACTCCCGAGTACGTCCCGCTGGGATCTCGCCAAACAATGTACGGCCAATTTCAGACTCGAGCTTAATGAGCTGACGGTCTGTCAGCTTCTTTAGTGGGCGCGTTGTAGTTTTTTGGGATGAAGATTGCCTACTAGGCTGATCTCCAACCAAAAGTGTCATCGCTTGTTGTAGTAACGTAGGCATATAGCAATAATAGCTTCTTTATTGACTTTGGGCTAGTTTGCGCCAAGCACAGACTGATTCTGTGTTCGCCATAATGAGCTTGACCTGAGCTTTATCTCGAGCAGCTTCGATAACTACATCCGAAACCTCTCGTGAAGCTTCAAAAGTATTACTGTCCATTTCACTGGTGTGAAAACTGTACTGCTCGGCTTGTTCTATTACTTCGTACTGAACTGGTTCTGTTCGGGTAGAGTCTTGACGAGCCCATTTTGGTTGGTCAAAAGTTGCGCGACTGTTGGGTGGGTAAATAACCATTAAAAACGCCTCCATGCGTAATATTTATTATTATTTTTGCAATTTTTATAAAGACTTTTTGTGTTTGAGTTGTATTTAAAAATTTAAATATGAAATAGATTTGTCGCGTTTTGAGTTGTTCGGGTAGCTAGCTCATCAACAGGGGTTGATTGTACGGTACTTATATACTCAGCTACCTCTCTCAGAAACACAGGCTCATTTACATTACCACGCCTTGATTGCGGTGTCAAGTAAGGAGAGTCTGTCTCTAACAGTAGTAAGTCAAGGGGAATCTGGGCAAACATAGCTTGTTGCCCCGCATCTTTTGTAAATGTACTGATGCCATTTACTCCTATATATAGCCCTAAGCCTATAGCTTTTTCAAGATTAGTCATACTGTCAGTAAAACTATGTAGTACGCCACGAATTTTTGAAAAATTCTGTACAATTGGCCAAAAATCATCGAATGCCTCGCGGACATGGAATATTACTGGCAAATTATTGTCTTGCGCGAGCTGTAGCTGACTTTCAAATATACCTTTTTGGACCATGGGGTCGCTATGGCTATAGAAATAATCCAAGCCAATCTCACCAACAGCAACAACTTTTTGGCTATTGAGTATTGTCTCGAGCCCATCAATACCATGCTTTGCTTCGTGGGGATGTACACCTACACTAGCAAATACTGATTCGCGACTATGCGCAAACTGAATTGCCATTTTTGAATCATCAACATCGGTTCCGACACATATCATTTTTTTTATACCTCCGCCAATAGCTCGCTGGTACACTTCGTTACTATCAAGCTTGTAGTCGTTTGAATGTATATGGCAGTGGGTATCAATCAGCTGCATATCTATGAATTTCGTTTTGACTCTGCGGTATGCTTGTACACTTTTGGAAACAGAACAACCTCGGGTAGTTTTACGACACCTGTACCGAAAATATCATCTATATTTTTGGAAGTATGTGGCAAGAATGGCTTGAGCAAGTCTGCAATTTGCAATAAGCTTCCACTTGCGTAGGCCAATATCGCATCAAGGTGCTCTTTTTCTTCGGGTTCTTGTTCGGCATTTTTCGCAACTTGCCATGGTTTTACGTTCTCTATATACACATTTAATTCTCTAACCATGCTCCATACTTCGTCCATTGCTCGGTTGAATTTAAAATCATTCATGTATTCACGATACAAATTAATATCGTGCTCTGGATTTGGATGATCTCCTATAACACCGCTCTGGTATCGGTTGATCATACTTGCTACACGCTGAATCAGATTTCCGAGTTCATTCGCAAGCTCATTATTATAGGCATTTTCAAACATCTCCCATGTAAAGTCACCATCGTCAAGCGTTGGTATGTGGCGTGAGAAAAAATAACGAAACGCATCTACACCGTATTCATCAATAATTTCGTTTGGATCAACGCCATTCCCTACCGTTTTGCTAATTTTCGCACCACCTACATTAACAAACCCGTGCACTAGCAACTTTTTAGGAAGAGGTAGGTCTAGTGCAAATAAAATTGCCGGCCAAATAGCAGCGTGAAACCTCAAAATATCTTTGCCGATGACCTGGACCTCAGCGGGCCAGTATTCTTTCCACTCCTCTTTGTCGGGATAGCCAATAACTGTCAAATAATTTGGTAAAGCATCTACCCAGACATATATTATTTGATCAGGATCGCCCGGAACTGGCACTCCCCAGCTCAGGCTCTTTTTTGGCCGTGATATGCTGACATCTTTGAGGCCATCGTTAATGAGCTTGAGGATTTCTCTTTGTCGGAACTCAGGCTCAATAATCATTTTTTTATTTTCGATTGCTTGTTTGATTTGTTCGCCAAAACTACTTAGTTTAAAATAATAGTTTTCTTCTGAGAGCTTTTCGTACGGAGTTTGATGGTCTGGACAGGCGCCGTTTGTAAGTGCTACTTCCTTTTCTGTAAAAAATGCTTCATGGCCAACACAGTACCAGCCTTCGTATTTTCCTTTGTAGATATACTGCTCTAGCTTCTTCCAAATGTCTTGGACAGCTTGTTCATGATGCTGGTCGGTTGTACGCACAAAGTCGGTATAGCTAGCGCCAACTTTTTTCATAAGATCTGCAAACGCTTTGTAATGATTATCTGTATATTCTTTTGGACTTAGACTTTCCTCTTTGGCCTTGGCTGCAATTTTGTTACCATGCTCGTCTGTACCCGCAGAAAATCTCAGGAGTCTTTCTGGATGTTGTTGCTTTTGATATCTGGCCCAAATATCAGCAAATAGATAATCCATGGCATTTCCGATATGAGGCGTACCGTTAACATACGGAATTGCAGTTGTGATGTATAAATTTTTTCCCATTGCACCTTATTTTAACACGACGAGAACTGTCAAGCGACCGGAAACTCTAATAGTACTTGTGCTTATAATCACAACTACGTTATGATTATAAGGCTATGCATCAGCGAGGGTTTACAATTGTTGAGATTTTGATTGTGATTGTCATTATTGGTGTTTTAGCTAGTTTGGTGGTGTTTGCATATACTGGCATACAGGATAGAGCACGAACGGCAAAGAGCATATCAGACCAAAAAGAGCTCACAAAAGCTATTGTATCGGCGCGTAATGCAACCGATAAAACACTACTAGAAATTACTGGCAATATATGGACCGCTGATGGTTGTTATTCCCAAACTTCTGGTACTGATCTTGCGACATTGTCTCAAAGTGACCCATGTTGGACTAGTTACTTAGCTACTCTGGACACAATTTCTACAGCTAGTGGAATAGACGTACGCAATTTAAAAGATTCACTTGGGCGGCCATACTACATAGATGAAAACGAAGGAGAGGATCCTCTTGATCAATGCCAGCAAGACATCATTGCTACATATTCCTACCCTTTTGAATACTATGGGAGTAATTCTAATGTTCAGTACCTACCACTCAGCCTACCCGCTTCGGCTTGCTAGACAATCATTGCTACTACCGCAAAGCGACCATCGACATCTCTATTGCCTTTTATAAATTCGCTGTATGAGAAATAGTTTTTATCAGAAGACGTATCGACAGTACAAATCTCTATGTTATATTCTTTTATTCCAGAGTCGATAAAATGCTGCTTATTTACATCCGCCAAGCTCTTGTTTTCAAAGGCATATAGTGGATACGAGCCTACCCCAGGTGAGGGCGAGCACCATACTAAAATATCTCCTGGATGTGAACCAAATATACGTGATAAATATTCGATATTTTTTGAAGCACCATATTGCTCAGTACTATGACGACCAAGATGAGACACCATAAGAACCTCTTTAACTGGGTCGTATAGTATAGCTCCAACACAATCTGCAATAGGCAAGAAAAGCGCAACATTTTTATCTGCAGTCACAAGAGCATCAGTAAATGGTTCACCATCCTTGATTATTCCTTTCCCGCTATCTTCAGCAGTCACTACGTCATATACTGTAAAATCATTTTTTTCATAGGTAAGACTAACAAGAACAGTTTGTTCGGGTTGTATATTTAAAACTTGTAAAAAATTTTTTCGATTTGAGTCAACGTCTTTTTTAAGTTCATCGGGCATATTGGCTTTTTTCATATTTCCATCACTTACAGATGAAACACCTGCGCTAATGCTTGCGCCAAAAATTGTGGGCTGGTCTTTAGCTATCATTTTTTTTATACTCTTTTGTTAGATCCCACCACTGGGTAAGACTGAGGTTCTCGGCGCGTTGACCTGGATCAATATCTACCGCCCGTAGCATGTCATCGACTCGGCTTTTCTCTAAAGCCAAACCAGCACTAAGGCTGGAAATTATTTTTTTGCGTTTTGCAGAAAAGCCTGCTTTAACTACTTGGAAAAAAACTTTTTGATCAAAGTTTTCAAATAATGGTTCGGAATGTGGCTCTAAAATAACCACCTGTGAATCGACTTTAGGTGCTGGCTCGAAAAAATGTGCTGGTACTTTATCTCCTAGACGCACATCTGCAAATAGTTGAGCGCTAACGCTTAGGATACTGTGTTTGCCACCAACAGCAGCAAGGCGCTCGGCAACTTCTTTTTGCACCAACAATACTACAACTGCTGGTTTATTATCCGCTGTCATTAGTAGCTGTACTATTTTGCTAGTTATATAGTACGGAACGTTTGCAACAACTTTGTATCCTGCTGGTAGTTGGCTTAGATCATATGACAAGATATCGCTATGTACCACCTGCAAATCTTTACCTGGAAATTGTTTTGGTAGTTTATTTGCTAGATTTTCATCAAACTCAACTGCGACTACTGTTTTTGCGCTAGATAAAAGAACGCTTGTAAGGGTTCCTGGCCCGGGACCAATTTCAAGTACCGTATCCTCTCTAGTAAGCTCTGCAAACTGAGCAATGTGTTCCAGAATTTCGCGGTTTTTTAGCCAATGTTGGCCTAGTGATTTGTCAGGCATTAGCGATAAATATCTGGCAAATTACGACCACAACTTGGCCAAGGGCGCCAGCCACTCTTAACATAGTAGTTGCGAGCAGCTTGATCTTGGACGGCCGGAGGCGCCTGCGTTGGTAGCACTCCTACATAACCGGCAGGTGCATTAGCGTTCCATGAGCTTTGGTTGAATTGATACGCTCCGTAGTAGCCACCAGAAACATTAACGCTAGTGTACCCGCCTTCACAACTGCGTAGTTTTGCTAAAGCTGCTGCAAAGTCCCCGCTAAAGCTTGGTTTAGACCCAACAACTTCAACTTGCTGTTGAGGCGCTGCCGTTTGCACGCTTTGGATTTCTTTTCGTGCAACTTCCTGACCATTACGCATTTCTATTTCATATGTAACAATCTTTTTGCCTGGAACACCCGCTGTTTTTATCTGCTTGTATCCTACTGGTTGATTTGCGTCTTGAATTTGTTGTATTGGGAAAGCAATTGGCTCCTCTAGGCTAACTGTTTGCTTTCCGTTGCGCCATATTTCAACCTTTATGCCTGCTGCGATAGGAGTATTTATAGGCACAGAAACAGTATCTTCTTTGCCTAATTTTATATTTTTCTCTTTAATCATACCGCCAACGGTCTTTGCTTGCGTACCGGTGTCGATCGGCTTTCCGTACAGCACTAGTGTGAATCTTGTTGCACGATCAATTGTTAGGATACGTCCAGCACCTTCTGAATTTAGTACATCCGTACTGCGGGTTAAAGTAGTATCGTCTTCATCATAGAGGGGCAAACCTGCATCTTTTGCGATTTGAGAAGGTGTTTCAGATGCTGTCATAACAATTTTTTTACTAACACCATCTACAACCATAACTGGCTGTGCTCTGTATACATTTACCTGATATGAATTGTCCACTAGTTTTGTACTTGGGCTTGGATCAACATTATCATACGGACCAGTTTTAATCTTTGCTTGTTTCAAGGCACCAGCTACAGTACTACTGCGAGTGACTATGCTTATGTCTGCATCTTTATCATGAATTGTAATGAGTCGTTCATTTAAGTCTGCAGCTTGAGCCGTTTTGATAGAAAATAGAAGCAATAATGTTAAAAGAGCTACTGCAGTTACAGCTGCAATACTCCATATTTTTTTATTGGACTTAACAAGGGTTAAACTCATAAATAATTCTTGAATCCTCGTGCAAGGTTTCAAGACCCATTCTATCATAAATTACCACTGGTATGTGGAAAAGTTTTATATTTTTTGAAGCCGCGCAAACGCTGCGTTTAATTTTTTGGTTCCGTTTGCAAACGAAACGCTAATAGTCTGTCCGTCAACATTGATGACTTTTCCCTTGCCAAAAACATCATGCTTTACTGTGTCACCAAGATTTAGGTCAACCGGCTCATCATCCATCACAATAGTTGGCTCCATATTTAAAAATGATGGAGTAGTTGGTGCTGCAGACGCTTCTATGTCGGTTATGAAGCGTGATGGTGCGTTGTAGAGTCTAGTACCGTAAAGTAAGCGAGAACTTGCCGCAATCAAATACAGCTCCTCTCTCGCTCGAGTCATCCCAACATAGCAAAGTCGTCTTTCTTCTTCCATCTCCATAGCATCATATAAAGCTCGAGAGTGAGGGAATATTGACTCTTCCATACCTGCGATGAATACTACTGGAAACTCCAGACCTTTTGCTGCATGCATAGTCATAAGGGTAACTTTACTGTCTTTTTCACTGCTATCTGCACTAGAAACCAACGCTACTTCCTCTAGAAAACCACTCAGCCCAAGCACTTCGTATTCGCGAGCAACCGATATTAGCTCTCGCACGTTTTCTGTTTTTTCTTCGGACTTTATGGGTTCGTTAGTCTTCAAATATTCGATGTAGTTCAGTCGATTAATGACAAGCTCTATGAGGTCTGGCAACGAAAGTTTTTCTGATTGCTCATGAAGACTTTTCAGTAGAAGTCCGAGTGATTGAAGCGCATTTTTTGCTTTAGGCGTAAGTGTTGAGCAGACTTCAGCGTGCAGCAAGCTCTCGACTAGATCGCTGTACTCGTTGTTAGTGTGCCACGACAAAAAGTTTTCTAGCGACTTTGCACCTACACCTCGAGCCGGTAAGTTAACGACGCGCAAAAAACTAGCTAGATCAGCGGGCTGATAAGCTAAACGAAGGTAGGCAATAATGTCTTTGATTTCTGCCCGATCATAAAAACGAACACCACCGACAATTTGATAGGGTATATTATAACGAACAAAAGATTCTTCTAAGCTTCGGCTCTGTGCATTGGTTCGATATAGCACAGCAAAATCATCATATTGCCTTGCCCTAATATTTACACTACTCGAAATACGACTAATAATTGCCTCTCCCTCGTGTGCTTCACTCTGAGCATGAATAACCTGCACAGGTTCACCTTCTGTCTTTTCTGTCCAAAGCTTTTTATCACTGCGTGAAGTATTCTTTGTTATCACTAAATGCGCTGCGTCCAAAATCGCTTTAGTTGAGCGGTAGTTTTGCTCTAATTTTATAACGGCCGTACCTGGATAATCTCGTTCAAAATTAAGGATATTCGTATAGTCAGCACCACGCCAACTATAAATACTTTGCCAATCATCACCAACAACACAAATATTTTGGTTAGATCCAAGCAACAGCTTTACTAGTTTGTACTGAGAAGCATTGGTGTCTTGATACTCATCAATCAATACATGTTTAAAACAAGCTTGCCATTTACTACGGACCTCTTCGACCTCGCTGAGCATTCGCACTGTTTCACTAATGAGATCGTCAAAATCAAGAGCGGCGGCCTCTTTTCTAATTGCTTCATACTTTGGAAAAATAGAAGCAGTTGTTTTTTGCATTGGTAGTTGCGCAGTTGCACTATATTCGTGTGGAGAGACGAGGTCATTTTTTGCACTACTGATAAGACTTGCCACTGCTCTTGGCGAAAATTCTTTTTCACTAATATGGAGCTCTCTCATTGCCAATTTAACCGCACCAAGTCGATCTGATTCGTCAAATATAACAAAATTCTTTGGTATTTTTATCTGTTGTCCATCGCTACGCAGCAATCGAACACAAATGCTATGAAACGTTCCCATCCAAGGAAAGAAGGTGCGGTCGGGTGACTCAACGCCAAGCAGCGTCGCTAGTCTCTCTCGCATTTCTTTTGCTGCTTTGTTTGTAAAAGTAACAGCTAGGATATTATTTGGCTGAATATTTTTTTCACGTACCAAATATGCTACACGATGTGTGAGTGTTTTTGTTTTACCCGATCCTGCACCTGCCAAAATCAGCAACGGAGCGTTTTCGTGCAATACGGCTTCTTTTTGAGCCGCGTTGAGGCCATCTAAAATCTTTGTCATTACTCTCTCTATTATAGCTTACTGCTGTGAAACAAATACAAAGAAAGCTGTACCTAAAAAACCACCCAGAAGTGCAATTCCCAGAAATATGAATAACATTTGGAAAACTTTTTTTACTAATGATTTTGGTTTTTTAGCGCTAGCATCTTTTGGTGCATTTTTATAGTGATCGGCATCAAATAATGGGTGTGGTGCATGTAGTTCGTGTGAACGATTCTGTCTTTTGTACTGTTCGGGGATTGATCCTGTTGCAGCACTTGCTAACAGTTCAGAAACTGTGTCTTTTTGGTTCTTTTTTTCTGATTCTTTATCATCTTTTTCGTCGGATTTACCTTCGTCTTGTTTATCGTTTTTTTCTACGGCTTCATTTTCTTGCTCAACTGGTTTTTGAACTTCTAGCGCTTCGCCTGCTTCGATTGCAACTAGGTCTTTATCGAGCTCAGGGGGTAGTTCTATAGGCTCGGGTGCAGGTTGAGTTGTACCATCTTCTTTTTTTGTGTCGTCTTCTAGCGCGTCTTCATTTTTTTTATCCTTTTTCTCTACCACTTCAGAAGGAGGATCAACCGGTGACTCGCTAGAAAAGCCTCCTAGAGGTCGCTTGTCGACTTTGGCGTCATCAATAAATGGTGATTCTTTCTTGTCATCTTTTTTCGTCTCTGTTTCTTCATAGTCTAATTCTGGTTCGTCTTTTTCGTCGCTGGGCTTTATGACGGGTTCGTCTCTATCTTTCCCCTCTTCGTCATCTTTATCTACAGAATCTTTATCGACTGTATCGATATTTTTGCTCATATGATCGAGAGGGTCGGGCATATCCGTACTGACATTTGGCAGAGCTTCTTTGTCTTCACTTTTTTCATCATCATTTTTCGATGAATCTATTGGGTCGGGCCAGTCGCTCTTTGGCTTTGTTTCTGGTTGAACTTTCTTATCCTCTTCTAGTTCTTTTTTTATACCAGGATTGATAGGCGCGATGCTTGTTTTACTGGGCGTCATAAGAGAAGAGTCCTTCTTTTGCATATCGGAGGAGCCGTGCTTCATATCCATGAAACGACCTGCTCGACGGGTTGGAAGTGTTGGTGACACTTTCTCTTCTTTTTCGAGGCTATCGTTTTTAGTAGCTGAACTTTGGGATACAGACGGAGTGTTACCCTGCTTTGCATCAGAATCATCACCAACGAGTGAGTTTACTGCTTTATCTAGTTCATCAAAATCGATATCACTCATTTTTTCTTGCCTTTCAATTTGTGAGCGTTAGAAATAATAGTAGAAAATTGTTCAACATGTAAGCTAGCGCCGCCAACCAAAAGACCGTTCACTCCTTTTAGAGCCAGATAATCGCTAGCATTATCACTATTAACACTACCACCATACAGTAGCTTTAGGCTAGAGGCAGGTTCGTGGCCATACAAAGATTCAACCTGGTGGCGAATCGTCTTTTCAGCTGATTCGAGGTCTGATGGCAGCGCACTGTCACCCGTTCCAATGGCCCAAACAGGCTCATAGGCAATCACAACCTTATGCACTTCGTCGCTTGCGACATTAGCAAGTCCAGCACTGACTTGGTCGTGTAATACATGTTTTGCTTCACCGTTAGCTCGTTCATCAGCAGTCTCGCCTACGCAGAGTATTGGTATTAGATCGTTTCTTAGCACTGCTTGCACTTTTGCACGAATTTCCTTATCTGTTTCACCGAAAATATGACGACGTTCACTGTGACCGACAATAACGTAGTCAACGAGACCTCTTAATTGCGTTGCAGAAACTTCACCAGTAAATGCCCCTTCGTCACGCCAATAACAATTTTGAGCGGACAAGCTAAGATGGTGTTTTTTCACTTGTAAGCTGAGTGTTTGCAACGCAATTGTAGCTGGTGCTAGTACAACATCAACGTCACTGTGATGTTCGATTTTTTCAGATAATTCATGCACATACAAACTAGCCTGGTGTACATTCAGGTTCATTTTCCAATTGCCAACGATTAATGTCTTTGTCATCTATTAACAGGATGCCCGTCTGCTTATGTTTATTCACTCTTTAGTCTACTAGATGACAGACCAAAAATAAAGGTGTAATCTGGGTCAATCTAGTAATGCTTCAACACCCGGAAGCTTTTTTCCACTCATCAGTTCTAAACTCGCTCCACCGCCAGTTGAAACCAGTGAGAAGCTTTTGCCTTTTTGCTTGTCCCAGTCTAGTACAAAATCTGCCGTATCTCCCCCGCCAATAATAGAGGTAATATCTGGATTCTTAGCTAAATGCAGCGCCAACCTGGCCGAGCTGTAGGCAAAATTCAGTATCTCGGCATAACCCAATGTTCCATTCCACACAACCGTACCAGATGTGCCTATACGTTTTTCAATCTCATCAATACTATGCGTGCCGATATCGAGGATAGTCTCATCAGAGTGAACTTTGTGCACATCGACTTCTTTTCGTGGCTGTTTTTTGTCTATTTTTTCAGCCACCGCAACGTCAGTTGGAATGTATAGAAAATCGTCGACCTTTTCTAAGCCTACTTTTTTCGCAACGTCTAGATAAATCTTGTCTATAATCGCCTTTTCATCCGGATCAACAAGGCTTTTCCCTACATTTACGCCTTTGTACAGCAAGAAAGTATTCGCCATTGCACCGCCGATCACTATCTGATCTGCTTTGTTGATAAACTTGTCGATTAATTCTATCTTGTCGGCAATTTTTGCACCACCCAGAACTGCCGTAAGTGGTTGTTTAGGGTGTAGCATCGCTCCTTTGATACTTTTGTATTCACGTTCTACCAATAGACCGCCTACACTTGGCAGGAACTGAGTGATGGCAGACGTACTAGCATGCGCACGATGCACAACGCCAAAACCATCCTGTACAAAATACGAGGCATGAGAATCTTTGGCTAGTCGCTTGGCGAAGCCTTCGTCATTCGCCTCCTCCTGCTCATGAAAGCGCAGATTCTCAAGCAAAATAACGTTACCAGGTGACATTTTTTTGGTGGCAATTTTTACTTTGTCCCCAATACATGCCGGTACGAACTGGACTTTTTTGTCCAAAAGTTTTTGTAATCTACCGGCTACCAATTTTAGACTGAGACTTGCGTCTACACCCTTTGGTCGTCCGAGGTGTGAGATAATAACAACCCTACATCCTCTTTCCTCGGTCAAATATTTTAGGGTTGGTAATGACGAAACAATTCGATAGTCGTCAGCTATATTGCCGCTAGAGTCCAATGGTACGTTATAGTCTGCGCGTAAAAGAACAGTCTTGCCATCAAGTGGCACATCACGTACGGTTTTTTTGTTGAAATAGTGCCCACTCATTTGTATAGATTATATCAGGACTAGCTCAAAGTTCGGATGCGAATTGTATCCGTACTGCCAGAAACTCCAGCCTGCTGTCCGCTCACTACAACAATTTGATGCTCTCCCTCACCAAAATAATCACTTTCATTGAGTCTTTTTGCTAAGTGCACTCCGGCCTGTGCGTCTTCCTCTTCTATCAAAAAACTTTTGTTTGCATACAGCAGTGCAAGCTGCTGAGCAACCCGCGGTGAATTGGTGACACTTATAATAGGCAAACTAGGGCGGTGAGCGGCGATACTAGCCGCAGTTGCGCCAGATTTTGTTTGAGCAATAATAGCAACGACATCGAGCTGTTGGGCCAGAGTAACCGCAGCAGCAGATATCGCGTCTTGCTTGCCACGAGCATCGTCTCGATAAAATACCGGAGTTACTGGCATTTGTTCCTGAGTGTATTTGATGACTTTCTTCATAGCCTGGACAGCCTCCATCGGGTATTCGCCGTTGGCAGTTTCATCGCTAAGCATCACTGCATCTGCACCTAAAATAGCGGCGAGCGCCACATCACTGACTTCGGCACGAGTTGGTTCTGGATTATCAACCATGCTAGCCATCATTTGCGTAGCAACTATCGATAGCTTACCGTATGTACGAGCAAGTCCTATGATTTTCCGTTGCACAATCGGTACAACCTCAGCACCGGCTTCAACAGCCAAGTCTCCTCGTGCTGCCATAACCCCATCACAGGTTTTTATTATTTCTTCGAGTTGAGCATCTTCAATTGCAGCTTTGGTCTCGATTTTAGCGATTATTTTTGCATTTGATCCTTTTCTGTGTAGAATCTCCCGCAAACCAATAATATCGTGTGCGCTTTGAACAAAACTAAGAGCGACATAGTCAATATCCTGGTTCACTCCGTATTCAATATCGGTTAAATCTTTTTCGGTTAGAATATCACCTGCAAAATCGGTGTCTGGTAAATTCAAGCCTTTGCGGCTCATTAATGTACCGCCACTTTCCACACGAACTTTAACTGTCTGGTCAAAAATCTCAATCACTCTCGTACGGATCTTGCCGTCAAAAATATATATCGCTTGGTCAGGATGGACTTTATGAACCAGATTATACTGAATAGGAATAACATTATCGTGATGCTGTGCCTGATATTCGAGCAATAGTTCGTCGCCCGGCTTGACTTCAACATTATGGTTTAAATTACCAAGACGTATTTTTGGACCCTGAAGATCCTGCAAAATTGCCACAGGCTTACCAAGCTTTTTACTTGCTTCGCGTATCCAACTTATCTGCGTGTTACGCTCTTCGTTATTACCGTGACTAAAATTGAGCCGCATACCGTTTGCGCCATTGGCTATGAGGGCTTCAATCTGTTCGTAGCTATTTGTTGCTGGCCCCACCGTTACTAGTATTTTTGTTCGCTTAAATATCATTACTTTCTAGTATAAACCAAAAACCCCGTCACGTGGACGGGGTTTTATGGAAACCTGATGGCTTATATATGGTGGAGCGGTCAGGCTTTATTACTGGTTTGCACGTCGGCTAGCAACATAACGTTGCACACCGTAACCAAGAGCAGTTGTACCAAACAGACCGCTGATGATTTCAGCAGGACCTGTTGAAGCAATAGCTTCTGGAGTTACACCAGCTGGTGTTTCCGGAGTTTTTGGAGTCTCTGGAGTACAGTTAACTGTACAAACTGGCTTCTCAGCACAATTTACTTTAGCTTTGAAGTTAACAAACTTAGTTGTAGAACCTTCAATAGTACCTAGGTCTACACCACCAGCAGTTACACCGTCACTCAATGTACGGATAACGTTACCACTGTCGTCATATAGAACTGTTGAACCAGCTTCGTAGCTGATTGTTTGGTTTGCACCAAGTGTTACGCTTGCAGTGTCTGTAGTACCAGTTGAACCACCAAGGGCGGTAGTTGCAGTAGCAGTACTTGTACCACCAGCACTTGGTAGGGTTGCGCTAAGTTTTACGTTTTCTAAAGCACCAAACTGAGTGTTACTAAGTTGCATGCTGAACTTAACTTCTTCGTTACAAGTAGCACTAACGCTATTTGCGTATGCACCACCCTTTGTTACGTTTTTTACGACGTAGTTATCACCACCGGCTAGTTGTCCGGCTGAAGCTGCAGAAACAGAGCTTCCGCTAAAAGCTAGTACTGACACAAAAAGTGCAAGTACAGCTATTTTTAAAGATTTGATCATAATTTGATCTCCTTTGCTAAAAATTAATTTAATTATTACAAACTAGGTAGACATAGTGTCTTTAAAAAAAGTATTGGGTGTCCGGTCATAAAGACCGGACACCCATACCAACTACATTTACTCCGGACGGACTGGGTAGGTAATACCCAACTTATCTTCCTTGTAGGCAGATGAGTTGCCCAGAACGGCCGTTGCCGTAACCTTCATTTCTGTCGGCTTGGCGGGGTCGTTCGGTGCCCAGATCACGAAGCAAAACTTCGTGACGCCCTTCGGTACAGGAAGCGTCATGCTTCCCTCACGAGGACTTCCGTTGCAATCCGTGATAGACCCAATCCCTGGGTCAACGGTCAACGTTCCTCCAGCTGCACTGGCAGATACCTCTACGTAGTACGGACCTGAAGACTTCCCTGTGGGGATGTCGTTGAGGTCCGTCATTGAGAGGATCAGTACAGATGTTGTGCAGTTTTCAGTGCACGGAGGAGGCGGGCATGTACCCGTCTGTTCGCATGTCGGCGGCGGTGTGATCGGAGCACAGTGAAGGGCGACAACAGCTCTGGCGTAAGCCTCGGCTTTTGCGTTGCCACTCGCCAGGATCTGCGCGTTTCCGCGAGCCTGAACCTTCGTGTAACCACGAGCTGATGCAGACGCAGAGGCTGAAGCCTCGGCATATCCGCATACACCGTACACTCCGACTTTCTCGGATACCGTTACCGATACCTTGAAAGAGCCGAAAGTGCGTACAAGGCGAATTTCACCCTGTACAACCTTTGGAGGCATCTTCTTGCGAACCTGGTTACCACACTCAGCGCGGTATTGGTTACCGTGCTTGTCGGTACAAATCGTACCGGCGCGAGTGTCCCAGAACCAACGCAGCGAGCCATCGGCCTGCTTTGCTGAGTTCCAGTATCCAGTACCTGCCGGCACGTAGACGCACTTCATCTTCGACTTCTGCTTCTTCGTCAGGCCTTTGGCCTTGACGAATGACAGAATGGTGACGTTGGCCTGAGCCAACGACTCGGCACCTGCTACTGACACGTTCGGGAGCGCAAGGCTCAGGAACGGGTTGGTAAACGAGGTATCGACATGTGACTTGTGGCCAACCTGACCTTCACACTGGTTGGAAGAGGGCTTGTGGGTGTAACTACACCCGTTCGGACCCTTCTTCGCAGCAGCTGATGCTGTGCTTGTAGTGAGCGCGAGCACAGCCACGAGGGCCATGATTGCGATTGTTACCTTTCTGGCCATGATGTTCTCCTTTGAAGAGAGACTCGTGGGGCACCTGTGCGCCCTACTATTGACTTTCGTAAAACGTAAAGCAGTGGACGCGCAAGGCCTTTGCGCATCCGAATATCAAACATCTAAGACGATATTCAATAATCGGATACGCAAAACCAAAAAAATTATATGTAGTTGGTATATCTGGGTTAAAAACCCATGACTACCTAGTTTGCGTGTTTTGGTTAAAACTCACAAACTGTGAACTATCTAATAAAAGATAGTTCTAAATAAAGCCTGATTGTTAAATTACCTCGCAAAAATCTCGGTCTCCACCTCGGAATGCGATTTCATATACCAGATTATCACATAATATCATTTTTGTCAATACTTTTTACAATGTTTATAGCATTAACACAAGCTTTTTCATCTGATGAGGTTAGTCTCGTTTAAGCATAACTGTGAAGGCTTCTGATGGGATATCCACTTTGCCGAAGCGTTTCATACGTTTTTTACCCTTTGCTTGCTTTGCAAGTACCTTCTTTTTACGAGAGACATCTCCGCCATACAGCCCTGTTGTAACATCTTTTCGATAGGCCGAAAGATCTTCGCGAGCGATAAAACGAGCGCCAATTGCGGCTTGCAGTGCTACTTTGAAATTTTGACGAGGTATAACATCTTTTAACTTGGCTGTTACTTCTCTACCCAGTGACTGCGCCTCTGATCGGTGGGTCATTATAGACAATGCGTCGACTATTTCCCCTGCTACATAGAAATCAACTCGCACGAGGTCTTCTGTTCTGTATTCGTCTAATTCATAGTTGAACGAGCCGTAACCGCTGGTAACTGATTTTAACTGATCATAAAAGTCGGTTAACAGATTAGCCAGAGGCGCCTCAAAACTGATTAATGCACGTTCGTCTATATAACTGAGATTTGATTGCAGCCCACGTTTGCTGACTATTAGCTGAATAACACCACCAACATATGACTGAGGTACAACAATTTCGCCTTTGATCCATGGTTCGCGGATTTCAACTATTTTACTGACATCTGGTAAATCAGAGGCGGATTTTATATCTACCCCTGTTCCGTCTGCTAATGACACCTGATAATCAGTACTAGGGTTAGTAATGACTAAATCGAGATTATATTCTCTCTCTAGTCGCTCTCGCACGATATCCATGTGTAAAAGCCCCAAAAAGCCGATTCGTACGCCAAAACCCAGAACAGGGGAGTTCTCGGGCTCAAACTGCAAAGCAGAGTCGCTTAGAGAGAGTTTTTCGACAGCATCTTTGAGTTCTTGATAGTCCTGATTACTCACAGGGAAAAAACCAGCATATACAAATGGTTTGATATCTTGGTAGCCTGGAAGCATCTCTGTCGCATGAGCTCGTTTAACTGTCACTGTATCTCCTACGCGAGCATCTCTGGTGGTCTTGAGGTTTGTCACAATATAGCCAATTTGGCCATTTTCGATCGCTCCATCAGCTTTCATACTAGGCGAAAGGTGTCCCACCTCTAAAGCAAGACCATGCGCCTCTGTTGCAAGCATCTGTATATCGTCACCTTTTTTGATAGAGCCGTCAAAAACACGGGTATAGAGGATAACACCTCTGTAATCATCATAATAGCTGTCAAATATGAGTGCCCGTGTAGCCTCATTTGAACTGCTTTTTGGTGGCTGTATCTTCTCTATAACAGCTTCTAGTACCTCTGTTACGCCTTCGCCTGTTTTTGCGCTGATTTTGATGATGTCTGACTCGCTGCACCCCAGTAAATTGATGACTTCTTTGGAAACTTTGGCCACATCGCTGGCTGGGAGATCTATTTTGTTCAGAACTGGGATAATTGTCAGATCAGCAGCGAGCGCTAGATAGACATTGGCCAGAGTCTGCGCCTGGATGCCCTGAGAGGCGTCAACTACCAAAACCGCTCCTTCGCACGCCTCAAGACTACGAGACACCTCGTAGCTGAAATCAACATGCCCTGGAGTGTCTATTAGATTCAAATCACACCCTTGGTAACGCATTTTTACAGGGGCGAGCTTGATGGTTATACCCTTTTCGCGCTCCAAATCCATACTATCAAGCAGCTGACTCTTCATATCGCGCTTTTGCACGGTGTCGGTCATTTCCATCATACGGTCAGCAAGGGTAGATTTGCCGTGGTCAATATGGGCAATAATACAAAAATTACGAATATTAGAACTCATCACTACCTGCTCTTTAGTTGTCCAAAGACAATTGCATTAACCCTGTGAAGCACCGGGTCCACCTCTTTGATACTCATCAGCTTACTACAAAGAATATACACCGATCCTGACAGTAGACAGATAATGATAAATTTAGGGAAAAGGGATATAAAGCTCTGATCAGTTGCCTGCAAACTAAAGGTGTTGACGGCGAAATAAGCAGCAACAGATGTAAAACCAGTCGCTGAAAGCATACGAGTCACTGCACCGAAGAACGAGCGATCAAGTAGCTTTGGTATACGCCTCTGCATCACTATAAACAGTATGATTACCTCGATCATTGCCACAAGAGACTGTGCCCAGGCGAGGCCATATACTCCTAGATCGAAGTGCATTGTGAAGAGTACGGCCAAGAATATATTGAGACTAATCGTAAATATCGAGATATACAGGGGTGTTTTGGTGTCTTGCTGAGCATAAAAACTGCGTGCAGCAATGTGATATACCGAACGAAATAGTATAGCAATTGTTAAAATTCCTAAAATATTGGCAATAACAGCTTCTCCTCCGTTTTTGATAAAGTGCACTAAATAACCCCTGGTAAAGAATGCTACAGCAGCCGTAGGGAGCGCTAGCCAAATAATCACCCTAATAACTGCTTGTAGTTCCTTGCGAAACAGATCCGGTCTTCCTTGTGAAAGACGTTCCGTCATTTTAGGGAATGCGGCCGTCGAGATTGCTACGCCGATCAAAGTAATCGGTAACATATGTAAGGTTGTCGCCTGTTGATATGCACGCACTGTACCGGCCGTCATACGAGATGCTAGGTTAGTCTCTACCAAACTATTAAAATAGTCGATACCCTGGTCAAAACTCCGAGGTGGAAGTAGCTTGAGCACTGTTTTAAACCCATGGTTTTTCCAGTGAATTTTTAATCTGTAATCAAAACCAAGCCCTATCAGACCAAACGCACTAATAATTAGTTGTAAAATTGAACCCAGAACAACACCAAGCGCAACTCCCATAATGCCACCTTCGAATACCTGCACACCGAAAATAGTAATACCGTTTGCAAATACAGTGATTCCGATAATAATTCCTATGTTGTACAGAACTGGGGCCAGGGCATAGAACACAAACCTGCCTACCGCCTGCTGCATGCTGGCGATGACTGCTGAAATAGCAAACAGGAATGGATTGATGGCAATAACTCGCATCATACTGACAGCTAGTCCATGTCCGGATTCATCGAGGCCCGGACCAACCACATAGCTTACTAACTGATCAGCAAAGACAATAATGAGTACGCTGGCGATTAGTGTTATCAGCGCCATAAAGTTGATCATGCTGGTCGAAAGTTCCCAGGCAGATTTTTTGTTGCCGCTTGCTAGCCGTTCATTGAAAACAGGTATGAAGGTAACACTCAGCGCCCCTGACACAAGCAAAAAGAACATGAAGTCAGGGATAGTGAAAGCAACGGTATATGCATCGATACCAACAGGGTACGTATCATAATAGTTGGCATTTAACAGACGGTCTCGGAATAGGCCGAGCAGGCTAGAAACAAGCGTCGCGCTAGCAAGTAAAGCCGCAGCCAACTGAATAGATAGCTTTTGGTTAGCTCTGGCTAAAGCAACGCTGAATCGTCCCATGTAATATTCTCTCTTAATATAATGCGGCTTGTTTTGGCAGCACCGCACCTTTCAAAATTGAATCGATTTCTTTTTCTTCAATCGTTTCTTTTTCAAGTAATGCTTTTGTCAGCGCTTCGAGTGGTTCCGGGTTGTGTTTGAGAATTATCTCGGCACGTTTAGCAGACTCCTTGATAAGCTCGGCAACTTCAGCATCTATTTCACGAGCGGTTTCATCGCTGTATGGTCGATCTCTAACCATTCGATCAAACATCATACCACCAGCATCTTCGTGAAATACTTGGTCACGTAACTTTGTACCCATTCCCTGTTCGATGATCATATTGCGAGCAATTTCTGTTGCTTTTTGTAAATCACTACCTGCACCTGTAGTTACCCTTTCGGTGCCGTATTTAAGCTTCTCCGCAACCCTCCCACCTAGTGCACGCGCCAACACATCTTTGAATTCAACAATCGAGGTATATTTTTTGTCTTCCGGAGGCAAGAACCATGTTACACCGCCAGTTCCACCGCGTGGAATGATTGTTACTTTGTGTACCGGGTCACTGTCTGGCAACACATGACCAACTACTGCGTGGCCAGCTTCGTGATAGGCGGTCATTTCTTTGTCGGCTTGACTCATGATGCTTGATTTTCGTTCTGGACCAATGGCTATTTTCTCAAAGGCCTCTGTCAAATCGTTATTCTGAATAGTCTTTCGGTTGTTACGAGCGGCAACAATTGCGGCTTCGTTAGCAATATTTGCGAGATCTGCACCAGATGAGCCGACACTTTTTGCGGCTAGTGAGTTGATGTCAACACTGCTATCAACTGGCTTGTCTTTAAAGTGAACCTTTAGAATTGCTTCGCGGTCTTCCCTCTCCGGCAAGCTAATCTGCACCCGTCGATCAAAACGACCAGGGCGTAGCAATGCAGGATCTAGTACGTCGGCGCGGTTCGTTGCGGCAATAACAATAACATTTGTACCTGTTTCGAAACCATCCATCTCTACCAGTATTTGGTTGAGGGTTTGCTCTCGCTCGTCGTGTCCGCCACCCATGCCGCTACCACGCTTACGTCCAACTGCATCTATTTCGTCAATAAAAATGATTGCGGGAGAGTTCTTTTTTGCCTTGGCAAAAAGATCACGTACACGTGAAGCACCTACACCAACAAACATTTCTACAAATTCAGAACCAGAAATACTGAAATAGGGGACACTTGCCTCGCCTGCGACAGCACGTGCGAGCATAGTTTTACCGGTTCCCGGAGGGCCAACTAGCAATACGCCTTTTGGTATTTTTGCACCAACTGACTGATATTTTTTAGGATGCTTTAGAAAGTCAACAACTTCGTATAAATCTTCTTTTGCCTCACCATTTCCGGCTATATCGTCGAATTTTACTTTTTCTTTGTCGCTGCCATATAGTTTTGCCTTGCTGCGACCAAAGCCGAGGGCTTGGTTGCTTTGCCCTTGTGCCTGACGAAACATGAACCAAAATAGTCCACCTATTAGAAGGATTGGCAGCAGCAAAGAGGCGATATTCCAGATCGTTGAGCTAGTATTGCTTGGTTCTTTAACTTCAACTACCACATCAGCTTCATGACTAAGCCCTTGTTCATAGATAGAACTGCCTGTTTCTTTGTAGGATTTTTCGGTGGCTTCTTTCTTTCCGTCTGGAGTAACCTTTATATCATTGCCTTCGATCTGTATCTTTTTAATTTTACCCTCGTTAGCACGAGTAATGACATCTGAAAAAGGAACACTCTTTAATGTATCTCGTGGAGATGCCAAACCAATAAGTGTGAGCACAAAAAGGGTTAAAATAACCCAAAAAAGAGTATTCCGAATTATTACTCCCCACTGTTTCTTGTCTTGTTTTTTTACCATAAACTAAGCTGCCATTTTCCCTTTCTACGCATATTTTTGACTAGTATTATTTTAGCACGCCAGATATGGTTTTGTCTGTAAATAACAGGGTTTTTTCTTTTGTAATTTCGAACTTTGTTCCTGGCTTTGCAGTTTTGATAGCCATCAAGAGTCTCTTTGATTGTGGGCGAGTAAGTTGCAGCTGTGAGCGAAGTACTTCCAACGAGACACTAGTAGGCCACATTATAAAATTGTGTCTACGATCGGTAGCAAATTCAGTCGTGTGAGTATCTATCTCATCTGCCAGATCACGCTGTGACTGATACAACTGCAGAAATTGTTGTCGCTGATTTTCGTTCATTTTTGTAACAATCTTGTGGCGAATTTCGTTTCGCAGATACTTGAGATCTTGGTTCGTACTATCCTCTACCCACCGCAAATCATTGTTTTTTGCATAATCTAAAATATCTGCCTTTGTCAGATCGAGTAGGGGTCGACCAATATATTTCGTATTTCTAAGTGAGCTAATACCTCGCCAACCAGTTCCACGGATCAAGTTAATTATGATGGTCTCTATGATGTCGTCGCTGTGATGTGCTGTGACTATTTTTAATGCATTGCGATTTTGTCGCAATTTTTTCAAAAAAGCATATCTAGCATCTCTAGCTTGTTCCTCGCTGGCATCTGGACCAAGGGCTGCTGCACCTAATTCAAATTCCAATCCATATTTTTCTGCAAGTGTTTTGACGAACATAGCGTCATTTGCTGACTCAGCTCGAATGCCGTGATCAAAATGAGCAACTACAAGCTTGATATTACCCTGTTTGCTAAGCAAATCCAGCAATGCCACAGAGTCTACTCCGCCAGATACGGCAACAATATATTCACCTTGTACTAATTTTTCTACTGTATTCACTGCTAACTATTATTCTTCGCTCTTTAAACCCTAATTTTTGTACCAACCCAAATACCAAATAAACCACCAACAAGTCCGCCAAGAATACTTAGACCTCCCAGGCCTGTAGGATCCCAGCCTGCCAGTATCGGTATATAGGCACCTAAAGTACCGAATATGCCCGCCATTAGTGTTAAGACCCCTTTACTCATACTAAACAGTATACTCTATGCGCCACTCGGCGGTGTTTCATTGCAACTTGTCACATTTGATACAGTGTACGAGTATTTATAATAATCTCTGGTAGCAAGATATGGCGTTGGGTTATTGCCTCCGATATTAACTTGATTGCAGTAATAGAAATGTTGATTTGGCATCTCACGAAAACCAATCCGACGATACATTAATGAATTTTGTGGTGATTCGAGCATATTCCAGGCACTAAGGAGATAGTTTACTCCGTCACTGGTATACATATAACATCCAGTTGTATTGCCGTTCACGCCCTTGTTGGTATTTGGGCTACTTTGTGGAAGTGTAGAGCTGAGGCTCGGGACCCAATCTGCTTGGCTCGATCCTACCGCACAATTGTCATCTGTCCTGGCGATATTGCTACTGCCCAGAGCTGATGCTCCGGTTGAAGGATATACGCCGTTGTCGGCATAATATAGCTCGATTTGCTTGTGGACATTTCTAATATCGGTTGCAATATCTGTCGCTTTTGCACGAGACTGTATGCCGTTATATCCAATGATTATCAAAGCTGCAAGAATACCAATGATAACGATAACTACTAGTAGTTCTACAATTGTAAACCCTCTATTATTAGTCATAAAGCTCATGTTATGTCTATTTTATGTACTAGTTGAAAAATGCGCAACCTTGAGTCTACTCTTTTGCTAAGTGTTTAAGAAACAATAGCGGAACCAATGAAAAGATGGTTATACCGAGCACAATTGAAGGAACATGAAATAGGGTAGGGAGGATTGCTTTTTTTGCGCCGTCAACAAATGTATCTGTTATTACAACGGTCTCATCAAATAGGGGATGGATGCTTAGTATTCTCGCCCGCTCTTGTTTTGTAAGACTAGCAATATTTTGATTAAGCGTGTTCATAGCTTCATGAAAGGCTGGATTTTTTAGATAGTAGTTTGCTCCAACGGCTTCGGGCCGACGAAGCTTTCCACAGATAAATGCGACACCTTGTATAACTTCTCCACGCCTACTATAGGCAGCAACCGCCATGCTTGCGCCTGCACTTACACCTACTAGCGATACCTTCTGTCCACTGATTTCATGATGATCGATCAAAGCCAGTAGACGATCTAGCTTTTCAGAAAATGATTTTTTGTCAGTCCAGTTTGTTTGAAACAATATTGGTTCGACACCATATATCCTCCACCATGAGACAGCTCGTTTTTGAAATGCAACATTGCGATCGTTGAGTCCGGTAACATATATGACTGTGTGTTCTCGCCTACTCATTTTCACTACTATCTTTCTATTTAAATTTCTATAGATTGGTTGGATTTGGCAATGCCATCACACAAAATGTTCCGCCACTACTACCGGAATATGTTTCTGAATAACCACTTGCGGGAGGAGTTGATGAGAATGTGCCGTATGGACTAAAACTAAGAATTGGCTTAGCTGAACATTGCTGCTGATAGCCATCTAGCATATATATGAGATACCAGGAATGCGTCACCCCGTCTAATGTCCACCCAGTCGCAGTATATTGAAACCAAGCACCTATGCGTGTTGAAGGACCGATATAAGGTATTGCCTTTGTACTGGGGGTAGGTAGCTCTGCAGTATTTCCAAGATAGGGGCGTAGTAGGTTGTTCACGGTTGAGTTCTCGACGACACTTCCACCACCGCCACAGCCACTGGTATATGCCTCCCCTAGGCAAAAATTTGAGTTAGCTGGATATGCTCTATTGTCACTTGCATATTGGATCAGGGCTTTTTTGTACTGCTGAACAGTAGAGGTTGTTTGCGTATTCGAAGCTGTTCGGCGAATATTGCCATAAGTAATCATTATCAATGAAGCTAATATGCCAATGATAACGATAACGATTAAAAGTTCTACTATAGTAAACCCTTTTTGTAGGGCTGCCCGATTTCCCATATCATAATGATAACGCTTTATACGAAAAAACCCAATCAATACTGATTGGGTGATTTCGTGGTAGCAGCGACAAGGATATCGGCTAAAGCCTCCTCCGATCAAGCTTTCTCGAAGTGAACTTCTGCGAGAGCTTTCGCTACGCGAACTTTGTGACTATTTTGAGCAAGCTCAAAAGTCACAAGTTGATAACCTGATAGCCAAATAAAATAGACCACCAATTGGTGATCAATTTTATTTGGTAGCAGCGACAAGGATTGAACTTGTGACCTCAGGCTTATGAGTCCTGCGCTCTAACCAACTGAGCTACGCTGCCACATGGCGGAGGAGGAGGGATTCGAACCCTCGCACCAGGTTTCCCCGATCTAACGATTTAGCAAACCGTCCCCTTAAGCCACTTGGGTACCCCTCCATGAAAGCTGTGCGCTTCAA
Organism: uncultured Candidatus Saccharibacteria bacterium; assembly: GCA_947085845.1. Lineage (GTDB taxonomy): Bacteria > Patescibacteriota > Saccharimonadia > Saccharimonadales > Saccharimonadaceae > JACPYF01. The sequence continues at coordinate 242,465 of CAMTXO010000002.1, forward strand.
AGATTATACCACATGCAATAGGGGTGGGGGAGTAGTCCCCTGCCGCTGCCCTACTCTTCGTCGTCTAGATCAGCGACTGCTTCGTGTCGACGTGAAATAAATCCTTGCAACTGATCGCTAGAGCGCGCTTCGTTCCAAGTATCTAGTGCCAATACCTCTGATAGAGTAACTGGTTCAATACCTTGTGCTGTTGTTTCCATTGCTTTTATTAACCCTTTTTGTTTTTGTTTGTTGGTTATGTCTATATTCGCATAAATTAGCTTAATTGTCAATATGATTATGGTTGTATTTTTGACTACCGTAAGCGTTTTATGATAGTCTATAGGGTGAAAACTCTATAAAAAGAAACATAACAAAAAAATGATTAGTGCATCGCCTATTCTTGTCATCGCCTTCGCAGGTTTGCTGCATGCCAGCTTTCAACTTGGTGTAGCTTTGTTAACACTTCTCAGTGGTCATTCTTTGGGTGCGAATCGTTCATTCCGCAAACTAATGCGGCTTAATGTTGCATACCTACTTGGCGCGAGTGTTATCACTGTGTTACTTTTTGCTGCCCTGGCATATATTGCTCTGGCGACAATTGGTGAAAATATACAAACTGCCTGGTTCATAGTTGCGCTGCTCAATATGGCTATAGGTGTTAGTGTTATGATATTTTATTATCGCCGAGAAAAAGGGACAGGGCTATGGATCCCCGACTCTATGGCGGAATATCTCAGCAAACGTGTTAAAAAAACTGATCATACCGCCGAAGCATTTACCTTGGGAGCCGGCTCGATATTAGCAGAGACTCCATTTTTAATAGGTCCGTTTTCAGTTGCAGTGCTTTATACCTTGACGCTTGATGGTGCTCAGTTGCAACTTTTTAGCTTGCTCATTTATAGCTTGATCGCACTAGCTCCTCTACTTGCTATCGTTAGCCTGGTTGGTGCTGGTCACAAGATTAGTCATATTCAAAAGTGGCGCGAAGAGAACAAACTTTTCCTCCAGTACTGTGCAGGTTGTGGATTGGTTATTTTGGGTGCGTTTGTCTTGGTTGATAAATTCATAGGAGCAGGTGTATGAATTCATACGTAGTGAAGAGCGGTGGTCTGCATGAAAGTGAACTATTTGACCCGTTAAAATTGCACGGATCACTCATGGCGGCCTGTTTGGCAGTCCGCGCACTTGAGGGTGAAGCTCATTTGGTTGCTCAAAAAATTACAGAAAAAGTAATTGACTGGCTAGAAACAAAGACCGAAGTAACAAGTGAAGATGTGCGGCGAGTTGCAGCAAATAACCTACAGGTATACCAACCAGAAGCTGCATATATTTATGAAACATATAAAACAATGTTATAAGGAAAAAGAATGGCGAAGAAAAATTTTGACTATGATGTACTAGTAATCGGCAGCGGAGCCGGTGGTTCTATTGCTGCAACAGCTGTTGCCCGCCAAGGTAAACGAGTTGCGTTAGTAGAAATGAATGCACTGGGTGGCGATTCTGCAAACTTTGGCGATGTACCGGCAGGTGCAGTACTAAATGTTGCCCGAATATTTTCTGAAGCAAAAAATGCTGGTAAATTTGGCATTCGCTCTAACACCATAGGATACAACTATCCTACGATAAAAGCGTGGAAAGAAAAGGTAGTTGCCAAAACGAGTTCTGGTGGAGGAAAACGCTACTATCAATCAGTTGGCGTCACAGTCATACCAGGGTCGGCACATTTTATTAGCCCACACGAGGTCTCGGTAAATCGACGCCATATATCAGCTGAATACATTGTTATTGCGAGTGGTGCCCAGTGGGCTCTACCAAAAATCAACGGAGTAGATAAAGTAAATTTATTGACTCCTGAAACTGCTCTGGAGCTAATTCGCCCACCAAAGAGCTTGTTTATTATTGGAGGAGGGGCTGTTGGTCTGGAATTTGCGAGACTCTTTAGCGCATTTGGCAGCAAGGTATACATTGGTGAAATCGCTCCGAGGCTTTTACCTAGAGAAGATGAAGAAGCTGGCAAATTGGCAGCTAAAATACTTTCTGAACAATACGGAGTCACCCCACTACTCGAAACAAGGGTGTCTCGAGTCAGCAAAGAAGCTGTTGCAAAACGTGTTACCTTCCTACGTGGACGCGAAGAGCACTCAGTAAAAGTTGAGGAAATTTTACTCGCGACCGGGAAAACCCCTCGTGTTGATATCGGACTTGAAAATGCAGGTGTCAACTATTCGCCGCGTGGTATAGAAGTGAACGAACATCTACAAACCAGCAACAAACATATTTTTGCAGCCGGTGATGTACTGGGTGGCTTTGGTTTAACCCATGTCGCACTGATGGAAAGTCGAATTGTTGCCCATAATATTTTGCATAAAAACAAAGTGACACCAAACTATCAAAGCATCCCGCGTATCACCTACATTACTCCCGAGATTGCCTCTGTTGGAATGAGCGAAGATGATTTGATTAAACGAGATCTCAACTACAAAAAATCTGTAGTGCCTTTGGGCATTGTTGGACGCTCTATTATTACGGATAACCATGAAGGATTCGTAAAGATACTTGCTGACAAGAAATCTGGACGCTTACTAGGTGCAACCGTTGCAGCTCCGTCTGCGGGGGAAATAATACACGAGCTCACACTTGCGATTCAACATGGCCTCACAGCTAGCGACATCGCAAATACTATGCATGCATTTCCTTCATGGAGTGAAGCGGTGCGTGTAGCTTGTGCGAAAATATAATTGCATCCATATCTGTAAGGTGTTACAATAGGCTAACAACAAACGCCGCGGGGTGGAGCAGTCTGGTCAGCTCGTGTGGCTCATAACCACAAGGTCGTAGGTTCAAATCCTACCCCCGCTACCAAGAGAATTTATAAAATACCCAGTTAACTACTGGGTATTTTTGTTGCCGAAAAAGAAATTGAGCCAAGCTTGAAAATTACTGGTTGAAAATGTTGTCTTGGCTTTGTTGGCTTGCGTCGAGATAGTATCGCTTACAGTATTGGCGGGTAAGATTAACATATGTTCGCCTGCTGAAGCTTTTGAGAATTGCTGTCGTGCCTGAAGCTCTAAATATTCGTTGCTAGCAAAATAAGTATTTTCGAGTGCTAAATTATCAGCCTCGAGCTTGCTCGATTCAACTTCAGATGCCAGTACATCAACCTGACTCTGCAGCACGTAGTTATTTTGCAAAGCACCCATAGTACTCCAGATAAAACCTGAAGCCATTAAAATAGCGGCGGTCAACACAACATTATCAAGTGTGTAGTACTGTTTTATTTGGTGACGAATCTGATGAAAGTTCATACTGCTATTGTACAGTAAGCATAAAAATTATATATCTTATTGAATCCTACTTCTGGCTGAGAGAGTTTGCTCTGATCTGTTTGAGTTCAACATTGGTGTTGTACTGCTCGACTTGCCCGCCTAGCGTAAAAAGGTCTATCAGAGAACCAACACCAAAAACACCGCCTGTGACAATCCACACGATACCAGTGCCAACTTTACCTAAATAAAAACGATGAATGCCTAGCCAGCCAAAAATACTGACACACCATAACACATACGCGACACCCTTTGACTTCATGGTTGCTCCTAAAATAGGTTGTTTTTATAATTTCAATATGGTGGGGGTGGTTGGATTTGAACCAACGGCCAATCAGTTATGAGCCGACTGCTCTAACCACTGAGCTACACCCCCAGTGAAAACCATTATAACAGATTGAAAGTCTATTCCCAGCGGAAAACTTTGAAAGCTATAGCGTATATAACAATCAGCCAAATAGCCATTAAGCCTATTTGCGGCCCAAGTTCAAATAAATGCTTACCCTCGGTTGTAATGAGACGTATGCCGTCTATTACCGGCGTTAAAGGCAAGAATGTTGATACATTTTGTAGCCACTCCGGCATAAGGAAGCGCGGAAAGAACGTGCCAGAAAGAAACATCATAGGAAATACAATAATATTTGTTAGTGGTGCTGCTTGTCGTTCATTCTTTGCCCAACCACCAAGTGCAAGTCCTATCCCTAAAATAAGTGTGATGCTAAATACTAAGAACAACACCAGCTCGGCATAATTTCCAACCACTTTTAACTTAAAGACAATGATTGCAACGATGAACATTATAGCCAGAGCCAGCAAACCAATGATTGCTTGTCCTATCATGGTAGATAAGAAATATTGCCACACCTTTAATGGGGTAGTGCTGAGACGACGCAAAATACCCATTTTCTTGAGCTCGGGAAATACATTAACTGGACCAAAAATACCCATACCAATAATGGCAAAACCGAGTAGCCCCGCAAAAGCATAGTCAAAAGGAGAAAGGCTTTTTTGCTTAATTTCTTTTGAAGTTACCACGAAAGGTGTTTCGGTTTGTACAAATTTATTATTGATTCCTTTGAACTGCGCATCCAATATTGAGGAGAGTGCTTGTCCAGATGATTGGTTATTTTGAGTGTACCGTACCTCTGCTTTACCACTTGGAAATGCCTGACCAGGTTGAATATCACCGAAGCTAGTTGGCAGTATAATCGTTGCGTCGATTTGAGATTTGGTCATTTTATCTTTTGCCTGAGAAAGTGTTTTCACTTCATCATCAACTTTCAATACATCGCCTTTTGTGGCGTTTTTAACAAATTCTTTTGCAAACTGACTATCAGAATTGTTGATAAGCGCAACTCTTAAAGATATGTCTCCGCTACCGCTATTGAGTCCGCCGAAGACAAACAAGAATATAAGCGGAAAGCCTATAGTGAAAAAGATTGCTAATTTGTCACGAAAAAATCGCTTTGTGTTAATACGGACAAAAGCAAGTACGGTATAAAGCGATTTATTCACCTTGTAGCCCCTTTCCGGTAAGATCGATAAATACATCTTCGAGGTTGGCTTGTTCTACATGCTGATCTTTCTTGAATCCACGCTTGAGTAGTTGTTTGATAAGATTTTTTGGCGTGTCTAGCGCAATGATCTTACCGTTGTCCATAACAGCAATTCGGTCACATAGCACTTCCGCTTCATCCATGTAATGAGTTGTCATAACAACACTGATCCCTTTATCACGTACCTGTTCTATCAGCTCCCATAAATTTCGCCTAGCTTGTGGGTCTAAGCCTGTTGTTGGCTCGTCTAAGAAAAAGACCTTTGGACCATGCACAAGGGCTGTGGTAATAGACAGCCGCTGCTTTTGACCGCCAGATAACTCTTCAACATAGTTGTTGGCTTTTTCTTCAAGCCCTACGTCTTTTAGAAACTCCATTGGGTCTACTCGTTCACCGTAAGCAGCAGCAAACATTTGAACTACTTCGGTTAGCTTAGTTTTGTCTTGAAAAGCAGGAGTTTGCGGTTGCACACCAATAAGATACTTGATAGTGTTTGGATCTTTGGCGACATCAATACCGTCGATTATGGCCGAACCGCTATCAATTGGTCGCAAAGTTTCCATCATCTCAAGAGTTGTAGTCTTTCCCGCACCATTTGGCCCAAGAATACCGAATATTTCACCCTTTTTTACCTCAAAGCTAACACCGTTAACAGCTTGCTTATCACCGTAGCGTTTTTTGAGGTTTTTCACCTTTATCATCACACTCATTGCTATCCACTATACCGTTCTTTCCTGTATCAGACAACCAAAAAACCCCGACCGGAGTCGGGGCGTTTTTAGCACCTTTTTGTTTGTACCTAGTCTAACGTATAACGTCAACCAAGGGCAAGCAAAAAATGATGTTATTTTTTCTTAAGTGTCAAAAAGCCGTTACGTGGGTTTTCTTGAACTTTTCGGTCACCTGGTAGGTCACATGGTTCACCCTTTTCGTTCTTTGGTTTTTTAGCAAAAAAGTAGATTGTGTACGTTTTGCCACCTCGCAGTTGTACGTCTTTTTTATGCAAGTAGTATGTTACACCCTTTGAATTTGTGTGCTCGTAAGCTGCCATAGTCTCTCCTCCTTGTTTAAAATAATGGCTACGAACTTTAGATTAAACCCCTGCGCCACAGATGTCAACACTTTAGAGCACTTTTGCGCGTCTTTTGATGATAAAACGTAATGAATAAAGAGCAATCAACCTCAGTAAAATAAATAGCGAGAGTGAAAATATGATAATTACTAAAATGCCCGCAAAATCGAACGAAATTAGAGGTGATGCAAAGTTATATCGATACTCTTCGGGGTGAGGAATATTCGCTGCAACTTGTTGATTTTCTGGCAGCTCACCAACTATATTTTGTACACATGTCACATAATCATCCCTAAATGAGGCGGCCCCTCCATCGAAGCGAGCACGGCAGTCTATAGCTGCTTTTTGATAGATATCACTGTTGGTATTGTGAGCATTACTTGCGACTTCTATTGCCTTATCATAGTCACGAAGGTAAATGTTCTCTAAAAAGACTCCGCTGGGCATCTGACTATTCATGTGAGAAGTCACATAGTTCTGCAATTCTATAAGCTGCTTTTTTGCCTCGTTCGAGTCGAGCTTTTTATCAGCCTGAATAACTGCATCGCGATGATGTATCATGCCAATGTTGTTAAGCCGTAAAAGAGTAGCAGCAATAAAACCACACAAAATGAGCAGTATCAAAAGCTGCCATGTTTTGGCTTTTTTGAGCCACTTCAATGCTTTTTTCGCAGTGAAGCGATCTTTAGTTGGCGCCCACCTCTTATACATAACTATTGTGTATTATACACGATGGATGAAGCGAGTGAGTATGCCACGACGATAAACAGCTGTAGTGTGTAGGCCTATTAGTAGCATTAGTGGAGCAAAAATAAAGTAAATATTTTTCAGCGCATCTTGATCTCCCATAAAACCCGTGAGACAAGCGAGTAGTAGCATTGCCAGTGTATCTCCAACGACCAACATAGTTGTCATAGCTGTAATATAGACTATTCTGTACCCTGGCAAGCCATCAGCAGTATCGAAGATTCCTCGTAGCGCAGGCAACATGTAGCCCGTTGTGACTACTTCGTTTGCAACATTCACACTAGCAACCTGAAGTGGAGTGCCAACAAATGGCCGACTAAGGTATACCAAGAAATCACCTATAACGCTGAGTTGGAGTAGCGTTTTGCCTTTGCGATTATCCACTAATTTCCCGTAGACATATGAGATAGCGATTGATGCAAAAAGTGCTACTGAGCTCAACACCCCGAGCTGTAAATAGCTGCCATTGTTGATAGACCCAAACACAACAACGATAATAAACATACTCCACATGACCCCGGAAGCATTCATATCCAAGCCGGCTGCGATTTGTGCAATCATCGGTTTCCATGCAATCTTGATATTAAAATGTTTGAGCGTAATTTTTTGATGAACTTTGACCGGTTCATTCGTAAAGAACAGGGGTAATGCAGATCCTAACATCAGTAGGCCTGCAACCAAAATCATAATAATTGGCCCAAATAGCAGCGCAACAACCCCGCCGAATATAGGCCCAAATGCAGTCATGACTCTTTCGATAATCTGCATAATTCCTAGTTCTTTTCCAGAATGTTCAACATGTTTTACTTTTGAAAAATCAACGAGATAGCATACGTCGTAAAGCGAGCGCGAAAAGCCTGCCAATGGCACAAGAAGCGCAAACGCCCAAACCCCCCAAGTAGGAACAAGTGCCATAGCGATCGCCGAAAAAACAAAAAGAATGTTTGAGATAAGTGTTCCATGCTTTGGTCCGTAACGGGCAACGGTAAGAGCAACTAGTGGCGACATCAGAACTCTCGCGCTAAAATAAATAACAAAATACCAGGCAAGCCAGTGAATACTGTAGCCAAGTTGGTAAAAATAAATAGCGCTAAAACCACCCATCATCTGCATAGCCATAACTCGTAGCATTCGCGACGAATACAGCTCGGCCATTTCAGAAATACTAACAGAGCGCCAGAAATGAGTGCGCCTGATGAAAATATGAAGAAAATGTTGGATCATGTTTGTTTTTTAACCGTTTCGTCTAGTTTATCAGTTAAAATGGTTTTATGCACATATACTTTTCTGGTATTGGTGGTGTTGGACTAGGGCCACTTGCTGAGATTGCACTAGATGCTGGCTACGGTGTTTCAGGTTCAGATGCAAATGACTCACCTATGTTTCGTCAATTACAAAAACGTGGCGCCGAAGTCCATCTTGGTCAGGAAGTTGCCGTCATCAATCAGTTGAATGCGACACAGCCAATTGATTGGCTAGTATATACTTCTGCCCTGCCAGATAACCATCCAGAACTAGAGTTTGCTCGGTCTAATGGAATAAAAACTAGTAAACGAGATGAACTTTTAGCAACTATCATCAAAGAAAAGGGCTTGAAATTAATTGCTGTGAGCGGTACCCATGGAAAAACAACCACGACTGCAATGGTCGTGTGGTTGTTCCATCAGCTCGGCTTGCCTGTCAGCTACTCTATCGGTTCGTCAATTAGCTTTGGGCCAAGTGGCGTATTTGATCCGAATAGTGAATATTTTGTCTACGAGTGCGATGAGTTTGACCGTAATTTCTTGAACTTTCACCCATATATAAGCTTGATACCGAGCCAGAGTTTTGACCATAGCGACACATACGCCAGTCAGGATGATTACGACAATGCATTTGACCAGTTTAAGTCACAGAGCAATACAACAATAACGTGGCGGGATGCTGTAACAGACGGCATAACATTGATTGGCGAGCATAATCGTACAAATGGCGGCCTAGCCATCCTGGGTATGCAGAAAATTGTCAGTCAATCGCGAGACGAACTAGTTGGTCTGCTTAATAGCTTTCCTGGCACTGCCAGACGATTTGAAAAACTAGCAGAAAATCTATACAGCGATTATGCCCACCATCCAGAAGAGATCTCCGCCACCTTGCAGTTAGCACGCGAGTTGTCAGAGCATGTTGTTGTTGTCTACCAGCCTCATCAAAACATACGCCAGCATGAAATAAGCTACGGTCACTGTTTTGATCAATCAGAAAAAGTGTACTGGCTTCCGACATATCTTAGCCGCGAAGATCCTAGCTTGGCAATTCTAGCCCCTGAAGAATTGGCTAAAGACATACCAGCCGACAAAGTGGTTTTTTCTCATCTAGATGCGCAGCTGCTGTCTGATATAAAGAGTCAGCTGGCTGACAACAAGCTAGTAGTCTTAATGGGGGCTGGATCAATCGATAGCTGGATTCGAGAGAATATTACACTTTTGGGCCAAGGCTAGATATATCTTGATACTGCGACAACTTTATATCACTGTGTTTTTTGAGTTCACTCAGTAGTTTCTTTTTGAATTCTGTCGTGATTGCAAATTGATCGCCTGGCTGTGTCTTGCCTGCAATTCTCACTTCGAGAGCAGTGTCGCTAAAGGCGCCAAGATTTAAAAGTGTGGGTGGTTCGATAATTTTCTTTTGCCATTTTTCATCACTAGCAAGCTTGAGTCCTATTTTCTCTATGATTGACGTTAGCTTATCGATGTCAGTTTCTGGAGATACAGCTAGTGTAAAGTACACCTTTGAATATCCCATTGTTTTGTTGATAGTATGAAATACGGTGCCGTTAGCTATGTAGTGTACGTTACCTGCATCATCACGAATAACAGTACTACGAAGTGTAATATGCTCAACCTTGCCAACTGCGCCATCAATTTCGACTTCGTCACCAACTCGAAATTGATTTTCAACAATTATGAAGGTGCCAGATATAAAGTCTTTGATAATTGACTGTGCTCCAAAGCCAATAACCGCACCCAATACACCTGCACTGGCTAGAAGCGGTAATAGATTAACATTTGGGAAGAACACCCCAAAAAGAGCCAAACCAGCCCCAATAAAGACGAGCAGTTTCCAAACAATCACCGATATGCTGATAATGGTATCTTGGCGCTTCTTTACATCAATAATGGACTGATTCTGTCGAATGATATGACGACCATGTACAATTCGTCGAACACTAGTCTTTATTATTTGTTCTCCAAGGTACTCCGCAATACATGCAATGACAATAATCACTACAATCGCAAACCAGTGCGAGGAGAGCCATTGAGCTTCGTCTTTTAGTTCATATAGTTGCATATCTATATAGTATCACCTACTCTGTGGCACCGTCACTCGGCGCTATTTGCTGCCCCGTTAAACCAAGCTGTGAATCATCTAGAATGCTTTGATGAAAAATGTCGTATTGTTCTAAATTTTTAGATCGCTTGTCATACATGGTTAGAAAATCTTTCATAACCTTGCCGTCGAGTGAGCCATTTGATGAAAAATTGTCACTGTTGTTGTCGTCGTGATCAATCTGTTGACGAACTGACTCATAGCCTGGACGAGAAAGATCAAGTTTAGCAGTGTCGCTAATGAAATAAAGTGTCATATTGAGTACAGTCAGTAGAATTGCCGCAACAATCGCCAAGCCTATGCCAAAGGGTAATCCGTAGCGGCTTGCTAGTACATCCATTTTACGAACAAACCAATTGTCTGGTTTTTTACGAGAGAATACATGCTGTAGCTTGTGTGTTAGTGTATGTTTTTTACGTGCAAAAAAATTCATAACTATTGCACCTCACTTCGCAATTTCACTACATTTCCTCTATATTCACCAGTCAGCGTCGATAGTACGCTGACATCGTTTGCTAGATTTTGTCGTTGATTACGAGCTTCTTCAATATAGCCGTAGAATTTTACTGGATCGGTCTTGCATTTGACTCGCAATGACGCAGTGATAGCATCGTCATATTCTTTGTAATGGTCTTTGAAGCTTTCAAGGGCTTGCTGGTACCTTTTTGTGGTGTCTACTAAAAATGATGCTGAGTTGTTGTAGCCACCAGAAGTTGCGCGGCTATTGAGAGGTGTCATAAGGCGTGATACAAGAGTTTCATAGCCCTGTCCACGATTTACTCTGGTTGCAGCATCATTATGTTGAATACGCTGCAATGTAGTTTGTGCTCCTACACAACTTTCTACGATAATTGCCTGCTTTTCGGCTGTCATATTTGTTTCGGCCTTCGTGCTTGAAGCAAACCCTAAGACAATCAATCCAGGAAGCAGCAATACACTAAAAGTTTTTCTTTTATTCATCGTCTACCATTATAAACTAAAAGTTTAGCAGTCGCTTATTTAAGGTGTTAACCTGTTGATATCACGCGGGAAGAGTGTGGCTTCTTTGATGTTGTTGAGGCCAATAGCCTTTTGTACCAAACGATCGATGCCGTAGCCACAGCCACCATGCTCTGGCAGACCATATTTAAATGCTTGCAGGTAATATTTGAAACCTTCGTGAGTGACATCTAGGCCGGCTTCTTTCATCTGTTCAACCATCTTTTGGTAGTTGTTTTCACGCAGCGGTACTGTGGCGATTTCCACTCCACGGAATAATAAATCACCCCAATAAACTGTGCCGTTTTCAACATTTCGTTTGTGATAAAACTTGGCTGCTGCTAGCGGAAATTCAGTTGCATAAACTAGATCCGAGCCCAGTTCTTTTCGTGCATATTCACAAATCCATTTTTCTTCATCGGGTGTGAGGTCTTTTTTGTCCTCGACTGTATTTTTGGTTGCAGCTTCGTACATTTCGTGGATTTTGGCAATAGTAAATCGTGGTACTTTGCCATCACTCGGCAATTTTAGTTCTGGAGCGTTCAGACTCTTTAGGTCATTAGCATGGTCTGAGTAAATACGATTTAATGTATTGATTGTCATGTCACCCACTGTATCTAGAACTTCGTCGTGTCCACTGACAAATCCCATTTCGATATCTAGCATCATGGTTTCAGTCATGTGACGTGTAGTTGCGCTAGGTTCAGCACGATATGCTGCAGCTATTTCAAAAACCCTCTCGTACGCGCCAACCATGATCTGTTTATAAAATTGTGGACTTTGAGCTAATGTTGCAGTTTTGTCGAAATAATCTAGTTTGAAAACTTCGGCACCACCTTCGGTTGCTTCGGCTAGTAATTTTGGTGTTTGGATTTCTACAAACTCATTTTTTGTTAAATATTCACGAATATTAGCCAATATACTAGCGCGTATTTTGAATATTTTTTGTTCTTGCAGGTTGCGAACGTTTAATACACGATATTCAAACAAGGTATCTAGGTTTTCAGATTTGTGCGAGATTGGTTTGTCGATTTCGATTGGTGGTTCGTCAGTAACTGGTACTTGGACTTCTACTTTTACATCGTGAAGCTCTGCTCCTCCGGGTGCTCGCTCGTCTGGAGTAACCATCCCGGTCAAACTAAATACGGTTCCAATCTGTAATCCACGGAGTTTTTCTATTTCATCTTTATCTTCTATCAAGCTCTGTGCAATACCGCTACGATCACGTAATGTTATGAAATTGAGGCCACCAAGCAATCGCTTTTTATGCAACCACCCTTCAATCGTGACTGTTTCGTTATGTTTGGTTGCTAGGTCTCTTACTAATACTCTACTCATACATCTACTCTGCTTTCTGGCTGGTTATTGTCTTTTTGGTTTCGTCGGGCGACTTCTCTTAGATCTTCATGGGTATCAAATTCATCGTTTATCTTTTGCCCAATTAATGCTTCTATGACATCTTCGAGACTCACAACGCCGACTGTCTCTTGAAATTCATTTACTACTATAAACAGATGGTGGTGCGTACGCAAGAAAGCAGCGAGTGCGTGAGACAGGGTTTGGTCTTGGTTGATATAAAAAACACGAGACTCCATGGCCTTTTCAGCAGTTAACGAACGCTTCGTGTCTAGTGCTAGTAAGCTTTGAACATGCAACACCCCGACCACATGATCTATGTCTCGATTAATAACTGGAAATCGACTGTGCCCTGTTTTGTGTAAATCATCTAAAACAAGTGGGCCTAGTAGTTCCTTTTTTTCAATGCTATGGACCGCTGATTTTGGCGTCATAACATCTTTTACTGGTTTTTCCTGAAAGCCAATTGCATGTGACAGTAGGTTCTTTTCATCTTTGCTTAAAGTATCTTGGGTGCTTTCAATTAAATGCAGTAGTTCTTCTTTTGAATGTAGTGAGAAATCACCAACCGGCTGAATGCTTGATGTACGAAGCAATTGCAAGTACGGGTGTAGTTTCTCAACTATAGATAGTAGTTTGATTTCGTATGTCGAGTATAGTTTTTGAACGTTTTTTGTGACAACTTCCCAACGAGCAATAGCATTTGCAAATAATAGTAACGCAACACTTGCTAATAAACCGAGGAGCCAGCCTAGATGCCCGATTGTGACTATTACTAGTAGCACAGTCAGAACAGTATCTTTCACATACCGCAGTGTCGCCAAGTCTGTTAGTGCCTTTTCTCTACGAAGATTTAGTTTTGCGATATCATCTTTTGCCTTGGCTCGTCGCTTGAGTTCATATGTAGTTAGGTCGCTTTGATTAATTTTTATAGCTCGCACAATAACTATCAACAATAATAGTATTGCTTCTACAAGTAAAAAGATTGATACAGCCGCATTCATTAGATACATTATAGCTTATTTTAATGGTATTATGGTAAGCAGCTTAAGGAGGAATAATGGATAGAACACGTTGGATTATATTTGCCGTCATTTGTGTGGTAGTGCTTGGTGTATTAGTTGTGAATAAAAAAAGTGATGATGTAAACGTCAAGAATATTAATGCAGGGAAAGTTATTACTGCAGATAAAAAAGAAAATGAAATACCAGATCACACGTTTGGCAGTACAGCCAATAAAACAGTCCTGATCGAATACGGTGATTTTCAATGTCCCGGCTGTGGTAGCTTGTATCCTGGACTAAAACCCTTGAAAGAAAAATATAGTGAACAGCTGACATTTGTATTTCGTAACTTTCCCCTTACATCCATTCATCCGAATGCATTAGCAGCGGCCACCGCTGCAGAGGCGGCAGGCCTACAAGACAAATGGTGGGAATATCATGACATGTTATATGAAAATCAAGATGCATGGTCAAGTGCTGACACCACAAAGAGAACAGATGTGTTTGTGGAATATGCAAAACAGTTGGGCTTAAATGTAGATACATTCAAAAAAGATCTTGAGAGTGATAAAATTGCCCGCAAAATTTCTCGTGATCAGGCTTTAGGTAAAAAAATTGGAGCGACTTCGACACCTACTCTAGTTTTAGATAGCAAGCTAATCGCTCAAGACCAGTGGTCGAGTACCGAAAAATTGGAAAACACTATTCGTGAAGCGATTAAGGCTAGCGGTCAGACCTTACCAGAATAGACTTATTTGTTAACAAAAAAATCCGCCTCAATATATGAGGCGGATTTTTCTTTAGTGTGCAATATACATTTGCCACTTTGCCGGCTCAACGACCACTTGGATCTTCTTTGCGCGGCTCGGTACTTTGTTGATGTCAATATGCATCGTGTCAAAGCTCCTTGTTTATGGACATAGGTTTTCGCCTGTCGACCTAGTGCACCTGGGTCTTCATGTAAGTTTTGGCGAAAACGCAGATTTAAGCCTATCATAGATTGAACTATCGGGTCAAACTTTTTAGAAAATTCTTTTCTTTCGCCCCAGTATAAATACCGTGAAAGAAGCAAGTAGTGTAAAGCCAAATATAAGAGAATATGCCCATTCTTCATCTTGAAATGGCAATGGAATATTCATACCATACATACCATACAGAACGTTTGGTAAGGTTATGAGAACAGTAGCGGCAGTTAATATTTTCATTGAGCGGTTTAGGTTGTTACTAGCAATTGTTGCATGAGAATCCCGAATACTTGCAATAGATTTTATATAACTACGACAAGCCTCAATAGACTGCTCTGTGGCAAGCGTAAGGTCCTCTATGATGTCTTCGTCTTGTTCGTATAGTGCAATATGTTTGCCTACTAGAATACGGTGCAACAACGCTGACATAGGCTGCAAGCCTGAAAGGAAATCATTTAGCTCGTCCTCGATCGTGACAAAGTCGATAAAATCTTGGTTTACTACTTCGTGAGTACGAAGCCTTGTCCGAATTCCCTTTATGCGTTTGCCTATATTATTGATATGTACGTTGTATTGATCAACGATTTGCCCCAATTGCTGCAAGAAAAGTTTATTTTTTTGTGTAGTAGAGAAATCTATTTTACCTCCGGTAAATTGCTGCAGTCGTGGCATGGAATGTATAGAAATAGTGATAATGGCCTTTGGACTCAAAATAATCAATAACGGTGAAGTAGAAAGGTCTAGATCATCCTCGGCATACGCATAGCGTAAAAATACGTACAACGTCTCGCCCTCGCGCTCGATACGAGGCATCTCCTCTAGATCCAGCGCATCACTGAGATGTCCGGCATCGAGATGAAATTTGGTCACTAAAAAATCAAGCTCTTCCGATGTTGGATGCTCGACGCATACCCAGGCCCCAGCTCGATGCTTTTCTAGAGTAAGTACGTCGCTAGAACGTATGTCTTTGTAAAAATAAGAGATCATAACATAAGCAGTATAACAGCTGTGGACTAGGTACGACTAGGCCTGTTTTAGCTATTTAGGCGATACCAGGTGCTACATCAGCCGAACCATGCTGCAATGGCTTTTCTCGTATGAAGAGTGCAAAAATGAATGCTACTACCATGAGAACCGAGGCGGAATAAAAGATAGCACGCAGGCTATCACTAAAGGCATATTTGACGTCATGATTGAAATCTTTTTGCTTTGTATTAAAGTCATCTTTGACCTTGCTAAACTGGTTTTCGATCTTTTGGTCAGCCTCTAGCTGGGCTTTGGTTTTAAATGCATCTGGCAATTGGCTAGCAGCAATTTGAGCGTTTGCAGCTGCCTTGGCTTTTTCTTCAGCCTTGGCTAAGCCTTTGCTTAGGCCTTTGTCTATCTTTTGTTTTGTATCATGAGTGTTGATGTTGAGTGCTGTGTCGGC
The DNA here is from genome assembly GCA_947085845.1 of uncultured Candidatus Saccharibacteria bacterium. Classification (GTDB taxonomy): domain Bacteria; phylum Patescibacteriota; class Saccharimonadia; order Saccharimonadales; family Saccharimonadaceae; genus JACPYF01. The sequence continues at coordinate 258,243 of CAMTXO010000002.1, forward strand.
ATCCGCTTTTGATAGATCGAAATTTTGTGACTGTGAAGATTGTGGCTGCTGGCTCAAAAACTCAATGTATGGAATTTTCTGTATATTACCTAGACTTGCTGCGACACCCGCAGTTAATATACCGCCAAAAACAGCTACTCCTACTGTTGATCCTAGGTTTCTAAATAACTGAGTTGCGGCGGTCACGGTACCTAGGTCTTTTTGGCTGAATTCATTTTGTACAGCAAGGTTCAATGTCGGCATAAGTGCACCAAGACCAGCACCTGTCATTATCATGATCAGTATTTCATGAGTGAATCCACTAGTCGGAGACAAGAAACTGAGGCTAAAAATACCTACACTTGCAACTATCAGTCCAACTTGCATGATTAGTTTGTAGTGACCCGTTCGCTGCATAATTTGTCCACTAATTGCAGCCGAGACAACTAGTCCAAATACCATTGGAATAATCATTAATCCCGCCTGAGTTGGTGACACTCCAAAGACTTGCTGGTTAAACTGTGTAATGTATAAAATTGCACCCAGGAATGCAGCACCGTTGAGTACAGATATGATCATGAATAAACTAAAGTTTCGGTTTTTAAAGAAATCTAGACTGAGTATAGGTTCTCTGCTCCTTTTTTCTGTCCAAATGAATAGCCCTGTTGCGATCGCTGCAACCGATAATAACATTGCTCGAACCGCCAGTAAGCTCCAATCAGTAGCGTCCATAAACCCTGCAAAAACTTTGTCAGTATTGTCGGCAGCTAAAATAACTGTTGCTAGAGCAATAGACAATAACCCCGCTCCAGCATAGTCTATATGAGGTTTTGTCTCGTGTTTTATTTTCGGCATAAAAATCGCAATAATGATAAAGACGATAATTCCTACTGGAACATTCACCCACAATGTCCAACGCCAGTTTGTCACTAATCCAGCAATATTATGAGGCTCGGTTAGATAGCCACCAAGCAATGGACCGATGACAGATGCTATACCAAACACACCGCCAAACACACCTTGCCAGCGGCCTCTTTCTCGTGGCGCAAACAAATCACCAATTACGGCAAAAGCATTCGCGGTTATAATACCACCGCCAACACCTTGCACTGCTCGCCAGAAAATTAACTGCTCGATAGTACCAGCCGAACCACTAAAGAGGCTGGCAATTGTGAACACGGTAATACCAGTTAGTAGTACAAGTCGTCGTCCAAACATATCAGAAAATTTACCTGCAATTGGTGTGGCAATTGTACTGGTTAGTAGGTATGCAGTGATAATCCAGCTAAGGCTAGAAAAGCTGTTGAACTCTTCGACAATTTTGCCAAGTGCTGTCGTGATAATCAATTGATCGAGCGCAAATAGGAATAGTGCAGACATAACTGCGAGCATGATGATTACTTTTTGTCGGTGCGGTATATTATGAAGCATATTATTTGATTAGTCCTTTGTGTCTTTGAGTTTTGATTTTATATTGCTAATTTGACTATCTATTTTTTCGATAATCTCGTTAAAAGCCGTCTCGTTACAGAGTCCTACGAATTGTGGTTTATGTGCCGGCCCGACAATAACCACTTTGTCACCAGGCTCAACGCCAAGTCGTTTGCGTGCGTCTATCGGTATGACAATTTGACCCTTAGGCCCAACGGTAGCAACACCGTACAGTGTATGATTTATATGTTGATCGCCCATAGATTGACTCCTTTAAAGGTTATACTTGTATAACATGTTATACTTTCACAAAATCCATGTCAATACATTTTGTGAAAAATCCTATATAATATGACTATTATGGGTGCTACTAAAATTGCAATTGTTGAAGATGATGGCGTCATACGCCAAATGTACCGTATGAAGTTTGAGGGCGAGGGCTTTGAGGTCGAAGTTGCTGAAAATGGCAAGGATGGCGTTGCGCTAGTTCAACATATGAAGCCAGATATTATATTGCTGGATATGCATATGCCAGAAATGGATGGTGCTACAGCTCTAACAAAAATACGTGCCGAGAAATGGGGCAAAGATATACCGGTAATTGTTCTGACGAACCTAGGGGAAGAAGAGTCACCAAAGAGCTTGCGAGCACTGGGCATTAGCGGCTACATTGTCAAAGCTGATTTTACGCCTAGACAAGTTGTGGCTCGAGTTAAAGACGCGCTGTCAGAAAAGTAGCTATTTTGACCTTGCAGCTCGGATAACGTTATCAAAAAGGGCTGCAACTGTTAGTGGGCCAACCCCGCCAAATCGTGGCGTTATGGTTATATCGTCTCTTTCATATACATCCTGATCTACATCCCCCACTGTTTTTCCTGAATCGGATGCAACACCCGCATCGACTACGATCGACTCTATTGGAACAATCTGACTTTTGACAATGCCCGGTTGACCAGTTGCTGCAATGATAAGCTCTTTATTCTTTAAGCTAGTCAAAAAATCATCATCTTTTTCTATGGTTTCAACATCGTAGCCAGCTTTGGTCCACATATCATACAGCGGTTTACCAACCAATCTTCCGTTGCCAATAATGGCTATTTTTTTATCTTTTATGTCGATGTTATACCCGGCAAGTAGCCAGTTAATCGCCGTTGGGGTTGCAGGGTCAAATGTTGCTTTTTCACCCAGTCCGTCTACATCTTTTTCTGGAGCAATTGTATTTATAACTTGATCGGTTTGGGATATATCCTCAAGTGGAAGCTGGACAATGATTCCGTGTACATCTTTGTCACTATTGAGTTTTTTGATAGTTTCTATTGCTTCGTTTTGTGACACTTTATAAATATCAACATCAACGAATATATCAGCACCGTAATTTTTTTTGAGCCTAACGTAAGTCTCGATAACTGGATCTTGTTTCACCACGACAATTGCAAGCTTCGGATTTATGCCATCAGCCTGGCGCAAAGCTCTCACCTGCCCTATTTGTCGAACTTTTATATAATCAGCCAGATCGGCGCCGCTTAGAATTTTCATCTTGTTCATTATATCAGTAAGGTGCTACAATAATGCCATATAATAAAGCGTAAGCTCTTTTGCGAGGGGAGTTAGACAATGCAAGACTACACATATCAAACAACAGGAGATGATGCTGCATTTCTGGGCACATTTTTGATCAGTTATACTATATTTTTGGTGATTGCCTACTTAGTCAGTGCATTCCTATTGTCCAAAGTATTCGTAAAAGCAGGCAAGCCAGCTTGGACGGCGTTCGTGCCAATATATAACGGCTGGGTCTTATTTGAAATTGCTGGCAAGCCAGGGTGGTGGGTTCTAAGCTCTTTCATACCGTTGCTAGCAGCTGTGCTCTACCTCATTGCTTCGCTCGAACTAGCAAAGAGGTTTGGCAAGGGTTCAGGTTTTGGAGTTTTAGCGCTATGGTTTTTTCCTATCGTAGGCTACATCATACTTGCGTTTGATGACTCGAAGTATCAGAGCGCTGGTGGCGGTGCACCAGTACCAGAAACTACACCCTCAGCTAAGCCAGAAGTGCTTGGTGAAGAAAAATCTAGCAAAAACGACAACCCCCCAACTCCACCACCATTAGTGCAGTAGTTTAGCTTACTGTATCGTCAGCTTCTTTTATAATTACTATAATTTTAGATATGATAAGCCATAAGCCTAGAGCAAGTGCAACAAATGCTACTAAATCACCTACACCCCGAACGATCGAACCAATCAACACGTCAGATTCAAGCCAGCCTAGCTGACTAAATACATAGTTCCAGTCATGTTTCACTGTCTCTCCTGGACCGATCAAGGGTAGCTGTTGCGCTCTGGCATCGGCCATATATCGCCCTGCACTATTCATTGCAAGCATAAACCAAATTGAACCAAATATAGCTGCAAAGTATGAGCGAGCCTTTAGGGCTGCGAGGACAATCAGCAATGTAAATAGTATTTCTCCTGTGGATCCTGCTGCTGCAACCAGTATGCTAGGCAAAAAGAAAACTACTAGATGCGAGGCTTCGTGAACTCCAAATTCTATAAAATACATACCGCTCAGCAACAAGTTTTGAGAATATTCGGCATTAAAAAATAGTATCTGAACATAGAGATATACAAAAAATATCCATAGCGGTATATATATCCATAGCGATAGTGGTAGTTTTGACTTTTTTGTGTTTTGCATAATTTCTTTTCTAAACACAAGTATAACAAAAAGACTCTTTCGAGTCTTTGAATAATCACGTGGAGGGCCAGGTGAGACTTGAACTCACGACACCCTGCTTAAGAGGCAGGTGCTCTAACCAGCTGAGCTACTGGCCCGTATTTGTATGATATTGATTGGCAAGGTACAACTCCTTTTTATGGAATCTTCTTAAGATCAGAGCACAGGTGCTTATTATCTGTAACGGAGAAACGAGTTTCTCGTATGCAGCTGAGCTACTGGTCCAAACGCAGAAGATAGAGCCTCAATAATATACCATATTCCAGAGGTGATAGCTAGGACTATTCTTCTGGAGGTAGTGTTGCTGAAATGAGCTCTGACCAGCCGTTTACTGGATCTTGCCACTCAACCTTCACCAAGTCGTCACCAGCTCCTCCGTAGTCAACTGAACCGATATACCAAGTCGCTGTACCGCCTCCAGAGTAATTGTCGTACTGTGTTGTCTCCATAGATGCTGTATATACACCGTCTATGTACACTGCCGCACGAATAAGTGCAGTACCTTCATATCCAGGAGGGAGGTTGGAAGTGCTTAGACTGAATTGACCTTTTAGTGGAGCTCTTCCCTCAACTTCTAAAGTACCGTATTGACTACTCCCCTCTATTGTCTCGCCATTAAATCCGTTACCCAATGCCTCCTGTTGAAATCCGTTGCAATCTCCTGGGAGCGGGTCTGTATTTACAGAACTTACATGGTAGTTGACAATCTGAGTCGTTGGCCACAAGCCCACAATGTCGGTAATCTCCAAACAATAACATTCTCCGTCACCACACCAACCATAGCTACTGGCATATATATAGTTATTTTCATAAGAATCCGGTACGGTACCAGCTGGTAGTTGATCAAATTGTGGATAAGCACCTTCTTTTTTCTTGTAATCTTCGATTTTTTGTCGTGCATTCGTCAGGATAGTCTTCATTTCGGTTTGTTTTGATGAGACCACTACTGCACCCGCGCCTACATAGCTAATTGTGGCCAGTATGCCAATAACAACTATTACTACCAAAAGTTCTACAATAGTGAAACCTTTTTGTTTTTGAATAGTAAGAGAAGTGAGCTGCTTCATGTTATTTGGAATTATAACATTATGCATAAGCGGTATGCAAACAACGATACGGCCCTAGACTTGCTATTATAAATACTATGCAAATCATTGCTGAAGTTAAAACATTTTCTCCCTTCGGATGGGAGTCTGATAAGAGCTGGGATGAATTGTTCGAATCAGCAAATAAAATTGGTGATATTATTTCTATACACACAGATCCGAAATGGCATGGATCTTTCGAACTTTTAGAAAAAGCTCGAAAATTAACAAATAAACCAATTCTTGCTAAAGGTATACACGCCCGCGATGAAGATATCGAACAAGCTGTACGATCTGGAGCTAATTACGTGCTTGTTGTTGGTAGGCTGCCAAAAATACATCTTGATAAATGTTTTATTGAACCAAATACACTGAAAGAATTAGCAAATTTACCGAGTGATATCAAAGCTGTATGGAATAGTCGAGATCTTACTACTGGCGGCCTTAAAAAGCATACATTTGATGATGCTCGAAAGGTCTTTGATGGGTGGTTATGTCAAGCAAGTAATATTTCTAGCTCTAAGGACATTAATAACAAAGCTGATGCTATTTTGGTTGGTACACATTTGGAAAATTTTAAAGTACACCCGACAGGATAGCGCTTCACTTCGTTGCGCTCCTCCACTCAATATTTCTCGGAACAAGTTCCTGCGAGAGATTTCGCTACGCCGAACCTTACAGTTCTCGCATACTCACGTATGCAACCATATAAAAAGCCCATGACAAGCATGGGATTTTTATATGGTACACCCGACAGGATTCGAACCTATGGCCTTCGGCTCCGCAAGCCGACGCTCTATCCAGCTGAGCTACGGGTGCTCGTCAGCATTCACTCCATTTAGTCGTTTTACTACGTAAAAACTTCTTCACTACGTCATGCTTCCTCTTTCGTTGTACAAACAGCACAAAAACAAGTGTTGCGCTTGGTTTGTCCAACGAGTCCAGGTACAAGACAGTATAACAGATATAACCCTAGTCAACTAGACCCAAAAGCATTATACTTACGCTAACTATGCAACAAAATATACCACTCAAAGATTACACTACTATGAGACTCGGGGGACCAGCTAAATATATGGCTACTGCCGAAACAAAAGAAGAGCTTGTCTCCTTGGTTGAACAAGCGGGTACTTTGCCAATACTGGTGCTCGGACAGGGCAGCAATGTCATTGTGAGCGACAAGGGCTTTGATGGTTTAGTTATTCTAAATAGAATTACCGGGTACGAAGTATTTGATGAAAATCCTGCAACAACAAAAATAAAAGTTGGTGCCGGGGAAAATTGGGATTCAGTGGTAGCGCGAACAACAGAGATGGGGCTAAGTGGCATAGAGTGCTTATCTGCAATTCCAGGATTTTGCGGCGCTGCACCAGTTCAAAATATTGGTGCATATGGCCAAGAAATTGCCGACACACTACTCGAACTTGAAGCGTATGACCTACGCACAAAAACGTTTGTGACTTTTAGTAACTCAGATTGTGACTTCACATACAGAAGAAGTATATTTAATTCCGAGGCAAATAAACGTCGATACATTATTACGAGTTTAGTTCTAGAGCTTCAAAAAACTATCCTGGAGCCACCTTTTTATAGTAGTTTACAGATATATCTTGATAAAAATCAGATTACCGACTACAACCCATATAATCTAAGGGAAGCTGTTAGGACTATCCGTACTACAAAATTACCCGATCCAACTATTATTCCAAACACGGGATCTTTCTTTAAAAATCCAATTGTAGAAAAGTGGCAGGCTGAAAATTTACAAAAAGAATATCCAGATATCAAAGTATTTCCTATGGATGAAAATTTTTCAAAACTTGCTGCTGGATGGCTTGTCGAAAATGCAATTATGAAAGATCTAGAAATGGACGGATTTAAGGTCTATGAAAAAAACGCGTTAGTTATTACAAACACAGGCTCGGGCACATATGAAGGTCTGGTGAACATTAAGAATCATATAACGGAAGCAGTACGTGACAGCTTTCGCATAACATTGGAGCAAGAGCCAGAGGAGGTTGGAATATGAAAAACAAAGGATTTAGCGTGGTAGAAATGGTAATTGTCATTACAATTATCGGGATACTGGCTGGCCTAGGTACCGTACAAATGCTACGGTCGCAGGCTGTAGCTCGAGATCAAGAGCGCGCAGATGACACACGATCGATTGCAATTAACCTACAAGATATTTACGACACTGGTCAAATTGATGGTGAGATCATCGCTAGTGGTGACGGTACAATTACAAGCGCTGTTAACATGGGCTATCCGAGCACCGCACTACTCAATCCCCCAGCATCAAGCGCATCTCAGGCAAATGGAATTATACAGAGCATTCGATTAGATGCACTGAAAAGTCCGTATCTTCCCAACTCAGCAACTAGTCCAAACTTTAGTATGGTTGCTGCCACCTCGACTGCAGACCTAAACAACACAAACAAAACCGCTGGGGGTATTACACTAGGTAAAACAAATGACGCATACGTGTATCAGCCTCTTGATGCTAATGGTGCATTGTGCGCATTTGCAACAGGGCTTGTCTCAACGGGAGTAGGTGCGAGTGCTACTATACCCACAAAAACAGGATCTACTTCTCAAGCTGTTATCGCACCTAGACTCGTAGATAATTGTGTAAAATTCAATTTATATTACTATTCGGAAGCAAACGATACGATTATCAAGGTACAGAGTGCCAAAAGTACAAGTGATGGTTTATACTAATAACTATAAGTGTTATGAATAAAAAACAATCTGGTTTCACTATAGTCGAGCTACTAGTTACAGTCATTACGGCTGCTATGTTTGTGGCTATGTTTTATCAGCTATATGTTGTGTTGGTAGGTATAAATGCAACAGCTCGCAACACTGCCCAAGCGAGTGATTTGGCGTATTCAAACCTTAGGCTATACCCTACTGTTGTTAGTACAGGCTTGACGTGTAATGCAGGTACGAATGTCTCAACTACTGTGAATCTTATACCAGCTAGCGGCTCGCCAGTTGCTGTGACCAACGCTAATTACCCCGAACTTGGAGCGGTAACAGAACAACTAACGGCCCAATTCCCATACGGCTGCGCAGCTGTATACAATGTTGTAAAACTAGTATCAACGGTCACTTATGGATCTACGTCCTACAAGGTAAGTTATGCGACATATGTTAACTAATAACCAAAAAGGCTTTACTTTGGTTGAAGTAGCCGTTATTGCACCTATGATGATACTGATTGCTTTGGCGATCGTGGCTGTGCTTGTTACGCTTGTCAGCAGTACTGTTGCTCCAAATGCAAAGGCGTTACTGATGCAACAGCAAGAAAAAGCATTTGATACTATTGAAAACGACATCAACAACAGCAGTACACTCCTCTCTACTTTGCCTGCAAATTTCAGCGATAGCGTCGCAAGCGACTACGCAACTCCACCGGCAAATACAGAAATATTACGAGTGCAAGGCTATGATCAGATACAAAACCCAGGCGATACTAGTGGTACAAAAGTAATACCGGCTTTTAAAGATACTGCTGTATGTAGCAATATAACTGACCTTAGCGCATCGAACATTGTCCCGGTCGTTATCATTTACTTTGTAAAAGACAATATTTTATATAGAAGAACTTTAATCGAAGACACTCCCTCGAGCACATGCGGAACGAAATTGGCAAAAGAGACAGGATGCGCACAAGCCTCATGCACCAAAGACACTCAGCTCGTCCAAGGAGACACTATCCTAATATTTGACATAGAATACTACTCTACTACTACAGGAACGACTACAACCACCCCTGCTTTGGCTAAAAGCGCCAAAATAACTATAAAGAGTGCTCTTAATGCGGGTGGTGACAGTATCGAGTATGCGGCTAGTATCAGGGCTGCACGACTAAATAATTAGTCAAAAAAAGTATTGCACTTATGCTTAGTATGGTATATGCTTTGTACATACAACAAAATTTAATTAGGGGGCAAAAGATGACCTTTAACAATATTAAAATGAAAAACAAAGAAGGTGGCTTCACCATCGTCGAACTCTTGATCGTAATTGTGATCATTGGTATTTTGGCAGCCTTGGTGATTGTCGCTTACACAGGTATCCAAACTCGTGCACGTGATGCAAAGAGCCAAACTGATGCGCAAGCAATTCTTAAGAAAGCTGAAGCTTATGCAGCTGACAGCAACGGTATTTACCCAGCTAACGAAGCAGGCTTTGGTACTGGTGTAGGTGCTTTAGGTACAGATCTTGCTGCAGTACTAGGTGACGGAACATCAGCTGTTCTTCCAGCTATTACAACTCACGGTGATATCCGTGGTTGGGCATGTGGTACAACACCAAACTTTACTGGTTACAAGATTCGTTACTGGTATAACGGTGCTGTAGCTACAATTGCTGCTGGTACAACTTGTTAAGAGTGTAGATACTTACTATAAAAGTAATGAAAATTTGGAAAACATAAACCGCTCGTACGAGCGGTTTATGTTTTCCACACAGTTAATTGTTTGTCTTATTTCTGTATTGCGTTTATGGTAACAATGAAATATTATGAAGCATATAACAAATTGAATAAAAATAACTAATAACTAGGGGGCATAAATGATAACTGAACAATTACAAAGTGCAACGAGACAGCGTGGCTTCACCATCGTCGAACTCTTGATCGTAATTGTGATCATTGGTATTTTGGCAGCCTTGGTGATTGTCGCTTACACAGGTATCCAAACTCGTGCACGTGATGCAAAGAGCCAAACAGATGCACAGGCAATACTTAAAAAGGCTGAAGCTTATGCAGCTGACAGCAACGGTATTTACCCAGCTAACGAAGCAGGCTTTGGTACTGGTGTAGGTGCTTTAGGTACAGATCTTGGAACGGTACTACAAAACGGTACTTCAGCGCTACTACCTGCAATCACAACCCACGGTACTATATATGGTTGGGCATGTGGTACAACACCAAACTTTACTGGTTACAAGATTCGTTACTGGTATAACGGTGCAATATCGTCAATTGCTGCTGGTACAACCTGCTAGAACTTTGAAATAAACTCTTGTACTTCTTGTCTGATATTATCAAGCGTTTGAGTATTTTCTCGATTTTGTATAACCCGAAGCACTAAATCAGCGATTCTTTGCATATCTTCTTCTCGCATACCATGGGTGGTTATTGCTGGCGTCCCAAGTCGTATACCACTAGGACGAAATGCTGGCAACGTATCGTCTGGTATCGCGTTTTTGTTGACAGTTATGCCAACATTGTCTAGTACTGACTGCACCACTTCACCGTCCAGGCCAAAGCTCTTTTTTACATTCGCTAGTATAAGGTGATTATCGGTTCCTCCTGTCACAAGCTCGAAGCCATTTGCCTGTAGTGCACTCGCTAGTGTTCGAGCATTCTTTACAATCTGCTGGGCGTATTTTTTGAATTCTGGCTGTGAGGCTTCCCTAAATGCAACAGCTTTTGCTGCAATAACGTGCATATGTGGGCCTCCCTGCAACCCAGGAAAAACTGTTCGATCAATCAATGTGGGGATATTTTCTATGGTATGATCTGGCCTCTTCAAAGGATTGCTGACTACGCCTTTTGATAATATTAGGCCAGCTCGTGGACCACGAAGTGTTTTGTGGGTAGTAGTTGTAATAACATGAAAGCCATAGTCAAAAGGATTTTTCGCAACTCCCCCTGCTATCAACCCAGCGATGTGGCTCATATCAGCAACCAGCAAAGCACCGACTTCGTTGCCAATACTGGCAAATTTTTCGTAGTCCAGCTCCCTTGGATATGCAGAAAAGCCAGCTAAAATAATCTTTGGTTTATGTTTTAGGGCAAGTTTGCGCAAACCTTCATAATCGATTTCACCTGTTGCAATGTCTTTGATACCGTACCGTACAAAATTGAACTGCTTTGCGAGGATAGTGACAGGATGTCCATGCGTTAGATGTCCACCGTGCGAGAGATCCATCGCAATTATAGTATCCCCAGGCTCACACCATGCGTGATACACGGCTTCATTTGCCTGGGCTCCACTATGAGGCTGTACATTGGCGTGATCGGCGCCAAAGAGCTTTTTAGCTCTCTCAATTGCAATTGTTTCTAGCTGATCAGTGTTTTCTTGTCCACCATAATATCTTTTACCTGGATATCCTTCTGAATATTTATTCGTAAAAACACTACCTAGAGCCGTCAGCACATCATTACTCACATAATTCTCGCTTGGTATGAGCTCGAGACCCGACTTTTGTCGTTGTTTCTCTGCTTCGATAATTTTTTCTACTTCTTTATCTTTCATAACCGCGCTTTTTCTCGTAATTTAGTCTGTTTTTTTCTGAAATCAATCATGTTTGGTGCTACAAAAAATACAGTAGTAAATGCTAGCACTACAGCGAAACCACACATTATCGACGGTATGCCCGAGATTGTAGCAGGATCTAAAAGGTTTACAGTGATAGTTGGCCCCATAAAGAGTACATAGCCCGCTGCCAAAAACCGTAGTGCCTTTGCGACATTAGCTTTTTTAGTACGATTTGCTTGTGTCCAGCAATAGGCAACGCCTGTCACCAATAGCCCGTAGTAGTAGGTTGCATACAGCCAATTGATGTTTTGGGTTAGGTTAAAAATAATATAGTTACCTCCACAAACTTTATGCTCTATAGAGTTTGTTACTACCAAAAAAAAGCCGACAAACAATGCGCTGAGTCCGTAGGCAAACCAAACAAGCTTTCGATGACGTCTTCCGGCTATTTCGTTCGCTAGATGAATACCTAATGGTGGCAACATTGTAATTGCTACAAAACCAGACCTAGCCCAGTTATCACCAGACACGCCCATACCACCGCAAACCATATACTCGGCCAGCTGGAAAAAGGCTAAAAAGCCAAGTATGGCGACTATTAGCCTAGTGATGTTAGTTAATTTATATCGCCATAGTGTATACACTATCAATGCAATTTCAATGAAAAAAGTAGCCAGCATAACTGGAGGTGAAAAACAGTAAAATGTTGTTTCTTTTTTTCTAAACACTCAGCGGTACTCCCTGTATTGTCTATAATTATAACTCATAAGACCCTGCAAGGATACGCATATTCATGTTGCGTTAATATCATAAATGATATACAATTTTTTATACATGAATGACACCTATAAAGCGAGAATAGGAAATCTGATTCAACAGTCACGCCTGTCTAGAGGCCTTACTCAACAACAATTGGCCGAGAGTCTCAATACATCACAGAGTGCTGTTAATCGCATAGAAAAAGGCGGACAAAATATCAGCCTTGAGATGTTAGCTCGCATTAGCGAAGTACTTTCCAGTGACCTTGTGCACTTTAACCAGTCTGGTACGGTTAATTTTCGGGTACATGGTGGTAGAAAATTAAGTGGTAAGATTACAGTTAATACTAGTAAAAATGCTGCTGTTTCGATCTTGTGCGGCGCACTTCTCAATCGCAACACCACTGTATTGAAGCGTGTTCCAAAGATCGAAGAAGTTAATCGAATTATAGAGGTTCTTCAAAGTATTGGGGTGAAAACACGATGGTTTGGAGAAAGTGATCTTGAGATAATCCCCCCTGCTCGGCTTAAGCTAGAAAACATTGATTTCACCGCCGCTCAAAAGACAAGAACCATTATCATGTTCCTTGGACCATTACTGCATAGATACAAAAAATTTAAAATTCCATACGCAGGTGGATGCCATTTGGGTGAACGTACTATAGAGCCCCACCTAGACGGGTTGCGTCATTTTGGCCTAGAAGTAGTAACGAAAAGTCATTATTACGAAGTTACCTCTCGCAAAAAACCGGCCCAAAGACCGATAGTCCTCAGTGAGCGGGGCGAAACCGCAACAGAAAATATTTTATTTGGTGCAGCTATGACTGAAGGTGAAACTATTATTCGCAATGCTAGTTTCAACTACATGGTACAAGATACCTGTTTATTTCTTCAAAAACTAGGAGTCAAAATAGATGGCATAGGCACCACAACTCTTCATATACATGGCAAGAAAAATATAGACAAAAAAGTTGAACACACCTTGGCTGAAGACCCCATTGAAGCAATGAGCCTGCTGACGGCCGCAATTGTGACGAAGTCTGAAATAACTATAGAACGAGCTCCAATAGAATTTTTAGAAATAGAGCTTGGGCTTTTGGAAAAGATGGGCTTTCACTACGAACTTACCAAAGAATACACAGCAACGAATGGTTTTACGAGACTCGTTGATATCACAACAAAAGTAAGCCAACTCCACGCACCAGTAGATAAGATTCATGCACTACCATTCCCTGGTATCAACATGGACAACCTTCCTTTTTTTGCTGTTATTGCAGCGACTGCGAAAGGTCGCTCTCTACTACACGACTGGTCATTTGAAAATAGAGCTATCTACCTAACTGAGCTCAACAAACTCAATGCAAATATCGAATTACTCGACCCCCACAGAGCTTATATAGAAGGTCCTACAAATTGGAAGAGTGCAGAGATTGTGACTCCACCAGCGCTCAGACCTGCGGTCGTTATCCTGCTAGCAATGTTAGCTGCACCAGGCGTTTCTACGCTGCGTAATATATATTCCATTGCTAGAGGATACGAGGATTTCGCTAATCGACTAAACTCTTTGGGTGCAAAAATAGAATCTTTCAGAGAAGTATAAACAAGCTATTAAAAAGTCTCGAGCATAGGCTTGCCGCCATCCCAAGTAACCGTACCTACCGTTTTAGCAACAATTGTTTTTTTATCCGTTTTGATTGTAAGTTTTGAATCTTCTTCACTTACCTTTTTAGAAATTTTATACACATATCGAGTACCTTGGTTATCGAGAAACACCTCGTCTCCGTCCTTTAGTTGGTCTATGTTATAGAACAAAGACGCCTGACGAAGGCTGCTTGGTGTAATCCCAAAACCGAGATCTGGACCCGATACAATCACATCGCTATACGAAGGATCACCATCAAGTTTTACATCACCACCGTTTGCCTGAACATTTATTGCAGGTATGAAAATTTTATTACTTGTTGGTTTGGTTGTTTGTACTACATGTGCAGTACTAGCAACATCTGATAGTGGCCAACCATTGAGGTTGAGAACTGCCATCAAAAAACCACTGTAGGCAACAATAGTGAACAGCGCAAAAAAGCCGACCCATAGTTTCTTATGGCCTTTTTTGTCTTTTTCGACTATTCCTTTTTGATAATGATACTTCATACTTTTTTGATAATTTTATGGGGCGAATGATGGGAATTGAACCCACGACCTCCTGAACCACAACCAGGCGCTCTAACCAACTGAGCTACATCCGCCATATAACCCTTGTACTCTGTACGAGCCATTTTATCACAATTTGGATCGAAATTCAGGGTAGAACGGAGTATTAGTTACTGGCGGCGTTGATGGCATCGCCTGTGGCGGTATGGGATTAGATATAGTGTCAGCAGTATCTTCGGGATTCGCAAACCGCTGATTAATTTTTTCTCTCTCTGACTGAGCTGCCCTAGTTAAGTCTCCTCGAGCGGCGGTACTTGCTGTCGCGATCGAAGAATCAGCATACCTACCAACAGTACCTCTTATTCTGTCTATTTGGCGTCTTTGTGAAAAAGTTTCCCGTGACGATGAGCCAAATCGTGCACTGCGAGTTTTATCTTCGCTCATCCAAGTGTGCGATGCTTCTTTGGCTTGAAGACCAGTAGTGAGGTCTATGACTTTACTCACAATATTTTTTGGCTTACGCGTATACATAAGCTTATTATAACAAACTAGAGCTGTGCGTTAGTACTAACGTTGACGACATCGTCTAAATCATCAATGAGGCCTAGGAGTTTGAGTATTTTTTCTGTTTTTTCTGGTTCTGGAACTACCGTACTTTTAGGCACATATTCTAGCCCAGCATCTTTTATTTCCAACCCGCTACTCACAATATCCTGGCGCACTTTTGCAAGATTTTTAGCCTCTGTATAAACGATAATCTCACCTTCTTCTTCGATAGCATCTTCCGCACCTGCATCTAAAACCTGTAGCAAAATATCCTCACCACTGCCCGCAACTGTTATGACACCTTTTCGGTCAAACTGGAAAACAACACTGCCTGGCTCAGCTATTCTTCCGCCATTTTTTGTTAGAATATTTTTCACTTCAGGGAAAGTGCGATTTTTGTTATCTGTTGCTGCTTCGATTATTAGTCCGACCCCACCTGGTCCGTAGCCTTCATAGGTGACCTCTTCTAATTGGGCAGCTGTTTTATCTTTTGCTCTATCGATGCTGCGCTGTATATTAGCATTTGGCATATTGGCAGCTTTAGCTTTTTCAATAACCATTGCAAGTACTGAATTGGTCGTTGGATCAGTACCACTTCTGGCTGCAATAGCAATCTGGTTGCCTATTTTTGTAAAAATAGCACCACGTTTTGCATCGGCAGCACCTTTTTGCCGTTTAATTGTTGACCATTTCGAATGTCCTGACATATACCGACATTATACCATGTTCAATCTGTTAAAGACTACTCTACTATATTATCTTTCCTGAAGTTATGGCGAGTTACTCGTTGCATATATATCGCTACGACTAATAATATAGCGTAGAATATAATAACTCCAAAAATTGTAAAAGAAATATCTACTGAAACATTTGGTATACTGGCAAACCAGTCTATAACACTTGTCATATATGTTAATACAAAAAAAGCAGGTATGCCCACAAAAGCCACCGATAGAGGAATGATGACAGCAAGAATACCAGCTACAAAAACAAATAGCATAGCCAATGGAACAAAAGGTAGTACTAGAAGATTTGCAGGAAGAGCAAACAGCGCTAATATACCAAAACTAAATGCAATAATGGGCAATGTTGTTAACTGCGCAGAAATTGTCTCGCCTAAGATTTGTTGTATCGTGCCCGGCTTTTTAGAACCAAAAAAATAGTTTTGAAAAAGTGGCGCCAATATCATTACTCCGGCGAATGCTGAAAATGATAGATACCAGCCCAAGTCTCCCCACATAAAACCAGGATTTATAAAAACAGTTACTGCAGCAGCAAACGGTAAAAGCACCATCGGGTGTATTTTTCGACCATAGTACCATGCAGCTAGGCTTAGTCCAGTTACCAATCCTGCACGCGTCATGCTGGGGCTAAATCCAGTCACTAATATAAAACTAAAAATCATCAAGCTACTCGAGAGCATAGCTAGGTATTTTGAAATACTAGCAAATAGTCTACGAGCAAAACGTACCAAAATCGTCAGATTATACCCGCTGGCTACAACAATATGCGTCAGTCCAACTAGGCGCAGCTGTTCTTGCAGGCTCTCGGGTAAGCTTGATTTTTGACCAACTAAGTATCCTATTCCCAGACTAGCTTCTGGTTCGGGGATAGCTTTTCGGATACCGTCACTAAACCAATCACGCAGCTCGCGGGCTTTATCGCTGTGTGTATTTTCTACGACCAAAATTTTTGCACGATACATACTAGCTGAAAAACTACCGAAACCTTCGTCTAAGCTACCACTCGAAGTCACTACATATCCCCGTTTTATATCCAAGTCTGTTGTCGTACTGAGCCAAATTGTGCCCAAAAAATCCCTTCCTTCCACAGAGATACTACTCAATTTGATTTGTTTTTCCCCATGCTTACCTGTTGTAACATCTTCACTTACAATGCCTTTTATTTTTACTGATTTGCTATACAACTGGTTATACCTTTCCAGTTGTATTTGAGTAGGTACTGCTCGTGCAATTCCCAACAACATACCAGATATTATAGCTAGAATAATAAACAAAGTTTTTCTTTTCCAAAAACATAAAAGAAGCAGTAATATCGCAGAGACAAACCAACTGAACCCATAAAATATCTCTGCAATTTGCAGGGTAGAAAATCCAACGCCCGTCAGAAAACCAGCTGATACAAATGCAATGAAAACTGATGCGTGCTGCTGTCGTTTTAAAAACAGACTGATTTTTTGCATAATAAAATCATACCAGAACAAGTATATTCTTAGATTATTTTGAGGCTAGTTCAACCAATTCTTGTACAAGCTCTGATATTGACATTCCAGCTGCTTCTGCAGCTTTTGGGAATAGGCTCTGAGCGGTGAGTCCAGGAATTGTATTTGCCTCAAGTGTATATATAGCTCCATCTGGAGAAATGATCATATCCGTCCTAGAAATATGCTTCAATTCAGCTAGTTTATGTATTTTTTCAGCTAAAGCTTTAGCTTCTTGCGTCACACCTTTTGAAAGAATATCCGGCTCTATAAGCTCTTGGCTTTTACCATTATATTTATTTTCATAATCAAATTCCTCACCTTCTGGCGGAATGATTAGAATGACAGGCAGGGCGGTATTGCCTAAGACACTGACCGTTATTTCTTGGCCTATGATCAATTCTTCGAGTAATAGTTCACCATACTTTTTAAAAGCGGCGTCAAAGTTAGTTATTTGATGCCCGGGATTGTGAATAATAAATGTATCAATGCTTGAGCCGCCTTTGATGGGTTTTAGCACATACGGTTTATGTTTCAGACCAGAGGTTGCAAAAGTGTCTTGGTTAACTATCTGCCAGTTTGGCGTCAATATACCATGTTCTGCCATACGTTCTTTGAAAGCTATTTTATCGAAAGCAATAGCTGATGCCTTTGAGCCTGTACCTAGAAATTTAGCTCCATGTTTTTCAAGCTCAGTTTGAATTTCACCATCCTCACCACCAGCGCCATGAATAATGGGCAAAACTACATCTATTTTTTGTAGCTCATCTTTTAGGTTGAACTCGTCGGCTATATCAATAGTAGTAGTTGCGTAGCCTACTTTAGCCAAAGCAGCCTCTGTATTCTTGGCAGACTTTAGTGATATTTCACGTTCGTTAGATGGACCGCCGGTTAGTATTAGTACTCGCATATATATTTAAGTATAGCAAAATAAAGCTTATTGCCACTCACCTACTGCAGCGCGATAACTACCTAATACCGTGACTTTACAACCCTGATCATTTAATTCAGCGAGAGCATCTTTACATTTTTTATCATTAATACCCGTATCAATATCTATATAGAACATATAATGCCATGCTTTGCCTATAATTGGTCGTGACTGTATCTTGCTGAGGCTCAATGAGCGATTTGCAAAACAACCCAGCGCATTATAAAGCGCTCCCGCTACGTGGTTTGTACTAATTACGATAGATGTTTTATTTGGTTTTTTATCTGCATTATCATTTTTACTTAACACAATAAACCGAGTGTAATTTTCTTTGTTCGTCTCTACTGATCGAGCTAGTATTTTCATATTATACAGCTTTGCTGCTTCTTCACTCGCTATTGCGACTATACTTGGGTCATTGAGTTCTTTGACCATTTTCACACTTGTGGCTGTATCCTGATATTCAAGACGTTCTGCCTTAGCAATGTTTTTGTTTAAATATTCGTCACATTGCGCGAGAGCTACAGGATGTGAGTAAACCTTAGTTACAGAATCAAGATCTGTATCAGGCAGACCTATCAGACATTGTTCAACACGTAGGTATACCTCACCACATATATAAAACTGATTTTTTAGAACCAAATCGTAGACTTCATTAATTGAACCAAATAGTGAGTTTTCAATCGCACACAAAGCGTAGTGACTCTGATCGTTTTTTAAAGCATCAAAAGCACTGGCAAATGTATCACAGTATGTACGTTCAGTATTGTCACCAAAAAAATCTCTGGCTGCAATATCGTGAAACGAAGCCTGATAGCCTTGTATTGAGATATTATTAATCATGTTTACTTATTGTACCATTTAGCAATACTGCGATTAATTCAACCAAGAAAATAACCCCACAACAGGTGGGGTGATTTTCTTGGAGGGACACAGTGGAATTTATCAGGACTAAACTTAGCCTAGATTGCCATATTGCTCAAGTATTCGCTGTTGATTAGCTTCAAATGTTTCGAGACCCATTGCTGCGCGTCTTTCTTCAAGTCGACCTTCATCTTCGATTTGTCGAGGAGCGAATTTGTCACCCTCTTTATAGAATTGCGTGCCATAAAGCTGCGGTCTGCCTTGGGCGACTCGCACCCTATCTTCAAGGTAGGCTATATTTGCAGCCCTCACCTCAGTGTCGGGTAGAGTCTTAAGTAATTCTAGGCACTTAGCCTGAAAATCAGGTTTGTGGTCTGCGTGTTGAACGAGTAGCCAGGCAGCCTGTGATACTTCGTCTCCAACCTTGGAAATAGTAGGCCAGCCATCTTCGTCAACAATTTTCTCAAGATATTCAGTATTTTGTTTATCTATCTCATCATTCCAGTGAGTCATGTCGCCTGATTCAATGACTTCATTTCGCATCGCCCGGTCTACCGCCGAACGGCGGATAAGTTCATTGCTTAATTCGTTGCTCATGAACTAATAATATCAAACAAAAAAGACTCCTCGGATGAGAAGTCTTTCATAGTGCTTATGCTTGGAGGACCAGGTGAGACTTGAACTCACGACACCCTGCTTAAAAGGCAGGTGCTCTAACCAACTGAGCTACTGGTCCGTAATTGAATAACAGATAGAACTATAGCAAATTTAAGGTGTTTCGTCTAGCCTAGCCTTTTTTTCGTGGACGGTGTGATAAAAGAATAGTTACTATTGCAACTATCAAACCGGCACCAACAGCAAGCCTAGCGTACTGACTGATTTCATCTATCAGCGGATCACCACCTGTTCCGAGCCCGACCACTAGTAGTGCCGCCGTAACTATAGCCATAACAGTTGAGTCTAAAATTCGCAGCAACATGCTAGATTCTTTGCCACCTACAATAATCAGTAGAAAAGCAGGGGCGAGAATAAGCGCTGTTGTGACCACACTTACTAGAGGTGGTGCGATGAGGTTTACGCCTTGTTGCTGCAAAATAATTGTTAACCAACCGCCCCATTGCTGCGCAATTAACGCTCCGGCTGCAAGTCCTAATATTGGTAGACCCAGGCGTTTTTTTGAAAAATAGCCTATTACGAAAACTACCAAACTTATTACTACTATTACAATGCTCATGTTCATGAGCTTATTATAGCAATTTACGCGCCAACTTTGTCTTTTTTGTTGCGTCTTTTTGCATTCAGCTCAATATACTCGATAACTGCTTTTGCCACATTACGATCAGTATATTTTTCAATTGTGAATCCTGGACTAGCATTTACCTCGAGTATCAGAGGTCCGTTGTTAGACCTCATCATATCAACACCGCAAATGCTTAGACCCATTGCCTTTGCTGCTTTTGTTGCTGCTCGTTTTTCTTCGTCACTTAGTTTAATTTTAGTACCTTCACCGCCTTGGTGGATATTTGAACGAAAATCATCATCCAGGCTTTGGCGTTTCATACTGGCGACTACTCGTCCACCTACAACAAACGCCCGAATATCAGTTCCTGCTGATTCTTTGACAAATTCTTGCAACAAAATATTTGTTCCATCTTCGTTTCCTAGATAAAATGCCTGCAAAGTTGATTTAGCAGCTTTTTTGGTTTCGGCTAAAACAACACCGTTCCCATGTGTACCACGAGCAAGCTTAATAATCACAGGAGTGCCCCCGATTTGCTCTAGCATATCATCAATATCTGTAGTGTTTCGACTAAAAACAGTCTTTGGTATACCCACTCCTGATCGAGATAGTAGCTGCATGGACCGAAGTTTATCGTGAGAACGTCCAATCGCAATCGAACTAATGGGAGTGTACACCCCTTGCATCTCGAATTGACGAACTATAGCGGTACCATACCGTGTCATGTGACCTGCTATACGAGGAATAATAGCGTCATATCCTGTCAAATATTCACCTTCGTAGCCAACACGAGGATTACTGCTTTCTATACTAGCGTAGCAGTCTCGATATTTAATGATGTCTACCTCGTGACCGCGGGCTTCAGCCTCTTCGACTAGACGTTTGGTCGAATAATTACCTGGTCCGTTTGAAAGTATTGCTATTCTCATTTCTCTAGCTCCTCAAGATATTCCTCGTCACCACGTTTTATTAGTTCGCGAGCAGCAGCCTTGAGTTCTTTTCTGTTCACTCCACTTCTGGTTACGTCTACTAAAAATCGGTTGCGGATTGCTTTTCTACCAACTAATACTGGAAACACATTCTGTGAACGATCCGCCAAAGTAAAAGATGTTTGAAATATTTTATAACCTAAACGTATTTTTAGGCTTACTTCATATCTTTTTACCTTGTGACCGGTCGAACTTGTAACTTCTATTTCCGTAAATGAACTAGTTTGAATTGTGCGTTTACGATTAAATGATGGGTGGGCGCCAATTGTAAATTTCAAATAGTCTTTATTTTTCTTAGTGTATATTTCAATATCACGCGCATGAATAGCAGAACGATAGGCACCGGTATCAATTTTCGCCGGTACACCCTCAAGTTTCCCGACAACGTCGAGATGTTCGAACCTACCTATAACGACTGGGTATTTCTTCATGAATTTCCTGCTGCAATGTTTAATTGCCAAATATTAGTATAATTATAACACTTTTAACTGTATAATTCAATGCTATTTATAGTCCTATTTTTTATTTAATAGTCGCCAGATAGCAAGACCTATAAGACCCAGCCCGAGCAGACCCAAAAGTATATATGTCTGGTCTTTGAGCCAATATAAAACTGCTAGGGCTACACCAGATGAGCCCCATAAAACAACCAAGCGATAGTTTAATACCCCACCGATAGTTAACAAAATTACATGTTCTATAAGAAATATCATCTGGTATTTACTAGGATCACCTAGTGCAGCCAGACCTGTAGGGATACTTAGTATACAAAGCGCAGCAATAAGCCAATGTAGGGCATTATTTTTGTCTGATATTACATAACGTGCACCAGCTAGCACCGCTAGTATAATAGCCCACCAATGTGTATAGACGAGCATGTCGTAATTACCACCAAGCGAAAACATTCTTTGCATTGCTAATGTAGCTACTACTGCTGCAGCTTCGTAATAGCCATGTTTTTTTGTACAAGCACCCTCTACCGCCAATATGGCTGCTGCTGCCAATAGTGTTAGAGATGCATTCAGTGCCGTGGTATCAGAGAAGAAGTGGTAGAAAGATCCAAAGAATAGAACAACAAGGCTAATTACTACCCAAAACTGAGTTGCAGGTGTGTCTTGACGCTGCCGGCGAAGCCACGCGAGACCATAAAATATTATTGCCCACCAATTTGCATATAGCAGTACGCTAATATCATTTGCAGTATTTACAGCCACAATTCGTTGCAATGCTAATGTGGTAGCAAGTATAGCGATCTCATAGTATTCATGCTGTTTGTATACCCAGCCCTCGGCAGTTATTAATACTGATGCTGCAATTAATGTAGCTGCGGCAGCAATTGTATAGGAATCGAAGAATATAAATATCAACCCAGAAGCCATCAGCAGTAATACACTGTAGACTCCCATAATTTGAGCTCGAACCTGGTCTTTTTGTGTTGGGAAGAATATTCTTAGTGGATAAAATATAGCAGCAGCTATCCAGGAAGTCGTCAGTAATCTACGGACCATATCTTCTTCAAATGTACCAACTAGCATATATACTGCAACCAGGAAAACGGCGTTTGCAATAATTTGAATCTGCCCTGTTTTTTCAATATAAGAAACAGCAGTTAGCAAGATAGCAATGATAGTAAAGTAAGCTGCAGCCCATTCAAAAGCCAAGTTCAAACTTATGATACCGGCGATTATTAGATATAGACTATAGCCAGCGATTATTACTTCCTTCTTCTCACCCACTTTTGCCCATAACATTCTGAGCGCTATTGCCGCAGCGCCTATAGCAACGTAAGCACCAGCTATTAACTGGTAAGACAACTGAGAATCCATGAGGTCTCTGCCGATTTGGATTGGAAGTGCCGCTGCTACAAATATTCCTACCAGTGCAAAACGTGCCTGTTGTAGCCAGGCAGCAAGGCTAATGCTTGTAACTACAGTGAGCGCTAGTGATGCAGTGGTCATTTCGGCACGAATATCGGATTGACTCCACAATGATATAGCGACAAGCAGGACAGCCATGCCTCCCCAGATCCAAAATTGTTCATCATCACTTTTTGTCTTTTTGATAACCACCGCAGATATAATAATCTGCACAAGAGCGACAGACGAGAGCACAATACCCGTAGTGACGAGATCTTTTGAAGAAATGTCGTAGGTAAACAATACTACAGCTATACTTGCTGCCAAACGTGCAAGAAATACATAGATTTGACGATAACTATCTTTGCTAGGTGCAAGCGCAGCTACCCCGTAATGTAGCGCGGCTACCGCCAAAACTACAGCATTTTGCCATAGCGGTACCTGGGAGACACCCCACCAACTACCAAATACTGCTAACGGGACAGCTAGCTGTCCGCTATCGTCAATAGGCTTCAAGAAAACACCAGGTAATAATTTTGGCCGTAGAAACGCAATAATATTTAGTATTGATGCTACCAAAATAATGAGGATAAAGTACCATACAAATCCTATCTGCAGCACCGCAACGGAAGAGGTAGTCATTGAGAACACAAAACCAAGAGTTAGATATGCAAGGACTTGGCTCTGCAGTTTTAGCGTCGCAAACAGGAACAATACTAGTCCCAAAATAGATGTGATAAACCAACTGAGTACAGGGTCGTGTAATACGAATGTATTTGTAGCAAGCCCAGCAAATGGAAGTAGCGCCAAACCTGTACCAATAAATGCGACCGCCGCTGGTCGTAACCGCTGGCTAGAACTATGGAGAATCATTCCCGAACCATAGAACCCTATGGTTACCGCCCAGGCGCCTATAAACTTTAGACTATTGTCGACTGATCCGCCTATAAATAGTACAGCGGCAGCGACTAATAAAAAGCTGGCAACATATAATATGGTATTAATATTCTGAAGATCACGCTGCTCTTTTGTTTTCTCATGCGTAATAATCGGTTGCTTTGTTGTTTTTCGTTGTTTTGGAGTAGTTTCTTCAGCTTCTTCACCATCAGAAAAAGGAGACCAGCTGGCCTCCGTTTCTGTTTTTTCTAGTGTTGCGGTTTGTTTTACTTCCTCACTAACAGTTTTTGTAGCGCTAGTCACGCCCATTTCTTTTAGTAAAACACTCTTATTGATCAGTTTCGGTTGTGACGATATAAATGCCACCATATAGTCTCTAACTTCACGTTGACCTTGGAGTCTTAGCTCGTCATTGCTAGCTTTTCCAGAACTATTCCCTTTGCCTATAAAGTAGCCAATAGCAAATGGTACCCCAAATACCAACGCCAAGATTAGAAGTATCCCCTCCATAATTACCTTAAGCTTACATGAAAAACTCTACTTAAACAAGCCGCGTTTTTTTGAGGCTGATAATTTTTCAAATAGTTCTTTTTGCTGTTTTGTTAGTTTGGTCGGAGTATCTACTACGATTGTTACGATATGAGGACCACGCTTGTCTCCTCGAAGGTGCGGAACTCCATGACCACTAAGCTTAAAATCAGTGCCTGCCTGTGTACCGGCTGGTACCTTCATGGTCATTACACCATCGACAGTTTCAACATCAATTTCAGCGCCAAGAGCTGCTTCGCTAAATGATATATGTTCATCGCTTAAAATCAAATCGCCTTCTCTTGTAAATTTCTTGTGAGGTTTCACGCGTATATGAACGAACAAATCACCCTTTGGACCGTTGGCGATGGCTTCGCCATGTTCACGCAATCTAATAGTAGCTCCGTCATCAATACCTGCTGGGATTTTGAGTTTTATATCTACTTTCTTCCTTTTCGTACCTTTTCCATGACAAACACTACAGTCTTTTTCTGGGATGCGACCTCTGCCAGAACATATAGGACAATTTTCATCTTGTTGTATTTGACCAAAGATTGTATTGACAATTCTTGACTTCCTGCCAGAGCCTTTACAGGTTTCGCAGACTTTCATACCATGACCGGGTTCGGCACGTTTGCCTTTACAGTGCTCGCAGGTATCTTCCAATGTTAGACTAATTTTTTCTTCCAAACCAAAGATTGCCTCTTCGAAAGATAGTGTTAGTTCGGTCTCTACATCACGACCACGCCGTGCACGAGTTTGTTGTTGCTGGCCGCCACCAAAAAAACTTCCAAAAATATCACCCAGACCGCCATCACCAAAATCAAAATTACCAGTTTGTCCCTGAAAACCACCAAACCCTTCGAAAGGATTGCTACTAGCACCACCGGAAGATCCACCAACACCAGCGTGCCCAAACTGATCATACCTTTGGCGTTTGCTTGAGTCTTTTAGGACTTCGTAAGCTTCGTTTGCTTCTTTGAATTTAGCTTCATCACCACCCTCTTTGTCGGGATGATGCTTGACTGCAAGCTTACGAAAAGCTTTTTTTATTTCATCAGCTGAAGCGCCTTTTGCAATGCCCAGTACTTCGTAATAATCTCGTTTACTCATTACATTCTATGATATCAATTTAGCACTTACGTGTCTAGAGTGCTAAGTAATTAAGTAATAAATTTCCTATGATATACTAACGTCTGATATGAAATATTTCCTACATCGCGCACTCGGTGCTGTTGGCATGGTTCGCGTCGGTATCCGTCAAGTGTACGGAAGATATTTTGGAAAAATAGAGCATATAGACGGCAACGCACGTCATGTGAGCGCTGAAATTGTAAAACGTCTCTGGAACGGCACTTTCTACCGAACAAGCTTGGGACATTATGATTTTTTCTGGATGCGTGACTTTGGTACAGTTGCTGAATCACTTACAAAATTAGGTCATGGAGAAAATGTTCGCAATACTTTAAAATGGGCACTTGTGCATTTTCAAAATATCGACCATGTAACGCTTTGCATTGATAAATCTGGTCGCACATTTAATGCACCAGATGGGCATAGTATAGACGCTTTACCTTGGCTGCTACACTCACTCGCAGTTAGTCACTATGAATTAACACAGAAAGAACGAGTTTTTTTAAACCGTCGTTTGTCAAAATACTCCGAGAGATACATTGACTCTTTCACAGGTCATCTCACCAAAAATCTTTACGCTGAACTACGTGACGCGGTATTTTATGATCGTAGTGCATATTCGTATGCTTTGGTGGGTCGTCTAGCGGCTGCATCTCAAGAACTTGGCTTACATTTTCCCTTTCCAAAAAGTCGTTATGAAGAAGCCTTGGTAAAATACTACTGGAATGGTTCGTTTTTTAGAGCTGACAGCAAACTAAATGTTTTTAGTGCCGACAGCGCCTTAATGCCTTTCTTTTTGAAGGTAGTTGAAGACGAAAAGTTGGTAAACAAGACATTCGACTATATAAACGATGAAAAACTTAACCGCCCTTACCCACTCAAGTACAGTAAAATTGGCGGCAAAATACGCTATCGTTTCGGAATGGGGCCCATTGCGTTGCCAAACTACACAGGCAATAGTATATGGACATGGCACGCAACATTTTACCTTCATCTTCTTAAGCGCTATAAACGTCGCGAATATGGTCAAGAATATGAGAGATTTGCTTCACTAATCGAACGTCACGGTAACTATCCAGAACTGGTAAACCCCGATGGGTCTTGGTATTATGCCCCCTTCTACCGTAGTGATCCTGGTATGGTATGGGCAGCACTTTTTCTAGAATTACCCACCCCTCGCGATTAAGTACTTGACAAATATTGCATAATGGAGTAATATATAAGTCCGCCACAAGTGAGTGGCCAAATGGGAAATAGATAGCCAGACCACAGAGTGAAATGACAGGCGTACACAAGTACCCTGTCCCTATTCAAGCGGGAGGACCGCAGCAAAGTGGCAATACAGCTCAAACCCTAGGGCAGAGGCCCCTAAACCAAGACCTCACCCCCGACTTGACGCAGTCAAGTCACTAGTACCCGAAAGGGTCTACAACACCTGAATGCCCTGAACTTTTCAGTCACGCACTGAGAGTTGCAGTCGCATACACCGGCCGCGAATAGGGAGGAGAATACGAGATTCCAACAATAGCAGACTTAATAGGACTGAGGCAGACGTGCACTCACCCGACAAAGCAGCTTGAGGAAGTCGAGTTATCTCCTCCCTACCGGCACTCCAAGCCAGCGAGCAATCGCTGGCTATTTTCATATATAAACCCTAGATTTATACTACATTTGTTAAGATATCTTGTAATTCTTGCTCTTCTTCTGAATTTAAAACAAAAGGAAAATCATTAGCACAGAATTTTATAACCCCATCAAGATCGTGTTTTTCTACACCTAAGTAATCTTCTAATTCACCTCTTTTTAAGATGTATATCCCCTCTTTGTATTTTTCTTTTATACTTATATCTATTTGTTTTTGTTTTTTTTGGTCCTCCAGGTTAAAGGGTTTTATTACTCTCTTCGTTTTTATCTTATTTTCTAGGGAATTAACTTTGTAATCCTTGCTCTCGGCAATTTTTAATTTAATTACACAGTCATAGTCACCTAAAAAGAAGCTCTGTATTTTCCAGCCCTCAAGAAACTTCATCCACCTTTTGTGGCTATCTTTACCATCTATAGAAAGAACTCCTATAGATTCACCAGGAAATTTTTTTTCTATAAAAGCTCTAAAAAAATATTCATCACTTATGCCCTCAACAAGCAGTATTCTATCTTCAAAGAATATTTTTGATGAATTCGTATAGCTCAAATACTGTATTAGATCTTTGGTTTTAGAAGCTTCTACATTGGATTTGACTGACTTTGTATTACCACTATCATCTTTATACAAACGAATCACACCTGGAATAGATACTTCATCTACAAAAGCAGGCGAATGAGTAACAAGAATTATTTGCAATTTCCTATCTTTAGAAAATTTTTCGATTATATCCTTATACTGTCTTTGTAGTCTTGGGTGTAAGTGAAGTTCTGGCTCATCAATGATTACTATGCCGTCATTGACATTAAACATTCCTAGTGTTAAGAGTAAATCGATAATTGATTTTTCCCCTGAACTAAGGCTGTTATATGGAACTTCGCCATTGTTTTGTTTTAAGCAAAACTCAAAAGTATGGGTTTCGTATATATAATCTTTTAGGTCAAATGATAGTCCTGAGTGCTTTTTAAGATACTTAATTGTTTCATCTTCTTCTAGCGCAGATCGGACGGCTTTTTCAGCTTCTTCTTTTCCATGCTTTTTTCCTGCAATATAGCCCTTGTCTATGAATTCCTGGAAAAAAATACTATTGCCATTTGACTGATCTTGATAATTACCAAGTGTGCTGGTCTTTAGCCCTTTTACAGTATTGATTTTTTCATTAAGAAGATCTGTTTTTGATTTGGCACGGCTAAAAGATAACGGGAAACCACTGTATATTCTGCTGGCGCCTTTCAATAGAAAAGTAGGCTTTAGATTATTTAGAGTATTACTTCCGTCTCCATTTGCATTAATCAGGTCTATTGCTCTGTTGATAAGTTCGTAATTCTCTAGGTACTGAGTCCATATATTTTGCACTTGTACAGTCGCAGTAATTTGCTGACCATAAATAAAGTCGATCTCTATGTCTTTTTGATTTACCATGAGATATTTTTTATCTGTTCTCTCAAGGTTAGTTAAAAAAATATCTATATTTTTGTTACTGTAAGCTGCTAAGCAGTTTGTGAGATCTGTAGATATACTTTTTATATATTCTAGGTTCTTAATATCCGACTCTTCAAACAAGACAGAAAGCTTGACATTACCTCCGCCCTTGTCCTCTGAGTTTCGGTTGGCAATAAGATGTTCGATATTTGTATTATCTTGAATAATTGTTTGTTTTCTAGATTGCTCGTTTATAGAACTACCGTAATTGAGGGTGTATTCACAAAAAAACACTTTCGTAAATATTTGGTTTATTATTTCAACCAGATTACTCTTGCCAGAACCATTAGGCCCAATAATAATATTGGGCCTATCATCTTCTAATACGATTGGTTCACTAGTTGTTGCGAAACTACGAATATTTGAAATTTGTATAGATCGCAGTTTCATTTATTGCTACTCCTTTTTGGAGCCTTTGTCTTCGTCGATTACTTCACCTTCTACAGGCTCTTCTGTTTTCTTTTCTTCGCCTTCTTCTGCTGGTTCGCCTGCTGGCGAATTCTCAGCTGCAGCTGCTTCGTACAACTTAGCGCCAATTGGCATTACTTTTTCAGACAATTCTTTTGCAGCAGTTTCTAGCGCTTCTTTATCTGCAGCTTCGTCCGCCAAAACTTTTTTACCAGCTTCTACTGCCTCTTCGATAACTTTCTTGTCATCATCAGAAATCTTGTCCTTGTTTTCACTCGGTAGTTTTTCTGCTTGGTAGATACCGTTCTCTAGAGTGTTACGAGCGTCAATAGATTCGCGTTTTTTCTTGTCGTCTTCAGCATGAGCTTCGGCTTCTTTCTGAGCTTTTTCGATATCTTCTTTGCTCATATTTCCACTGCCAGAAATAGTAATAGACTGTTCTTTACCAGTTCCTTTATCTTTGGCAGCTACATTCAAAATTCCGTTTGCATCAATATTAAATGTTACTTCGATTTGTGGCACACCGCGAGGTGCAGGCGCGATGCCATCTAGCGTAAAGCGTCCGAGTGATTTGTTGTCGGTAGACATTTCACGCTCGCCTTGCAGTACATTGATTTCAACCTGCGGCTGATTGTCTGCTGCAGTTGAATAAGTTTCGGACTTGCTAGTAGGAACTGTTGTGTTTCGCTCGATCAACTTGTGAGTTACACCACCAAGAGTTTCGATACCAAGCGAAAGGGGAGTGACATCTAGAAGTAGTACATCTTTTACGTCCCCTGCTAATACTCCACCTTGTATAGCTGCACCAACGGCAACTACTTCATCCGGGTTCACGCCTTGCATAGGGTCTTTACCGAAAATTGATTTTACCTTTTCGACGACTGCAGGCATACGTGTCATACCACCAACAAGTACAATTTCGTCGATATCACTTGCTTTTAGTTTTGCGTCTTTCAATGCTTTTTCAACTGGTTTTGCCGTTGCGTCGATCAAATCACCTACGATTTCTTCGAGTTTGGCACGAGTCAGTTTGTATTCAAAATGTTTCGGACCATCTGCATCGGCAGTAAGAAATGGCAGGTTAATGTCTGTAGATGGAGTGCTTGAAAGCTCCTTCTTAGCTTTTTCGGCTTCGT
Source organism: uncultured Candidatus Saccharibacteria bacterium (assembly GCA_947085845.1). Classification (GTDB taxonomy): domain Bacteria; phylum Patescibacteriota; class Saccharimonadia; order Saccharimonadales; family Saccharimonadaceae; genus JACPYF01. Next base: position 288,527 of record CAMTXO010000002.1, read on the forward strand.
CTTTGAGACGTTGCATTGCTGCATTGTCGCCTTTTAGATCAACACCGTTTTCTTTTTTGAATTCATCTAAAAAGTGGTTGACGATTCGGTTGTCAAAATCTTCACCGCCTAGGTGTGTGTCGCCGTTAGTAGATTTTACTTCGAACACGCCGTCGCCTAGCTCTAATATAGATACATCAAATGTACCACCACCAAGGTCAAAGACCGCAATCTTTTCTTCCTTTTTCTGATCTAGCCCGTACGCTAGAGCAGCTGCAGTTGGTTCATTGATTATTCGTTTGACTTCTAGGCCTGCAATCTTACCCGCATCTTTGGTTGCTTGGCGCTGTGCGTCGTCGAAATATGCTGGAACGGTGATGACCGCTTCAGTCACAGACTCACCTAGAAACGCTTCGGCATCGGCTTTTAACTTACTCAGGATCATTGCCGAAACAGCTTCTGGCGTTTCACTTCCGTCACCTAATTTTACTGCCACACCATTGCCTTTTTTGACAATTTCAAATGGCATTAGGTCGATATCTTTTTGTACTTCTTTATCTGTAAATTTACGTCCAATCAAACGTTTCACACCATAGATAGTGTTTTTGGCGTTCGTTACTCGCTGACGTTGGGCAACTTGCCCAACTAAACGCTCGCCTTTTTTGTTGACTGCTACGACAGATGGCGTAGTTCGATTACCTTCAGCATTCGCAATAACTTCTGGCTTGCCCGCAACCATGTAAGCTACTGCGCTGTTAGTAGTACCGAGGTCGATTCCTATGATTTTGCCCATATTTTTAGATTTCCTCCTAATAATTTTCTTGTAATTATTCTAGCACTCAAGTGCTTATACTGCCAGTATATTATAGCTGGCACTCGTGTGTCAAGAGTGCTAATTAATTATTTTGACATTCTTATTAACATCATAGAAGCAGGTATGGTTACAGCAACAATCTATGATGAAACTACTTCTATACACTTACAACTTCAGAAGTGGAAATGATAGTAGGCTCTAAATTGTCATCTTTTGAGCATTTATAAATAATCAAGTGAGCTATAAAACGAGCGATTTTTTCTGCTAGCTCACGACGCTCGATACTGGCCGACTCTACAACTTCGTCAACTATTCTTTTAGTTGAACCACCCGACGCGTGTCCATCAACAGTAATGTCGCGTATTGCCTCAGGTTCAGCTTTTATAATTGCTAGCGCTTGAGGTCTGCCAAGTATCGCGTCCACCAGAGCTCGAGGAATATAATTATCATAAAGTGGCCAACGCACCGGGTCTTCAAGCGCCCTCGCACTTGCCTGATCGTGCGGACCACAACCAGCACTATATGCTTCGGGGTCTCCCAGAGCTGTACGTTCAAACCGACGCTGCACTCCATATATTTGTGCAATTTCCTGACTAGCGGGATAAAAATTACCAAGACCGTATACAAGCTCTGGCGATAAATACCTGTTACTAAATAAAGCCCTTCGGCCAATTGCTTTTACAGTTTCTGAACTGACTTCACTGTCTGCAATTTCCAGTAGACGCATTGCAACATCGCCTAGTGCAGCATTTCCTGTACGTTCACCCATTCCTATCAATGTACCTTCTACTTTATCAAAACCAGCATATATAGCCTGTACAGAAAACTCAACAGCCGAACCAAAGTCATTATGCGCATGTATGCTTGTAGTTACTGTTGGAAATTGGTTTTTTATTGCGGAATTGAAAGATTCAAGTTCATCTAGTCGCCATACACCTACTGCAGACGAACCGTTTGTACTTGGTAGGTTTATGTTTACTTCTAGTTTTTCTTCTTTTTGTTCACAGTGTTTTAGTATTGCAGCGTAATATTGCATTGCATCACCCACACTTGCACCAGTGGCACCTTCGCCCGAAACTGAAAAACGACGAAAACCGTTTTCGTACGCTATATCAATTGCACTAGAAACTCTACGTGCAGATTCGTCACGGCCGTAATATTCGGAGGCCAAATCACGCATATTTTCATCTAATCGATCATAGACATGTACAACTACTCTGTCTTTATCAAAACCCTCTAGCCACTGCAAGCCATTAGCTACTATTTCTGATTGCGAGCCAAATAGCACCTGCAAGGATATATCATCGTATTCACTATTTTTATTAATATGTTCTACAAGTGCCTTGGCATATGTTTGATCTGTGTCATTACCAAGATGTCCTATTTCAAATGTTTTTATACCTGTGCTTGCTAGTGCGTCAAAAGCATCGAGTCTTTCGCTCACCCCAACTTCATCTATTCTCATTTGTTCGCCGTCACGTTGTGTGACATCTACAAAATGTATTGGTTTTCTTTCTTCTCTACTCATCCATTGTCTCCTAAAATTAAAAATCGAGTCTCGTCGGACTCGGTTTAATTGCGGCTGTGCGGAGAGCTATTTAGTAGCTACGAGCCTCGACTTTAACAAGGCACAGCCGATTTAGGCTGAGCAGTAGAATGTTTGTCAAAGTTGCTGCGTAGTTCATTACAATATTTACTATAACTTATATTCAGTTATGTGTGAAGGCCAGTGTCTGTCCCGCACCTTCGGTCCCTTTACTAACTATACTGATACTTGGCCGCTGTGTGACTCTGCCTATAATCTTTGCTTCGAGCCCTCTCCTTTTTGCATGCTCAATAATAGGTACTGGTTTTGGAGAAGAAATAATCATTCCAGTTCCCATGTGCCATTTTCCGTACGATTCTTTATCGCTCATACCAGAAAGGGTTTGTGCGAATTTCATAATTGGCGGTGGAGATTGTGGACTAAGAAGAATTGCACCTAGGCCAGACGGCTCAAGCATTCTACCAAGCTTGCTCGGTATGCCGCCACCAGTAATATGTGCTACTCCTGTTACCTCTGCTAGTGGTTCTCTTGTAATGTCATACCCACCCGTCAGCTCGTTAACAAAACTGCTATATATGATAGATGGTTTTTGAACAAGTTGTCCAAGTGATGCATCGCCAAGCTCACTTACTACTTGTTCGTGCCACAAAGGACCAAATTCTTCTTTCATAACTCTTCTTACATCGGTTAAACCATTCGATCGAAAACCGTGCTCAGCCAGGCCTACCAACATATCACCTGGCGCTATTTTGTCGCCTGCAAGTATTCTTTCGGGATGAGCATATGAAAGTAATGTTGCTCCCCAGTTGTAATTGAACGTCCCATACCCACCGATTCGGTCGCCCAATTCGGCAAGCTCTCCATTTAGTATCACTACTTTTGCCAAAGCAGCTGCAGCCACATACCCCTCAGCAATGCCAGCAATTGCTTCGATTGTCAGCTGGTCATTTTCGTCTAGTTTATTAACATCAAGCACTGTGTTAATTGCAATTGGTTCAGCGCCACGCACTACGGCGTCGTCACACACCATTGCAAAAAGATCATGCGCAACACTTGAGTGATCTTTTGTGCGTTCAGCAACTTCAACTTTAGTTCCCACACCATCAGAGCCGAGTAGTTCAAAACATTCGGCAGGTTTGTAGGCGGGGTCAATGGCACGAAGACCCGAAAACGAAGGATGTAGCTCTGCAACAGCACCTGGCCTATTAATATAGGTTTGTTTTGCTGCTTGGTAGAGCATTCTAGATACATCGTCGCCAAACTCTATATTGACTTGTCCTACTTCACTCATATCTTCAGTATACGTGGGCAATTTGCATATCCAAAGCATGAGCAATATGATAATTGCCAAGTATTTGTAAAGCTGTCATACTCATAAGCATAAGAATATAGGGAACAAAAACATACATATATGCATGGTCTAGATATATTTGCTCAACTCAGCCTTATCATCGTTTTTGTGACGGTCATTTCTATGATCGTTCATCTGCTAAAACAACCTTTGATTCTTGGTTATATTTTAACTGGTATTCTCATTGGTCCATCTGCTTTTAACCTACTATCAAAAGGTAACGAGAGTTTCGAAGTCTTTTCTAGCATCGGCATTACACTGCTGTTATTTATTATTGGTCTGGGGTTGAACGCTGGGGTCTTTCGTAAATTAGGTAAAGTAGTCCTGCTGGTAGCGCTTTCGGAACTAGTGGTTGTAGGTAGTGTTGGATTCTTTATTACCCAATCGTTTGGCTTTAACTTTACCGAGGCTCTACTTATTGGTCTGTGTTTGTTCTTTAGCTCAACAATTATTATCGTCAAGGTATTGTCCGATAAAAAAGAACAAACTCGCCTACATGGTCAGATTGCAATCGGCGTCATTCTTCTTGACGACCTTGTTGCTACTATCGCTCTATTGTTTGTAGCTGCTGGCAAAAATGGCTTTGAAGTAACCGAGCTTGGGCTGCTTATCATAAAGGGAATTATACTGGCTACGATTTTGTATTTGGTGAGTTCAAAAGTCTTGCCTCGGCTCAGCAAAATGTTTGCTGGTAGCCAAGAGCTTTTGTTTTTGTTTACCATCGCGTGGGGATTTGGTGTCGCTACAATATTCGAACTAGCTGGTTTTTCTATAGAAGTTGGTGCATTGTTCGCGGGTGTTAGTTTAGCTAGTCTTCCGTACAGCCAGGAAATGGCATCACGCTTGAAGCCTTTGCGAGACTTTTTCATTGTGCTGTTCTTCATAACTTTGGGAGAAAGTTTAAACATTGGAAACTTGGCCGCTGGCATAATACCGGCAATAGTTCTTTCCGCGGTGGTCGTTATACTAAAACCACTTTCGGTCATGGTCGGATTGGGGCTGTTCGGCTATACAAAACGTACTAGCTTTAAAGCAGGTATTAATTTGTCGCAAATAAGTGAGTTCTCCATCATACTTATTGTGCTGGCTGCCGGAACTGGTATGGTTGGCGCGGACTTAGCAGCAATTGTAACGTTGGTGGCTATTATCACCATTGCTACATCTACATACCTTATGCAGTACGACAACCAAATATTACAAAAACTCGAGCAGCGATTTGAGTTTTTCAAAGAACGTATTACGAGAGAAGAGGATGTTTCACAAACCACAAACCACTCACTCATTTTGTTTGGCTACAAAAAAGGTGGCCATGAGTTTGTGCGTACATTTAAACAAATGCACAAAAAATATGTAATTATCGACTACAACCCAGAAGTTATTGAGTCACTCGAACGACAACGCTTACCGTTTATATATGGCGATGCGACCGACATTGAGTTACTGCGAGAAATTGGTATACGTAACGCACAGTTAATAGTAAGTACAATGACGAACTTTAGTTCAAACGAACAACTTGTTAAATATTCACACCGGGTAAACCCAAAAACAATCATTGTTTGTCACGCCGACAACTACGAAGAAGCCGTCGCTCTGTACCGTCACGGCGCAACTTATGTAATGCTACCTCACTATATTGGTAGTGAACGTATAAGTGCGTTTATCAAAAAACACGGTACCAATCACAAGGCATTTAACGAATACCGCCAAAAACACTTGCTCAACCTAGGCCGCACTGCACTTAAATAAACCTCTTTGATTTTTTAGCAATTTTAGTGTTAAAATTATATTAAAGGAGTTTATTATGTCACGATTAGTCCTCATTAGTGCCGGTGAAGGTGTAGCTGGTAAACATAAGCGACCCGATATATCCATTAGAGCTGCTGATAGTCTAAAAGCATCCACAGACCCAATAGTTGTCGAAGCAGTTACGGGTGTAGATATCGCACTGGGCGCTCTATGGCAAAAAGCTGCTGATCACATGCCTTACGTTGAAAGAAGAGATGCTTTGGAAGATCTCGATGCACATGGTGCAGTTAGTAGGAATACTCAAACTCACACACCTTCAAAACTAAAAACTTTCAGTGCTGGCGTTCTCAAAATCATAAAGTAAAACCCCGCCAAGTGTAAAAACCTGACGGGGTTACGTGACTACAAAGTCACGTTTTCTTTCGCCCACTCGAATGCTTCGAGTGAACGCTGGCGAGCCTTCAAGGCTGCTTTTGGTGGAGTGTCTTCACCCCACCATGCAGACCAAAACGGCTCGTTTGGGTTGATGCACTCTAGATATTGCTGGTGACGCAACTTGCCGTCCACGAACTTGAAGTTGCGTTGGACATAGGTTGGCCTGTAGCCAACTTTTTCTAGAGCTTTGCGACTGGCAGTATTGCCATGCATCACTCCGGAATTGATTTGGTGCAAGCCAACATGCTGACACAGGTACCAAGTTCGAGCCTTGTGTATGGCAGATGCAATGCCTTTCCCCCAAAGTTCAGGGCGAAAGATTTGCGAGCCAGTAACTGTGCTAGATACTCCGCAGTAGTGTGTGATGTTTGTAGCACTAGTCACACCTATGACAGTTCGTTTCTCGCCTGCAACATTATAAATGCCCCAAACTAGAGAGTCTCGCTGCGTACGTACTTTTTCGAACCAGTCAAACTCGTCCTCTAGCACGGGCGCCATTGAAGTACCCAAAAAACGAGTGACAACTGCCTGCTGCATACCCGGAGATACAAACTCCTTTAGATCTTTCCTTGCGATAGGAGCAAGCTCAATTGTAAGCTCACCAACCTTCATACGCATGATTGGACCAAATGCCATTTCTGGCTCCCTTCTTCCTTCAGTTTCCCGAAAGAAATGTTGTATGTGTACTTGGTTTCAGATTTTCCGAAACCAGATCTGCCTCCAAGTTGTTTCTTATATAAAAAGCCTCCGTAACTTGGAGGCTTATCTCGTTTCAATAAATTGTGTTTAAGTAGTTAAAAGATAAGCCATACCAGCAATGCCGTCATTCATAGTGACGATGGGTGGTGTTAGGTATGAATTAAATTTGTTCATATACTTACTTTAACATAACTACTATATTTTGCAAATACTACTTTTTAGTAACTTTTACCATCGCATGACGTATTGGAGTTTGGCCTAGTAGATAGCCGGGTTGTAGCTCTTCGGCTATGACTTCACTGTCACCCTCAGCTTCTTCGTCGAATTGTATGGCTTCATGCAGATCGGGGTTGAAGGCTGTGCCAGCTTTTGCATCGATTCGCTTCAAGTTTAAACCTTCAAGAGATTTGTCAAGGTTTTTTGCTAAGCCTGCGACACCTTGTGCCCATTTGTCAGCTTTGAGCTCAGCTGGCATATGGCCAATTGCTCGCTCGATATTGTCGATGACTGGTAGTAGCTTTAAGATTGCGCCTGTTTGCCCTGCTTCGCGTGCAGAAAGTTTGTCGAGCTCGCTACGGCGTCGAAAGTTTTCGAAATCGGCACGAGTACGCTGCAAGTCGGCGATTGCGTCGATCAACTTTTCTTCTAGCTCGGCTTGTTTTTTAGGCTTTGGCATTTAGAGAATTTCCTCCAACATTGAACCCGCATGTCGGACTAACCCCATAACTTTGCCGTAGCTTTGACGTGTTGGGCCAAGTATACCTATGTAGCTGTTGTCACTATATGGTGAGCGGAAACGACTAATGATTAGTGTTGCTTCGGCGTTTTTTCCAATTGGATTTTCAGTGCCAATAAAGACATTTAGTGGTTCGTTTGGCGCGGCTTCACGTAGCCACGGCTCGAGGTTGTCGAGTAGGCGTGCAACATTTTGCGAATGAGTCGCACCGGTAAATTCTGGGTGTGAGAAAAGATTGCCCATACCACTAAGATACAACTGGTCGCCAATAGTTGCGATGCCTAAGTTGTGCGTAAGGTCGGCAAGGCTGTCTACTGTAGAGCGAATAGCTTGGTCGGCACGATCGCCGTGCGTAGAAGCACGAGCTTCGATGGCACGTGCGCTGCGATCTAACACTGGAGTTTCGTTTGCTTCGGTAATGCCGTTTACATAGTAGCGATAGCCTTTGTCGGTAGGTACTCGACCTGCACTTGTGTGAGGCTGGGCTATAAGACCCATTTCTTCAAGACGCACCATTTCTGCGCGAATAGTTGCACTGGAAACACCGAAAAGTTTTGCGAGAGTAACACTACCTACAGGTACCGCAACTTCTGCATACTGTTCGATAATGCTGGCCAAAATAGCAATTTGTCTCTCTGTCATATGTGTAATTATAGTCTTTTTGGCGCTCTCGGTCAATGAGTGCTAGCACGAATTGCTTCGAGAAGTTCGTGTGCTACTTTAGACCCACGTTGCCATGCAATATCCGACTGCTCTTCGCCGTCGGCGATAGATTCTATTTGCTGGGCTGCGTCTTTAAGGTCGTCGTTTATGATGATGGAGTAGTAGTGTTTACCCAGAACGTGTTCAATTTCTTGAGCAGCCGTATGCAAACGACGCTGAAATTCACCTTCGCCCAACCTGCCTTCGTAGCGTGCCTTAAATCGTTGCTGCCAAGTGTCGAAATCTGGAGGTAGTACAAAAATTGGCTTGGTAGTTTCGGAAGCTATCTTCATGTATTCTTCTACGCCTGCTACATCAACATCGGCTATTGCAGCTTTATGTTGTGTTTCACAATCTTTGAATTCTTGCGGACTAGTAGCATACATATTTTGCCTATGTACCCATTTTGCTTCTACAAATTCGTGATTTTCAAGCATATTAATTGCTTGATTCATGGTAATAAAATGATACTCGACACCATCTTTTTCCAGAACTCCGTTATTTTCACGCGGTGGTCGTGTAACGTGTGAAATAACATAACGAAATTTGTCGGTTTTGAGTAGCTCACGTATCATTGCATTTTTGCCAGCACCAGCGATGCCAACTATAAATACTTTTGGCACGCGTTTTATAATTTCAACTGTTTCTTGAGTTGGTTGATAGTCGTTAATAAGTTTAGCTATTTGCTCGTTCATATAGTAGAGCTTTAATTATACCAGAATAGATACTAGCTGCGAAGTTTGTAGCCGCGTTTGAACAAGCGAGCATTGATGGTGATTATTGCGATGGTGGCCGCTGTGATTGCGAGTAGTGATAAGTATGGATTCACATCAGAGTGACCGAGCATACCATAGCGCACTGTGTTAATCATATAAAAGATTGGGTCAAAATGAGTCAAGGTTTTGAATGGTTCTGGCAGCAATGTAACTGAATAAAATACACCGCCTAAGAAAATTAATGGTGTCAGAATGAATGTTTGATATGAGGTGATTTGATCGAAAGTATCGCTGATCAAACCAACAAGCACACCAATCGATGAAAAGAATAATCCACTAAGCGTTAGTCCAAGAATGAATATCCATGCATGTTCCATTGGTAGCTGAATCATTAAACTAGCCGTTATAAATGCAATGATAACGACGATGCTCGATCGTAAGAAACCGGCTAATGTATACGCCACTAGTAAACTGTAGTTTGAGACTGGTGATGCCAGCTGATCATCGATAGCATGCATCATTTTTTGCTGAAATAAACTAGAGCTGTTATTGGCGTAACTGTTAATAATCATACTCATGAGTAGCAAGCCTGGAATAATAAAGACGACGTAACTGACACCATGGATTTCATTTATACGTGAACCAAGTGCCGCACCAAATACACTAATGTATAGAAAAGTTTCGAGGAGTGGCCCCGCTACTGTCTGACGAGGAATCGAGAGAAAACGATAACACTCACGTCGAAGTAAACTATAAAAACCTATCCATTCACCGCGACTCATACTGATGACTCCTGTTTGTCGCCGGTTGCTTTTAGATAGACATCTTCGAGAGTTTTTACTTTATAAGCTTTTTTGAGCTCACTCACTGTTCCGACTTTTAATATCTTGCCATCGTTGATTAATGCAATTTGATCGCACAGCTCTTCGGCTTCTTCGATGTAATGCGTGGTGAGTAGAATTGTTGTTCCCTGCTCGTTAATCTTTTTGGCATACTTCCATAAATCACGACGCAGCTCAACATCAACACCTGCCGTAGGCTCGTCTAGAATCAAGAATTTTGGTCGATGCATCAGCGCTCGCGCAATAACTGTTCGGCGCTTCATACCGCCAGATAAAAACATAGCCCTAGATTTTTTCTTTTCAGTGAGTGAAAAAACTTTTAACAATTCATCAGTACGTTTTGCACGCTCTTTCTTTGTCATACCATAGTAGCCACCATGAAAATCAAGCGTTTGTTCGACTGTCAAAAACCAGTCTAAATTGATGTCTTGTGGTGAATAACCTGCATGAGTACGGGCTAACTGGTAATCATCAACAACATCGGCACCAAAAACACTGGCGCTACCGCTAGTAGGTGTGACTAGGCCCATAATAGTATGAATTAGAGTTGATTTACCTGCGCCGTTTGGACCGAGCAAACCAAAAAACTGACCCTCTTTGATTTCAAGGTTGATTCCTTTGAGTGCTTTTACCTTGCCTTCGTTATATGTTTTTTTGAGATTTTTTACATACAGCGCACTAGGTGCATCATTTTTTGTACTCTTTGACATTATACAAAGTATAGCAGTTTACATATTTAAAATAAAGCTTGAATACCTGCAATAATTCCCGCGCCTAATATAAATGCAACTGTCAGGCCGACTGCTCCAATGATATATCCAATGATGATAGGAACGATATCATCTAAAATAACGCCAATCGCAATTAACACTACGCCCAAACTTGGCAGTGTATCTAATCCAGTAAATGGTGGAGCAAAAAATGCACCTAATGTGAATATCGTCACAATTAATCCTAGCTGAATACGAAACCACTTTTTACCAATAGTTCCTGCTAGCCTCGGCTTTGTAAATCGTTCAAAAAATTTGACTCGTCGCTCTAGAAACGGCAAGACTTTTTTGCGAGTGATTGGGTCGAGTTCTAGTTTTTTTAGTTTTTTAGGCAACCATAGTTCTTTGCGTCCAATAACTAGCTGCAGTGCCAATAGTGCAACAATGATTTCAAATAAATGTACGAGGCCTCCAGTTGGTAGCGGTGCAGCTGGAAATATCATGAGAACCAAAAATATAAATGCAAAACTTTTTTCGTCAAATACATTGAGCATTGAACCCACAGTTTTTTTCTGCTTACTTGAAAGCCACTCGCTAAGCGTTTGGCTAAAAATTACTTTAGTCATGTCTGATTCCCCACTTTTTTAGAAAAGCTGGTGCATACCAATTCGCTTTGCCTGTAATTTTCATTACTGCAGGTACTAATATAATACGTACTATAAATGCATCTATTAAAACAGCCAGTGCCAGCCCTAGTCCAACTTGTTGCAACAAAGCAATACTGGAGGTTGCAAAGGCTATGACTACAACAAATAGTAGTATGGCAGCCTGCGTGATAACTGGACCAGTCAATGCCAGTCCATTTAAAATAGCTTTTTCAGTACTTCCGATTCGGTCGTATTCTTCCCTCACTCGGCTATAGTAAAAAGTTGCGTAGTCCATGCTGAGACCAAATGTAATTGCAAAAATTAAAATTAATATCGTGAGGTCTAAACTACCTGTTTGCATGAACCAGCCAATATTCGTAAGATACCCGTCCTGGAAAATCCACACCAATATACCAAACGCTGCGAGCAGTGAAAAACTATTAATTAACAAAGCCTGTAGTGGGATAACGATTGAACGCAGCAGTAGGCTGAGCAATACCATGATTGCTACAACAACAAGCCCTAACGCTATCGGTGCTTGTTTAGCTACGCTGGCTCGAATATCGTACTCTACCGCAGCACTACCGTCTACTAATATACTGCCGTTTTTTGGTGTGTAGTCACGCAAGTCTTTCACTAAACTTTGTACGGAGTCTGAGTTAGCGTCGCTTTTTGTAAATATTTTTACGTAAGTTGTGTTTTTGTGTAGGTATTGCTTCTCGAGCAGATCAAGTTGCGGTGGATGACTACTCGAACTATATAACGATTGATACACTTGCTGGTTCATTTGAGTACTTTGAGTTGCAGCAAGCCCTTCGACTTTAGTAACACCTGGAAGATTGGCGAGGTGTTTCGTTAGGTCATAAACATCTTTGATTCCGTCTGGAGTATTGATTTTGCCACTATGTATATACACAACTTGCAGCGATGGAGTTTTATTGTTGAAATCTTTTTCGAGACTTTTACTGACTTCCCGAGAGCTACTACCGCGAGGTAAGCTGCGATAGTCGATACCAGACGATTTTATACCTATATGGACCAAAGGTAATGCAGCTGCAAGAATAATTAAGATTGCCGCACAAATACTTGCGTAAGGGTACTTTAGTACACGATTTCCAAGTTTATACCAACGACTCGCCTGTTTTTTTGCTAGCGCTTTTTGTTCACGACGACTAAACGTCCCACGGTTGATATTCTCACCAATTATGAGCAGAAGGCTTGGTAAAATTGTTAGTGCGGCAATAATCGCAAATGCCAAGGCTGCAATACCACCGACGCCCACCGAACGAAGAAAGCTAATAGGAAAGAGCGTTAGACCAAGCAAACAAATCATAACGGTCAGTCCGCTGAATAAAATCGTTCGTCCGCTGGAACGAATAGTATGGTTGATTGCATCGTATTTGTTGTACTTATGTAGCTCTTCGCGGAACCGACTAACCATCAGTAGCGAGTAGTCTATTGATAAACCTAAGCCTAGAACAGTAATCACGTTAATCGCATATTGATCGATATTTATATAGGTTGCGATAAGTCGTACGATGCTAAGTCCTCCAATAACTGAAACGATACCTAAAAGTACCGGCAGCACTGCAGCAGTTATCGAGCGAAAGATAACAATGAGTAGTATCAACAGAATTGGTAAAGAAATAAGCTCGGCCTTAACTAAGTCTTGTTCGATTTGATGTGAAATTTGTTTAGAGGCTACTAATGTTCCACCAAATCGCACCTCGTTGTTTCCGTATTGCAAAGGTTGTTTTTGTATAAATTTATACGTATCATCGTCGGATTTATTTTTAAACTCGACTAATGCATAGCTTGAGCGTGAGTCGGAAGATTTTAGTGCACTAGCACCAGTAGTATAGTAGCTAGTTATTGTTGCGCCTTCTTTTTCAAAAGGCTTCACGACACTATTAAATGCATTTTTAAATTCTGTAGAGTCAACATTTTGGTCAGGACTTTTAACTAAAATGATGATCTGTTCGCTTTCGCCACCAAACGCATCTTTAATGTAACGGCTCGCCTTTAAGCTCTGTGAGTTTTCAACACTTAAACCACCTTCGTCTTTTTGGAGCTCAGTAAAAACACCACTGCCATATGAAATGCCAAAGCCGATGATAACCGCAGCTATGATAAGAATTGCAAATGTATTATTTCTGACGAGTTTGCTGAGTAATTGCATCATATATAATATAACCCAGATACTACCAACTAAACAATCACTGTTATACTTAAGCTTATATGATTCATCAAAACCCAGTCCATCACCATTTTCATATGCACCGCATAAGAGAAATGACCGCCCTGTATTGGGCAAATAGCTTGCGTGCAAGTGCGACGGCTTTCGTCGTTGTTTTAATACCTATCTATTTGATGAGTACTGGTTTTTCACTGCGTCAGGTCTTATTGGTTTTTATAGCAGAAGGCCTAGTTTGGTTATTACTTCTATACCCAACCATGAAGCTGGTACATTCGCTTGGCTCAAACCTTGTGATGGTTTTTGGAATTATTACAGTGATTGGAGTTATGATATCCCTAGGCATACTATCTTCTTATCCATGGGCAATAGTTGGTGTAGTTGTTTTTAAGGCGATGTCTTCTTTGTATTGGTTTGCACTGCGTTTAAATTTTACTTCCACCACTGAAGGAAAAGAGGCTGGTAAAAAGATTGGGCTTACGAATGCGTTATTTTTGGCATGTATGGGAATAGCACCGGCTATAGGTGGTGTTGTTGCTGAGCTGTATGGTATTAATTGGGCTTACTTCATTGCTGTTGTAATAATTATGATTGCCTGCATACCTATGCTAGATGCTATAGAAATAAGTAAATGGCCAAAACCAAATTTATCATTGTTACATTTAAAGAAAATAAGTCCAGACTTAATTGCTAATGCTGGATCTACTGTTGATGATTTTGTCGGAGCGTTAGTTTGGCCATTGTTGGTTTTTATTATTATCCCAAATTATGCTGGAGTAGGAATCCTGAGTGCCTTGGTAGTGATTTCTGCAATCTTAATTTCACTCTGGGTTGGCTGGCGAGAAGGCAAAAAAGGTGAAGCACACTATCTTAAGCAAGGGTCGCTTGTTATGTCTATCACTAATATCTTCCGATTCCTCTCGCAAACTGTTTCGCAAGTTGCTGGAATAAATCTATTAGCCGGAGTTGGTCAAGCACTATATACAACACCACTCGCCAGTCGCTATTATAAAAACGCCGCACGCGAACCAACCCTCGAGTACATATTTGCTATGCAAGTTGTAAGTGCTGTAGCTTGGACAGTATACCCTTTACTCTTAATAGGTCTGACTTTCGTATTGCCAGACAAAGAAGTCCTGATAGTTGGTGCATTGCTAGCCATACCGGCAACTTGGGTAATTCGATATATTAGAACTGTTTAGTATCCAGAGAAGTAGTCGGTGTGAATTTTTGTAATTTTTAAATTTTTGAGAGCTTTTTTGTATGTACGCACCATACCTGGTGGACCCGACAAGTAAAACTCGCACTCAGTATAACGCGGTACATGTGTTTGTAGTATTTTTTCATCGAGTCGTGCTTTTGGACCAATCATAGTAACAAGCTTGAGCCCGTGCCGCTGGACTTTTTCCAAAATATTTTTATATACAATATCGTCAGAATTATTTACAAAATAAAACAATGTAATATCACGTTTTTGTTTTGTATCAATCAAATGCTGCAACATCGCAATGAATGGCGTTATGCCTATACCGCCAGCCACAAAAACTAATTTTTTATCACTTCTGCGTGGTAGTAAAAAATCACCAGCAACACGACCAGCATATATTGCGTCACCTTTTTTTAATTTCAACAGCTTTTGTTTAAACACACTACTTGACTCGTAAAATCTTACACCAATATGTAATTCTTTTTGAGATGGGCTGGATGCAATTGTAAACGTTCGACGATTACCGCGCGAATTATAGCTAATGCCGGGCAAAGTCCAATCCATAAATTGTCCGGGTAGGAATGTAAACTTTTGATTACTTTCAAATGCAAAGTCATAAATATTTGGGCCTAGCATAGTTTTAGATACAAAGCGTAGCCTCGATCCGGCCCGGAAACTAACTACAAAAGCCAACATATTTCCTATTAACAATGCGGCTTGTGGTGACGAAAATACTCCTAACCCAGCGCCAACAATAACACCAATAACTGCACCATAAACTAATCTCCATTTGTTTGTGTTTGGACTTGTTGCAGGTTCGGTCAGCATAATACTGGCAAAGAAAACGAGTGGGAATGATAGCAATAATGTTTGTAAGCTACTGCCTTGCATCAACAGCAGTACAAGACCTGGAATAATAAAACTAAAAAACAATCCAAATCTTCTAGTCTTTCGTAAAATCAGTATCGCAGCCACAGCAACAAATGGCAGTAACAATGGTGTTGCTATCCACCATGATGCAAAGGATAGGCCTGTTAGTCCAATAACAACAGCGCCTAAAGCTGCTGGGTTAAATATATGAGCACCCCGCCAAGTAATAATGTATTTTGATGCAATAGCAATAAATGTAGCGATGCCAACTGCAAACCATTCAGCGGCAGTAGTTGGGACAGCTAGCACAAAAAATAGAATGAGTGTTGTAATGATTCCAGACTCAAAGTTTGGCGCAATGTTGTATAGTTTTGCCAACCCCATATTTGAAACAAATCCAGCTGTCATTAAAATTATTAAGACACCCACCAGAGTAAATAGTGAGTAGTCTAAAATCCCAAGACCGCTTAATAACAAAGCTATACCGACTAGCCAAGCTAGACAATAAAGCACCAACCTATACATGGTTATAGAGTTAAGTAGATCATCAAATTTAGCTAACATACTACCTACTATGGTGACATAGACGATGTCTAAATAACAAACTAAGTATTAGTCTAGTAGTCCTGATACTCTTTGACTTGGCCAATCTGGTGCGGGTGTCTCGCTTTGACTCTGTGGTGTAGCCTCAGGATATTGAGGGTTGAGTGCAATTTGATTTTCTACAAATCTTTCCAAGCTGGTGTAGCCGGTATCATCAAGGGTTTTGTAGGCCTCTTCAGTACTATCGGGCTTAACGATTTTTATAAATGTACCAGGATTTGCTGGATCTTTTGGCGTAATTTCATGAGCAAGATGATACCCGCCGATTAGTTGCGGGATGATTAGGCCTGTCCCGGGATTTATATTGCCGTTAAAAATTGTTGCGTCTGGCTGCCTGAACGCAAGGCGCGCAATATCTCTTCGTGCTGCATGTGCGACATCGTTCGGCTTTGGATAGGTTGCATCGTAGTATTCTTGTAGTTTTTGGCTTATTACTGTGGCGCGAAGCACTGCGTTACCGGTAACATTATATATCGCGACAAACGGAAACTCATTATCAAGCAGCCTCAGAGTGTTATAGACGTCAAAGTGAGCTCCTTTGCCATTTGGGTTTCTGGTTTCTTTTTTAACTGATATCTCAGCTCTAGGTTCGTCTGAAAAAATTGTTTCCGCAAATGCTAGTAAGTTTCTCTCGTCCGGCACCAAAATAGGCTCGGCGCTGCCCTTTTTTAGTTTCTCTATAGCTGAGCCAAGATTGGCCTTTGGTGTGGGTTTTAGATCTTTTTCACTCATACGTACTCCTATTTTCCCACCGTCATTATTTCACTCAATATTATAACACTAAGAAATCAAAAGTAAGTTGCGTTAAAACCCTGAGAAAACTCTATACTGTCGTCTTCTTTTATAATAGCGTGCTCGAACGTAAACTGTTCGTGAAGTTTTACTGGATCAATAAAATACAGCGCGGTCGCTATTCCGTCCGCTAGCATTGTTGTTTTTGCTCGAACCCAAATAGCCTTGACGCTTGTCGGCGACTGAAGTGTTTTGGGATTGATAGTGTGATGAAAATCTGCCCACTTACGACGGTTACCTGCAGACGCACATATTGCCTCGTCTACTACAGTTACACTTCCGATTGCTTGGCTAAAATCATCAGGATTTTCTAGCCCTACTATCTTTGGCTGACCTTTTATCAACATATCGCCGCCCGCATTTATACAATAGTTGAATATATTATTTTCATGTAATAACTGGCTAATAATATCTACTAGATAGCCTTTTCCAGCTGCACCAAAATCAAGCTGTATGGGCTGTGACGTCGTGAGTTTTGGAAAATTAAAATCTATTGCATTATCCCAAGCTGGTGGCGAGTGGAGTTTTTTTGATTGGAACGACAGCTGCTTGTCATAACCAGCCTCCTCCATAACACTGCCAATCATCGGAGTGACTAGACCGCCCGTAGCGTCATAAAGTTGGTGATAAAAATCTATCAGTAGCTTTGCGTCGGATGGTAGCTCATACGTTCCTGGCTGTAAGGAAATCTTTGTAACTAAACTATCCGTACGAAACCGTGAGTAATTTTTATCAAATTCATCAATTTTTTTTAGAATTTTTTTTGTTACATCTGCGGCTATGTCGGCGTCAATCGTCCACCGGGTACCAATAGCCTGAAATTCAAGCTTGTGCTTGGTCTTGGATTTTTGAAATTGCATCATTAAAGCCAATTGGAGTTAGGGATGACCCTGATACTTGGTCTAGGTTAATATCATCAATATTTTTACCGACGACTTGTGATTTGTATCCAGTAATAAATTTCTGCTGAAACCTCGCTCCATCACTACTAATAGCTTGGGTCTGCGCATCGGTTGACGAAACTGTGCCGTCTTTATTAATAGTTATAGTAATTTTAATTTCCTCCTGTCCGCCAGGAGATTGGTAATCGCCTACTGCAGTATATGTACCTTCTTTGTAGTTGCTACTACCTGTCGTAGTGCTTGTTTTTTGTGTTGGTTGTGAATTTGCAGTAGATTGTGTTTCACTTTCCTTGTCATTTTTCGTCACCATGACGGCGCCAATAATAAGCAGTACTGTTGCTATTAAAATAATCAGGCTTGTTGTTACTTGTTTCCTGTTTGTCATAAACTAATCTCCCTTTTCTTATAACCATCTTAACACTCGCCACTGCCAACTGGGCAAGTTCAACGAATCTTGCAGCACTACATCGGTCGATGAACCACCTACTTGTACTGTACCAACTTTTTTGTCTTTCGTTGCGGGAGCAGTTAGTTCATCTAGGTCGATTTTTGGTTGAATTTTACTTCCTCTCCAAACCAGAACCTCTACGTCATTTGCCGCGATTGCGTTCACCTCTTTGCTCCATGGGCTTGAATAGGTGGCAATAACTTGGCCTTTTTTGATAATTTTTTCTACTTTGAAACTTGATCGAGCCTGACCTATAAGTATCCTTGCCTGATGCATTGCCGCCAAGACTGTTGGCTCGCCTTGAACTGCACCAACAATTGTCGTGCTGTGCCTTTCGTCAAATTTATATATGCTGGCAAAAACATAGACGCCGCCCGCTTCATTTGTATTCCCGGTTTTTAGACCAACCACACCATCGGCACCAAGTAGCCAATTGGTATTTAATTTTACTCCTGCAACCGGAAGATCGACTTGCTCTTGGCGAACAATACTCGACACTACATCGTTTTTCATAGCAGCAACTGCAAGCTTTGTGAGATCTTTTGTTGTGCTAGTTGTGTCTGGTGAAAAACCACTTGCGTCCGAGCCAATAGTTGTTTCATTCATACCAAGGTCTTGTACATATTTGCTAGCCGCAGACCTATAGTTCTCCAGGCTCCCAAATGCCCATATCGCCAAACTATCTGCGTAGTTGTTTGCACTTGGTAGTAATATTCCTTGCAGCATTTGATATTCTGTTAATTTTTCACCTACTTCAACTTTTGCAAGTGAGCCGTCTTTTGCAAAATACTGATTATATATATCAACATCCGATTGCGTCAGTGTAATGGTCGGACCCTGCTCCCCTTGTTCGAGCGGCTTGTGTTTGAGGATAGTCAGCGCAGTTATAAGTTTTGCTGTCGAGGCAGTTGGCCTAGGAGTTTCATTTGGTTTTGATAGTAAGACACCTTGGTCAACCGAACCAATTGTCGCCTGACTAGTGGCGGGCCAGCTCGTAGTTACTTTTGCTGGAGCTTGGACGGATAGTACTTTCGTTTTCGAACTGACAGTGCTGAGTGGCTGAACATACCAGTACATACAAAAAGACCCAAGCGCTATTGGCAGGAAGAATAAAAACCATTTTCGCTTACTGCGTGGCTTTTTGTAGTGGCGATCTTGGTAATGATAGTAGGGATGAGAACCACGATTGGGATGATTGATTGGCATAAGCTTTATTATATATGCTATCGTGCTGTTGTGCATTATATAAAAATAGTCATACTAGATAGTAGTTGTGCTTAACAAAAAACATATTTTTATTTCACTGTGCGCATTTATCTGTTTCGCTGGTGGTTTAGGCGCTGGTTACATCGGTGCTCAGTATTTTAGTAGTTCAAACAAAAAACCTGTCATTACACCTGTGCATAAAAAATCTATAGGCAAATCTACAGAAAAGATCTCGATCCAAAATACAACAATGCCCACTGGTGATTTACCAAGTTGGCAACAAATTTTTGCAGAAGACTTTACAAAAGACGCCTCCTTGGGCTCAATGGGTAGCGATGACAACGCAGGTAAAATTGTTTACACAGGAGCAAATAATACAAAATGGGTAACATACCCAAAAACATATCTTGATACCTATCAAAAACGCCCTTACAGATCTGATAAGGTGCTGAGTGTTCATGATGGAATGCTTGATTTCTATCTACATTCGGTAGATGGTCAGCCCGCCGGAGCTAATCCATCTCCAGTTATTGACGGAAAATCTCAATATCAAACATACGGCAGATATTCAGCTCGTTTTAAACTGGAAAGTAACTCTCCTATGAATGAATACTATATAGCATGGTTATTGTGGCCAGAAAATGACGCAGATTGGCAGTGTGCCGAAAGTGACTTTCCAGAAATGCCACTGAATGATGACAAAGTTAAGGTAGTTGCTCATTATGGATGTATGGGTGAACAAGATTTATTGTACAAACAAATTGATGTGAAACAATGGCACACCTATACCCAAGAATGGTTGCCGGGCAAGCGCAACTATTACCTCGATGATACATTGATAGCTACGTCTACTAACCAAGTGTTTAGCAAGCCTCAACGTTGGCAGCTACAAACAGAAACGAACGGTCAAGGTGATAGTAGCGGACATTTGTTAGTCGATTGGGCTGTGGTTTATAAATATTCTCCTTAAAGGCCATTGACCTAGTCAGTAGCCTATCAGTATAATGGCAGGAGTTTGACAAATATATTCCGGGGTAGCTCAGTGGTAGAGCGGGACGCTGTTAACGTTTAGGTCGCTGGTTCGAATCCAGTCCCCGGAGCCATAAAAAATTCGTCAGTAATTTATTGCTGGCGGTTTTTTCTTTTGTTTGGGCTGGGTTTGAAGCAAAGCGACTCGTCAGTAGCTATATCGTGTACAATACAAATTGACAATAATCTAAAACAGTAAAGGTGATAATTAACTATGTTGATAATAGACCTACTTTCTCGCATAAAATACGAAATCAAAAGAATGATAGGAAAGGACAAAATTACCCCAGAAAAAGCACAGGGAGAATTCTTGCAAATTCTAGCGGATCAGATAGATTACTCTCCTATTATCGATGGCCCTCCTTCGGATACAACCTTCCACCTGGATATGAGCGACGAAAAGCTAAGCAAGATTAACCCTGAGCATGACTACAAGTGGCTAGTATTTACTACAGCATGGACAACTACAGTTGCAAATAGATACTTAGATAAGGCAATTGTAGATACTGTTTTGTCTGAATATGTAAATACTGTTTTTTCAAAAAATCCTCACCTTTCTGCGTACAGACCCGACCAGTTTATGACAGATATAAATCAAGCTAAAGCATCCATCTTGCCAGCATTCCCCCAGCTAGAAGGCGGCGATGCATTCAATTATAAATCCGAGCAGGAGATGGAACAAAAACACGGCGATGTCACTGAATTTATATGTGGAGAAAAAAGCAATAAAGCAATAACTGAAATAATGTTTTGCACACTATCGTGGTTGGAGATCATAAATAATTTCATAACCTACAACAAGAGATATCCGGTTACTAGAAATTAACACTATTAACACTTCTTTGGAGGTCATTTGGTATAATCTATTTTATGAATAATAGCGAAGATATCGCAGGATTTATGCTTGATGGATGGTACGTGTTTGATAGTTATGCTCCATTTCAAATTGAGTGGAGGGGTGAACTTTGGCCAACGGCCGAGCATGCTTTTCAAGCGGCCCATTTTTTCGAAACAAATCCTGAGCTTGCGGAGCAAGTAAGACTTGCCCGCTCTCCGCGAGAAGCAGATGATTTCGCAAATGAAAATAAACAATTCGATGATCCGGAGTGGCGATCCAAGAGAGTTGCAATTATGGAAGAAATTATTAGAGCGAAATACGATCAACATCCACTCATCCAGGAAACACTTGCCAAGTCTGGCAACAAGCTTATTATCGAGATGAACGACAACGATGCATTTTGGGGCTGGGGAACTGACAAAAAAGGTGAAAATACACTCGGCAAGATCTGGATGAAGCTAAGAGATGAAGTAGTATAACCAAATGAGACAAACCAAACTTATTATTCTGCGGGGACCGTCAGGGTCTGGCAAAACAACGACGTCGAAAATACTATTCGATAGTGCAAAGAATCGAACTGCTTTGATTGAACAAGATTACTACAGGTTCATTTTCAATCCACCAGGTGGCGGAACAAAGCCAAACTCTGATACTATTCACAAAATGATTAAAAATGACGTGCTAACTGCGCTAAACGATGGATACGATGTGATTCTCGAGGGAATACTAAGCGTTAAGGCATACAACATGGTCTTGGAAGATATTTTTGCTCATCACCCAGATGAAAATTATATATTTTACTTTGAGATCAGTTTCGAAGAAACTGTTAAACGCCATAAGCTGCGACAAAAAATGGCCCTACAAAACCATGGAAATAACAAGCTAGTGCAGGATGAAAAAAGAGGCATACGTCTGCAAGAATTTGGGGAAAAAGAAATGCAAGAATGGTACTCTGCTGCTCATAAGTCAGACCATAATTTTGAAAAAATTATTCCAGAGACTTTTTCTGTAGAAGAAACCATTGCATATATAAAAAAGATGACTAAACTTTAAGTCATCTCATCAATGACAGGCAGATTCTCAATTGGCACATCGAGAATTTTAGCCAATCTTTCAATTTGTTGAAACTTACAGTACTTAATTGGTTCATTATTTTTATTATAAATTCGGTAGTAGTGTGGAAAGTTAACTTTTTCGCTCCTAAAATTCGTTGCTGTTGTTGGCTCATCAATACGTTTAATTATCCAGTCATTAGGCTCTTGGTCTAGGATACGTTTTATCTTTGCGTAGTGATTAAACGCCATAAAGTATTTTATTTACCATTTCGTTCGCGGTGGATACAGCCCGGCCAGCAACAAGGTCGGCGCTTACCTTCCGCTAATTCTGTGTGCGTTCGTTCAACTCGACGCTCTCGAGTTTCTATCAACTTGGCACCCTCAACCCAACATATCCATTCGTTCCGCGCTAGCGGAGTAATATCATTCCAAGCTGCTAGTCCTTCAGGATTACCAGACAATGCTTCTTGTAAATCAGCTGGTAATTTATGTATTGTACCGCCAGGAATATTTATTTCATCCATATTGCTATTATACTACAGTAGTCTTTACAAAATACTTGTTAAAATACCTTTTTTGTGTTATATTATTGTTAGTAATTAAATGGAGATGTGCTGTAATAAATGGCAACTGAAGCAATCCACCACCCTGTTGAGAATTTGGAACTTTTACGAAAACTTGCTGAGCCATTAGGCTACGGCGCTTTGAGCACATGGTTTCGAGAACTACACCCTAGCCTGCTGGTTAGCCCTAACAACGCTTCGATTCCGCAATCTGATACACAACCTGGATATAATGTTCGTCATACTAGTGGTTATTTTAGAGATTGCCTGAGTATCGCTTTCACAGAAGCTGAATCTCCTCAAGAAAAGGTTACAATACGAGCTCGCAAACAGTACATGGGTCGAGGATTTCAGGACAAAGAACTAGATCTATTGGGAACAAGCGAACTAGCTTGGAAAAGAGGGGTTGGTAGTTCGTTAGATCTTATAGCGAAAGGTTTTTCTTATAAAAGTACGAAACAGCCTAGCATAGCTACGGTTGAATCCGGCCACCTCATCACACCCCACGACGCAGAAATATCATTACAAAAAATCGCTCTACTGATAGTTGATACCCCTGCAGATTTAAGAGTTGCATAAAAAGCGCTTGCATTTTACATACTGCTTCACTATACTCAATTGAAATGTGTAGATTTATAAATATATACATACCAGAAACGAATATCGCTTTTAGTCTTCGCCCCAAAAGGGGCGATTTTTTTTATGTCAAAAAAAGGAGGTGCAAGTGAGTTGGGAAAATATTAATCCTAAAGAAGAGCTCGAACAGATGGTTCGTGAAAATGGAGGCTGGGTAAATAGCCATGCACATATAGATCGTAGTTATATTATCAACCGAAATAATTGGGCAAAAACCGGTGATAGCCTGCAAGCAAAATGGAGTCATACCGATCAGTTCAAAGCATCTTCGAGCATAGAAACGATTGCAGGACATATGAGTAGAGTTATCGAAGGCCAGCTTGCGCAAGGAGCACAAGCTCTCGGCTCTTTCATTGACTGTGATAGTGTTGTCAAAGACAAAAACTTAAAAGCAGCAGAGTTGGTAAAGGAAAGATATGGTGGCGACATCGAGCTTGTATTTATGAACCAGCCGATTAAAGGTCTGACTGATCCAACTGAACGAGGTTGGTTTGAAGAAGCAGCAGAGTTTGTAGACATAATTGGTGGTTTACCAGAACGAGATGGCAACCCAGGAGAGAAAGGTGATCGCAGTGATGAACATTTCGATATAATATTCGAGCTTGCAAAGCGACTGGAGAAGCCTCTCCACATACATGTAGATCAAATGAATGATCCTTCACAAAGAGATACAGAGCGAGCAATCCAAAAAACTCGTCAGCATGAATACATGGGCAAAGTGACACTCATACACTGCATATCTCTTGCAGCTCAACCAAAAGAATACCGAGAAGAAATGTACCGGTATTTAGCCGGTCAAGATATCGGGGTCATCTCTTGTCCTACTGCATGGATAGACTGTCGGCGTAACGAAATACTCGCCCCTACCCACAACTCAATAACGCCAGTTGAAGAAATGACCGAAGCTGGTGTTCGCGTAGCAATAGGTACTGACAATATCGCCGACATTTACAAACCATTTAGCGACGGAGATATGTGGACAGAATTGAAATTCTTACTTGAAGCAACTCACTACTATGACCTGCAGCAACTCAGCAGAATCGCAACCACCAACGGTTTGCGAGTTTTGAATTTAGCTCAACAAGCACAAGACCATCAACAAGAAACGGCCATAGCTGCATAAATATACTACTCCGGTGACTCTACTTTTGAGTAGGCGTTCAGAGCATTTTTGACATTATCAAAACCAAGCTCGTGTCCTTTTTTTAGTAGCCATTTTTGTTGTGATTCCGTTAGGCTATTAGAATCACTAACAATTTCTAGTGATCTTGCTGAAAAATCTTTTTTATTAATTTTACCCGCCTTCACTAGACCATCTATATGTATTGCTACCGTCGAAACAGAGCTGTAGCCGAGAGCTTTTTGTATCTCTCGATAACTCGGACCATATCCGTGAACAGATATAAAACCTTTTAAATACTCTAGTAGCTCGGCTTGTTTTTTAGTTGGTCGTGGCATTTTTTTTCTTTGTTTCTTTTTTAAAATGTGACCCCAATGCAACTGCTGCAAATCCAAACCAAACTAAGCTAACAGTATCGTCCACCCACACAGGCAGTAGGATGCCGACTATAGCAAGACCGATTCCACTTGCAAATACACCTAAACTTAGCCAGTCACGCCTGTAATTATACAATCGGCCAAGAATAAAGATGTATATAACTACGAATAGACCCAGGCCGAACCAACCACTTTCATGTGCTGTAAATAAATATTGGTTTTCAATTATCAAAGGTTTGTCTGATTTTAATGACGCAGAGCCAGTTGAGCCTATGCCTGCCCCAAAAGGTTGCCTGATGACTCTTTCAAGTCCCTGGCCTACAGAATCGGCGTGAGCCTCATTTGAATCAATGTTTGCTCCGGTAGTTGGATTGTCATGCAATATGACGTTCTGAACAAAAGACGAGTCACGAAGTAGAATAATACTAGAAACCATTAATATTAGGACAGTCCCAGCAATTACTATCCCCTGTAGATTGAGTCGTTTTCTAAAGATTATAGAAATAACTACTATACTACTAACGAGTAGTGCAATAAATGCACTACGTGAATAGCTAGCCCATAATGTCGTGACGAGTAAAATACCGCTTCCAACAAAAAGCCATTTTTGTTTTATGAAACTTTTACTATGTGTTAAAGCCCACGCACCCAAAAGGCTGATAATAATCACTATGTACGCCCCTAGTGGATTTGGGCCTCGTAGCGTGCCATTCACCCGTATGTAGTCTGTATTTTTATCAACTGTTTGGTATGGCTCTATTGTAGACTCTGAATAGCCGATATTTTTTAACACATCGTGAGGCAAAAGTGTTGCTTGCAACAATGCGAACGTGATAGAAAATATTGCAACAAATATACCAGCCTTCACAAATAAGCTTCGCGACTTTGGCCATAAAATAACAACGCAATATACTAGAACAAAGAAAAGTAGATATCTAAGATCAATTGTCATGCCCGCAATGCTCTGGTACATACTAGTTTTAAATGATAGTAGTAATGCCAAATGCAGGGCTGCATAAATACCTATAAGCTGCAGTAATCGATCGCGAGAAATAATTTTTAATAAGCCTGCTCTATATACCGAAAAGATGACTAGTGGAATTAGCACCAACATTATAATCTCTTTCCAACCTTTTACTAGATCGGGGTTCGAAAATTGACCAAAAAATACTGAAAGCGGTGCATGAAACACTACCAAGCCGAATACAGCCAAAAGCGTATATGTGGTCAACAGAGTGAGTTTGTCATTTGTTTTCACCCTTTAATGATACAATACTTAGTGAATGCGAGTCAGAAACAACGTTTTTTATAGCCTTTTACTGATGTTAGCCGATTTGCTTGTTTTGGCCGTTGCTTTTGTTGTTGCGTATATTATTCGAGTCCAATACGACCCTCGACCATTAGTCTCTCAGGTGGCTGGTTGGGATTATTTTTTCACTTTTTTATCAATTGCCCCTTTCTGGATAGTTACTCTAGGCGCACTTGGTTTGTATGACAAAAATATCCGCAATGCACGCAC
Organism: uncultured Candidatus Saccharibacteria bacterium; assembly: GCA_947085845.1. Lineage (GTDB taxonomy): Bacteria > Patescibacteriota > Saccharimonadia > Saccharimonadales > Saccharimonadaceae > JACPYF01. The sequence continues at coordinate 314,809 of CAMTXO010000002.1, forward strand.
AAATGAAACACTAAAATTATTAGTAGGATCATTTATAGGCATACTGCTCATCATTGGTTATGAGTTTGCATCTGGACAGCCTGTCTTTCCTGCTCGACTAGTCGCTGTATATGCATTCATTGCTTCTTTTTTGCTGCTGGTTTTTGTTCGATTTTTGATACATACACTCAGAGGTATTTTATTTCGTAATGGTGTCGGCGCTCACCGACTACTAATAATTGGCGCAAATGATACAGCCCATGACATTGTGAAACAACTTTCACGAACTAGTAATAGCGGATACCATATATCTGCTCTTGCTGGACCAAAGAAATTCATTCCTAGTAAGCTAGATATCGCACACTACAATTCAATTGAACGGGCACTAGGGGTTATAAAACCGCTGCATATAACTGCAATCATACAAACCGATTTGTATGGTGATGATGCAAAAAACCAAGCAATCTTGCGCGCAGCGCAGACACATCATATAGACTACAATTTTATACCTGGTAAAAGTGAGTTCTATTCTGGAAAAAACACTGTCGATTTATTCCTAGGCTATCCTATGATTTCAGTATCACAAACTGCCTTGATAGGCTGGGGTGAAATCGTTAAACAGGTCTTTGACTTGGTTGTCACTATTCCACTACTAGTTATCCTGTCGCCAATTTTGCTGACTGTATTTATACTACAAAAAATACTCAACCCAGGACCAGCGTTATACAAAAGTGCTCGACTGAGTCGTTATTCTGAAAAATTCACCTTGTACAAATTTAGATCTATGAACCCTAAATATGGCAAGCGTGATGCTGCGGACGAGTTTCGATTAATGGGCCGAGACGATCTTGCACACGAATACGAACTACACCGCAAAGTAAAAAACGACCCACGGATTACAGGCTTTGGGAAATTCCTACGACGTACTTCTCTAGATGAATTGCCACAGCTTTTCAATGTACTAAAAGGTGATCTATCACTAGTAGGACCGCGGCCGATTTTGCCACAAGAGATGAAACTCACTAAAGGCAAAGGTGCATTACTACACTCTGTAAAATCTGGCGTTACAGGTTTGTGGCAAGTGTCCGGCCGTAGTGATCTGAGCTTTGAGCAGCGCATTGAACTGGAGAGTTACTACGCGCAAAACTGGAGTTTTTGGTTAGATATCAAAATTCTATTCAAAACGCTGTGGGTAGTGATAAAAAAAGACGGCGCGAAATGAATAGATAACTAGGAAAGAGAATTGAATTAATGATATTAGGTGGATTTAATAGAGGCGCAAGAAGAGATTCTAAAGGATTTACTCTAGTTGAACTTTTAGTTGTTATTGTAGTGATAGGAATAATCTCAACACTTGTTATTATACTTTTTGGTGATGCCCAGCAAAAAGCTAGAGATGCGAAACGAGCCAGTGATATTAGTGCAGTTGCAAGAATCGTCGAATCGTATTATGCGATTAATGGCACCTACCCTTCCACTGGAGGGCTAGGCTACGGCTTCGCATTAGGTGATGCTAATTGCACAGACTCAGGTACACATACGGCCAACTGGATACCAAATGTTGTACCGAGTATTGTCGCTAAACTTCCTCAAAGTGATGGGCCGCGAGTTAACGGTCTTCCTCGATGCTATAAATACGTTAGTGACGGAACATCTTATATTATAAGCGCCTGGGGCGCAGTAGAGAATTCAAACTGGCAACAACACGATAAACTATATAGAAATCTTGGTTTTAGAGAGCCTGCTAATAGCGCTGCTGATGGATATTATTGCGGTAATCTTTCCACTCCTCCAAACTACTGGACAAACTGGTACGCACTTTCTTATACAATATCAAATATCACCACATGTAATGGTGGGACATAGAAAGAACTAAGTTGTTCTTATCTGGTGTCCTATGTCTCTTCGATACTGCATGCCATTAAACTGGATGGCGCCATTATTGATAGGCTTATAGGCTTTCATAGCAGCGTCATCTATGGTGTCTCCAGCGGCAGTAACATAAAGCACTCGACCACCTGCCGTTTTCTTTTTATTTTTATGGACATCATATACAACCCCACCGTGATGAATCGCAACCTCATCAAGCTGCGTATCTTCAAAGTGTATAGTCTCACCTAGTTCTGGGTTTTCAGGATAGCCTCCAGCGGCCAAACAAACCGTAATGGCAGATTTTGCAAGACTTTCTTGTACAAGGTAGGTATCAAAATGTCGCAGTCCTCCGTGAACGTCTGTACGGGATAAAGTTTCAAATATGTCTATATCAGCTTCTTGCAGGAGAGGCATTAATACCTGCGCTTCAGGGTCACCAAAACGAGCATTGTATTCTATGACAACGGGTTCATCGCCACGTTCTTTAGCAAGCATTATGCCAATGTACAGGACACCTTGATAAGGCGTACCCTCGTCCGACATACCTTTTATAGAGCGGGCTGCAATTTCTTCGATCGCAGCTTTTTGATTTTCATTCACAAGAAAATCAGCTGGAGCATACGCGCCCATTCCGCCAGTATTTGGACCTTGGTCGTTATCTTTTAGCCGCTTATGATCTTGGGCATATGGCAAAATTGTCCAATTTTCACCGTCTGAAAGTACAAATGCTGAAACTTCAGGTCCACTAAGTCTTTCCTGAAAAAGCAAAGGATTCTCACTATCGTATCCCTTAATTTCTTCGATCGCAGCTCTTGCCTCTTGATAACTATTAGGTAAATATACGCCCTTGCCACCTCGCAACCCATTTTCTTTTATCACATAACTGCCTGCAGGATATTTATTTATATATTCTATTGCGCCTTCTTGGGAAAAAGCTGCTATAGTTTCCGGATACGGTATGGAATACTCCTCCATAAATAATCCTGCCTTTAACTTACTTCCTTCGAGCTCAGCAGCTTTGGCATTGGGACCAAATACTTTAATCCCTCGTGTGCGTAATCTGTCAGCTAAACCATTAACAAGTGGCTGCTCTGGCCCTATAATGACAAGTTCTGGCTCTATTTCAGCAATATTCTCAACACTGTAGCTCGCAATATTCCTACCGTACTCTTCGGTGCCTCCATTACCTGGTGCAAAATAAATACCAACTTGCTTTTGCTGACTAATGGTTTGGCCTATAGCGTCTTCACGACCGCCACTACCGACTATTACAATTCTATTTAAACTAGAAACTGCAGTCTGTGGCTCATAGGGCTCAACTCTTTCTGGGAGAGGTTGCGGTTCGGCGTAAGAATTTGGGATTATTTCAGTGGACATATGTATATATTAAGTGTGTCGTGAGGAGCGACGAATTGCAAGCATAAGAGCTTTTACTCCAATGGATAATTGAAATATATTCTTGTATAATTCTATTCATGAATCCAACCGGAAATACTCCTCCGTCAATAATCCACAAAAAATCAAAAAAGACAATTTTTCTAAAATTTGTATTACCAGTAATTTTACTACTAGTATCGGTGGCTTTACTTTTTATGTATGCAGGTGTAATAAATTATCAAATAAAAACATCAACTTGTGGCCATGAGCCTATTATTGCTTCAAAAGGTTCTTTTGGGGGTGCTGACGAATACTATAGGCCTCAGGACATCTTTTACAAAAGTAATAAATACGAGTCTTCCGAACCAATACCTCAATTTACGATGTTTGGTGGAGCAACTCTTTATTGTAACGAAGAAGAAGCTATTGATGCATCCTATAGTAACGATTATTCTCCGGTATACCGTCAACACGTAGAAACTAGGCTTAAAGAGCGTAATAAAGATTTCTAACTTACCGACGAAAGCTACTGATTACTGTTAAAATAGCTGTATGACTAAACCAAAGGTGGCGATAGTACACGACTGGCTGACTAGTATGGGCGGCGCTGAGCCTGTTGTGCTGGAGCTGTCGAAACTCTTTCCAGACGCACCTATTTATACTAGTGTGTATGACAAAAAAAAGGCGGGCGCCTTTTCTGACAAAGATATTCGAACGACGTATCTGCAGAAAATGTTACCAAGTTTTGTTCGCTACAAACATGTCTTGTGGCCGGTACTTCGTGCATATGCATTTCCTAAATTAGATATGAGTAGCTACGACGTCATCATTTCGAGTTCTAGCGCCGAAGCAAAAGCTGTTCATAAAAATCCTGAAGCTATGCATATTTGCTACTGCCATACACCTACTCGTTATTATTGGAGTCACTACAATGAATTCAAACGTGAATTTAATTTTGGCATATTGACACTAGCTATTCGTCCATTTATTCCAGTGTTTGTTCGTTGGATGCGTAAAAAAGATCTCCAGTCAATAAAAGAAGTCGATTACTTTATCGCAAACTCACAAGTAACTAAAAATAGAATTAAACGGTATTATAACCGTGATTCTGTAGTCGTTCATCCGCCGGTTGATACAAAAAAATTTATTGGTAAAAATAACACAGATCGCAATGGTTATATTTTATGGGGAAGACACGTACCCTACAAACGATTTGATTTAGCGATCGAAGCTTGTAATCGATTAGCGACACAACTAACTGTGGTTGGTAGTGGGCCCGATACCGAACGGTTGAAAAAATTAGCAGGACCAACAATTACTTTTGTTGGTAGAGTGAGTGACGAAGAACTTGTAAAGTTGGCTCATAATCACAAGGCATTTTTGTTTCCAAACGAAGAAGATTTTGGCATTTCAGCAGTCGAGGCCATGGCCGCAGGTTTACCTGTTGTTGCATATAAAAAAGGCGGAGCATTAGATATTGTTGATGATGGTGTGACGGGTATTTTGTTTGAAAAGCAAACAGTTGATAGCTTGATTGCCGCCATTGAAGCGTCCGAAACTACTCAATTTAGCTATAATACCCTCGTTCAACGATCTAAACGATTTGATAAAAGTTTATTTGAAACAAAAATGAAAAAGCTTATTTCTGACTACGTGAAATAAACCAAATAGACCACACACCCGCGAGTATATCTATAGTGAAAGTTGTTAGTCTCCATATAAGTATTGTTGTGCTGGCATATAGGAAAAAGCTAAATACAAGTTCTCTTATACCAATACCACCAGGTGCAAACACTGCTAAAATACCAAAACCAGTCGCTAAGCTATTCGCTGCTATACCAACAAAAATATCTGGTTTTGCTTCGAGAGCAAATCCGATCATAGAAAATCCAAGCCCCATTACTACCCAGCCCGCAGTAACGACAGCCACAGTTTTTAACCAACGCCTAAGGTTGAGTTTTATGCGTGTTTTTGGAATATGTACAAAATGGTAGCGCCATATAACATAACAAAGAGCTCCGATTGCTGCGGTTATAGCTAAACCAGCTAGAATATTTGTCAGAAATACCACCAGAAGCATACCTAACCCCAATGCGCTGCCTATTAGGTTCGCATTTTCTATTAACTGAGCTTCACTACTTTTTTTAATATCCATACCGAGTTTTTTTGCATATACTGCTCGAAACGAAAAGGTAAAAAAGCTAGTTGGTAAATACTTGTAAGGTTGCGATGCGAAATAGGCAAGCCACTGTTTTTTATTTACTTTTGGTTGTATTAGCTCACACGCTAGTTGCCAGTGTTTTGCCATAAACATGTATCCTGTTAAAAAGAATACTCCAGACAACACAACATACAACCAATTCTGTGCGACAAGTGACCAGTCTACATGACTGAAGAATTCCTCCGCCTTCAGCACTATAAAGCAAACTAGGGCGATAGTTAGAATGACCTGTATTATTTGAAAAAGTAGTTTTTTATTCATGATTTTTCTGGTTTGCGTGCCAAAACGAGAGTCCACGGTAACGGTGAGCGAACTTCTATTACATCGTGAAAATTCTCACTCACATGTTGTATGAGGCTGCGTTTAGACCAGTGGTTTAAGTGTCCGGTTGTATTACCAAAGTCTTTTATATACTTTAGCCTTGCCATGTTTAAAGTCCGCCACAACGGCTCACGAGGCACACCTAGTATTAAATAACCACCAGGTTTTACTACACGCGATATTTCTTTTAGCGCTGTCTCGGGGTAATCCAAATGCTCTAAAACTTCTAACAAGAAGACGAGATCCAGTGATTTGTCATCTCGTTTCAATTCATACACGCTCTCGGCGGTAATTCGCATGCCAGGATTGAGCTTGCGAGCATCGGGCAATAGCTGTTCGACGTATTCAGAAGCCTCAAGCTCGACGTTACTAGGTAGCATTTTATGTAGTCGTTTGGTAGAAAACCCAGCGCCACAGCCAATTTCTAGTGCTTTGCCTTTTTTTAAATCTGCTTCGTTTATCAGAGATTCAACTGCTGCAAAATACCCATCTAACAGCTTTGAACCAATAAGTCCTGAGCCCTCTTCTGTGTATTTATGATGAAAATCTTCTTGTTCTGGTGTTGCTTTTAGTTTGGTGTGGTCTATTTTACTCATTACTCTAGTATAATATAAACATCGTGAAATTAGTCATCCAGATACCATGCCTCAACGAAGAGCAAACTTTACCATCAGTTTTAAAGGATATTCCAAAAGATATTGATGGAATTGATGAGATTGAGATTGTCATTATTGACGATGGGTCGACAGACAAAACTATCCAGGTCGCCAGAGACCATGGGGTGAAGCAATTTGTTCTACATCGAACAAACATGGGCCTTGCTCGGTCGTTTCGTGATGGCATGGACAAAGCTCTCGAGCTTGGTGCTGATATCTTAGTCAATACTGATGGTGACAACCAATATCCTAGCGAAAAAATCGCCGACCTCGTACGCCCAATTATTGAAGGTAAGGCTGAAATTGTCGTTGCAGACCGACAAACCAGCAAGATAGCTCATTTTTCCCCGCTCAAAAAACTGCTGCAAAAGTTTGGTAGCTGGGTAGTCAATAAAGCCGCAGGAACCGAGCTACCAGATGCCGCCAGTGGCTTTCGGGCATACTCCCGTGAATCGTTATACCGCCTCACTATTGTGACAAAGTTTAGTTATTGTATGGAAACCATCATCCAGGCTGGCAATAAACGCTTGGCAATATCGTCTATACCGATAGTGACTAACAAAAAAACCCGTGAATCGCGATTGTTTGACAGTATGTGGCAGCATGTATTTGAAAGCGGTAGTGCAATTGTTCGTGCGTATTTGATGTACAAACCATATACCGTTTTTGTTACGAGTGGTTTTGTTTTATTGGTACTTGGACTCATTCCTTTTGTGCGCTATATTTATTTTCTGTCTATCAACAGCCACGGGCAACATTTACAATCGCTGATTGTTGGCATGGTGTTGTTATCAGCTTCGTTTATAGCTTTTGCATTAGCTGTTATTGCCGATATTATACGAACAAATCGTATTTTGATCGAGGAATCAATAGAGCAGCAAAAACGCGCACGATTTGAGAAATAGTATAATTTCTGGTGCCCCGGGTAGGATATCGGCTTTTAGCCTCCTCCTCTCAATCTTTCTCGGAACAAGTTCCTGTGATAGATTTCGCTACGCCGAACCTACGACTATGATATTTTCCTTGCGGAAAATCTCTGTCGTAGAACCATAACCCTACTCGGTCAATTAAAAAAACGACCAGATGGTCGTATTTTTAATTGGTGCCCCGGGTAGGATTCGAACCTACGACCTTGAGCTTAGAAGTCTCCTGCTCTATCCAACTGAGCTACCAGGGCGTGAGTAGTATTATAGAGGTTATTTGGCAGCTTTGCCAATTTTACCAAGATGCGTGTGATGGAAACCTTCGAAATGCTTTAGTCCGTAGCCAAGAGTTCTGTCGATTGATATATGGAAGAACCACAGCAAGGCAATGAAAAGTAAAACCTTAACGTCGAATAAAACATAGCCCAGTATCAAGACAATTGGCCCTACAACGCTATGCACAGTGTTGTATGTTACAGCTCCAACCTGCTTGTTAATTGCATAGCCGATCATGCTTACATCAAAAGCGAGGAATAGAATGATTAACCAATACCATGCAAAACCAAGATTTATATATATTGCTACGGTGACTATAGCTAGTAGTAGATACTCAAGTTTCAAAACGTTTTTCATTTTACCCCTTTATAATTTCTTTGTGGTGCGGGCGGAGAGAATCGAACTCTCATCGCTTGCTTGGAAGGCAGGCATATTAGCCATTATACGACGCCCGCATCTCAAATATTATACCACGTTGCAAGGAGTTAATTTATCGTTATGATATTTTTGCTTATTACTTTTTTTACTATTGCATCAACAAATAGTCTGTACGCTGGTCGATTTTCTTTTTTATACATAATCTCCATACCAAGGTCACGATTACATGAAGGACATTTTAAAAATTTATTTGTTGGCTTTATATCTATTATGCGATCAATGTATAAACGTCTTAGTGGCCCTGGCCCGTCTTTTTGATAAAAACATATGTGATTACCGCAGTGTTCACATGAGATATCTAGCAAGCGCGAGTAGTCGCCGCGGCTCTTTCTATATTTGTCCTTTTTTATAGAATACATACATGAAGTATACAGGGAGGTGAGAATATAATAAATTATTCTTTCGGTGGCACTAAAGTGCTTGTTGGCGCTTTTCGTTCATTGCCAGCTGCTTCGATATCTCCCTTTGTAATCCGGATGGTACTGCCCGGCTGTATGTCACCTCCGAGCATCGTCTTTGCCACCAAGTTTTCAACACTTCGCTGCACAACACGTCGCATAGGCCTAGCACCGAGTCGTGGGTCATAGCCCTGCTCGACAAGTAGTTTCTTTGCATCGTCATCTACTACGACTGTGATTTTTTGCAAAGCCATATTCTTGTTCACACCAGCCAATATCAAATCAATCACCTGCAGCAACTCCTCTTTTGTGAGTGGACGGAAGAGTACGATTTCGTCAAAACGGTTGAGGAACTCTGGTTTAAATTGGCCAGACGAAATCAATTCGTTTGTAAATTGTTCTTCAAATTGTTCGAGTTGCTCACCTGCTTCTATGTGCTCGCGAATACGATCAGCACCAGCGTTTGAAGTGGCAACAATTATGGCGTCGCGAAAACTAACTTCGCGGTTTTTAATGTCTCGTAAAATTCCTTCGTCTAGAACTTGCAAAAGAGTCGTCAAAACATTTGTGTGAGCTTTTTCGATTTCGTCCAGTAGCACTATAGAAAATGGTTGCTTCATTATTTGTGCTGTTAGTGAATTCGGATCATCTGCTCCATCGGCAATTAGTCGAGAAACATCGTCGGCTTTTACATATTCGTTTAAATCTATACGAGCTATATTGTTTTCTCCGCCAAAATATACTTCGGCTAATGCTTTGGCTAGCTCGGTTTTACCAACACCCGTTGGACCTAGGAATAGGAATGTACCGATCGGCCTGTTTTCGTTTCGCACCCCAGCTCTCGCCCGCCGCAATGCATCACTAACAACTGAAACAGCACGAGTTTGATTGATCATCCTCTCGTGTATTTTAGCTTCGAGATTCAGCAGCTTATCACGTTCGTCTTGTCCACTAGCAACACCAACTTTTATGTTGAGAGTTTTTTCGATCGTGTTTTGAACTGACTGTGCAGTTACTAGTCCATTGTCTGAATAACCTGCAGCAGATTCCAGTAGTTTGAAAGCGCGACCTGGCATAGCGAGCTCATGTACATACCGTTCGCTCAATCTATAGGCTTCCTGGAGCGCCTGATACGTATAGGTAACTTTGCGCCCGAACTCTGTCATTATTAGCTGATCTTGCATAACTTTTATTGTTTCATCATGGCTAGCTTCACCAACAACCACACGGTTGAGTGCATTTGCTAGGCTTGGTTTTCGCTGCGATATTTGCAAATACTTTTGCTCGTCCATCGTCAAAATAATCCTCAGCGCACCGCCTTCGAGAACTGGCACTAGAATGTTGCTTATGTCTACAGACGCGACACCTTCTTCGAAAAATAGATGGGCATCGTCTAGACATATGATGACATTTTTCGCTTTGTACGCTTCAACCAACACCTCATTTATCAAACCTTCTATTTGACCGCGACCTGGCGCACTAGATATCAAAGCACTTGGATCTAGCATGATTACTTGGCGAAATTTTAGACTGTCTGGGATACTGCTACCGCCGTCCAATAATTTTTGTGCAAAAGCATGAACTAAAGTTGTTTTACCGGCACCAGTAGGACCAATCAGTGCAATGTTTTGTCTCCCTTTGTCACTAAACGTTTGGATCATCTGATCCAGCGCGCTGTTATGGGAATCTATCTCAACTGACAGCAACCCACCTCTTTCTATTTGCTCGCTAATGTTTGTACCGAATCGTTTGATCAAGTTTGTATAGCCAAAGGCAAGATCGCGACCAATTCCACCTGTTCTTTGCGGCTTGTTTTGTGCTCCGATCAGTTCTTGTAAATGATGAAACCACAGTACGCCATTCAATACATCGCTTTGTTCGAGCTTTAGGTGGTTTAGAACCTGTTGCATATTCTGATGAGTTTGCACCAAAGCCGCCACTAGAACCACGCTCGATATGTAGTCGAGCTTCTGTTGCTCTTTTATCGCAACTGCTGCTTGCCATACTTGCGGAGTCACCTGCACATCTGCCGAAGCAAGCTCACCTAGAAATGTTGCGCCTATACCGAAGCGAGCAGAGAAGAAATAACCACCGTTAACTTGTGAAACTGCTTTACCTATATCTTGTGGTGTTGGTTTTGCAGGTAGTAGCGCAAGTACTTTGCCTTCTAGCTGAGCATCGATGCTAAATACTTTTTCTGGTGGTAGATCTTTCAAATACAACCGCCACCACAAATACACAACTGCAGGTAGTGATGCTAGTGACACCACAAACCAACCAAAGCTAGAGTTTAGAAGAACCAGCAGAAATACACCGAGTAGTAGCAATAGTACAATTGCTATAACCAGACCGAACCGAATTGATGAGCTGAACATTTTTGATGTTCGAGCATCGCGAGCTCGTGGTGAATCAAAATTAAATGTTATATCTGCCATGGTACCCATCCTGAAACAGCTAGCACAAGACCAATAATCGGCACAAAAGGAAGCAGCGGCCAAAATGCTAATAAAATAATATCTATCACTACTTGTATAAGTAGCCACACTGTGCCCGTCACGATTAATACTATTCGGACAATTGCACCGACAACGCGCGAAAACTGTTTATCGAACCATGCCTGGAGTTTTACTTGTAGATTACCGCCAGATCCTGAAGATGCAGATATTTGTTTAAACGGTGCAAATAGACTACGCAGTAGTAGATCGATAGAAAAAAAGTCTTCACTAATAATCAGTTTCTCAACCAATATCTGCGACACCTTTTTCCAGCCAGCGCCATACCACCAAGTTAGTAAGCCAAGGAAACTAATCATAACTTCTCTTTTCCTACGAAATTACTCATGGTTTGAGCTAAAATTTGTTGAAGCTGAGAAGGAATAGCCACGGCTATGTCGCCGAAGTTTAAACTAATTTTAGCCAAAGCTGAGTGATTTTTAGTTTGGAAGATGAAATTATGACTAGTTTCCCGAATAAACATATGCTCTATTGTAACACTTTGAGATTGGTATGAAGAGTAGAATATATTCTTGTTAAATTGACTTTTTTGCAAGATGGTCGTATTCTATGAATTAGAGCTTACATCGTCGAAAGAAAGTTGGAGCTAGTATGAGTACAGAGGATGTACCCATTGAAGTTGAGGAAGGTGGCAATCAAAAGAAAGACGACCCATCGGGTGAACTTTCCTACTTGACCATCTGCGCACTACTGCTTTGGTGTCTAGAGATTGCTGTTGTTGCATTCTTGGTTTTTTCTTGAAACCAACAACACTTCTTTACGCACTACCTCTTCACCCCCGCACTAGCCGTAACCCCATGGGTCATGTGCGCGGTGCGATACCGGTCTCTGGTTGCTTAGGCAACAACCATCGAGACCAAGAAGCCACCCCGAGAGAGTTTGAGACTACCCCCCGGTCTTATTGCTCTCTCGGGCGTGGCTCTTTTTTTATTGAACGCGTATAATAGCTACAATACATGCGAAAAACTCATACTACTTTACTAGGAAAAACTGTTCGTCATATCTCGCGTTTGCGAGGTGGTGGCTCGGCACTTCCTGGGCTTGTTGTTGAAAAACTCGACAAAGATTTCCTGAGTCATACGCTGAGTCAACTACCGCTAGGTGTTGTGGTTATCAGTGGTACAAATGGCAAAACAACTACCACAAAAATGGTTGTGGAATTGCTACGTTCACAGGGGGTAAAAGTATTCACCAACCCAACGGGCAGCAACTTTAAGCGCGGCGTCATATCTTCCCTCCTCGACTCTATAGATCTTAAGGGTAAGCTCAACGCAGATATTGCAGTGCTCGAGCTCGATGAAGCTCACGCGGTGCATTTTGTCCGTGAAGTGAAGCCTGCCTATGCCTTGATATTAAATGTCATGCGTGACCAGCTCGACCGCTTTGGCGAGATAGATAAAACCGCCGACATGCTTGCCTCAATTGCAAAAACCGCCAGCAAAGGTGTTGTACTCAATCGTGAAGATCCTCTCATAAAAGCAGTTGGTTCACAACTGAGCGGTATAGATGTTCGCTACTTTGGTCTCAACCCAAAACTCCGCAGTCATTTTCCGAGTGACGACGAAATGTACAAAGAAAACAAAGCATCGAGCCAAGATGTTGCTGCCGATGTAACTCTCGAAAATTTCAAAGACCAAAAAGCCGAGTTTAAAATTGGTGGTAAAAATATCGAAACAAATCTTAAAATAACAGGCATTTACAATACATTCAATGCTACTGCAGCACTAAGTCTTGTGCGACTTATTTTAGGCAGTCAAATCGACCAGACCAAACTCATAGCAACGCTCCAAGAAATCAAACCAGCCTTTGGCCGCGGTGAAAAAATGGTAGTGCATGGCCAAGAGCTTGAACTGGTACTGGTAAAAAACCCAAGCGGCTTCCGACTTGGGCTAAAATCTTTTTCAGCCAAAAATATTGCTACTATGATAGCCATTAACGACAACTATGCCGATGGTCGCGATATGTCGTGGTTGTGGGATGTCGACTTTGAAAGTTTGGCGGAAACAGGTGTGCGAATGGTTAGTGGTGTTCGTGCCTACGACATGGCTTTGCGTTTGCAGTACGACGAAGTGAAGTTCGACTACGTCGATACCGACCTCAAAAAAGCACTCGATACTTTTATAAACGAAACTGGCCGACCAAAAAGAATCTTCTGCACCTATACCGCTATGCTGACACTCAGGAAAGAACTAACAAAATATGCCGACTTGGAGCGTGTACTATGAGAACTATTCGCTTGCTACAACTCTACCCAAGTGAAATGAACATTTATGGCGATTGGGGCAATGCTTTAGTTCTCAAACGACGCTTGGAATGGCGAGGCTACAAAGTAGAACTACTCGAACATCATCCTGGCGGGAAATTTCCTATGGATGTCGACATCATCACTGGCGGGGGTGGGCAAGACAGCGGGCAAGATAAGATAAAAGACGATCTAGTAAAAATCGGACCAAACCTGCACAAGCTCGCGAAAGACAATGTTCCTATGCTCATGATTTGTGGTTTGTACCAACTATTTGGAAGGTTTTTCCAAACCAAAGACGGTGTCAAAATCAAGGGCATTGGTATATTCAAAGCCGAAACATACGGCGGACCGAAACGGCTGATTGGAAATGTCGTTACAAAAAGCGATGAGTTTGGTGAAATCATCGGTTATGAAAATCATAGTGGCCTCACTCGTCTCGACGAAGACCAAGCAATTTTAGGTATGGTTGTAAAAGGTGACGGCAACAACGGTGAAGATGGCAGCGAAGGCGCTCGCTACAAAAATGTCATCGGCTCATACCTGCATGGTTCACTACTACCGAAGAATCCACGTATAGCTGACTTTCTTATTGAAAAAGCTATCGAAAAGAAATACGGCAAAGCCGAACTAACCAAGCTCGACGACACCGTCGTCAAAAAAGCACGCTCAGTAGCTAAAAGCCGACCGCGCTAAGAATTTTGTAATTTTTTGAGAGCTTCTATTACTGCTTCACCGTGACCAATTGGGTTTGCGCGGCCAAATACTTTTTGTACTTGTCCGCTTGGGTCTATGATGAAAGTTTTGCGTAGTATTCCCTCTTTGCCAAACATCTTTTTTCCCCATGCGCCGTAGTCATTTATAGTTTTGGCTTCAGGGTCAGAAAGCAAGGTGAAATTGAGTGTGTGCTTTGCTTTAAACTTTTCGTGGCTACTCGCATCGTCTTTAGAAACACCTACTACTTGTGCGCCAAGCTCGGCTATATCGTCACGCGAGTCACGTAAACTACAGGCTTGAGTAGTACAACCCGGAGTGTCGTCTTTTGGGTAAAAGTAGAGAACAAGCCAACTGCCTTTGTAATCTTTTAGGCTATGGATTTTACCCTCTTCATCGCTAAGAGAAAAATCTGGTGCTTGGTATGGAGTTTCTGTCATTGTCATATCTCTATTATAGCCTACTTCCAAAAACACCTGTAATCTGTTAAACTACTCTTTGTCTATACGACAATTTCGGGGTGTGGCGCAGTTGATAGCGCGCTCGGTTTGGGACCGAGAGGTCGAAGGTTTGAGTCCTTTCACCCCGACCATATTAAGATGACGACCTTCTTGGTCGTCTTTTTAATATCCGTGGTTAAGCCATCAAACCTGAGACTTGGCAGCTTCAGCTGACAATAGTCGAAGGTTTGGTGAAGCGAAATCTCTCACAGAAGTTTACTTCGAGAAAGATTGAGCGGAAAAGGCCAAAAGCCGCTGTCCTTTTCAATTTAATAAAAATATGAATGACTATTAAGTATTCACATAAACTTATAATGTTGCTATTATTGAGATAAGAGATTCCATAACTTATGAAAACCGTTACATTTAATAATTCCCCTGTGGCAAAAAAAGTTGTATTACGCATGCTTGGTATGTCTGTTGATAAGCAAGATTACATTATTAACACGAAGACAAAAGAAAGAGTACTTTCTCCAATGGGCAAGGAGGTTTTACTTGAAGATTTCGCAGGTATGCGAAAAGGTAGCGTAATAGTTATAACTAAAGACCTTCCGTCTGTACTAGCCCAGGCTGAATACACTAGCGAGACTTAACAATGATTATACTTGATTGGCTAAGGAATATCCTTGGTGATAAGAGTATAGATACTGACCTTAAAATGGATATTGCAACATCTGGCAAAAAAATTGTTATAAAAAATAATCAAGCACCAGTCACAATAATACAAATTGGCGGGAATGTTACAAATGAAACACTTAATCAACTAAGTCCAATAGTTGATAAGTATGAAAAAAAAGAATTAATTTTCTTAGCTGAAGAGCAAGATAATCAAGTAAAAAAAGTTATCTCGGCGGAAGATAACCCTGAGTCAAAAGGTGTGATAAAAACTTTTCAAGGAGTTCTGTCTGAACAAGATATATTTTTGCTCAGAACTGGACTTTATATTCGTCAACTTACAAAATCTGGCGGGAATAACAATGAAGAGATCCAGAAAATTAAACGTGACGTATGGGCAACTCATGGTGAAAGAGCAAATAATATAGTTAACCTGTCTAGCGCTGGGTACTATGGTAATTATTTCAGAATGCTTTATAAAGATCTTATTAAACAAAATCCTCAAGAAGGTAAAACTAAGTTCCTTAAAGAACATGAGGATATTATTAAAAATATGCCATTAGCAATATTTGTTAATTCAAGTATGGGGGCAGATGAAGTTACAGATAAAGTCATTGAGTTAGCATTGAGGAATATAACCTATGGCGTCACCGATGATACAATTACTCTTCATGCAATTGGTCAGAATGTAAAAACTGTAGAGGAATCCCTAAAATATTTACGGACTAAATTCTCTCATATTAAAACAAAACGGCCTTTAAAGAATATAAATCAGACAGTAACTAAAATATATTATAAAGAAAATAATTTAACTGAGGAAGATAAGACTACTTCATAACATTTTCGTATTCTTAATCTACGTTAAATTTCCAAAAGCAATCGAATCCTTCGCCACACCTTCAGTACCCAACATAGTCGCCGGTACGAGCGCGAACTCACCGTAGCGATCGTTGACTGCATTCATAGTATCAGCAACAAGCAGTCGGTCAGATATCGCTCGCCCGTTTGTTATGAGTGCTAGTTGTTCTGGATGCACTGGCTCAAAGCCAAATGTCGTAACATGCACTAAACTCACCAACCCACCATGCGGTGCGTGTTCGTCGAGCAACTGCCTCGCTGCGCGAAATACTTCTTGAGCTGTCACCATACGGACCGAAAGTTTTTGAGACTTGTGCCAATACGGCGAGCGAACAAACCTCAGGCCTACATGTATACCGCCAGCGCTCAGATCTTTGCCGTGCAGACGCCGTGCAATCTTTTGTGAGAGTTTGTACAAAATGGGGTCGAGCTGCTCGTGGGTGAGCTTTTCTTTCATAGCAAATTGGTGGCCGATTTGGCCTAGCTTTGTTGGCTTGTCGTCTATTTCCCAGCCACGAAGCCGAAGCCACCAGTAGTGACCGACTATACCACCGAAAATTGCACGTAGCCTTTGCCTATCGGCATGTAAAAAATCCGTCACATTTAATATCCCGGCGAGTTGCAGGCGAGTATTGTAACGACGGTTTATACCCGGAAGATCTACTAACTCGAGCTTGCTATACACCTCGAGCATATTTTCCGTATTTATTTCATCTAGTCCATCAGGTTTGTTGAGTCCCGATGCAAGCTTTGCCAAAAAGCGATTTTGCCCTATACCAACATTGCAAAACACCGCTTCGCCCAACACTTCGTGAACTCGCTGTTTTATTTGCCTACCAATATCTTGTAAAGATTGGCCATTGTAGTAGCTCAGGCTACTACTAAAATCTATGACAAATTCGTCGATACTTTTGGGCGTAATGTTGTCGGGACTGGTGAATTCTTCTAGCACGCTACGAAACCTTTTGTGCGCTTCGCGGTACTTTGGCGGATCGACTGTACAAATATGAATGTTCGGCGCGATTCTTTCCGCCTCCCATACGCGAGTACCGAGCTTGATACCAAGCCTTTTTGCCTCGTAGCTAGCTGCTAGTATGATACCGCCGGGACTGTCGTATGCCACCACGCCTACAGGGTCTCCGCGCCAGTGAGATTTGGCCTGCTGCTCGATAGTGGCAAAGCACGAGTTGAGGTCGATGTGCATTATGTGCGGCTGCCCTTGGTTAATGTGCAATTCTTCTACTGACACGCCTCATACTCCTCCAAAGTCCACTGCAATCTGCCCGAATGAAAGGCAATTTTAAAATAGGTCTGCTCGTCGATATCGGTCAGCGAAAAATGATGCACGGTATGATAACCATCACGCGTAGGGTGATAAAAATCGGGCTTTTTTAAAATATAATCTTTGGCTTGCCAGCGAAATTTGAGCGGCACTAGCGGTGCGTCTTTGCCATAAAACGCCGCTAGAACTTCTATACTTTCATTTACTTGTTGAGACACTTCAATAATCCTCGTTTAGAGTTTGGGTTGTAGTTGGTGACACTCAAGCGTGAACTATCAGCGCGTCGATTTACATGTGATTATTGAAGCCTATTTGTGGAAACTTCGTATGAAGAGTACAAATATTGCTACGTATTATTATAGCACTTTACTATTGGTCAAAAACAATACTTGAATTTAGCTGTAATATGTTATATAATTATGTTATGACAAATCATGAGTTTCCTGAAGTCGAGTTGGCAGATATGCCACTGCACACCATTACCGAAGAGCTCGGTACTGCTGGTTTGCTCGAACGTTTCGATATAGAAATAGAAACGCTTGATGAAGAAACTCAGGAACAACTCGATAAAGCGCTATCGCTCGTGAGCGAACTTCACCTCGAAGACATGCGAACTACAGAGCCATACATCAACCACCTACTTCGCGTATGTATGCGAACCAAAATTTACTATGAGATTGACGATCCTGATATATTGGTTGCAACTTTGCTTCATGACGCCGTGGAAGACCACGCGACAGATATAATTGGTACCGATTTAGGCAGCGATGAAGAAAACCAAAAAGCAGCACTAGAAGTAGTGTCAGCACTTTTCAACCCACGAGTCGCAGAGATTGTAAGTGGCGTCACAAACCCAGAGTTTGATAAAGATGATAGAGCGATCATGGAGGCTCAATACCTAGAGCACCTCGAAGATCTCATCGAAAATGGCGACCCTGGCTCTGTAATAGTAAAGCTATCTGACTTTACCGACAATGCTACAGGCATACACTACAGCAGCGGACCAAAAGTGAAGAAATGGGCAAACAAATACCTACCTATCGTGCCTATCATGCAACATGCACTTTTGCGTGAAGACTTGCCACTTAGCGACGAAGTGAAAGAGCACATACGCAAACAGCTTGATTTAACGACTGAGCGACTGAGCGATATACTTGCAGACGTAGCCTGAGGCTACAAAACCCAATAGTTAACTAAGCCAATGACGGTCACTATTGTCATAGCTATTGTAGTTATGAAGATGCCGATTTGACCGGCTTCTTTCCATGCTTTCCACGCAGCATAAAACCAAAATACTTGGGCTAGTAAAGTAACAGATAAACCATAGGCTGGAAATTTCAGTGAAACAAGTAATAAGCCTGCTACCGTCAATACTGGTAGAAAAATCTGTGTTGCTTTATCAAAAAGTGAATATTTGTGACTCTTCTCTTTGCTCATTTTATTACTTCGCCTTTCTTAATTTGAGGCGAAATTCTATTAGCAACTTTCTCCATCTCAACAACAGAAATTGTTTTTAGGTTCTTTTTTTCTACATTCATATCATCTCTACTATACAACGGCAGAATATGAATATGTGCATGCTGTTCAACTGTAAAGCCTTTTACAAACAGCGAGACTCGTGGGGGCTCATAGGTTTTTTGTAAAATCTTTGCAAATTGCGTGGCAACGGCAAAGCCCTTTTCAATATGTGGCGTATCGTAAAATTTTTGACTGGGGCTCTTTGGAATTACTAGCAAGTGGCCTTCGTTGATTGGCTGGTTAGCAAGAATAACGAACCAACTTTCATCTTCGTATAGTATAGGCTCTGTTCTATTTTTGAGTATCTTTGAATAGATAGTCTGTGTCATTTATTTTGCGAATTCAGTTGCCCTAGTTTCACGAATAACATTTACTTTGATTGTACCTGGATAGTTCATAGTACTCTCTATCTTCGTCGCAATATCTCGTGCGAGTTTGATGCTGGAAAGATCATCAATTTTCTCGGGTTTTACGATTACACGTACTTCACGACCTGCAGAAATCGCGTAGGCTTTATCGATACCGTCAAAGCTGGTTGCAACGTTTTCGAGATCTTTCATACGCTCGACAAAGTTTTCAGCAGAGATATTACGTGCACCAGGACGAGCAGCGCTCATAGCGTCGACGATACGAACCACTATGGCTTCTGGTGTTGTAGCCTCGATATCATCGTGGTGAGCTTTGATAGCGTGGGCGATTTCTTTTGATAGGCCGTATTTTTCAGCTAGCTCTGCACCAATATGGTGGTGCTTGCCTTCGATACGGTGTGATACTGCTTTACCAATATCGTGTAGCAATGTTGCGGTTTTAACTGTACGTACGTCTGCGCCAATTTCTTCGGCAATCATACCTGCAATTTGAGTCATTTCAGTTGAATGTTTTAGTACGTTCTGACCATAACTAGTACGGAATTTTAACTCACCCAATAGGCGGATGAGCTCTTTTGGAATACCAACAACGCCAACTTCCCTGGCAGCATCTTCACCAGCTCGATCGACGTCTTTATCGATTTGCTTTTTGGCTTTTTCAACAACTTCTTCGATTTTTGCTGGGTGTACACGACCATCTTTCATGAGCATTTCTAAACTCAATCTAGCAACCTGCCGGCGCACTGGGTCAAAGCTCGAAAGTACTACCATACCTGGCGTGTCGTCGACCATAAAATCAACGCCGGTGGCACGTTGCAAGGCTTGGATGTTACGGCCTTCTTTACCAATAATACGACCTTTCATATCGTCGTCGGTCAGTTTAATTGCAGTAACTGTTCGCTCGGCAGTTACTTCACTAGCCATACGCTCCATGGCACTCAGTATTGCTGTTTGCGCTCTTTCCTCTGCTTGTGCTTCGGCATCTTGCTGCAACTTATTTACTAAGCCTACAAGATCATGTTTAATGTCTTTTTCGGTCATTTTTAGTAGGTGTTCACCTGCTTCCTTTTTAGTCAGCTTGGCAATCTTTTCCAATTTTTCTTGCTGCTTGGTACGAATATCACGGATCTCGTTTTTTAGACTTTCCACTTCGTCCTCGGACTTGCGTAGCTTTTCATTTCGCTTGTCTAGTTCATCGAGTTTTTTATCCAGATTAGTTTCTCGCTCGGCAATGCGATCTTCAATCTTTTGCTGGTCTTTGCGGCGCTGACTGGCATCTTTTGCTGCATCGTCGGTAACTTTCAGAGCTTCTTCTTTTGCCTTTAAAACTATGTCGCTGGCTTTAATTTTTGCATTGGCTATTTCTTTTTCGGCTTTGCTTTTAGAATTTTTGTTCTTAGATTGGTTGTAACCAAAGTATCCACCGGCACCAACACCAACACCGATCAAAGCAAATACAATTTCTAAAATGTACATATCAAACCTTCCCTTCTTGTCTCAAGGAGTAACGTCCATGCAGAAAAAACTAAAGATCAGTCGCTTTAGAGGTGAAGGTCCAGACTATTATCAGTTATCAATTTACTCACATTTTCTCGCATTTTCGTCTACTCACAGAAACTTATTTTCATGAATTACTAACAGTATTATTGTAGTACTTTTTTAGTAGATCTGGCAATAGAGAAAATAGGCTCAATGCTTGTACTGTAAATAAAAATGATCGAGATATTATTAATATTGTAAATTAACGGACAAATTGTAGGATATTATCATTAGTATACTTGCACATACTGATGCAAAAAAGATTAAAAGCCATATTAATTTAAACCACTTTGAACTCTTTATTATTAAAAAGATTGCGATAATCATTATCAAAACTAGCATTAGGCTGTAATGTAAATACAAACTCTCTTTTATATAACCCCCGAGCCAGCTGAATATCCAAAATAATACTAAAATAGTTTCCAGTATTAGTATTACAAATAGGGTGTTTGGTGATTTTTCTTTGATCTTATTCACATCTTCCTTAGTATGATGATGCTACTATACACCAAAGCCATTACTACTGAAACGATAAATCACCATGAGCAACAAGGCTATTAATATAGCCGTAATTGCCCAAACTATTTTTAGTATTTTTCTTGTCTTAAAAATAAATAATATGGAACTTGCTAGTATAACCACTAAAAGAGTTACGTAAAAGCCGTAGTTTAAATTGTCTATCAGGCCAATGTACCAACTTATAAACCAAAATAGGATCATTAGCCCAGCCAGATATTGTCCGGTGTATATTATTCTATTTTTTCTTAAGCTTTTTTTACTCACATCCTTCTCCTTCTGGTATGTTTACTTTCTTTACTGATTATAGGTACTGAAGTGTGATATATTATCATTATGAAGAAATCTAGACTGAAGTATATCATCATCTCCTCTCTTAGTGCTCAGATTATTTCTTATATCCTAGCAATTAATATAATTAATAATACAAAGGGGGCTAGCGATTTTTCTGGAATTGGAGCTTTGATTCCAATATCAATATTTGCTTTGCTTGGCTTAATAAATATTATTTTGACTATTATTTACTTTCTGAAAGGCAGGAGGGTTAGGGTAAAAGATCTACCACTTGTATTACTGTTCCTTGCTAACCTTATCTTATTTTTTAGCTACAATATGATTACCCAAGCTATATTGTAATTTATTAATCATAACTGTAGTTGAAGCTTACTTTCGTTTTTAGTGAACTGACATAAAAAAATATAAAGTTAGTAAATAAGGTGATAAACTATAAAAAACTACTATTAAATTTAATGGCATTAAAATAGTACTTTTCTTAGATTTATTTCTAGTGAAGTAGCAGAGACTTAGAAGTGTATTTAAAATGATTATGTAGATGATTAATGGCGTTAGCACTAGAGATAATAAGAAATTAAAATCTCCCCCGTTACTGCCGGTGAATAAGTATAAGAATACTAGTAATATTAAAACGGTAAGAATACTGGTCAATATGATGTTTGTTTTTGCTTTGTATAATATATCAAAACTTTTCATACGTGTTTGTTCCTCATAGATTTTATATCAACATGAATGGCCACTAGGTAATGATACTTTCTTTAGTTTTCTATCTTGGTTGTTCGAGGCTATGGTATTGGTGTTTTGTGGTTGTAGGGCGATGCATCTAGTAGTCACAACTTCTTTTTTGTTAGTAGTACTTTTGTGAGTGGGATTTACTGAAATTTAATACTAGTGTTTAAAAGATGCTGTTCCAACCCCCTGCTGTGCTGAAAAAGAACGTAATTACAAATAGTGCGATAATATTAATGATCGTTAGTAATATTCCTAAAAATCTGAATTTATCTTTGGTATTTATTGTTAAGAATACAGAGAAAACTACTAACAATAAGAAATATACTGAAAAGATCCATGAAGATCTGAAGAAAACACCCAAATCCCAAATGTTTATTTTACTATTAACATTACTCGTATATAAAATTATCCCAAATGTTGCCAAAGCAAATATTGTGACTAAACTTAACCACCAGGTAGTTTTTTTTTCTAATCTTTCCTTACTCACATCCTTCTCCTTCTGGTATGTTTACTTTCTTTAGTTTTCTATCTTGATTATTGATAGTGATGACATTGGTATTTTGTGGCTGTAGGGCAATACAAGTGATGATGGTTTTACCTTTGTTGTTGGTCTTGGTATGAAGAGCTAGTACGGTAGGAACTCTTTTACCTTCTTCATTAGTAACCATAACTAGTTTAACAAACTTTGCTTTGGTAGCATCATCGTGGCTGGTAGCGAGAATATTCCAGGCATTAGTATGGGGATAATCAGAGATGTCTAGCTGAGCTTCGGCGGCAACTGAACTACGTTCGATATAAATGGAACTAGGGTCTTCATTATTAGACGCAATACCATTACGAGCTCTATATAGTGTTTGTTGATTGTCTGGAGTCCCATCATTATCTACATCATTACTTGCTGGTTCTGATCGACATGTATTGGTATTTTTTGTTTCTGTTTTCAATTTGCGAAGTTTATTTTGCTTTACAACTTTAAGCGTACGAGGAGTAAATTGCACACAACCATTGTAATTTGTGCGAACACTAACGTGAGGCACTTTGTTATCATCTATCCAGAAATGAGCTGGTGTACCTGAATTTTT
Source organism: uncultured Candidatus Saccharibacteria bacterium (assembly GCA_947085845.1). GTDB lineage: Bacteria > Patescibacteriota > Saccharimonadia > Saccharimonadales > Saccharimonadaceae > JACPYF01. Next base: position 338,043 of record CAMTXO010000002.1, read on the forward strand.
GTCAGTAGTACTTTGCGCAACTACAGCCCATCCATCACCATCTTGGTCATAGTCGCCTGATATATTAGTGATATTCGTTGCGTTTATATTTCGCTCAATGTATATACGGTTTGGATCTTCGTTTTTATCTTCACTGCCATTCCTTACACGATATGGCTTATTATCTTCTATTTCTGGATCACACATGTCATCAATGTTATCCAGGTCTTCGTCCTGACCTATTGGTTCTATAAACATACAACTATCGTGACTATCTAGTATTCCATCATCATCTATATCATCTGGGTTACTACTTTTAACAAGAATAGTCTGGTACAACTCAACTGGCTCGCCAGAATAGCTAGAACCAGAAAGAACTAGGGTATGGTGTCCAGCTGATACTGATTCAGGGATTGTTAATGTCATATCTAAACCACCGTCAGAGTTTGCCGACACCTCGCCTAAATTCGTTGGAGTAGAATGTATGGTCGCTTTTACATTACTATTTGGATCAAAAGTAACTTCGTCTAGACTAATGTCGAAGGCTTGTGTTTTAGTTTGTTCTTCGGTAGTCATGTGAGTATACTTACTTTTGTCAGCGGACGGATGAAGCTGCATTGAAAGACTAAAATAATCAGGAATTGGCGGTTGACCTATGGATGCGTCTGGATCGGCTGTGTCATAGTCGATAGGGTTGCTGTTAATGAAATAGCCTTGAACTTTCTCAGCAATTTTTTGATGGCCTTGTGCGTTTGGATGAAAGGTTAGACCATATCTTGCTCTTTCAAAATTAATATCTTGTAAGCCTGTTACATACTCGCCGCCTACATCACATATTCTCCCCCCACCTAGACTATTGTAAATATCGATAAAATTAACTCCAATACTTTGACTAGCATGTTTAATAACAGTATTCATATATTTAATAGACTCGTCAACTAACTCTTTCTCGTCTGGCTTAAGATGTCCATCATCAAAACCACATGACCTCATCTCATCAGGATTGATAAAAGATGGGTAATTTAGTACATATATTTTTGTACTCGGAGAAGCTTCATGTATTTCTTTATAGAGTTTTATTAAGTTATTAAATTGATTTTTTATTTCATAGCCTAGTTTCGCTCTACTTTCAAGATCATCTGCATATTTACAAATGTCTGATGCTTCAGCGCATACTTTTATTTTCGTACCAAAATCAACATCATTACCACCAATTGTTAGGGTTATTACTTTTGGCTTGTACTTTTTCACGAACCTTATTTGCTCAATACGTCCTGGTACGAATTCAGCCAGAGCGTCTGCCTGCCACCGCAATCTATCTGCGGCTCCTAGCGCTTTTAGCCTATCACTCTGACCTATATATTTACTCGTATACCTGACGTCTTTTGTAACTGCGCCTGAACATGCAATAGACTGCATTTTATCTAATTCTATGTTGTAATTATCTCGCAAAAAGAAAGGGTATGATCTTGAGCTAATATGACAGGTTTCAACTGGCATACCGTTTCCACCCAAATCATTTGTTCGTGGCAGGTAGTAGGTATGACCATTTTCTTTCTTTCCTAAATCTCCTTCGCCACTACTAAAAGAGTCCCCGAGTGCGAGATAGTCGAGCTGATCTGGATTATACCCAAAGACTACTACCCTCGCCCTCTTCACACTTTGCGATGTTTGCTGCTCTTTTATGTAAAAGGTGAGTTCGCCACCTTCGGAATCAAATGCTGGTTTATGTATACTGAAATAACCATTTGGATACTGCTGGTCGACAATTGCATTCAGTTGTCTACTTGGGCAGGAGTTAGACATTTCAGAACTCATGGTAGAATCTACAGTTCCTCCACATCCACCGTCTATATCATAGGCAATAAATGTAGTATTGGCACCCGTTATAGCAATGTGAGAGCCGTCATCACTAATAGCCATCTCCATCCTAGGATCAAGTCCAACACCATACCTGCCTGTATAGCCAGAGATTTGTTTCATTGCCATAGTCTCTCTATCTAGCCGCACTATCCCTCTACCGATGATTTCCATAACTAACCATCGACCATTATCAGATGCGTCAACTCTATTAACACGCAATGGCTGGTTGTTGTCGGGATAGCGTAGGATTTTTATTTTTGAATCATCATATGTATAAGTTGTACCTGCAGTAAAGCTAAATTCTCTATGGAGATTTCTGATAAAATCTTTGTAAATATACAGATCACCTCCCCATGGACAGCCAGCACAGCCGTGTTTGTAAAGTAGGTCACCCTCAACGGACAGGTCAAGTGGCATAGGGCTGTATGAAACATTTTCTACCTTGTACATTTTACTGTCGCTACCAATACCAACTACAAGTTTGTTTTCTGTGTATGCGTTCCACATGCCAGAATTGTGAGTTTTTTGGTAATAACCATAACGAAAGTTATCTTTTTGATACACGCAAATTTGAGTTGGTTGCGCGTCAGGAGATACAAGAACCTGCTGATTGATGCAGTTTTTCGCATCTAGATCTGAGGTTGGGATTGAATATCCGCTGTCAGAATATATAGGGTTTTCACTAGTCCAAGAAAGCTGATCTGCTTTGACGCTATTTTGAAAAAGCTGGATTGAAGCCATAGAAATTGCGAGCAGTAAAAAAATACGTAGGAAAGCGCTTTTTCCCACCAAGCTTTTACGCTTTTTTAAACCTCGCATAGTACAGTAAGCTTAATATATTATGTAATTCAGGGCAATACTAGGTGATTTTCTTCTAGATCACTACCTAGTTTGGCGAAACGTTCTTTCCAAGATTTGATAGCTCGTGGTGAGGCGCAACTAAGATGGCCGCCGCCTTTTATCAATTCGACTTCCATATTTGGAAACTCGGCAAATAGTTTTTGCCAATTTTCGCCTTGGCTCATAACATCGCCGCTAAAAGCAGTTACGTAGCCCTGTGTATCAACCGGCATATAGCGAACTGCCTCTCCGGCGACACCACTAGTTAGCTCTGGCATTGCCGCAAGATGATTTACCCACCGTTTTGGGTTAACACTAAATGTTGTTGGATAATGCTGCAGCGTACGAAATGGAAAATCTAGAAGATGGCGTATAGTTTTTGCCTCAGAAACTGGCATTAATGCATGTTTGCCGATACTACCCACCGTTAGGCTTTTTGGATAGCAAGGAACAACATAATCACCATACACAACTTCTCGCCCATCATCACCAGCTAGCGCCGTAAGTAAGAGGCCTATCATAGCTGCTCGAGACACTCCGGTAGCAATGAGCTTTTCAGGATCACGATTGTGCTTCATTGCAGTTAGCTCATTTATCTCTAGTTGGTTGTGGGCACTTTTACCCAGATCTGGCTTGAGCTCTACATTGCGCTCGGCACTAACGAGATCAACAGGAAAGCCAAGCTTTGCAAGCGTTAAAGCCATATGTACGTTGTAGCCTGCAGGCTCCGTCAGCCACGGCACGGTCATCGTTACCGCAATGTCGGTCACTCGGTGATGAGGGTTGAATGATTTTACGGTATAATCCAGACCGTCTTGCATGATAACTTGTCGACTGACCATTCTACCTAGGTCGTCACTAATTTCGCCTAGCTGTCGGACTTTTTTTATAGTGTTTTTCTCATACCCTTCTGGCAATAAAAAAGCCTCGACATAGCGAGGCTCGGGACTGTCCAATGCAGCCACTGCTTCCGGGGCAGCTAGGGTACTCATGATAGTTCAAATAATAAAACACCGCCCCAATTTTGTAAAGGTTGTGGTTATTTTTTTGGCTGTGTTATATGAGGTGGCATACCGTATTCGGGCAAGACAATAGAATCGATATTATTTTTGTTGAGACGATCTGTACCTTTCGCTAACCAGTCGTCACCGATCTCACCGACAATGGGTATTTCTAAGCTATCGGCCAGTGTGTTAAATACAGTAATGCCAATCCTCAACCCTGTAAAACTACCTGGACCGCGAAAAATCACTAACCCGGTCAAATTCTGAAATGTCAGGTTGTTTTCAGACAGAAATGTTTCTAGTTGTTCTAAAAGCTCTAGGGCAAGGCGTCTTTCGGCTAGCCATGTTTTGTGTACAATTTTAGACTCTTCTCTAATAAGAAACATTTTGCATTCTGGTGTTGAAGTGTCGATTGCTAATATCACAGTTCTATCCCTTCTACATCTACCTGTCGCTCCTCTTCGCTTAGCGGGGTGATACGAATTGTTATGTGGTTTTCTGGCAAAATGCCTTTGATACTATCCCCCCATTCAACCACAGTCACGGTGTTTTTAGTGTTCAGCGACTCTTCAAAATCGAAGACAACTAGCCCTGGATCTTGTAAACGATAAAAGTCATAGTGATGTAAGTCTTTTTCACTCCCATCGTATTTGCAAAAAATAGTGTAGCTCGGGCTTTGAATGGTTTCTTCTACACCCAGGCCTTTGCCGATGCCTTTTACAAGGGTGGTTTTGCCGGCACCGACATCTCCAACAAGCTCAATGACCGACCCGCTGGGTAGTTTTTTGGCAAGTTTTTCACCGAAATCTTGCATGTCTTTTGTTGAGCTAATATTTTGTTTCATTATTCCATTATAGAACACTAGTAAAACGTCTCGCTTACGGTTATAATTTATTGAGTAATACAATATGAGAATATCAGATTCTAGCATAGAAGAAATACTAAAAAGCGGTGGGAAAATCTCGGAAGAGCAGCTAACCAAGCTGAAAAAAGAACAAGAGGCATCCCACCGCCCTTTGCAAGATTTGGTTTTGCAACAGGAGGTTATGAGTGAAAAAGACCTTACAAAGCTGTTTGCTGAGTATGCAGGTCTGTCTTTTATTGACCTCGATCCAACCAAAATAACTTCCGAAGTACTGGGGCTAATACCTGAGCGCATTGCAAAACAATACAATGCAGTTGTTTTTGATGTAAAAGATGGCAAGAAGCAGCTTGCTATGGAAGACCCTGACGATGTTCAGGCTGTTGATTTTTTAAAGAAACAACTGGGCAATGATGTAGATATTTTCCTGGCTACCCGCGACGACATACTGCGGTCGCTCGATAATTATCGTGGAGATGTTGGCGAAGAGCTCAGCGATGTTATAGCTGAACAAGATGAGGATGCCGAGAAGGCAAAAGAAAAAGAACAAGAGGTTTCCGCCAGTGATATTGCCGAGGATTCCCCTATTAGCCAAACAGTAAATTTGCTACTGGAATATGCTATACGTGCTTCTGCCAGTGATATTCACATAGAACCTCGAGAAGAATACATTCAGGTACGTTACCGAATTGACGGTGTGCTGCAGGAGGCAAATCGTTTACCCACAAATGTATCGGGCGCACTGGTGAGCCGTATCAAAATTCTGGCAAACCTAAAAATTGATGAACGACGCGTGCCGCAAGACGGCCGTTTTAAAATATCTATTCTCGGTAGAACATACGCGCTTCGTGTGTCTTCTTTGCCTATTGCTGACGGTGAAAAAATTGTTATGCGTATTTTGGATGAAGGCAACCACGCCCTCACTCTGCAACAACTTGGATATTGGGGACATTCGCTGGCAACAATTGAAGAAGCAATTTTACAGCCTCATGGAGTTATCTTGGTAACTGGACCTACTGGTTCTGGTAAGTCCACTAGCTTGCTGAGCTTGCTGTCGATCCTCAATAGCTCTGCTGTTAACATTTCAACAGTCGAAGACCCAGTTGAATATAAAATACCTGGGGTCAACCAAACACAGGTGAATGTTAAAGCCGGTATGACATTTGCCGGCGGGCTGAGGGCTCTGCTTCGTCAAGATCCTAACATCATAATGGTAGGTGAGATTCGAGACACCGAAACTGCCGATTTGGCCGTGCAGGCTGCACTGACTGGTCACCTTGTCTTTAGCACTCTTCACACCAACAACGCCGCTACTGCTTTGCCTCGTTTGCTAGAAATGGGAATAGAACCATTCCTTATTGCATCTACTGCACGAGCAATCATTGGTCAGCGACTTGTGCGCCGACTATGCCCTACTTGTCGTAAAGCGTACGAGCCATCAGCAGACGAGATGAAAGAAATAAGTACAGCATTTCACCTTGATCAGCCGGGAGTTATGAAGCGTTTGCATGAGCTCGAACAAAAAGCAGCCTCGCAACACATTGGAGATTCAATAGGCGCGGCACTTGGAAGTACTGAAACTGGTATAAAAACACTCTATAAAGCAGGTGAAAATGGTTGTGACAAGTGCAATAAAACTGGTTATAAGGGTAGAATGGGTATATATGAGGTTCTTGAAAACTCTCCAGCAGTACAAAAAATGATCGTTGCGAACGCCACCAGCACTGATATCCAAAATCAGGCTATTAGCGAAGGTATGGATAGTATGCAGGTTGATGGCCTTGTAAAAGCATTACGAGGTGAAACCAGTATCGAAGAGACCCTGAGGGTAACAAGAGAATAACCATGATTTTTGAATACAGAGCAATGAGTAAAAACGGTAACGAAATGTCGGGTACCGTTGAGGCGAATGATCGTGCAGGAGCTATAGACGCCTTAGGCAAGCAAGGCATGAAACCAATCAGCTTAAAGGAAAAGGGTAGCGAAGTCAGTGTTGATGCCGTTTTCAAACGTGTTTTTGGCTCTAGAGTAAAAACAAACTCTTTGGTTATATTTACTCGACAATTATCAACAATGGTCGGTGCGGGCGTTCCGCTCCTCAGAGCGCTCAACTCGTTAAAAGACCATGCTAATGACCCAGCGCTAACCGAAGCTCTTAATGTAGTTGCACAGGACGTACAAAGCGGCATGCCGCTGGCTGATGCTATGGGCAAGCACCCAAATGCTTTTAGCGATGTCTACGTCAACATGGTACGAGCTGGTGAAGCGGCTGGTATTTTAGACGAAATCCTTAACCGCTTAGCTCAACAACAAGAAAAATCTGCGACAATTAAAAAGAAGATTAAAGGTGCGATGACTTACCCTGCTATCTTGCTTATTATTACGATTTTGGCGTTTTTTGGATTGATGCTTTTTGTTATACCGCAAATTGGTAAAATTTTGACCGACCTAGGAGGACCTGACGTTGAACTCCCTATTTTGACCCAAATTATGCTCGGTATCAGTAGTTTTATGATTAATTTTTGGTACGTTGTGCTGATAGGCATTGTTGGTTCGTTTTTTGGCGTCACTAGGTTTTTGCGCACCCCGGCTGGACGCAGAGCATTCCACACAGTACTTTTAAAAATGCCTATTATAAAAGGCATCATTATCAAAATTGCAGTTGCTCGTTTTTCTCGCACATTCGCATCACTAATGGGTGCGGGCGTGAGTGTGGTTGAATCTCTAACTGTTACAGCAGGTGCGATTGGCAATGTTCTGTACGAAGATGCTCTAAAAAACTCTATTGCAGAGATCAAGAATGGTAAACAGCTCAGCGAAACCCTCACTGGCAATCCACTATTTCCAGATATTGTGTCTCAGATGCTCACAGTGGGAGAAGAAACCGGTAAAACGGATACTGTTTTGATCAAAGTAGCTGATTTTTATGAAGAAGAGGTCGATGTGGTTCTGGATAGTTTGAGTTCAATTATCGAGCCAGTGATGATCGTTATCATGGGTAGCATGGTTGGTTTGATAGCAGCGAGTGTTATGGGCCCGATCGCCTCTATTGCTCAGAATATTAAAAGTTAGTAAAATAAGGGTAAACATAAAGAGTGGGCAACAAATTTTGAGCAAGTATTTTTTCCAAGACAAACCAATCATCGGAGTCGACATTAGTCAAACCGGGATTAAGGTGATGGCTGTCGATACAAGCCACTGGACGGTTACTGGCTACGCCTCGATCGATCTTGATCCTATTGAAGCTCAAAAAAGTATCGATGGTGATGGTGCTTACCTTGGTCAGAGTATTCGCACAGTACTGAAAGAAAAAAAGATAGGTAAAATCACTACAAACCACGCAGTTCTGAGCATTCCAACCGCCAAAACCTATGCACGTACCTTTTCTATACCGAACAAAGATGCAGGTAATTTAAAAGAAGCTATATCACTAGAGATTGAACAGTACATACCTGTACCTATATCGCAGCTATACGTTGATAGCCAGATTATCGGCCGAGACAAGCAAAGTACAACCGTGCAGCTGTGTGCTGTACCTGTAAATACCGTCGACACTTGCATCGCAGCTGCAAATTCAGCTGGTCTGGAAGTAGTCATGGTGGAGCCAAGCGTCAACGCCATTGCTAGGCTGCTTACTTTTGCCGAAGACGGTACTCTACCAACAGTTATCGTTGATATCGGACCTGCTGCTACTGATATTGCTATTTTAGATGGCAACATACGAGTAAGTGGAAGTATTGCGGTTGGCGGTAACACCTTTACTCTGGATATCGCTAAAAAACTCAACATCCCACTAGAGAGCGCTCACCAACTAAAAGTCCAGCATGGACTTGCGGTCAGCCCGCGGCAGCAAAAGATCGAGGGAGCGCTTGAGCCGAATCTAAAGCGTATCTTGAACGAAATAAAGAAGATCATGCGTTATTACAGCGAGAGGCTCAACAGCGAAAAACGATTAGAACAAATCGTTATTGTGGGCGGCGGTAGCAATGTGCCAGGATTAGGTGATTATTTTACAAACGCACTTATTATGCCTGCTCGTGTTGCAAGCCCTTGGCAAATCCTGAACTTTGGCGATCTAGAACAGCCACCAAAACAATTTAAAGCTCGCTACATAACTGTGGCAGGACTTGCAAGCGTCAAACCAAAAGAGGTGCTTTCGAAATGATCAACCTCATAGGACCAGCCAGAAAGAAACAGTTCTTAGCTGCAAGACGAAACAGTATCTGGGTGAGATATAATTTCTTGCTTCTAACTGTGATTGTGGCTGTTAATATTATCCTAGTTGCATCTCTTTATATCACTTTCATAGACCAGCAGGGGCTTGATACACAAATTAGCAACATTAAACAAAAGCAAGATAAAAAATATACAGACGCGGTTCTAAATAAGGCAAAAGATTTTAGAGATAATATCGATACGGCCAAGGCATTGCTGGAAGCAAATGTTTCTTATAGCGATATGATAACCACAATAGCCAATTCTATACCAAGCAATTGCAGTATTGACTCTCTAGCAGTTGATGCAAATACATACAAAAATGGCTCCCAAAAAATGATTTTTACATGTAATAGAGATTTTGATAAAGCAAAGAATGAATATACCTCTGACTACGAAGTTAGCAAGCAACTCTTGACCAAGCTCGAAAAGAGTCTTGTCTTTCATTCTATATATATAGAAAAGACCGAAACACCAAACGACAAACCAACAACTTTGAAAATCGATACATCGCTTAAGACACAAGATCCTGCGACAAAAATTCCCCGGGCGATACCCGACAACTGCTCGCTGCGTACAATCCATACGCTTGGCCAAACACCTTTAAATACACTGAATAAGACTAGTAAATACTTTTCCCTCGTATGCAGAGTCCAGTACGAACCAAAAGACGCAAACACAAGTCAGTTTGAGATGGAAATAAAACTCAAAGAGGAGCTAAACAAAAAAGTATCTGAAAAATTGGATCAAAGTTGTTATTTTTCTGAATTGAAAAAACTGAATGAAACTTACAAATTCTACGGTGACGACTACCTAGTTGCAAACTATGACTATGGCTTTGGTGATATGACTCTTCGGGAAGAGCCAGTTATGAAAAATGGCTTGTTTGTAAGATGCCAAGAGGTGCAATCATGAGTAGTAAATCGTCTATAAGCGCTGTGCTCGTTGAGCGTCTGTTCGTTGCTGGGATTGTACTACTTTGTATCCTACTAGTGAGTAACTTTATTTTCGTCAGTGGATTGGTCCGCACGCAAAGCACCGCTTTAAATCATAAGAAAATAGACCTTGAAGCTGAAGAGAATAAACAAAAGACAATCAAGGAGCTTGATACGATCCTCAAAGGTAAGGAAGATGAAATCGAAAAGACAAAATTTACCATGGCAAATATTGGCTTTACCAGTGACTTTGAAGCACGTATTAGTGACACGCAGCTGCAGTACGAGAACCTCACGTTCCAAGAACAGTTTATTTATGACGCCCAAAACTACGCCAAACAATCGGGCATCAAAATCGCCTCTTACACCTTTCCAACAGACAATTCAACTTCAGGGGCTACAGGTGCCACAACTCCAGCGGCCGGAACTACACCAGCCGCAGGCAGTACACCATCTCCATCGACTGCCACAACTCCAGCGGCCGGAACTGCTACTCCAGGCGCACTGAAGTTACCTGGTACTATACAAGCTACTACTATCAAGATTAGCTTTGGTAATGATGGAAAAATTCCTTACAAGTCATTTTTGAAATTTTTAAGACTACTAGAAGACAATAATATACGTATGAATATTGCAAGTCTGAGACTCACTCCGGATACAGACGATAAAAAGAATCTTTCACAAGCTGACCTAGATATAATAATATTCTCGAGGAAAAAATAATGAACGAACAAAACCCACTAAACAGCATCCTGACTCAAATTCGTGCATATCATTACATTGTAGTTGGGCTTATTATAGCTGGAGCTTTTGTTTTTATGGGTTACAGCGTATTGCAGATCATTAATGGAACAAGCGACCCCGCCTATGAAAGTAAAATGAGAAATAATATCAATACAGAGTTTGATGCCAAAACTCTACGACGTATTGGCGAGCTGCAATATAGCTCTGTTGCAGATGAGAACGGACCTGCTTTTCCTAGTCGTAACCCTTTTGAATAGCATGTATATTTTATTGTCTCAATAGAAGTAGGAGTAATTACCAACACCCAGATGCTATAATATCCATAATGCTATTGCTTTCATCAAAACTTACGATACTCCCTATAATGAGCTTGCAGACGGGCGCAAAGATTGCTTCGATTACTGAGTCAGTTATCGACCCTTCAAAGCTAGATATGGTCGCCTACAAAGTGGCCGACAAAAAACTAGATGCTGGAGATTGGCTCCTGCTGGCTGAAGATATACGAGAAGTGAGCGATATAGGGTTTATTATAGATAGCATTGACGAGCTTGTTCATGAAGAAGACATGGTGAAGCTGAAAAATACTTTAGCTCTGAATTTTAATTTGATAGATATGTCTGTAGTTGATGATACTGGGACTAAACTTGGCCGTATTTATGACTACAGCGTTGACCCCCAGCAGTTTAGAGTTCATCAACTGTACGTTAAGAGGCCTCTTATAAAGAGCTTGAAAACCAGTGATCTAATTATCAATCGTACGCAAATTATCGAAGTAAATAATAAAACAATTGTTGTTAGCGCCGCAAGTCTTGATGAAAAAGCTCAACCGGCGGCAGTAGCAAATAGTTTTGTTAATCCATTTCGAAAGTCAGCACCTTCCGCCGGACAAAGCACAATGAAAGAATAGTTAAAAACTACTACTTTTTTGAAGAGCCTCTTTTATTGCACTGTAACTAAAGCCCTGGCTAGCTAAATATGCCATCAGCTTTTGTTCATCCGCATATTTATTTTGCTTCTTCTTTATCAAAATAGACAGAGCATCCTGTTCATCACTCTCCGTATACTCAGATAAAACCTCGTCTATAATTTCTCTGTTTATTCCTTTTTGCATCAATTCGGCACTTAGTTTGCGCTTACTAATCGGCTTGCTACTTATCCTAGCGTTTAGCCAGAAATTGGCAAACTTACTGTCATCTAAATATCCTTTTTCTGACAATCTTTGGATGACCCTGTCTGTTAATTCTTCTTCCCATTTTTTTCTTCTGGCATAATCGTGCATTTCTCGCATACTGCGAGGTCTCCGTAGCACTAGTTCTAATGCACGGGCATAACTTTTACCAAACTCGCTTTCACCCTTTAGTTCGTCAAGTTTATCCGGCCCTATTTCTAGTCCAGTTTTTAACTTTTGATCTAATAGCTGGGTTTCATCTAGTGAAAAGCTGTACTTTTCATCAACGAAAATATTGTACCTGCCTGCAGTTTTTACTGCTGGCTGTATTTTGGTAATTTTCATAATAATTATTAATCTTTTTTAGAATTTTCTGAAGCAATAGTGCCACATTCTATAGGGAAAGTGAGGCTTTGTAGATTTGAACTCCATTCTTTAAATTCACCGAAAAGACTAGGGGGCTCCATACTCATCTTTTCCCCTTCTTGTGCCCAATAATTTTGCCACCATTCATACGCTTCAGGCCTTGTGTTAGCTAGGGCTTCAATTGCTTCCCTAGCTACTATCTCGACACCATCCCTAGTGATATCAGTACGCACCGGTAGAAATATTCCTTTCCAGCTTTCACGCACCCACTCTGGTGGAAAGCCGTCTGGAGCCTTGGTAATTATTAAAATGGAACGAACTGGCGCAATTCTATCAAGATGATCTTGATAATTTTTAAAATCTGGAGTTAATAAATCACCTGTTTTTTCAAGCTCCCTTACTATATGAGCAGCCTCGAAAGGAATTTCTGGAGTAGGATCTGTGGTTTGATTCGGTATTGACTCAACACTCATATAAATTTCTCAGCTTACTCTTCTTCAGCAGCTACTTTTTCGCGAACTTTCTTTTCGATTTCAGCAAGAACTTTTGGATTTTCTTTTAGGTATAGCTTCGTCGCTTCACGACCTTGGCCAATTTTTCCATCTTTATAGTCAAACCATGCACCAGCTTTACCGACAATTTCTTTTTCAACCGCTAGGTCTAGTACATCGCCAGTCTTTGAGATGCCTTCGTTATACATGATGTCAAACTCTGCCACACGAAATGGTGGAGCGACCTTGTTCTTTACAACTTTCACTTTCGTTCTATTTCCGATAATCTCTTCGCCAATTTTTATTTGTCCTATTCGACGAATATCCAGACGAACACTAGAATAAAATTTTAATGCATTACCGCCAGTAGTTGTTTCGGGATTACCAAACATAACACCAATTTTCATACGTATTTGGTTGATAAAGATAATAGTCGTTTTTGATTTACTAATAACACCAGTAAGTTTACGCAGTGCTTGGCTCATTAAACGAGCTTGCAATCCCATATGTGAATCACCCATGTCACCATCTATTTCAGCCTGTGGCACTAGTGCAGCAACGCTATCTACAACAATTAGGTCAACTGCGTTTGATCGAACTAACGTTTCAGCAATTTCTAATGCTTGCTCACCATTGTCGGGTTGAGATACTAGTAGATTATCAGTATCAACACCCAGCTTACGGGCGTAGCTAGGGTCTAGGGCATGCTCTGCGTCAATAAAGGCTGCTGTGCCTCCTTGTTTTTGTATTTCTGCAATTGCATGCAAGGTTAGGGTAGTCTTGCCCGAACTTTCAGGTCCATAGATTTCGATGACTCGGCCCTTTGGATATCCGCCACCTAGTGCAAGATCCAGACTCAAACTTCCACCAGGAATGAGCTCAACATTCGCACGATGCGCCTCTCCAAGTTTCATAATCGAGCCTTCACCAAATTCTTTGGTGATTTGATCGACTGCCAAACCTAGAGCTTTCATCTTGCCTTCGTTTATTTTTGCCACCCCTTTAGTATCAGTTTTTTTAGCCTTGTCTGCCATATTTTCTCCCTATATTTATACGTTCAATTATACTATACTAAGAGCAATGAAACGAGCGTCCGGCTTTACTATTATTGAACTCATGTCCTGTCTAGTACTACTGTGCCTGATTGGCACGTTGATTATTTTGCAAAAAAATAATCTCGACGCATCTCAACGCGACAAAGAGCGAAAAAATTCAGTCAATGCAATATATTATGGGCTTACAGAAGGCTACTTAACCGCAAACCAGTCATACCCTGCATCTCTATCAAACAAAGATCTTCCTTATGTTGATCCACAAGCATTTAAACAAGTTGGCGATGATCCTCAGTACAAGTTCCACTACCGAGGCCTCAACTGTGACGCAGCTGCATGTAAAAATTTTGAAATAAAAGTCAGACTCGAACGCGAAGCCGAGTACAAAAAACTCAGCGACTAACCTTCTACAGGTCGTCCGTTTTTGAACGCTTCAACAGCGTTATTCAGTAAATCGATTTGTTTTTTGGGATTTGTCACCCAATTAAATCGGTAAGTTGTCTCATCTCCTTGGGTAGATAGTCGGATAGATCCATAACCAAACAACATTTGCAGGACTCCTGTTTGCCTATAGCTAGTGTCTTCAATATTAGCCAAGCTAACAATCTGGTCATTTTGCGAAAATAACGTTGTCTGAATATGCTGGATCACACTTTCATTTGTCAGAAAAAACTTATTAGCCTGGTACACCATTGTTGCAACCGCGCCTATTAGAAAAACAAAGATCAGTAGGGTCACCAAAATAATTGAGCCGAACAGCACACCTTGATTATTCAAAGCAATTGCACCAGGCTGAAATGCTAACGGCACTAACATTATAATTATCGAAACAACAATAACACTTACCCAAATTGATATTATCCCTAGTGGGTGACGCTTTACGGCACTTATTACAAACTCTCCTTCGCTTAGGTTGAGGTTTGGGTACTTTTTCTTTGAAATCGTATGTTTGCGAAGTATTTCCTCTGAAATCTCAATAGGAAAAGAGTTTGGGGACTTTACGACTTGTACTTTTTGTACTGCCTCTTCGGGCTCTTTTGTTTGTGGTGGGTGATAATATAACGGCCTGCCATTCGTGTCGTAGGCAACGGGTTTTTCTTTTTCTTGCTCTGGATTCATATCAAAATTATAGCAGTTTTGTCTGCTTGTCCTTATCTTTTGGCATTTGTTTTTTCAAATGTTTGTATGCCTTTGGTGTCACTTTTCTGCCACGTGGCGTACGCTCTAGTAAACCGATCTGCAATAGATACGGCTCAATAAAATCCTCTATTGTCCCTCTTTCCTCTGAGGTCAAAGCCGCCAATGTCTCTACGCCTACAGGACCGCCTTTGTGATTTTCAATAATTGCATCCAGCAACATTCTATCTACTGGGTCTAGTCCAAGCTCATCAATTTCTAGTAATTCTAGCGCCTTATGGCTTATGTCAGTGTCAATAATTCCATCACCATTTACATCGGCGTAGTCACGGACTCGTTTTAATATTCGGTTAGCAATTCTCGGTGTTAGACGAGCTCTTTGAGCTAACAAATCCGACCCTTTTTGATCAATACCAATAGTCAGTATTTTTGCCGCACGCTGTATTACCATAGCTATTTCGTCTGGCGTATAAAACTCCAGGCGGTGTATATGTCCAAAACGATCTCGCAGTGGAGCTGCCAATGCACCAGTTCTAGTAGTAGCACCAATCAATGTAAATTTAGGAACATCCAGTCGCAAACTTTTCGCACTTGGACCTTTACCGAGCATAATGTCTAGTTTAAAATCTTCCATTGCGCTATATAAAACTTCCTCAACACTTCTATGCAACCGGTGTATTTCGTCGATGAAAAGTATGTCGCCATCCTGAAGGCTTGTGAGCAAGCTTGCCAAATCCCCTGCTCTCTCAATGGCTGGACCCGATGTAATACGAATTTGTGCACCCATTTCATTAGCAATAACAGATGCCATTGTGGTCTTACCAAGCCCAGGAGGACCATACAACAATATATGGTCTAGTGGTTCACCACGCTTTTTGGCTGCTGCAATTGCCAGTTTTAGATTTTTCTTTAAACGATCTTGGCCAACATAGTTTGTAAAATCATGAGGTCGGAGCTTTATTTCAAACTCTTCCTGCACTTCGTCGTTATCCGCTGTGGTATTGATGATTCTCTCAACTGCCATATTAACCCCTCAGTGCCTGTTTAATTCTATCCTCAACTGGCAGGTCTTTGTCGACCTTCACCAACGCCGTCAATGCATCTGCTTCGCTATACCCAAGTGCTACCAAAGCCTGAGCCGCCTCGTCGTTTTGGCTAATGCCTGAACGCCCTACAATATCCTCGGCATTTCCTCCAACAACCTGACCCACTTTATCTCGCAACTCTACAACTACTTGTTCTGCCGCTCTCTTGCCCACCCCTTTCGCTGTTTGCAGCCGCTTTACATCACCATTCGCTATTGCTGCTCGTACTTCATCTCCATTACCTATATCTAAAATTGCTAGTGCGACTTTGGGACCAACATTTTTGACGCCAAGTAATTGTTCAAACAGTTTTTTTGTCGCAAGGTTTGTAAAACCAAAAAGATCATATGACTGTTCACGAACATGTTCATAAATGTAGAGTTTCGCATCTTTGCCAACTACTAGTTTTCCGTAATCTTGAGCGCAAACTAGCAGTCCATACCCTACACCCGCCACATCTAGCACAACCAATTCTTCAAGCTTTTCGCCTACACGGCCATTTAATGTCGCAATCATGTATATATTATCTCATACTTTGGGCATGAGTCAGAGCCGCGGCTAAGGCGTCTGCCGCATCGTCTGGCTTTGGGATGTGTTTTAGCTTCAGCAATACCCGTACCATTTCTTGAACTTGTTTTTTATCAGCCTTACCATAGCTAGTAATTGCCATTTTTATCTCTAGTGGAGTGTACTCGTGTATGGTCAATCCTGCTTTTTTGCCAGCAAGCATCGCTACTCCTCGTGCATGACTAACACTCATTGCAGTTGTCACATTTCGTGCAAAAAATAACTTTTCTATGGACATCATGTGTGGTTTTGTATCAGCAATAATATCCTTTAAGCTATCGTGAATTTCTACCAAGCGCTCGTCTAGTGGTGTATGAGCTGGTGTGGTAATAACTCCAGCGTCGAGCAGCACGACATTGTCTTTTTTTATCTCGATAACCCCAAACCCCAGTATGCCGGTGCCTGGATCTATCCCAATAATTCTCACTTCGATTCCTTCATTATTTTCAGTAGTTCATCGTGTATTAAGCCATTGCTCATAACCGCTCCGTTGAGTTTTCTGTCATATCGCTGCTCATTACCATCGATATCTGTCACTTTACCACCCGCCTCTTCGATGATAAGCTTTACAGCCGCAATATCGTGCGCCGTGTGATACATGAAAACTCTACCTTCTATCGAGCCTTCCGCGATCAAACAGCCATGATAGACAATCCCAGGCGAGCTATTGATGTATATTTTTTGGGACGCTAGATGAGCAACAAGCTCTACGTCTCTAAATGGATCTTTTCCCCCGCTACTTTGGGCAATATGAACCTGTTCGCCCCAACTTTTTGTTGAAACTTTTATTGGTTGACCATTGCGAAAAGCTCCGCCACCAATAACTGCATAATACAACTCATCTACCCAAGGATTATAGGCAACCGCTGCCTTAACAACACCATCTACAACATATGCTAGTGAAAATGCGGACGTTGGAATATGTAATATAAATCCTACAGTGCCGTCTATCGGGTCACATACCCAAAGCTTTTCCCTGTCTTCGTTCCAGCTCTCTTCTTCTCCCAATACGCCGCAATCTGAAAATTCCGCTTTTACCCGTTCAATTAGCAAGCTATTTATTTCCGTGTCGGCCAAAGTCACTGGTGTAGTGTCGTCTTTTATCTCAACACCTTGGTCTATTCGATAATATTTCTTCATTATCTTGCCAGCATCTGCGGCCATACTTTTTGCGAATTCTATTTCTTTTTGATAATCCATTACTTTCTATTTTAAGGGGTTGGTGGGTTTTTGCCTAATAACTGCCGAAACCGACGAAATGCTGATGAAATTTCAGTTCGCCATTCAGCAACCCCATAACCAGCTAGTCCTATCCCCGCTGATCCAGCCAGGAACCATCCACCACGTTCGGCCTGAAGGTTGCTTTCGACATCTTTGACTTTATTTGCTGCAATCGTGCCAGCCGTCATTTTACGACATCTATTTGTTTCTGGATTACGTTCCTGGTTTACAGCGCAAGGTTTTAGCGTGTTGCTTGAATTTTCAGTACTTCGACATCGGTTGGTCTCTGGGTTTCTTGTCTGATCTGTTTTACACGGCGTTAGCCCCGAATCTGACGCAAAAATTGATCGGCATCTATTCGTTTCAGGGTTTCTTATCTGGTCAACTGCACATGGCTTCAAACCAGCATCGGTTTCTATGGTTTTGCAACGATTAGTCTCTGGATTACGATATTTTCCCTCGGGACAAGTTGCTAGTTCCTCATCATCGCCTGCGCCCAGACCCGCAACAACACTCACCATATTCGAATTAGCGGCAGTGGGTTGATTTGTATATTGCCAGCTATCAGCAAACAATGCCCAAGCCTGATCGTCTTTTGGCTCATTATAGCTAGAGGTTTCATCAACAAAGTCGCTGTTGGGAGTCAATAATTTTACAGATGCCGATGTATTTGGAAGAGTAATTGTCGTTTCGATATCCGAGAAACTAACAAAACTATTCGGCACCAATATAAAACTAGGTAGTATAAAATTTTTACTATAGCCTGGACCAAGCTGCAACAAATACCCACTAAGATCAACTTGATAATTAGTAGGATTGTATATCTCGATAAACTCTTTACCAGTATCCGAACCACTAACATTCGGCAAAAGTTCGGTTATTTGCAGTTTTACGGCTAGGCAATCTATTCCACTTTTATAGTATCCGTTGGGTATATTTTTTTGTAAGCCGATCATATTATCGCAAACATCTTCGTAACAATTACTATCTGTATCTTTGATAAAACCGATAGGAACTGTAGTATCCAAGCCTGGTATGTTCGGACAAACATCGATCGGCTCGTACACTTCACTCAAACCTCCCCTGGAGTACAAACTTGTGTCAGTAGTATCAACTCTAAAATCTAGACTATTATTGTCTGTATCTTGAACAATTCCTGCAACACTAATCCTGTTCAACATCTTCCCATTTACAAGCGCTGTAGCTGGTAAAGTTTCAGCTGCTCCACCACCCCAACCTACCATATCCACGACTGCTGCAGTGTCTACCAATTTAATCGAGCCGCTACTTGCAGCTATTTTATCTAGATTTGTAAATAATATATCAGCAACAAATGCTGAGTTAGCCGCTTTGAGCAAATTGCTCATCTCGGTACTCACAAACAAGGCAGATGATTGAGACCTTAGATATACTTGCATCTGTGAATTAGATGCTTTTATACAGCCGATCTCGATTGTGACATTATAATAAATGCACCAATCTGTGACTTTAATATCCTGGCTAGTTGTATTACGTATCTCAACTGCTTCTTGAGCTGTCGTTCCAGATACTATGCCACTCGCTTGCAATCGATGAATCACCACACCGCTTGTACTCGCTAGGGCAGTTTCAGAAGTTAAAAGAGTATAAAAAATACCAAAAAGCAAAAATCCCACACCTAGAAAAAGCTTATGCATAATCACCAATTTTAACATAAAAAATACCCGCTCATAAGAGCGGGATTGTAGTGAGGGGGCCGAAGCCCCCATCACTTAGGTTTGTGGTATGCCTGGTAGCGACAATGCTGCAAGGACAATCAATGTGACAGTCAATGCAAACCATACCGCCAGCCACTTGCGTGACACCTTGCCTGGCTCATCCCTGCCGTGCTTTTCCTCATATGCGTCCATTGTTTCAGACATAAAGTACAAAAGAACCGCATACACAGGACCAGCTATTGCGATCAGCCACCATGGCCAGGTGAGCACGATCAGCACTTCCGTCACAATGATGCCTGGAATAACCAATCGCTTGCGCCAGGGTGAATTGAAGTTCTCAGTCACCATAATCAGGGCGATAAAACAAAAGACAGGGTCTTTTGTCACCACTCCGAGGATCATCAATCCGAGAGAAAACCCTCGTCCGACCCTAGGTAATGCGTTGTCAAAGAACCTTCCACCATCCAATGGACGAACCGGCAGCATGTTAAAGAGGTTTAGAACCACTCCTATTGCTGCGGCTGCGAGAATCGGCTTGTACTGTGAACCGGTTGCCCAGTACGCAATCAAACAAAATCCCGCGAGCACAGTCCCAAAAAAGGGACCTCCAGCTGCCATATATGAGTGTTTTTCTCCCTTTAGATCTTCACGATCCGCCAGAATAACTGCACCCATAAAAGGTATAAAGTAAGGCGCTGACACCTTAATCCCAACCCTTTTTGCTGCTACTACATGCCCCATCTCATGCACAAACAAAACCACCACCAGTATAGCCCCGAAGGCCCATCCCAGTGTCAGCCCGTATGCAACCAAACTCCCTATTAGCGAGATTGGTACCAAGGCGAACTTGGCGAATTTTAAAAGTTTGATAGCAGCCATGAAAGCACCTATCAAACCCGCTGTCTTGTCTCTCATAACTACCCTTTTGTCGGATGTGTAAAGACTTTTATACTATAAACTATGGTTTTACTTTGGTCAAATACATTTTCTATGAAATTTACAATGAAAAAAGCTCATCAAACAAGATGAGCGCTTTTCATGGTGATCCCAAGGAGAATCGAACTCCTATTGCCAGGATGAAAACCTGATGTCCTAACCATTAGACGATGGGACCATGTATTGGTAACGTTGATGTATTGTAACAGATTGGAAGCTATAAATAAAATCGATAAAAGAGTAAAACGCGGCAGAGCATTTTGTTATCGAGTATAAATACTCGGACAAAATACCCTACCGCGTGGTTTTACCTGATTGCGAACACCTGTGCCTGACGAGCTACTGGACGGCGACGGCGTGTGATCGGTGGACGACTTGGAACAGGTTGCCTCCGTTCGTTCATCACCTTGGGAACCATCACCCAGTCAGTTGAATAAGGCCACATGAAGACCTCATTTTTCTTTTGAAAAGTCTCAAAAGTTTGGTCGATCAGCTTTGAGAGCTCATCGCCCTTTAGCTGAAAAAGCCCTTCCTTCCTTAGAAGTCGTCGAAAATTGGGATCACGAACGAGTGTCTGTCCACGGCACTCATGAGCCTCCAAAGAACCTTTTTTGAATTTGAAATGTTTAACCCAGCACCTTCGAACAGCAACGCGGTGTTCGTCGCTTACTTCCACACTTCTATTGCGACTTCTGCGGGCACTAGCCATGGGCATCGACACCTTTATCAGGTAGATTAGAAATGAACAAGCAACTGTGAGATCTAACACCTCTACGTGCATGTAACCACCTTGGCCACACACCTAAGCTTATGCTCATTATTAACCTATCTATAAAGTTTGTCAATAATATTTTCAAGTTTCACAATAGTATTGACAAAAAGAGTATTTTGGTATAGTATAAGACACAGATAAAATAACAAAACAAAAATTGCAAGGAATACAAAAATGAGCGAACAAACTCCACAACTTTCACCAGAAGCAACACGAGATGTTGATAATGCGTTCGACCCTGAACACCGAAAGGCGCAGGCAGAATGGGATGCATACTTAGACTCTCGCCCTTCTGAGAGTAAAAAGGGAAATGCAAAAGACCCTGAAACTGGTAAGAAAATTGACTCTGATAAGTACTTTGATAAAAAACGTGAAGACCATGCAGATGCATCAAACAAAGCTTACGAAAATATGACTCCATATGAGCTTACTAACAAAATTGCTGAAGCTAAATTCCACGGAGACAAAACTACCGAGCAAAGCTTATACAATGCCCTACTTGATAATATTGAAAAGCAAGAAGGTGATGTTAATCCAGACAGAGACCTATTCGCAGAATACGATCACCGTATTGATGTAGCTTTCCAGCGGCTTCACGAAAAAGAACAAGCAAAACAAGATGAAAACTCAGATGACACTCCCGAGCAAGGTGCAGACAGCAACGAAGAAGATCCATATCGTGATGCAATCTTAGACCCTGAAAACGTTGCAGCACTTCGTAGAGAACTTGAAGGTGATGATTCTGACGACGAAGTAACTCCTCCTATTGTTGTAAACCCAATCCCACCAACCAACCCTAGTGAAGTTGTCGATGACAATGAAACTCCAGGCACAGCAATTGTTCTCCGTGAACCAATGCCCGAAGACGAAGCTGAACGTCCCGGTTGGTTCCGCCGAAACAGAACTAAAATAATAGCCGGTGTTGCACTTGTAGCCGCTGGTGCTGCATTGAGTTGGGGCGTATTAAGTGGTAATAACAATAAAGATAACCAACGCTCAGGTTCAGACGAAAAAACCGAACAACCTGATAACTCTAAAAGTAATGAATTCAAAACAAATGATAGCTTTTCTCACCCAGACCGCAAAACCGGTCCTGGCTTTGAACTTGGCGAATCTGCTCCAGAGGCAATCGGTCAATTAAAGGAAAACTTTAAGCATCACCCAGTACTACTTGCCGAAGCTGTATACGCATACCAAAACGGTATAAGTGTCGACAAAGCTCGTGCCAATGTAGACGACATCAACAAAATGGCAAAGGGCTTCATAGTTGACGGTCATCTTACGTCTGAGGGTCAAGATTGGGCAAACAAACTTGGTAAATCTCTCGACAACGGTAGCGCTCACTGGGTTACTAAGGACGAGATGAAACACTCAACTTGGTTTAACAGTGGTATTGAAGAAAAAGGTGCGTTCGACAAGTTCTCTATCAACGACGAAGCCGGCTTCAATGCAAAGAAAATCCTACGTATCACAATGGGTAACGGTAAAGTTATTTACCTAAAATACAACTGTCAAAACTTCCTATGGTACCAAGATAATGTTGAATCTCAATCTGGCAGTTCAATAACTACAGAAAGAATAGAAAGAGGATCTACCAAAGTAGATTTGGGCGGAAAAATAAAATTTAACCCAAATGGTTGGGATACGCCGAAAACAGATACACCTGACGACACAAAAGGCAATGTAAACGCCGACAGCAAAAGCCCGGCAGACACTGGTGGTGTAGAGTCAAAAGGCCCTGGCGCTGATAAACCAAAGCAAGAAGCTGAGGGTCAGAACAGTGACCAAACCAACGAACAAACCGGCGGCGGAACATCAGGCAGCACTAAGCCTGCCGAAGGTGCAGATCAAGGACCAAAACCAACTACTCCGGAAACTGGTAAAGGTGGCGAGACTTCAAACGGAACAGCTAACGAATAATTAAAACAAAAATAAATAGGAACAAGAGCCATGAACAAACAAAATATCAACAAAGTTGTCCGTAACATACGAAACATTTCACAATACGCACCTCACCGTCTATACGCACTAGTACTCATCGGACTTGGTGTTATAGGTATCGGAATTGTCAGTTTTGCATACGGACCAAACCGACCAACATTTACAGCTGCAAACCCTGCAAACTACGTCACATTCAACTCAATCACAGATGCCCCTGGCTTTGGTGACGAGCGAAACTTTACATGGGCTCGTCCTGTGAACGCGCCTGCAAACTCATGGCAAACAGACGAACTAAACGTTGCTGACGGACAAGAATACTATATACGTGTTCGTGTACACAACAACGCGGCTGCAAGTCTTGGGCTAGTTGCTCATAACACTCGTGTATCTGCGAGCGTTCCTACAAACATAAGTGAATCTATAAACGTTCAAGCAACCGTATCTGCCGACAACGCTAATCCACAACAAGTTTGGGATGATGTCGTACTAAAAGGCAGCGAACGATTCGGTGTTGGATATGTACCAAATTCTGCTCGTTATTACAACGACCGCAACCTCACTACAGGTTTTGAAATACCAGACTCACTATATACAACTGGCGGCGCACCTGTCGGTTTCGAATCTATGAACGGTGACGTACCTGGTTGTAACGAATTCGCTGGTGCATTGATGTTCAAAGTGAAAGTCTACAGTGAAAAAACACCACAATTTAACGTCGAGAAAAAAGTACGTAAGCACGGTGAAACTAACTGGCAAAAAGCAATTACTGCAAAGCCTGGTGAAAAAGTTGACTACCAAATTAGCTATACCAACGTTGGTGAAACACAGCAAAACAATGTGATAGCAAAAGACACTCTTCCTGAAAAAGTAGCATATGACAACGGCACAACTACACTAAAAAATGCTAACTACCCAAATGGAAACGGCACAGCCCTAGGTGATGGTGTAACAACAAACGGTATCAATATCGGTAACTACACACCACAAAGTAACGCCTTTGTACGATTCACTGCTACCCTACCACAGGAAAAAGACTTAGCGTGTGGTGCAAACGTACTACGAAATACTGGATATGTGTACACTGACAACGGTTCAAAACAAGATGCAGCTGATGTTACTATCAACAAAACTTGCGACAACAAACCTAGCTATAGTTGTGACGCACTGCAGGCAACAAAAATCAGCCAACTTGAATACAGCTTTAACACCACACTATCGCAGGATAAAGCTACTGCAAAAGAAGTCATGATAGACTTTGGTGACGGACAAAATGCTATACGAACTGTCGGTTCACTACCAGTTAGTCATACATATGCAAAACCGGGTGAATATACAGTTACCGCAAAAGCTAGCTTCGAAGTAGACGGCAAGACTGTCAAAGATATTACGAGCGACGCATGTAAGGTTGTTATCAATACAGAAGTAAACCCTGCAGCTACTACAGGCAGCGGTACAGCTACTCCTGAATCAATAGCATCAACCGGACCTGCAGAAGTAATTGGTGGTATCCTAGGTGTCAGTGCCTTAGGTATCGGTGTCCAACAGTGGTTTGCTAGCCGACGCGCAGTTGCCGCAGCATTACACCACAAATAATAAATTAGAACACTAGCCGACAACTCCCCTCCACGCTCAGAGGGGAGTTTTTTTATACCAAGCTATATATGTTTTTGTTCTTTTTGATAAATCCTTCCGCCAGTAGTGCTTGCAGTGCTGGCGTGAATCTCTCGTCGGCTTCAACAATTTTGCGAAGCTTTGTTTCGACTAGTGGCTGACCTGCCAAAGATCTGAGAATTTGGCCACGAACTTGTCGAACACTACCTTGGAATGGGCTTTGTTTTTTGTAATGTTTGCTGCGACGAATATGTGTCATGCCTTGTTTTTTTAAATAAGTTCCATAGTCCATGAGTGCCCAGTACCATTGCCTTGGGTTGTCCTGATCTAGTGTTTGTTCAACCTTTTTGAGTATTTCAGCATCGGATATATCATACTGATCTGGGAAAAAATGATGCAAATAGACGGTTCTAATATTTGTTTCAACAAACGCCACTCGCTGATTCAATGCATATACTAGTATCGCGCCTGCAGTATTGGGGCCTATGCCAGGTAGCGCTACAAGTTCATCTATTTTAGATGGTACTACACCGTTATATTTTTCTTTTATGATGCCTGCACTTTGGTGCAAAAACTTTGCCCTACGTGAATAGCCCAGTCCACTCCATTCTCTCAAAACTTCTGACAACTCGGCGCTGGCGAGTGCTTCAATATCTGGAAGCCGCAATATGAATTGCTCAAACTTTGGTACGACTCTATCGACCTGTGTTTGTTGCAACATAATTTCCGATACTAAAACATAGTAAGGATCTGTATTCGAGCGCCACGGCATAGTACGGGTATTGTCCTTTGCATATTGCCAAACTATATTTTGAAAATCTTCATTATTCATCCACTGCTATAATAACCGATATGCCAAATATACACAGAAGAAGACGCTTCATAGTCGTATTTTTAATCAGTCTAGCCTTTTTATTCGTAGGCTTATATAGCCAATCCCTCGAAAACCAGCGAATTGAAAAACAAAATAAAACGATAGCAAAAGTTTCCGTAACAAGCTCACCTGCATCCGAGGCTTTGGAGCAGCTTGTTATAAAAGGCCGTGCGCCGAAAACTGGCTATTCACGAGATATGTTCGGAAATGGCTGGCGCAAAACTGGTGAATGTGACACTAGAAATGATGTTTTGGCCCGTGATATGACAAATGTCGTTACAGAAAATTGCAAAGTATACAGCGGTATTTTGGATGACCCATACACAGGAAAGAAAATATATTTTACACGCGGACCCGACACTAGTGATGATGTGCAGATAGATCACGTTGTTGCACTTAGTGATGCCTGGCAAAAAGGAGCCCAGCAACTGGACAGTACTACGCGAGAAGAGCTAGCGAATGATTCATTAGAACTACTGGCGGTTGATGGCCCAGCAAACCAACAGAAAAGCGACGGTGATGCGGCGACTTGGCTACCGTCAAATAAAGCATATCGCTGTCGTTACGTTGCCAGACAAATTGCAGTAAAACATAAATATAATTTATGGGTCACACTAGCAGAGCATGATGCTATGGAACGCGTATTGTCTACCTGCCCAGACCAAGTCCTGCCGATTACTCAACCGTAACACTTTTTGCGAGGTTGCGCGGCTGGTCAATATCAGACCCTTTCTCTACCGCCAAATAGTATGCAAACAACTGCAGTACGACATTGAAAAGAATTGGGGTAAATAATTTTAAGTTAGATTTTAGTCGTACCACATATTCTGCATCAATTTCCTTGGTAGAATCAGTCACAACAAATGCATGTGCACCACGAGCGTTAATTTCAATTATATTGCTGAGTGTTTTTTCATACAGCCAATTGTCGGCAAGTAGCGCAACTTCGAAAAACCTATCATCAATTAAAGCAATTGGGCCGTGCTTTAGCTCCCCTGCAGGATAGGCTTCGGCTTGTATGTATGAAATTTCTTTTAATTTCAATGCACCTTCGAGAGCGATTGGAAAAGAGGTATCTCTACCTATGTAAACTGCGTGTTCATATTTTGCATATTGCTTTGCAATTTTCTTTACTTCGCTGTCATGATTTTTTATAACATGTTCAATTTCTTTTGGTAGCTGATCTAGCTCGTGTATATATTTATACAACTCACTTGCGCCGACGCCCTTTGCTTGAGCTATGGTTAATCCGAATAATACCATTGCTACAACTTGTGATGTGAAAGCTTTTGTTGAAGCGACCGATATTTCAGCACCGACATGTAGATAAATACCACCATCTACTTCACGTGCGATAGTAGAGCCAACCGCGTTCACTACACCTAGGCAATGGACGCCACGACGTTTAAGTTCTTTTAGACAAGCTAGTGTGTCCGCTGTTTCACCGGACTGTGAAACAAATATTGCAACAGAACCATCTGGTACATTAAATGACCTATACCTATATTCGGATGCAACCACAACTTGGATTGTAATATCGTCACTAAATTGTTCTATGTAATAGCTAGCCAGTAAGCCGGCATAGTGTGCGGTGCCACAACCAACTATGATAATGTTTTTTATTTCTCTGAGTTGTTGGTCAGTCATATTTGGGCCGCCTAGTTTTGCCAGCCCTTCTTCGATTAGTAAACGACCGCTCAGTGTTGCGCGCAGAGTGTTTGGCTGCTCATTAATTTCTTTTATGAGAAAATGCTCGTACCCTTTCTTTTGAATAGTCTGAATATCTAGGTCAAGTTTTTCTATAGTTGCCTCGAGTGTGTTAACAGCAAGATCATATAGCTGCACGCCATTTTTGCTACACACTGCTACTTCATCGTCATTAAGATATATAACTTGTTTTGTATGTGCAACCAGTGCCGAAGCGTCGCTGGCTATGAATACTTCTTCTTCTGCAACGCCGAGAATTAGTGGGCTACCTTTTCGAGCTACAATGATTTCGTCTGGATTTTTGACGGATACAACAGCAATACCATACGCACCAACAACAGTACCCAATGCATCAGTTACTGCTTCAAGTAGATTTTTGCTATCCTGTTTTTGATATACAGAATCAATCAATGCCGCAAGCACTTCACTATCGGTATCACTTTTAAATTCGTAGTTCTTTTTTATTAATGCTTGCTTTATATCCTGGTAATTTTCAATTATTCCATTGTGTACCAAAAATATATCGCCAGCTTTGTGAGGATGGGCATTTCTTTCAGAAGGTTTCCCATGCGTTGCCCAGCGAGTATGACCAATTCCTGTGTGGTCATTTTTTTGATGCTTTGCGGCTAGTTTATCTAAATTGGCGACTTTGCCTTTTTCTCTGATGAGTGTTGATTCGCCACTTTCATTAATAGTAACAATTCCAGATGAGTCATAACCTCTGTACTCTAGCCGTCTCAAACCTCCGAGTAGTATCGGTTGAGCTTTCTTATTTCCTATATATCCAACAATTCCGCACATATATTTACACTATAGCCTATGTCTTAATAAGAGTTTCAATAATAAGCGCGGTTTCCTGCCACTTTTCAACTGCTATTGTTTCAATACCCATTACTTTTACTGGATAGTCATTGCCACCTTCTTCAAGCCTGTCTCCGACAAACAAGACATCATCTTTTGATATACCCATTTCCGCAATAAGCTTGTTCATACCATAGGCTTTGTCTATTCCAGGACGCGTTATATCAACCGAGGTTGCTCCACCCAATCGAACTTCTAGCTCGGGTACTAGATTCGCAACTTTTGTACGGAATGTTTTTTTAAGTTCTACATTTTCGTCTGCCCATCTATATTTTTCTTCTGGCGGTGCTTGCTGCCCAAGGGCGGAATAAGTAATCTGGCTACCCCTGTCTTCGATAATTGGCCCCCATGTTTTATCTCGCCAAACCCCTAGCTCTTTGGCTACTTTTTCTAACACACCTACAACATGTTCTTTTTGCTTTTCACTAAGATCTTCTGCATATTGCAGCTTCCACTTGTCTTCTATTTCATCATAGCGATAGTAGCGAGTTCCACAAGTCGGCATTAGGTGTAGCTTACGAAAATGCAAATGATCGGTACCGAGTTTTTCTAGTACTTGCGTTTTAAACTGACCATACTTTCCACCTGAAATGACACATACTTCGTACTTTTCCAATAGCTGTATAAATAATTCACTCATCCGATCACTCATCGGTGATTTGGTTATTGCCAAGGTATCATCAAGGTCGAAAGCAATTAGTTTCTTTGTCATATAAATATTATTCCTTTATTTTTGCAACAACATCTTTTACTTTTTGCGATAGGTCTTTTCGCACTACTAGTACGCCGTTTTTTGTATTAATAACTGCTACATTGTCGAGGCCGACAACCGCAACTGGCTTTTCTTCTTCGTTGCGAATGTACACATTTTTGCTATCGAGTACAATTGTTTTTTTGCCAATTAAACTATTGTCATTGTCATCTTTCGGGCTAACCGTGTGCACATCGTCAAAAGATCCAACATCGAGCCAATCAAATGATGCAGGTACAACTAGCAAGTCGGTAGTTTTTTCGATCAATGCCGTGTCGATTGATTCGTCCTTATAATCTAAATATATTTTTTCCTGTTGATCTACTGGTGCAGTAGTAATTTTTTCCAACTGGTCAAACCAATGTGGGTCTGCATATTTTTGAATACGATCTCGAAATACTTTGTATGGTGCAACAAAATAACCTGCATTCCACAAGTAGTTTCCGCTGTCTAAATATTCTTGTGCTGTGCTGCGGTCAGGCTTTTCTTTGAAAGAATCGACTTCATGTAGGAATAATTCACCTTCAACCTGCTTTCCTTGCTGAATATAGCCAAATTTCGTACTAGCACTGTCGGGTTCGATACCAATCAATACAATCCGTTGGTATTTTTCTGCTACCTTGCCTGCATAACGAAAAGTTTCGGCAAATCCGTCCGTAGCACGGATATGTTGATCAGCCCATATAGATGCAATTGGCTCTTCGTCACCGTGTTTATTGGCAATAATTTGCAATGCATTTGTGATACATGGCATCGTTCCCCTTCGAGCCGGCTCAACAATAACATTGTCTTTGGAAACCTCTGATAATTGATTAATGACATGGTGCGCGTGACTGACTTCTGTAGAAATATATATTTTATCAACTGAAGTTATTTTTTTTGCACGTTCATAAGTGTTTTGCAGTAGTGATTTTTCGCCGACAACGGTCAATAGGTGTTTAGGGTAATCCGGAATAGATAATGGCCATAACCTTGTGCCCGACCCTCCAGCAACAATCAAAATAATCATATATTTATCTATAATAGCATGTTCAACTGGCTAATCGTAGGTGTGGGTATGTAATATTAATCTGTTAAATTGTTGTGCAATTTACATTTATACAATCGTCTTAATTACACAACGAAAAAATATGTTTTAGCATATATAATTAGTACTATGACGAAGTTATTAATCACTGGCGGTGCGGGTTTTATCGGGGGAAACTTTGTACACTACACAGTCAAAAATCACCCTGAATACGAAATAACTGTTATCGATGCATTAACCTATGCGGGAGATACTGAAACATTGAAGCCTGTGAGCAAAAATATAACATTTGTCCAAGGTGACATCTGTGATCGTGAATTAATGGATAAGCTTGTGGGTGAAACAGACATTGTCGTTCACTTCGCGGCTGAATCTCATAATGATAATTCTTTGCGTAACCCGTGGCCGTTTATTCAAACTAACCTTATCGGTACTGCGACCATTCTAGAAGCGGTTAGAAAGCACGAAAAACGACTTCATCATATTTCAACTGATGAAGTATATGGCGATCTAGAACTGGATGATCCATCTAAATTTACCGAAACAACTCCGTATAATGCATCTAGTCCCTACTCTAGTACAAAAGCTGGTAGCGACTTATTGGTAAAAGCATGGGTACGGAGTTTTGGTCTCAATGCTACGATTTCTAACTGCTCAAACAACTATGGCCCATACCAGCACATTGAGAAATTCATTCCCCGACAGGTTACAAATATCCTCAGTGATATCAAACCGAAACTATATGGTACTGGCGAACAGATTCGTGATTGGATTCATGTTGACGACCACAATTCTGCTGTTCATACGATCTTAGAAAAAGGCAAAGCTGGCGAGCTGTATTTAATCGGTGCAGATGGTGAGAAGGACAATAAATATATTATCGAAACATTACTAGAACTAATGGGCAAAGACAAAAATGACTATGAACATGTGAACGATCGCCCAGGACATGACCAACGATATGCAATCGATGCGACCAAACTACGTACAGAGCTTGGCTGGGCGCCAAAATATACAAACCTACGTGAAGGCCTACAGGCCACTATAGATTGGTACCGTGAAAATGAAGATTGGTGGAAAAGCGAAAAGGCCAAAGTAGAAGCAGCGTACGCAGAAAAGGGTCAGTAATGTCTAAATGGAAGACATTGATGTCGAAAGTTATATACAAAAACCCATGGATGGAAGTTACTGAGGATAAAGTCATCCGGCCTGATGGCCAAAAAACAATCTATGGGTATTACAAATTATTAAAAAGGTTTATCTATGTTGTTGCTATAGATAAAGACAATAATACTTACATTATTCAACAGCATAGATACCCACTAGGCCTTGATACGTGGGAATTTCCAGCAGGACAAATTGAGGTAGATGAGACCCCAGAAATAACTGCTAGAAAAGAGCTGCTAGAAGAAACTGGTCTCGAAGCTGGTATGATTAAAAAACTGGGTTCTGTATATGCAGATACGGGAATATCGTCTGGAGATGGGGATATATTTCTAGCCAAAGATATCAAAAAAGTAACAAATGAACTAGACGCAGCTGATGGAATTGCCGAGGCCAAGAAGATTCCCCTCACCTCCGTACATGATATGATTGTAAACGGTGAAATAAAATGTCCTCATAGTATAAGTGCGTTTTATCTAGCAACAGAATATTTAAAAAGTGAAAGTAATAATGGCTGAAATAAAATACGCTCAAGACCTAAAGGCAGTAAAAACAAATATTCCGGGTGTCATAGTATTTGATTTACCAGTGCTTGGTGATAATCGTGGCTGGTTCAAAGAAAACTGGCAACGCGAAAAAATGATTGCACTTGGACTTCCAGATTTTGGACCTGTACAAAATAATATTTCATTTAATGAAAATCGTGGAACGACTCGTGGTATTCACGGCGAACCGTGGGACAAGTACGTCTCTATAGCATCTGGCAAAATCTTTGGTGCTTGGGTTGACCTTCGTGAAGGTGAAAGTTTTGGCGAAGTATTTACGCTAGAGATGGATCCTAGCAAAGCAATATATATTCCTCGCGGCGTCGCCAACGCATTTCAAACCCTAGAGGAAAACACAGTTTACACTTATCTAGTAAATGATCATTGGCGAGCAGACGCTACAGACTATAGTTTTTTGAATCTTGCCGACGAGACCGCAAATATACAATGGCCGATTCCTTTAGGTCAGGCAGAGCTAAGCGAAAAGGATAAAAACCATCCACGACTTGCCGATGTAACTCCTGTACCGAACAAAAAGACTTTAGTTGTTGGTGGCCTTGGTCAACTAGGAAATGCACTGCAAGCTATTTTGCCTGACGCCGAGTTTGTAGATAAAGATGATTTTGATATGACTGATCCAGCAACCTACGAGCAAAAAAACTGGCGAGATTACGATACTATAATCAATGTTGCTGCTTACACAGCCGTCGACCAGGCTGAAACACCAGAGGGTCGAAAAATGGCCTGGGAGATCAATGCAAAATCTATAGCCTATCTCGTAAAAAATGCAAATGAAAATAATATAACTTTTGTTCATATTTCTAGCGAGTATGTGTTTGACGGCACAAATGAAATACATGATGAAAACGAACAGCTATCGCCACTTGGGGTGTATGCTCAAACAAAAGCTGCTGGTGACATTGTTGCAAGCCAAGCCAACAAACATTATCTCGTGCGAACCTCTTGGGTCATCGGTGAAGGCAACAACTTTGTACGAACAATGAAGGGTCTTGCTGAAAAAGATGTGAAACCAAGCGTTGTTGATGATCAAATTGGGCGACTCACATTTACAAAAGATTTAGCCGAGGGAATCGTTCACTTGCTTAAAACAAAACCTGAATATGGTACATACAATCTTAGTAACACTGGAGATTCTGTCTCTTGGGCGGATATTGCAAAAATCGTATATGAAAAAAGCGGTAGGTCTACAGACGACGTCACTCCTGTTTCAACCAAGCAATACTACGAAGGCAAAACCGGTATTTCTCCTCGTCCACTGCAAAGTACATTAAAACTTGATAAGATAGAGTCTGTTGGTTTTCACGCCCGTGATTGGCGTGAAGCATTAGACGAATATTTGAAAAAGGAGAATTAGTGAAAGGCATTATATTAGCAGGCGGCAGCGGAACACGTCTCTACCCAATTACAAAAGGTGTTAGCAAGCAGTTAGTGCCAATATATGACAAGCCGATGATTTACTATCCCCTCTCAACTCTTATGAGCGCCGGGATAAGAGATATCCTGATAATTACGACTCCTCATGACCAGGATCAGTTTATAAAACTACTTGGTGATGGGTCTGAATGGGGCATCAAACTCTCTTATAAAATTCAGGAAGAACCCCGTGGCCTAGCAGACGCTTTCATAGTTGGTGCAGAATTTATTGGTGACAACAAAGTTGCAATGATTTTGGGTGATAATGTATTTTATGGTTCGCAGATGGACAAGCAGTTAAAAGAGCTTACAGATGTTGACGGCGCAATAGGATTTGCAGCTCAGGTAACAGACCCTGAGCGTTATGGTGTATATGAATTCGATGAAAATATGGCTGTACTTTCCATCGAAGAAAAACCTGAACATCCAAAATCAAACTATGCCAATGCTGGACTTTATTTTTGTGACAATGAAGTTGTAGAGATTGCAAAAAATGTTCAACCTAGCGCTCGTGGCGAAGTAGAGATTACTTCTGTACTAGATGCCTACCTGCAGAAAGGTACATTGAAGGTTTGCTTATTGGAACGCGGAACAGCATGGCTTGATACTGGTACGTTTGAAAGCATGAACCAAGCCAGCCAGTTTGTGCAAGTTGTCGAAGAACGCCAAGGTGTAAAGATTGGTTCTCCAGAAGAAATTGCGTATCGTGAAGGCTTCATCACAAAAGAACAATTACAAAAGATTGCTGACCCACTTGTAAAAAGTGGTTACGGTGATTACCTACTAAAAATTATTAGTGGTCATTAGTTGAGTCTGCATTCTTTTTTGAAAAGATAAACAGTTTAAAAATAATAAAATTCCATGTTGCGATAAATGCTGTGATTACAATTTTTGCATAAGCAATTGTTAATAATCCCGAACTAACGAATAGTTCTGTTAGCCCAGATGTAGCTATCAAGTTAAAGATACAGAGAGATGCATATAAAATCAGTTGAATTTTAAGAGAATGCTGATCTTTATTGCTATGCTGAAAAACCTTTTTCCTATTCATTGGAAAGTTAAAGAAAAAGCCAGAAAGAAAACCAATACCGCTCGATAGATATGCTGGTAGGTGTAGTAAGTAATAGAGTGCAGCGGTAACACTTAGGTCTATGAGAAAGGTTATTGCACCAACTAGTACGAAAAATGTAATCTGCTTGGTCAGCTTTAAATAATTGTTCATTTACTCTATTATAGATGGTGACCTCAAAATAATAAAAGCTGATCTGGAGTTAATGATGTACCGTAATTTGCGAGTTGCTGCTATCCTTCCCTGTTACAACGAAGAAAAATTAATCACAAAAACAATTACTACTTTGCCTGATTTTGTAGATCATATTATTGCCGTTGATGATTTGAGTACAGATAAAACCTGGAAGACTATTCAAGGATTAGCCAAAAAGAACAAACGAGTTATCCCTATCCACCATACAGTCAACCAAGGAATTGGAGGCGCATACGTTAGTGGGTTTGAAAAAGCATTGGGCAACGGTGCTGACCTAATATTCACCATGGCCGGTGATGCTCAGTGCAACCCAAAGTACATGTCGAACATGGCGGACACCTTGATTGATGAAAATCTAGATTACGTGAAAGCAAATCGTTTTGTCCATTTAGAGGCGTTAAGACAAATGCCAACATTTCGTCGCGTTGGCAACACAATTATTACAATACTGACAAAATTTTCTTCGGGCTATTACAGTATTTTTGATTCACAAAATGGCTACGGGGTGTTCAAGAAAAAAACACTTGAAAACCTTCCTGTTGAACATATTGGAAGACGTTATGATTATGAAAACACTCTGCTGATATCTCTGGCAATTATGGGTGCAAAGATAAAAGACGAAGCTGTTCCGGCAATTTATGGTGATGAAGAAAGCACCATTCCTGTGTTCAAAACAACAATGCGCGCGCTCAAGGTTGTGTGGTTAGGTTTTTGGAGAAGAATATACAACAAATATGTCATAGTTAATTTTCACCCAATAGCACTTTTCATTTTCTGCGGCTTGTTCTTAACCGGTATAGGTACTTTATTTGGTTTATATTTGTTAGTAGCAAAAATTGGCTACAGTATAACTCCGTCTAGTGGAACAGTCATGTTGGCTGTGCTACCTATTATTTTAGGTTTCCAGTTGCTGCTTTCTGCTATTACAATGGATATGAATAACGAAAACAAAAGTTAATTATTTACCCAAGTATCGTTTCTTTTATTTGCTCTATACCATCAACAGTATAGTCCGGGCTTAAGGCACCGAGAAACTCTTTATCACGAATACCTGAACAAACAGCGACTGTTTTCATATTCAATTCTTTTCCTGTAATAATGTCTGCTTCGGTGTCGCCAATAATTAAGCCTTTGTCATCATTTAGTACATTTTTTATAAGTTCTATTTTTTTATCATATCCGTCTGTTTCGGAATGCCCTGTTAGAATTTGTTTGAAATATTTTTTTATACCAAGTCTTTCTAATTCATTTAATAAATTGCCTTCTTTTCTTCGTAGGCTAACCAGGTAGACTTCATGATTATTTGACACCAATTCCAAAAAATTAATAGCGCCGGGAAATAGAGTATCTAGGTCTAGGTAGTTGGGATCCTCAATTTTATCAATAAATATTGTTAGAAAATTACTTTCAAGGCCTCCATCTATTCCACTTTTTTCTAGCAGTTCGGGCCATTTTATTTTCTTTCTTTTTAAATTCCAATAGACTTCCTGTGCAATAGGTGTGCCACTATATTTGACTACCGTTTCACTATATACCTGGTAGTGTCTTTTTGTTACGTTTAGCAATGTACCGTCAAGATCACAAAATATTTTCATTTTTTCTCCACTGTATATATTCAGATAAACCTTGTTTCATAGTGCGCTGTTTTAATAGTAATTTAAATTCTTGAGCTTTTGTAATTGCAAGTTGATTATCATTTAGTATGTCTTCTTTTAAGGGTTCGTTTTTCTGAATTTTAATATCAGTATTATATTCTTCTTTGAAAATATCTTGGATTGTTTTTGCAATTTGAAGAACCGATTGGGAGAAGCCACTGCCAACATTAATAGCACCATTTAGTTTTGAGTGTTCTGGGTTTGTTAATTTTTTTATAGTATCTACAAAATCATCAATATAAATATAATCTCGTCGTGTATGAATACTATTTAAATTAATAACTTGGCTACTAAATGCCGATGTCACTAAATTTGGTATCAAACCTGGAGAGGTTTGGCCAACTCCGTAGACAGAAGCCGATCTAATGTAAACCACATTAGATTTGTTTATATTTTTAGCTATTGTATCCTCGACGGTCTGTTTGCTTAATCCATAATCAGTTGTAGGGTTTATAGGTGTTTCTTCAGAAAATGGAGAGACGCCTTTCATATCATAAACATTCCATCCTGATATAACTATCAGGTTTGGTATTTGTAATGTATTACACAGCAAAGCAACTGATTCTGCCATCTGAATGTCATCTGAATAGTCTGGGTTTTTTGACCATGGAGTAATTGCTGCAGTATGAATAAGGTGCGTAAAAGAATATTCTTCTAGATGCTGCACTGTATTTTCAACTTTTTTTATATTGACCAGATCGCATTTTATAATATTTCTATTTGAGCTTTCAGATCTCTGTAAACCTATCGTTTGATTATCGCCCAACGAATCTATTAACGCTTTGCCAATAAAGCCAGAGCTGCCAGTAATAAGAATTTTACTCATATTTACAGCTTTTTTAAAATCTCTTCCTTTTGATCAACCGATTCCTGTATAACTGTTGTGTTTGACAGTACGGGTTCGAAATCCATTCCTCTAATCCAAACAAGATCATCTGGAAGAGGGTTTTTTACTTTATCAATTTTTGGCAACTCTCCACCAGTTGCTAGTTGAACAAATATATTGGGCATATTAAGACCTGCTTCTGTGAAAAATTGGTGTGTAGTGAAAAAACGTCCGATATTAATTTCCGTAGGGTTCGGCACGCCGTTTTTATCATAGGCCATATCGACACCAAAAAGACCTGATGGATTTTTATCAATCGAAAGAACGGCTTTTTCAGCAATTGCATCAAGCTTGGCGTCTGAATATGTCACTCCTGTGCCTGTGGCTCCGGTGACTCCAGAAGGCGATATTTTTGAAAGCTCCCAATATAGTCTTTTTCTACCCTGTGCCACCACAAGCTTTCCATCTTTCCAGATTGACATCCAAGTCACAGTTTCTGGCTCAAGTAATTCTGATGCCGTAAAGTTACCTGTCATTGAGCCATTTTTTTCATGGAATTCTAGCCAATTTTTTGCTGTTTTAACATCATGAACAGGCAATGAGCCCCTTCCTCCTGCACCACTCGTCGCTCTTATCCACATTGATCCACCAAATTCGTCCAGTAGCTGTTGCAAGTTCGTATCTTTGCCAATTAGAACTGTTTTAGGTACTTTTATACCTGCAGATTCCCATATTTTAAATGATTCAAATTTGTCTTGTAGTATGGTGACAGTTTTTTTGTCAGGAAAAAATGTCTTTGCGTTAATTTTTTCTCTGTTTTCGCTTAGGAATCCTACTTCTACGTCATTTTGCGCATGAACAAATTCAATATTTTCTTTTTCAATTACGCAGTTTAGAAAATCAATATATTTAGGGTCGCTTGCTAGTGGCGCAAGATAGCGAGCATCTACTTCTGCACGTTGTAGGTAGTATTTATCTGCATCTGTTCCAACAATATAATATTCCTGGTCACTTGTTCGTAATGAACGGGTAAAATTCACCGAAGGAGATCCACCAGCTCCAGTTACAAGTATTCTTTTCATCTACTGAGACTCCTTTTTCTTTGCT
Source organism: uncultured Candidatus Saccharibacteria bacterium (assembly GCA_947085845.1). Taxonomy (GTDB): domain Bacteria; phylum Patescibacteriota; class Saccharimonadia; order Saccharimonadales; family Saccharimonadaceae; genus JACPYF01. Next base: position 375,744 of record CAMTXO010000002.1, read on the forward strand.
GGGTTTACAGCCAATAAAGCAAATTTTAGTGCTGTTCGTGCTTCTTCCGGTTCAACCAAGTATGCCTTTTTATCGCCTTGGATTCTGGCTAGAAATGCTTTTAGTTCTTGTGCTAGAGGCTCTTCGAAATCTACTTTTATTATATCCTTTTTTGGCTCCCCCATTTTTACAATAAAATTTGAAAACCCTTCGTTGCCTAGCGACATATTATGTTCATAGTATTCCAGTTCTTGTGTAATATAATTGCCTTCAATATATCCACCAGATCCTGTTACAGCAATAGTTCTGATTTTTACAGGAGTAAGCCAGTTTGCTTGGATGAATCCAGAGGCCTTGCCATAGTCTATTAGCATTTCGGCTGAATCAACTTCGTTAGAATGATGAGTTCTAGAACCATGACTGTGTATTTTTTTAGGCTCTTTTTTTAATAGATGCGTAATTATACCAATATCATGAACGGCTAGATCTATAATGACATTGGTCTTAGGCTCAACCGCTGGAAATCCGCCAACACGCTTGCACACTATGGATGTAATTTCACCTATAGCTTTTTTATCTAGTAGTTTCTTCAGTTCTATAACGAGAGGATTGTAGTGTTCAATATGACCTACTGTAAATACAACTTTTTGTTTCTTTGCTAGTTCAATTAGCGCATCGGCTTCTTTGACTGTGCTTGAGATTGGTTTTTCTAACAAGCAATGTATGCCCCTACTCATAACTTCTGTTGCAACTTCAGCATGAAGTGGAGTTGGCACAACCACAGAAACAGCATCGGGCTTTAGCTGGTCTAGCATATCTTTATAGTCTGTAAAAAAATCTGCTTTATATTCATCAGCAAGTTTTTTTGCGCTAGGATTTATATCTGCCAACCCAACTAATTCAGCCCCTGGAAGCAAGAAATAATTTCGCAAATGATTTTTGCCCATATTGCCGGCACCGATAACTGCCGTTCGAAGTTTTTTTGTATTATGCATGTATTGCCTTTAGAGTTTTTGCTATTGTATTAATATCTTTATCGCTAAGTCCTGGGTGAACGGGTAGTGAGGCTAGTTGCTTCGCGGCTATTTCGGCATTTGGAAAATCACCTTTGTTATAGCCTAGCTTGGCAATATGAGGATAAAAATGTAGTGGCTTTGGATAATATATACCAGCCCCGATGCCTTTTGCTCGAAGTTGATCCACCGTCTGGTCTCTGTTGAATTTTGCATCGTTAGTTATACGAATCGTATATTGGTGATAAGCATGCGTTCGACCAGTTTTTACCTGGGGTAATTCTATACCTTTGATCCCAGATAAAAGATTTGATAGTTTCTGTGCATTGGCAATTCTTTTTTGACTAAATACATCTATTTTTTTAACTTGTTCTACTGCAATTGCTGCATGCAAATCTGACATACGATAGTTGTAGCCAAGATAATCATATTCATATGTTTCACTCATGCCATGCTGTCGGAAACTTTTCATAGTCTTTACTTGATCAAGGCTATCCGTGGTTACTATTCCACCCTCGCCACACATTATATTTTTTGTTGCGTATAGTGAAAAACATCCTAAATCACCAAGCGAACCAGCTTTTTTGCCTTTGTAATCTGAGCCAATTGATTGACACGAATCTTCAATAATTTTGATCTTATTCTCTTCGGCAATTTTTCGAAGCTCATCATAATCAGCGGGTTGTCCGTAGAGATCTACAGGAAGGATTGCTTTCGTTTTACTAGTTACAGCTTTATTGACCTTGGTCGCATCAATATTAAATGTAATCGGGTCGATATCAACTAATACGGGCGTAGCTCCTAGCATTAGAATTGGATTGATTGTTGCAATGAAAGTAAAAGGCGTCGTTATTACTTCATCACCTTTTCTTACCCCTGCGGCGAATAGGGCCGCATGTATTGCAGCTGTGCCGCTGTTTACTGCTACTGCATATTTAGTACCACAGTATTCGGCCCACACCTTCTCTAGCTCCGCTACTTTAGGCCCTTGCGCTAACATTCCAGAAGACAATACTTTATTAACTGATTCTATTTCTTCTTTTCCGATGAGTGGCTGTGCAATACTAATCATTTAACGACCTTTATATCCAGGACATCCCTGAAATATGCGATAGTACTAACAAGTCCCTTATCAAGTGCTATAGTAGGCTCCCATTTGAGCTCTTTTTTTGCAAGTGATATGTCTGGCTGTCGCTGCTTTGGATCATCTTGTGGAAGGTCTTTGTATACAATTTTACTTTTACTTTCCGGTATCATTTCTAAAACTTTTTCTGCAAGTTGTTTGATGGTAAATTCGTTCGGATTACCAATATTTACTGGACCAACAAAATCGTTTTTGTTATTCATCATTTTTACCATACCCTCGACTAGGTCATCGACATACTGAAAACTTCTGGTTTGAGAACCGTCGCCGTATATTGTGATGTCTTGATTCTTAAGAGCTTGGACAATAAAATTCGACACTACGCGTCCGTCATCTGGGTTCATGTTTGGACCATAGGTATTAAAAATACGGATAACCCGTATATCGACATTGGCCTGTCGGTGGTAATCAAAAAATAATGTTTCTGCGCAACGTTTTCCTTCATCATAGCAAGAGCGAATACCAATAGGATTGACTCTGCCCCAGTATGATTCTGGCTGCGGATGCACATCAGGATCACCATAGACTTCACTAGTAGAGGCTTGGAGTACTTTAGCTTTTACACGCTTTGCAAGCCCTAAAACATTAATAGCACCATGGACGCTCGTTTTTGTTGTTTGTATCGGATCAAATTGATAATGAATCGGTGAAGCTGGGCATGCCAAGTTGTATATTTCATCAACTTCAATAACAAGCGGGAATGTAACATCATGTCGCAACAGTTCAAAATCTTTATTATCCAATAGGTCATGTATATTTGAACGATTACCTGTGAAGAAATTATCAACACATAATACTTCATGCCCGTCATCAAGCAGCCTTCTACATAAATGAGAGCCGATAAAACCTGCCCCTCCAGTTACTAATACTCGCTTCTTAGACATTTTGGTATCCCCTTCCAACACTTTCATAGTGGTAGTTACGATCGCTTAGATCTTTGTGACTGTATAAATTTCGGCCATCGAATATAACCTTCTCTTTTAAACTACTATCTATTATAGCAAAATCTGGCGCTTTAAAATCATTCCATTCCGTTGCAATTATCTGAGCATCTTTTGTGCTGACTGCTAAATCAGTACCATTAACAAGCCCTACATATCCTGTTCCAACAACAGCTATTTTCACTTAATAATTTCCTGTATGTCTTTTTCAGTTACCTTTCGCCATACTACATATTTTGACCACCCAAAATTCCACATTAATGCAACAAGTGAACTAGTAATTAACGAATAGAGTTCATTAAAATGTAGTACTTTTTCACATAAACTAACCATAATTGCACTACCTATAATTGCTGGCCAAGAAGTTGCATGAAACTGAATCAACAAGGTAAGCATCGATTTTTTTACTTTGTTGTTTTTGTATGTCCAATTATGGTGAAGTAGAAAATTACTAAATAGAGCTATTTCGGCTGCAATTAGCTGAGCAAAAAAGATAGGCATCGAGAACACTCTGTGTAGAACAGTGAGAATTATTAAATTGATAACAAATCCAGTCCCACCAACAATACAAAAACGAACAAAATCTATTTTTAATAGGCGTTTTATTTGTTCCCTCGTGTATACAATCACAGTCATTTTATGATACCATATCGAGAAGTATAACCACCGAGGAGACCTATGCCAAAAGTAAAAAAACTGTCTATTATAGTGCCTTGCTACAACGAGAAAGCAACTATTCATAAAATTCTAGATGAAATTAAGGATGTTGATTTAGGTAGTACAAAAAAAGAAATAATTATTGTTGATGATGGCTCGAATGATGGGACAAGAACAATTTTGAAAAAAATTGCAGATAAAGATCGTACCATAAGTTTAATTTTTCAAAAAACAAACCAAGGAAAAGGTGCCGCTCTAAAGCGCGGCATCCTTTCTAGTACTGGTGATGTTGTTGTTATACAAGATGCAGATTTGGAATACGATCCACAAGAATACACTCGTCTATTGTATCCAATAGAACGAGGACATGCCGATGTTGTTTATGGCTCGCGTTTTATAGGTGGTGAACCACATCGTATCATTTATTACCGCAATCAGGTTGCCAATAAATTCCTAACCATGCTTTCAAATATGTTCACTGGTCTCAATCTAACTGATATGGAAACTTGTTACAAAATGTTTAAAGGTGATCTAGTCCGCGAACTGGCGAAAGAATTAAAAGCAAAGCAATTTGGCTTTGAACCAGAAATTACTGCACGTGTCGCAAAATCAAATGCCAGAGTATATGAAATTGGCATATCTTATTATGGTCGCAGCAAGGAAGAGGGCAAAAAAATTGGCTATAAGGATGGTTTGCGTGCCGTCTGGGAAATTATCTATTTCAATACTTTTGGTAGATAGTTACAGTTCACAGTTCGCTGAGTTTTTAAAATCGTAAATCTGTGAATTAGTATCTTTGTAGATAATTGGCATATCTGTTTTAAGCGGCTTATTCACAGGAGTTGTTACGTATCTAATTTTATACTTTCGACAAATGTCTTGATGCCTACCCTGTTCAAGTGCGGCAAATATATGAAAGTTCTTTTCATCTATTTCTTTTGTTGAACGAGTAGTATACCCAAAAGCCATTGGCTTGTTATGAATTGTTTGATGAAATAGTTGTTGAGCAGATGAGAGTGCTGCATTGTCAATAACGGCGCCTGCTGGTAGTTGTTTTAGCTCGTACACATATTGCCTAGGCTGTGACTTGGCTTGAGGAAGTGCAGTAGGCAATGTATCAACTAGAATAATCACACCAACTGCAACGATTAGAAATGTGTTCTTCCATACCTTTTTTGGTACGTAATATTTTAATACAAAAGCAAGAATTACTATAGCAGCGATGTGAGATATAAATATCCATCTAACAGGCATCCCAGATATCTGTAACGTTGGCCAAACAGCCTCTAGCCATGCATAAGGCATAGGTATAGAATCAAGCCGTATCGTGTAAATTCTTAGCCTTGGTCCTAGTGCGAGTAATCCAAATATAACTAGGGTAATCCACCAAAAAATAGTCTTGTTTATAAAAACTTTAGTTTCTTTTTGCTTTCGTGATGTATACATTTTCCAAAGCGCATATAGCAGCCCAGCAATGACAATCAGGCCAAAATACACACTCATCTCTGACATATATGGTAGCTTTGTCCAATACTGCACCGTGAATATTTGGCCAAGTGCATTAGCACCGCCCGGCATAAAAATAGTGAATGGATCTAAAGAAAATGCTAGTGGGTCGTGTTGCCCCGTCAAGTTGCCGTGTTTTGAGAGCCATGATAGTTTCAAAAGAAGTGGCAAAATAAGGACTGCTGAAAGTACACCAAATATACTAATGGCTGCAATAGCACGCTTTTGAAGATACTGTTTTGGTTGTTGTTTTATGCTGTAGATGAACCATCCTGCGCCAAGTACAACACACCATAATAGATAGTAGTAGTCACACAACATAACAAGGAAAAGAGAAAGAGCTGCCGCAACGGCATACTTGATAGCTCGCCTATCTAACATACGCCAATAAAAGAATAGGAATAGCGGAACAAATTGCAAGGAAGTAAGCTGCAGATGTCCCTGTGCATGCGCGAAGTGGTACGAAGAAAAAGTGAATAAGAATCCTGACAGAAGCGCTATTTTGTAATCTCCAACCCGATCGTATATAAACCACATCATAAATAGACCGCCTAAGACGAATGAACTAAGAACTGCAAAGTTCACAGCCTCGACAAGCGAAAGTTGAAAAACATTCATCAGCACCACACCGACAAGTCCGTTATATATATTCATTGTCTGTGGAATTAGGGTAATCCCGTACGGCCAATCCAGCATAGTAGTGAAATATGGACTACTCCCTTGCATTAATGCATGATTCACCCACCAAATATTCCACACATTTTGATAGCCATCACCCGCATCTAGATCGAATGCTGTACTAAAATGGATAAAATAGTGCTGTTGAAAAATAAAAAGAAATGCAAGATAAAAAAGTAACGGTGCTACAGCAAACAATATGATTTTGTGACGCAACAGGCTGGACAGTCGTTTTGATGAAAAGGTCATGGTAAGTATAATATCAGCAAATGAAACGAGTATAAAGGCCTACGCGTATAGCCTGCGACCAAGCCGTCCTGTATAATACAGTTCTATGACAAACACCATCAAGTCATGGTATCAAAAACTTGTTAAAATATTTGATCCAACAGTTATTTATATACCTTTTATTGTGCTATTAGCGTTTACACCCCTGCGGTTATTTGCACTTTTCTTTTTGATATTTGGTTTTAGCAGACTATTTGGTTTTATAAAAAACATCGGTCCGCTAACTCAACTCATCCTAGGCTGGCTGCTTGTGGTGGCAATCACTGCGATCATCGCCTTGCTAGCGTGGATAATACACGCACCTCTATCTTCTAGCACAATTCTAGTGCTGCTTTCCGTATTATATTTAATAATCTTGAGATTTACGCCTGCGATCAAAAAACCGACCCAGAATCGTAATGCAGTATTTGATGATATCGTTAGTGCCGCCTTAGCTGTTGTTGTCTGTTTTATTTTGTTTATGCCATTTATACAAAATCCTTCACCATCTACTATCGGAAGATTGGTACTTTTTAATGGCGACAACTCTACTCATATTGAAATCATGAAAGCAAATGACCTAAACCGTGGCAACGCCTACGGTATGAACAATCGTGTTAATTCTTTTGTAGATACGGCCAGCTACCCCCAGGGTTGGCATTTTTTTACAGCATTTATAAAATGGCTCGTTGAACCGTTGGTAAATTTCAACAACTCACCGGGCAAAATATTATTGTTGTTCTATGTCGTCTCACTCGTCTGGTTTGGTGTGTTGTGCTTTCTCATTACAAAGATAAGCATGTGGCTTGGTCGTCAATTGTCGCGAGACGAGAAAACTTTCATACCAGCCTATGGCACGCTAGTGATCGTTTTACCTGTATTATTTGGTTTAGTTTTTACTCTCTTTTCCTATGGCTTTGAAACCCAAATTAGTGCATTGGTATTTCTTTTAGCTGAGATACTTATCTTGAGTTATTATCTCGCTCGGTCACCTAGTAAAGATCTTACTGCTCTGCGCCTTGCTCTAGTTTTTGCTTCTACTGTAGCTTTTATGTGGATATTCCTCGCACCTGTTTCGGTGTTAGTAGTTATAGTGGTTTATGCATTGACTGCTTTGTCTCAAAGAAAAATTCCCTGGAAAGATGTCGGCCTGGCAGTTTTTTTGGGCTCGCTGGTTCTGTTGCAATTCTCGTTTCGCATACTGTTTCCACTGACACTCGAAGCCAGTGAATCATTTATAAATTCAAATGGGTTGGTGGCGGAAAGTAATTTTGTGATACTAGCACTCATTAGTGTTGTCGTGTTATATATTTGGCTAGTTCGAAGGACTGCGGTTTTAATGCCTGCAGTTATTACGCTTGTATTGGGTAGTGTATTTTCAGGGATTATATTGTGGTATCAATACGCTACTATTGGTGAACCGCGCTACTTTTTCTATAAAGCAAACTTTACATTAATTATTCTAGCTACAATCGTCGGGGGTGCTCTTGCATTTTGGCTCGTAGAATATGTCGTGCGCAACTGGCCGAAAACAGCATTTGTTAATCGTGCCTCATTGGCAGTCCTACTACTTGCTTCGGCAATTATCATTAGCTTCCAGGTTCAAACACCGTTAGTTGCAAAGTACTTCAATCAGACCGCATTTGGCGTTGAAGAACGTCAAGCCGATGCAATCATGAACATTATCAGTAATCGACCTGCGGTCGGATACCGTTTAATTGCTATTGGTAGCTGTGATCGTGCAAACGATATTCGTACGACACAGTTGGCATGGCTATCAACATTTAAACCTCTACCTAGGGAGGGCTTGTTTGAACCAATGCGAATGTTTATTCATGATGAGAATATTCTTTTTGAAAAGATAAAAAATCACCAAGCTAAGTACAGCTCCAAGCCTATTATATTGGTTAATGATACTGCGGTCGGTGAACGGTTCCGAATAAGTACCGGAAATAATGCAGCTAACTTTGAAATTATAAATATAGATACCGACAACGTTAGTCAAACAGCTAGCGAATGTCCTGATCGTATACGGCCAATTAATTCTAATTAATTGGTACGCCATTAGGCATAGTGTCTAGCAACCTCTCGCTTACCGAGCCGTACGGTGCATAGAGCCGGTTGTAAGTGTCAGAATATAGAATATGTCGCTTGGTGCCACCCTCAGCTGAATAGACCATTGGTGAGGTGCCTTTTATAGTACGTTCGATAATACCGTGGTATGGCAATAGATTAATGAAGCCATTTGTGACAGTTGGAACAGAAACCGTACCAAAACTTGTCCAGTGGTCTTGTATCATTTGCGCAGGGAAGTTTCGTCTACCGGCACCTTCGATAACCCAGTGGGCTCCTGTGCTTGATTTAATCATAAACGAAGTCCAGTCTGTTATGGTCGTTGGCGCATTAGCAGGGTTTAGTATCATAATTGGCGCGTTTGAAGGTATGATGTTATTTTTTGGACCTGTATCTAAGTTGTACCAATTACCGTTGTCTATTAGGAATGTTCGATTATCTGTGCTTGATTTAACAAATCGTGTTAGAGGGTAGACTGGTAATAAATTAGTTGCTACTCGAACATCAACTGCTGGAGCGTCGTCAATTGCCCAAATATCAGCAATATTAGAGTCAGCTGTCGCGTAGCCCGCGCCATCTCGGACAAGCACATAGGCACTGTTGTTAGATGTCTTTAGTCTTGTCGTCAAACTACCAGCTGTAGGAAAACGTGTTAGTGTACCATCGTTATACAACTGTGCACTACCTAGACCCCATTCAGCCTTAGTTGTTGAATCAACTGTTAGTTTTTGGCCATACGCCATGACATACTCACTAGACCCGTCAGAAACAAACAGTTCCGGAGTTGTAGTGCCTGTCCCGATAGCATTTACTATATAGTCGCTAAATACCACAACACCTTGATTACCACCCCAAAGAGCAAGCTTGTCGGATGATTGTATATGGCGACGATGCCCACTATTGTCTAGCATATACACTTGTGGTGTATCTCGACCTTTAATAAATCCTTGGGCCTGAGGGTTGCCGTTAGGAAAAACGTCCATCAAGGCTGAGCTGGTTGTATATACTTCTAGAGCGTTTCGATATGCCGTATCCAAGCTACTCGGAACAAAGGTTTTATACTGATCAATTATATATAGTTGTCCCGAAACACTGGCAGCGTACGATCCAATAGTACTACCGTCAGAAATGGTTGCTAAGTATTCATCGTTGACCGTAATAATAGATGCGCCCGGCGGTGTCCAAGCTGCTAGGGCGTCGGGCCAAAGTATTCTGTGTTTTGTACCTCCATCAATCAAATATATTGATGGGCTACTATTTGATTTTATTAGATGTGATGTACTTCCTCTGTAGGGCAGACGATTTGCGGTAGCTGTTGAAACTGTTGTTGGACTGCCCGGATATAATTGTGTATATGGTGCTGGCTGATTATATCTAGAACCAGCCACAACTTGATTTTCTCCAATACCGGTGGTCAGCTTTGTAGTCGTAATAGTTGAACCAACAGCGTCATCCATTACTCCGAACATATCGGCAGATAATTCGGTAACCCACGCCTGGTTTCCCTCCCATGCTCTAAACATATTTGTATTTTGGTATGGCCTTATAATTCGTTGGTTACTTCCGTTGAGACCGTCTGTCATATATAGAGTACTGCTACTAGGGCTTTTTACAACAGGCGATAGATAGCCCCCATCGGCTGGTAAATTATACAGACCCTGGCTCACATAGCTTGTCGCCATAAGCCCCATCCCCCATGTGTCATACAAACTATTATTAGCAATTGCATACCTCTTGCCGCCATCGACAAAATATAACGTGCCTGGGTTACGATTGTTACGCATTAATCTATCCAGATTTGGACCTGTTGTAATAGAGTTCAGATAGCCAGCAGACATTTCTGTTAGCTGATCAGGTAGACCCCATGCGCGTTTTATTTCTGCAGTTGGCACATACTGCTTGATACCTCCGTACACCACCCATTGCCTCAAATCGCTGGGGTTATCGGATTTGGCTAAGATATATCCATCTCCAGTAGTTGGACCAAACCAATCGTTAAACATTCTCCAAAAGTTACGATTTCCGTATGCACTACACCCATCGCCCGTTCCATATAGATTATTTAATGCAGCAGCATTTGGCTGGTATGGTGTGTAGTTGTAGAGTGCTGCTGTGGCTCCGTTTTGAATTGTGACATTTGTTCCGCCACACCCAGCATTGTTTGCTTGATACGCTATAAAGCTTGTGCGGCCAACGGCATAGTTAAAGTTTTGTGGCTCGGCTATATAGCGTTTAAATTGTCTTGCCGCCCTATACACTTGATTGAAAAAGCCATAGTACTGAGAATCACAAGCTGCTGTATCTGGACACCCGTATCCTGTAGCGCTCCTATACTGAGAGCTAACCGGCCAATCATCCGTCACGAGTGACTGTTCTTTTTGCAAGAGAACAAGCATAACCTGTGGATTTATACCGCAGGCTTGTGATACATCGAATATTATATTTGCAGCTGATTTAGTGCCCCCGGTGATGCCTCCACAGAAACTATCAGCACCAATCGTGTTAAAACCTTGAGAATAATCTTTCAAGCATGTATACCCGGAACGACAATTTGGAACTTTTGCATTCAGAAAGTTTTGTATATCCCCGGTATTCATAGTATCTTTATTAAAAAACACATTATCATCTATAATTCTGGCTGGATTAAAGTCATTGCCAGAGAGTGCTGGACTCTTTGTAGATAAAAATACAAGAGAAAAAGTAGCGACTACTGTCACAGCGGTGAGTATTTTTAGTACTTTATGAAACTCTCTCATACTTATTATTGTACAGCTAATGTCACTGCCTGTGAGCTCCCCTCTGCTGAATTAGATTTGTAGTGCATAGTTACTTTCCAGTCTCCGGCTTCCGAAAAGACTGAGCGATCAATAAAAATAGGCTGGCAACTGGTTGTTGTCGCATCGGCAAAGGCATTGGTCGTACGAGTAATTGAATTAGAGCCTTTGGAAATAGTCGCACTGCACTTGCCGCCATCTTCAAATACCCCTGATACATACGCATTAATAGTAATTTGCTGACCACTTTGCATAGCATTGGTTATAACGGGTGTAACTTGTTTTTTATCAGACGAACTGTCTTCTTGTTTATCTAGCTCTTCTCTGTTGCTAACATGTTTTTTGTTATCAGCTGCATCTTTTTTGTCCTGGCTAGTTGGACCTTCGTATTTTTCAGTCGATGGCGTTGATTGCTTGTTATTGTTTTTTATAATGAAAAAAGCCGAACCAGCTGCAATCAGTACTACAGCTAAGAATATTAGTATGTATTTTTTGTAGTTTTTTTTATTTTTTATTTTCATTAGCTTATGCCTATCTTCATGATTATAGTATACTATTTTTTTACAAATAGATAGATGTTTATGTTAAGCTATATCCCTAGTTTTTTCTTTGAGTTTCGTACTTGCTTGACTACCTTCCAGGCTTTGGAGCTCTCTATCGAATTAATATGAGTTTTGAGATTATTCATTTCGTGTGTTAAATTCTCTTTTTCTCCCTCAAGCCGATTGATGATTTCTATATGTCTTTGGATCTCTTTATCTTTGAATGAAATTATCCTGTCTATTTCTTCGCTAACACTATCAAGTGAACTAGTTGTTTCTAGTTTAAGTTTTCGCTTTTTGTTTGATAGTTTTGCAACCCCTATGAATTGGTAGGTGATTGAATCAGGACCAGTCATGTGTTTGTGGAACTCATCGGATGAATTAAGGCCAATTTTTTTAAGTTCCTTCTTCAGTATTTCTTTAGGTATTTCGCGAACAGTGTCATCAGTTTTAGTTACCTCATACCCCGATTCAATAAATACTCTTTCCAGCTCTTCTCTATCATAAAAATGTATATGAGTCTTGTCGAGTAAGCCCCAATTTTTATATTCGAATTTACCGGATAAAAGCTTAATTCGGATGGTTGAATTTGCCATATTCGGAACAGAAAATATAAATATACCACCTTTTTTTAGGTTCTTTTTAACTTTTTTCAAAACAGAAACAGGATCAACAAGATGCTCTATAACATCCGCCATTATGACAACGTCGAACGTACCTAGCCCGCTAAAATCTTCTTTTTCAATATTAACAACTGTCGCTTCGCTCAGTTTTTCCTTTGCTAGCTCGACATCACTTTTATCTAGATCTATGCCGACAACTGTCGCGTTTTTGTCTTTTTTCAATGTCGCACCCAGGTTCCCACTGGAGCAACCGATATCTAATATAGAAGCGTTTTCAGGTACTAAATTTACAATTTTGTACCACGCTTCGTTCTTTGCGTCGTCATTGTATTTATTCTTTGTATAGACAGACATATTTAGCTTTCTTTTGTTACGCTCATATCGTGGTTAGCTAGTATTAGTCCAGCCGTTTCGGTTTTTTTCACTATATTAAATTTGATTGCATTGTCTTGCCAATCGTAAAATGCCAAGCCATCTTGATGAGCGGCAGCAGGAGATACTGTGTATGTTCCAGTTCTTAGTATATTTGGGATTTCCCATTGTACTTTTCTGCGCTCGCCTTTATTAATAACCCCAGTTTTTATAGATTTCCACTTTGTATTTGAATCTATGAGATTATTGTTATCTGCATCTCTAACGATCATTCCAAATATTGGATCTTCTACCTGTTCGTTAGCAGTTATTTCATATGATATTTTTACTATTTCTTCACTATTACTCACGTTCAGTTTGCCGATTGTTACTTTATGGTCACCCCATCTATTTTTACTATTAATTTTATTTTCGCTAGATTCATTAAACATATCGATGTAGTCGTTTGCTACTACACTCGGTACACCCTCGGATATAACTTTTCCTTTTTCGATGAGAACAGCTCGATCACAAAATTCCTTTACTGCATTCATGTCGTGCGATACAAATACAATTGTTTTTCCAGAATTTCTTATTTGCTTGAACACGTCGAAGCACTTCCTTTGAAAATTAGCGTCGCCAACAGCCAATACTTCGTCTATCAAAAGCACTTCGTTATGCGATTGAATAGCGATTGAAAATGCCAGACGAACCTGCATGCCAGATGAATAGTTTTTTAGTTTTTGATCCATGAAATCATGTAGTTCTGCGAAATCTACAATTTCTTTGTATTTTGATAAAACCTCTTTTCGGGTAAGACCTAGTATTGCACCGTTTAGAAACACATTGTCTTTGCCTGATAATTCTGGGTTAAATCCAATACCAAGCTCTATAAAAGTTGTAATGCTTCCCTTTACTTCAATATTTCCTGATGTAGGTTGGTAGATGCCTCCTAAAATCTTTAGTAGTGTGCTCTTACCACTTCCGTTTCTACCAACAATACCGAAAAACTCACCTCTTTTTATATCTAAATCTATATTTTTAAATGCGACATACTTGTCGTGAGACGTTCTTGAAAATGGATGTAGAAATACATCCTTTATAGAGTTTTTTCGATTGTGGGGTACTTCGAAAACTTTTGTTAATTTCTTTGTTGAAATAACAATGTCTTCTGTTTGCTTTTCGTTATTCAAACTACAACTCCTCTGCAAAGTTTTTTGCACTTCGCCTAAAATACCACACCGCATAAACAGTAATACCTAGCACTATTAACATTGGAAGTATTCTACCAAATTGGGTATGAAAAACTTCTTTAGTGGTAAGTGTTTCGGGAGTAATCATAACAGAACGAATATCCTGAATAATCTGAGTAAGTGGACTTATGCTGACTATTTTTATAAAGCTAGCTGGCACAATTGCAAGTGAATAGATGATTGGAGTTGCATAAAATAGTATTTGTAGAACAACGTCCCAAATATGACTGAAATCTCGAAACTTTACATATAAAGCTGATAACAAGAAAGATATACCAAGACAAAATATGACAAGTTCTATGACATAGAATATAGCTAAAAATATAACTGGCTGGAATGGTACGTTTCCTATAATCATAAATACAAATACAACCACCATATTTAGCGAGAATGTTACAAAGGCAGAAAGCACACTACTAATAACGATTGTATGTTTTGGTACACTCACCTTTCGTATCATATCTCCCCTGCCAACAATTGCATTCATACCAGCAACCGTAGCTTCAACAAAGAACGTCCAAAGAACAAGCCCCAGTAATAGGTATGATGGATAATGGGGCACATCATCACCCAGTCTAATGATTTTTGTAAATACTATATACAGTACTCCAAACATCATTAGTGGCTTTAGGAGTGACCATAGATAGCCTAGGAATGAGTTTTGATAGCGAAGCTTAAAGTCACTAATAACTAGTTCTCGTATAAGGCTTCGGTTGCTCGGATGCAGAATTGCCTTGATTTTCGCGTACATTATTTAGCTACCTCTTTGTAAAATTTTTCAACTCTATTCATTATAACGTCCCATTGGTATTGTTTAACAGTTTTTAGGGCTTCGGCTGATAGTTTTTTACGTAGCTTTTCATCACTCATCAGCGTTTCGATGGCTTTTTTGAGCCCATCCTCATCATCATGCTCAACCATTAGACAGTTCTTATTATCAAAACAAAAATCTCGATTACCGTGTGCGTCTGTACAGATAACTGGGCAGCCGCCAGCCATCGCCTCTAGAATTGGTAGACTAAAGCCTTCGTGACGTGATGTTTGAACAAAAATCGTCGATTGGTTAAATATTTTATTCACTTCGCTGTCGCTCGGTTTTTTATGGTATTTTATTTTTTTATCTAGCTTTGCCATTTCAGGTTCAATCCCATAGAGCCACATATCTGGACGTTTTTCGCCAATCGCTTTCCAACTCTTAAACGTGAAGTTAAAATTCTTTTGAAAAAAGGTGCGTCCAAGCGCTAGTAAGACATTTTTTTCACGTTTTACATTTGGTAACGTTTTGTACGTTTTATCATCATAACCGCATGGAATTGCAGTTGCAGTGAGACCTAAAGCGCGAATTTCTTCTAGGTTGTACTGTGATGTTGTCATATTGTGGAACTCTTTTCGATAGCAAGACACAACTGAAGCCTGTGAAACCACATCGTCGGGATAAAACCATGTTTCAAACTCCTGAATGAAATACGAAGCAATGCCTTTATTAACTGACGCGAGCCACACAGGAAAGGCAGTCTCCCACCAAGTCGCAACTTTGATTGCTTCTTCTTTTGATAAAGCATCAGTTAAGCGATCGTAGTTTTTAAAGGTACGGATCTTGAGATTTTCGGTAAACTCCCACGGTGGATCTTCTGATTTCAACGCCCACACCTCTATGTTAAAGCCTCTTTCCGCCAATCGAGTTGCGTGCTCAAACACAATCTTGATACCGCCACTCATACCCAGGGTTTGTAGTACAAAGATTATCTTAATGTTGCCATTTTCATCGCGAACATTGCGTTTATCAAACCAGTCCCCCCATTTTTCCCAAAAATATTGTATTGATTGTTTTTCTTTTTCAGATATTTTGGCGTTTTTACCCCTTGTAACGGACTCATGATGGGTCAATGTTGCTGCTGGAAAATAGAGTGTTCTATAGCCTTTTTCCCAACCACGAATACATAGGTCGGCATCTTCAAAGGCAAATTCAAATTTATCGTCAAAAATTCCTACCTTGTTTATAAATTCACGCTTGATATACATACACGCACCGGTTGTACCAATACAATATTGAGGAATGTTTGCTGGACCATAGTTTTCTTCTTGGAAACGATAATAATGATCGAAAAATTCAGGCACATCAGTGTTTCGATGTGATCCCGCGCTTTGAATCCTACCATCTGGATATAGTAGTTTTGGCCCAACAATACCCGTATCAACACCAAAATGATAAGCGCCATATTGTAAAGCTTCTAGCCAACCAGGGTGTGCAACAATATCACTGTTGAGCAGTACGACATCTTGTTTTTTATTTGATGCCTCAAAGCCCGAGTTAACAGCCTTGGCAAACCCACCATTTTTTTTACGGAACAATATAGTTACTTGCTCGTCCTCGAGTTTTTTGAGTTTTTTGCTGTGTGCAGGCTGACAATAATCATCGACAACAATTACTTTTGTATATTCTGGGTCGGTAGTTGCTTTGATACTTTCTAGACAAGGAACCAGTACGTCCAGATCATTGTAGCTCGGTATGACGATAGTTACTTTTCGTTTGTGTACCTTGTGCCAAGCGTCTATCATAGGTTTGTCGACACCGCTAATTAATCCGTTTGGAAATGCTAGGTTGTTTCCTATTCTTCTATTAATAGATATGAGTTCGTGCTTTACTTTTTTAGCAAAACCAACGGGTCCGTGTTTTCGAATCTGACGAACCATTGCACCGCTAAGTTGGAGTGGATTTTTCTCGTGATACGTAAGATCACCACGTAAAATTTTCTTTACGCCTTTTTTTGAAACTCTGTATATTATTTTGGCTTTTCTCATAGATTCAACTCAAAATATTATACCATAGCTGCTGGGGTTAGGATTTGATTTAAAGCAATAAATCTCGTGAACTAACATGTATACTGATAGTAGTTATTTATGAAAAAAATCGTTATTGACGCACGTATAATCAATAGCTCAACTGGTCGTTATGTTGAGCGCTTACTAACATATTTACAAAAAATCGATCACGAAAATCAATATATAGTACTTGTGCCTGAAAAAGATTTAGATTACTGGAAACCAACGAATAAAAATTTTACACTTTCTGCTTGTCATTATAAAAACTATTCTTTTGGAGAGCAGGTTGGTTTTGCATTGCAGCTTTACAAATTGAAAGCAGATTTAGTACATTTTTGTATGCCACAACAACCCCTACTGTACCTAAAACCACATATAACAAATATACATGATTTAACGCTACTAAAAACCTATAATACTGATAAAAATTGGCTAATATATCACATTAAACAAATTGTTGGTCGTGGTGTGTTTTGGGTTGTTGGACGAACATCAAAAAGAATTATAGCTATATCGAAAAATACAAAACGTGAGTACATAAAATTCACAGGTATCAGTAAAGATAAAGTTGCCGTTACTTATTTGGCTGCTGGTACTAATACAGCACATCCTGTAAAAATCAACGTGCCTTACAAGGATTTTATTATGTATGTTGGGCAACAGAGTGATTATAAAAATATCAAACGTTTGGTATTAGCCCATCAAGAGCTTGTTAAAAAACGACCAGAGCTAGGTTTGATACTGGTTGGCGGAATAAATGAGATGGCAAAGATTAATAAAGCCTGGGTAGAAAAAAACAACTACAAGAATGTCTATTTTGCGGGTTTTGTACCAGATAATCAATTAGCTTGGCTATTTACACATACTAGGGTGTATGTATTTCCTAGTCTCATGGAGGGCTTTGGGCTACCTGGCCTCGAGGCTATGGTACAGGGGGCACCTGTGGTTAGTTCGAATACGACTTGCCTACCTGAGATATACGGAGATGCAGCTCATTATTTTGATCCGAAAGATATCAACGATATGACAGAGAAAATTGCCGATGTACTGAATGATGAAAGTTTACGTACAAAATTAATTAAAAATGGCTACAACCAAATTAAGAAATATTCCTGGGCTAAAACAGCCGAACAAACTTTGGCTATATACCAACAAGCACTAAGGCAAAGTAAATAATCGTAAAACTTTATTGGCAGACTTGTTAATGTCTGTAATTGTTTGTCTGTTTTCTGGCCAGTACCAGCGAGAGTTACTATAAAGTATATAGTTTGCTAAACCTCCACCCTGCGTCAATAAAAGTGCGGCTATAGCTAAAAAAGTCAGCTGATAGCGCATACGTGTCAGGATATGCCTAAAAGCCAGACCAACAACAGCAAATATAGGTACTAGAAGCGGGATAAAGTATCTGCCTTGTGCAGCAGTGCCTGCGCCAATATTTAAATAGTCACTGTAGTTTCGTAGCCACAGGCTGGTGGCGTATATAGCCAGTGTCAGCAGCACTAGATAGCGAAATTTACGGTTTGGTAGTTTTTTCCAGGTAACGGACAGTGCAATTAATGATACTACTAGGACTACCCAGCTACCCCATTTCAGTACTGGCGCGCCGGAAGACGCCTGCATACTGCCAGGACCGCTTGGTAGGTACCTTATCTCTAACTCTCTAGCCTCTTTGTATACAAATGCAGCAGTTACTGTGAAATCGCCAAATATATGCGGCGCCCAATAGGTTGTTGTATATATTAGGGGATTGTTTCGAACGACGTTTGTATTGTCGTTGTTTTGTTTCCAAGTGGTATCGCGTCGCCATACTGTGTATTGATAGCAGTTTTCACGACTATGTATGCGGTCACATTTTGGTTCTATCGTTTGGTATTGGATGATATTGGTGCCGTAGCGTTCAGTAAATAGCCCTAATCCTAGCAGTAAAAATAGAGCGCTACATACCATAACAACCCTGGGTGTTTTTTTGATCTGTCCTAGTAACCTGCTGGCTAGTTTGGCCCTATGCCTGCGCCACAAAACAATACCTACAAATAAAACATTGGCAAATGCTATCGGTAAAATGGTGAATTTTACCAAACATGCCAGGCTGGAAACTGCTAGCAGCAATGTCAGCCAGACAACTTGCTTGTTTTTGTTTTCGATTGCTCGAATTGCTAGATAAAATATAGTGGCGATTAATAAAAACGCCAGCGAGTCATAGTTTAATTGGCTCATCGCAAATGGAACTAGTGGTATTAGTGTGAAGAATCCAATTGCTAGGTGTGAAAGGCTCTTCGACAATCCGGCTCGCAGTAAAAATGCACGAAAAACAAACAAACCAGCAACTACAAAGCCTATGCAGACTAGGCGCATTGCAATAATAGTAGTCTGTAGATCTAGGCCCAGGAACTGTGTGAGCCTATACGGAAAACTCATCAAATAATGGAACATGTAAGATCCGTAACGAGTTATATCGCCATGAAAGGAGGCTTCGGGTGGTTGCAAATGAATAAACGGCAGCAGCTGGCGTGAATAGATATCGATAATACCTAGGTGATATTCCTCATCAAATAGCATTGGATAAATAGCGGATAGCGCTATCCAGATGGTTTGAAATAGGAAAAAAACAATGATACCTGCAAAAAACCAATTACTACCCAATATCTTTGCTAGTATTGTAGTTTTTTGCTGGGGTAATTTTTTCGCAGCCATAATTATTTCTTGCTAATGACGATATGTCGCTCGCGACCTTCGCCTTCGGAATGGGTGGTCAGTTCTGGATATTCGCCGACAGCTTGGTGTACAACTCGCCTATCGGCTGCGTTCATAGGCTCTAGACTACGAGCTTCGCCTGTTTTTTGGATATTTTCTAATGTTTCTTTTATTTTACTCACTAGCCGATCCGCACGCTGTGCTTTGTAGTCTGCAATATCGATATTTATACGATGAAGTGATGCGTCGTGATTTCTAAGGGTTGTTGAAACTAGAAATTGTAAGCTACGAAGCGTATCACCATTGTGCCCAATTAAAAATCCATTTAAATGAGTACTGGGAACTTTTAACTCGATGACGTCTTCGTCTGCGGATGCTTTGACATCAATATTTAGGCCGAAAAAGGAAAGGGTGTCTTCAAGATACTTCTTGGCGTATATAATCGATTCTTCCCTGTCCATGTCTCACCTCTTCTTTCTTTTCTTTTTCTTTGATGAGCTAGGGACAGATTTTTTTGTAACTATTTTTGCTTCTTTGATTTTCTTTACATTTTTTTGGTCGGCTAATTGTAGTAGTTCCTCGCTGTCTTGGCGCAATACAAAATACTGCTGGATAACTGCAACAATACTAGACGCTGCATAATACAACACAACTCCACCAGGTAGATAAAGTGCAAATACAAGTAGTAAAATGGGCATAAATGTCATCATCTTGCTACTCATAGCCGCAGTTATTTCAGATTGGTCTGCTTCTTTACCACTAGAAGCTTCTTTTAGTATGTCTCTGAGCTTCTTTTGTGAAGTAGTATCTGGGATGAGCTGCTTTGTTTGTATGTATTGAAAAAGAGCCGCAATAACTGCTAATAAAATTAAGGGGAAATGTGGACCACCATTACCTAGCGCTGTTTGAGTGAGGTTAAATATACCAAATAATGTATCGTTAAAGTGATGGTTGCCATTATAGATATCACTTACTATTGGTAGATTTTTAGTAAAATCATACAAATGTCTTTCGATTTGATCAGTGTGAAGTGTAATAACATTTATTACTTGGTAAATTCCAATAAATATAGGTAGTTGGATAATAAGAACACCAATTGAGCTAAATGGCTTTATACCTTTTTCGCGGTACAACTCCATCATGAGTTGTGCTTCTAGTTGTTTATTACCTTTTGTGCGAGCTTTTATTTTTTTCAGCTCGGGCTGCACCTTGCGCATTAGTTTTGTTTGGTGAAGCTGCTTCTTAATCAACGGCCACAAAACAAGCCTAACTAAAATAGTGAATATGATGATGCTTATACCAAAATCACCCACCACTGCATATATAAGTAGAAGTGAGTTAAAAATTGGCTGCACTACTAAAGTATCGAAAATATTCATTCTTATTGAGTCTCCCTGAGTTTACGTCTGTAGTTTATTTTAACTGATTAGCTTTTCTTTTACTAGCAGTTCACGGAGTTGTTTTGCAAGGATATCTTTTTCTATTTCAATTACTTCTGGTGTGAAAACGGTTATGACAAAATCGTGTGTTGTTTTTATTTGAGGTAATTCGTGGCGAACCATTTCATAAAGCCTTCGACGAACACGGTTACGTTTTACTGCGGATTTGTGTACTTTTTTACTAACCACTATCGCAAAGCGTGAGTGTGTTCTTTTTGAGTTCTCTATATAGTGTAGGCCCAGGTCTTTAGTTCGAACCTTTGAGCCGTGATTGTACACATATCGCAAACTACCATGACCGTGAAAACGATTTCGGTGAGATAACATATTAAATAGTATAGCTCTATACGCTAAGTTTGGCGCGTTTTTTGAGTCGACGTGCTTTTAACACGAAACGTCCAGCTTTTGAGGCCATACGTGCTCGAAAACCATGCTTTCGTGCACGGCGTCGAGTTTTTGGTTGATGAGTTCGCTTTGGCATATTCAAACAACTGTATCATATATCTGATGAAAAATAAATATTTTGCTTGATTTATTACCAATTTTGTTTGCTGTTATTTATTCTTTTACACATTTACTTGTGTGGTTTCCACAGTTTTATAAGTGTTGTTTGGTGTATGTGCAAAACTCGACCTCAATTAAAGACTTTGGTGATTGAAAGTTCTTTTGGTTGTGGAAAACCCTAGTTTTGGTTTATAGTTATGGGTAGTTATTACAAAAAAATGCAATGGTGGTGGTAAGTAGGAGGACAGTGAACCAAGTTTTATGGCAAACAGTGCTAGGTGAAATTGAAATTTCAGTTTCAAAAGCAGCATACGCTGCATGGTTTAAAGAAACCGAACTAAGCGATGACTCAACTGATACGGATATTATTATTGGTGTAAAAAATATTTTCACAAAGCAACAGCTTGAGTCTAAGTTCGATCCCCAAATTCGCCAGATACTTGCGAAAAATAAAATAAACCCCAAATCTATCACTTACAGAATAAACTCTGATAAAAAACCACTGCGTAGTCAAGATCAATCGTTTATAGACCAAAGTAGTTCGAAACTAAAAATAGATTCATACAGCAATATAGAAGAGAATATTTTCAATCCTAAATACACCTTAGAGTCTTTTGTCGTTGGTGGTAACAATGACCTGGCATATACAGTCGCCCAAGCAATAGTTGAAAAACCGGGTGAGCGATATAATCCGATGTTTGTATATGGAAATGTCGGACTAGGTAAAACCCACCTTATTCAGGCAATTGGTAGTGAGATTAGTAAAAAAAGACCCGAACTTAATGTTCACTACACTACTACCGAAGCATTTATTGGAAAGTTTATGTCATACCTGCGTAGTAAGAATAAACGGGATAATTTTTCAGATCGTTATAAAAATATCGACGTGTTGATAATGGATGATATTCAATTTATTGCAGGAAAAGAAACTACAGAAGAAGCATTTTTTCATATATTTAATTATTTACACCAAAATAATAAACAAATACTCATTAGCTCAGACAAACCCCCAAAACGTATATCGAGTCTAACTGATCGTTTACGTAGTCGTTTAGAGTGGGGTATGGCGATTGATATTCATATGCCTGATTTTGAAACTAGATGCGCCATTTTACAAAGTAAAGCATCACAATCTGGTTTTAGTTTAGAACAGGACACTATTGAGTTTATTGCTAGTAATATAAAATCGAATGTTCGTGAACTTGAAGGTGCTTTAAATCAATTATTGGCATTTTGTGAAATGAGGGGAATAAGTCCAGATAAACAAATTGCTGAAGGTATTTTAGGGAATGTTTCCAGGGCTCGTCCAAAGCATCTCACACCAAAACAAATAATTAGTAAGGTTTCTCATCATTTTAACGTTGATGTGAGTGATATTATTAGCCCAAAAAGAGACCGGCACATTATGATACCGCGGCAAATCGCTATGTATTTAATGAGAAGTGAACTACATACTAGTTTTCCTAGTATCGCACGTGAATTAGGGAGAAAAGATCACACTACTGCTATACATTCTGTTGAGAAAATAACAAAAGCTGTAAAACTTGATTATTCCATTCGTGAAAATGTAGCTGAAATTAGGGAGAAATTATATGTGTAATGTTTGTGTAAAAAGTAAGGAAAAGACTGTTATAAATCTTAGTAAAACTACTAGTTTTTACGACCAAAAACTTAGCATGTTAGGTAGGATTGTTTTTATACACAAAGAATTACTACAAAAAAATACAGTTTCTACACAGCTTAATTTTCATTTTTTATATCAGTTAATTACTTGTTTTACACACAATCCACAGCAACTACCATCACTACTAATTTTAAATAAATAATAAGGAACAAATATATGAAGCTTATCGTCACACAAGAAAACCTAAACAAAGCATTATCGATCGTTTCTCGTATTGCTAGTAGTAGGACTCCCCTTCCAATACTAAATAATATTCTTATAAAAACTGAAAATAATAGATTACTTCTTGCTGCTACAAACTTAGAAATAGCTATAACTGTTTATATCGGTACAAAAATTGAAAATAAAGGAACACTCACAATACCAGCAAAACTCCTTAGTGAATTTGTTAGTAACCTACCTAAAAACAATATTGAAATTGAAGATAAAAACCTTCACATCAACATCAAATCTGGAAGATACGAATCTACAATAAACGGATTACCAGCCGATGAATTCCCTAACTTACCTGTGATAAATGAAAAAAAAGCTATCATTTTTAAAATACTTACCACAACCTTAAAACAAGCAATATCTCAAACAATTATTGCAGCCAGCCACGACTCATCACGCCCTATGTTAACAGGTGCTTACCTACACACAATAGATGGGGATTTATTTATTGCTGCAACTGATGGATATCGATTAGCTGAAAGACATATAACTAACCTAAAAAATGATAATAAAATTGAAGCGATAATACCCGTTTCATCACTCCAAGAAGTAGTAAGAATCATACCTGAAGACCAAACCGAAGTAGAGGTGTTGATAGATGAAAACCAAGTTCGTTTTCGAGTAAACGATGTTGAACTAACTAGTAAATTAATAGACGCTACTTTTGTAGACTATAGACAGCTTATTCCAAGTACTCAAGATATTAGAGTAACTATCAACAAAGAAGAATTTACCCGAATAGTAAAAGTCGCTAGTTTGTTTGCACGAGAAAGTGCTGGTGGAATAACTATAAAAACCGATGCGAAAGAAAAAACTATATCTATACACTCTATTGCATCACAACTTGGAGAAAATACGTCATCAGCCTCTGCTGAAGTAGTTGGTGACGGTGTGATTACTTTAAACTCTAGATACCTACTAGAAGCGTTAAATTGTATTGATGGTGAAATTGTTGAATTTAGTTTCAATGGTAAATTATCGCCAAGTGTACTTACAGATGCTGATGTAAAGAAATCTAATTATCAGCATATTATTATGCCACTAAAGAGTTAAAATAGTGATATATGATATCTCAAATAAATCTGAAAAATTTTCGTTCTTATACTTCAGTAACATTTGAGTTTTCAAAAAAAACAAACATTATATTAGGTAAAAATGGTGTCGGTAAAACAAATATACTAGAAGCAGTAAATATTTTAGCAACAGGATATTCTTTTCGTGCTAATACTAAAGATACGATTCAGTATGACAAAAACCAAGCAAAAATAGAGGGTATATTCAACGATAAAAAAAGAAGTATTAATTTATATAGTGATAAATCAAAACAATACACTATACAAAACAACACCTACAAAAGAATTAACTTTTCTCAAACAATCCCGGTTGTACTTTTTGAACCCGATTTTACACAGATTATATCCAGAGGTCCAGATAAAAGAAGGGATTATTTCGATGAAGTACTATCTAAAATACACCCAACATATCAAACTACAATAAATAAATACAAACGTTCATTATCGCAACGCAACCAACTATTAAAAAATCAATCATTTTCACAAGATGAAATGTTTGTATGGAATATAAAAATAAGTGAGCTTGGTGGTGTGATCGCAAACTATAGAATAGAGTTGCTAAAAGATATAAACAAATTACTCAGTAATACCTATAGTGAATTGGCTGGTAAAAAAAGTACTGTTGAAATAAAATACCTATCTAAAAATAATTTAAAAAATTACACTGATAACCTATTAAAAAATTTAGAAAAAAATATCAACCTAGACACACTAACTGGTTTTACATCACTAGGTCCACACAGGGATGATTTTTATTTTACTATTAACGAACAAGATGTGAGCACAAGCGCCTCTAGGGGTGAGAGTAGGACATTGCTACTAGCACTAAAAATTATAGAAACAAAACTAATAGAAAAAGCTCGAGATCAATCTCCAATCTTACTACTGGACGATGTGTTTTCTGAATTAGATACTGATAGACAAGGTAAATTAGTAGATTTTCTATATGAAAAACAAGTGATTATAACTACAACAACCATAACCCCACTAATGAAAGGGGTTGATGGAAAGATTATTGAACTAAATTAAGGAAAGTAAGTTCTACTACTAGAGTCTGTATATTTTTCAGAAAAAGAAGTATTTTGGGTATTATTAAGATCTTTCAAAATATCCATAGGAATACTAGGATATGCCTGATGACTAATAATAATACTAGGTGGATTTGTTACAAGCTTCCAACTACCTTCTTCTTTAACCATTACTAACCGAAGTGTGTCATAGTTAAACATATCATTACCATTATATTGTAGGGTTGTGCTATACCATTTACCTTTTTTATATAACTTACCCTTTTCAATACTATAATCTCTCATATTCTGGTATTTTGTATTTAAAACTATTTTTATATTTTCAAAATCTTGGTCTAACATATTTATTAACTTTTCTTCTGAATAATCCGGGTCAAATGAAATAGATACAGACTTATCCCCTATGTTGATATTTTCATAATCACTGGCATATCCAGCGTTGCCAGTGTATTTTAATAAGTAATTACCCTTTGGAACTTTTATTTTTAAACCAGACTTTGGAATAACAATCTTATCCTGAGCCCCCTTGGTACCTTGTTTGAACTTCTGTATAGTTACCTTGGAAATATTTTTGTATTTAACTGTAATATATTGTTGAGAGTTTATGTAGCCTGCTGTGTATAGTGTAATAACTATAATTAAAACAAGAATCCCTATTATTATTACAATTTTTTTATTTATCAATCTTAAAATATCCATATCAATCCCCCCCTAAAAGTGGGTTGGTGAAATCATCAAATTGAATATTAATATCGGTTGGATCAACCCCGTTTTGACGTAGCCAATGTAGCGCATTCATCCTCCCCCTTGGTGAGCTGTCGGTTACTTTTACATAATCTACACCGTCCTTAGTGTATAAATAAGTTAATGTAAAAGGACCGTCTATGTCTGTCGTAGGCAAGTTTAAGAACAAAACCTTATGTTTTACAGACCAATCTTCTCTTTCTGATGTTTCAGTACCACTTTGTTTAGTTTGATTTGTGCCTAGGTAGGTAAAATAGAACATGACTACAATAGATATAAATCCTAACACCAACACTATAACTTGTGTTCTTTTATTCACGGCTTTACTCCATGGAATTCAAAATGCATATAATCTTTAACTGTATTCCAATCACCCCCCCAAGTCCAGCCATGGTTGTGAAATGCTTTAATATATCCTTCTGGCATATCATGTGATGCTGTACCTCCACTAACAAATGGGTTTGCGCTGGGGTTTATATCACAGGCCACACCATATGTATGATAACTTCTCAAGCCTATATTCGTGGATCCGTTATCAGAATCAAACCTATAGCACCCCATTTCTTTAACTGTATATGATACTCCGGTCTGTTTTATTTCTGCTGCTACTGCCTCTAGGCAGCCTGAAGCTTTTTTGTTTACTTGTACCTTGCGACCGTTAAAATCAACATCTACTAGATTTTTATCCATATCGGGATGTGAAGTTGCTGTACCCGGATCTCCAAAAAGCTTTTTCAATTGAGCCTGAGTATATTGCGCGTCATACATTGGTTTAGTAACACCACAGCTAGCAGTTGCTCCACTTGAACCAGAGCACAAACCTCCCGATGAAGTTGAAGATGAACCACCACCACTACCATACTTCTTCTCTACAGATTTTGCCGTTGCTATCCTATCGGCTAGTGTGGCAGATTGACTACCCGGTCTTTCATATCCATTGTATTTACCCCCAATATTATTGTCACCTTGAAAGGCCCGCACTGCTTCCTCGGTGGTTTTAGTGGATTTCAAATCATCTCCAGCTTGTTTTTCTGGTGACGTTGTTTTTCCATTGAGTTGATCCCATAAAAAGTCTAGCTGTACTTTGATATCATTAGGGTCTTTTTTAGCGGCTTTGGTTGGGTTTATCATTTTACTTCCAGGGGTCCATTGCACTAATCCCCAGCCGGGTCCACCGGTTCCTGCTGTAAATTCTTCAGCAGATACTTTTTTATCATATACCCCCTCAGCTTTTTGTGGCTCTACACCAGATTCGTGATTCATATTTCCTATTATGCCAGCAGCTTGAAAAGGCTTGAGGCCAACCGTTGCACTAGTGAAATAATTAAATACCTTTTCTATATTATCCTTTCCATCCAATGATACAGTGCTGCCCGAGCTCCCGTCTGCACAGACACAGCTACTGCCTGTATCATCAGAAGAGCTACTGGCCGCTTGACCCGATACTTCAGCACCGACTTTGTCGATTAAGGTGTTAGATGGTGGATTACCCTTTATTTTTTTATGTGTATCGGGGTAGATGGTGAACTTAACAGGGTCTGATTTTGACCCAAATCCTGTAGTAACGCTAGCTTTACTTCCTAAAAACGCCCTTTTAACACTCAAAGACACCTCTGTATGTACACTATCACCTGCATGATTGTCGCCATATATAGCGTATACAGTTTTACCTTTCCAAACTATCTTTACAACATCACCCAACACTACACCCTTCTTACTGGCCCAGCCAGGGTTAAGCGCCACAAAGTGAGTTTTCCAACCTAAATTATGGCCATAAGAAGTTCCCGACTGATAACTACCATCACCAGACGCGCTGCCGTCCGCCCCATCTGATTCCACAGAAACTTCATAGTTTGTATCTGCACTTTGAGTGTTGTCATAGTCTATTCCTGTACTAGAACCACCGCTCGAGCCTGCTGAGGTACTGCCTGTTCCTGTAGTGCCACCGTTTGATACTGAATCATAAACTGTGTCTACGAGAAGCTGTATGTCATGTTGCGATGTAGGGTGTACGCCCGACTCGAAACTACCAGTAGCCTTATTTCTGGCGGCTTTGTACCAATCAATAATTTCAGCACCGCCACCTACCCCATCTTTAATTGCTGTATTTGTTGTTTTGGACTTGCTCAGCTGGTTTTTGTCATATACATTTACCCAAAATACCTTGGTGTCAGCTTGTTTATTAGCGTTAACTTTTTGCATCAACTTTTTAACCCACCCTTTGTTACCTGGTTCACCTAAGCTATTTGTACCCAGAGCTATGACAATTATTTTGGCTTTTTTTACAATATCTTTATCTTGTACAATTTGATCAACTCCGTTAGTTGGATTACTACCTACTGCTATCTGTCTGCTATCTGCTCCTTTTACGGTTGGCTGCCAATCTTTGAACTTTTTAGTGTATGCATTATCTGCGATATTTGTTATTGAGTCGCCCATGATATATACAGGACCCGTTGTTGTGGATGTGTTTGCATCAGAACTACCATCAGATGATTCACTATTTGGGTTACATGCGTTCGGATCATAATATTGTATATTTGAGTCAGAGAAAAAGTCTGAAACTGCACCAACAGGTAACGTACTGGTTGCGGACAAAACTAACACAGAGACTATATAAAAATATTTTTTTGGACTAAGACTAAAAATTATTTTAAAAATATTCCTCATAGCTTTAATTACCCTCTGGTGAGAAGTGAACTGGGTCGCCACTTCCGAACCATTTATAGCCATATCTACTTCCATTACTTCGCATCCAACTATTTAATGGTTCGTTCACATCAAGCGCTACCCCTGATTGATGGTTTGAATAGCCCGGTGCGGCTGCAGGATTACCGCCAGTACATCCAGGCGCGCAATTATGAAGCTCTGTTTGTTTTGAGTTAGAACGATATGCACTACTAATACTAAGGCTTATACCATCAGCTTTAGCTGCTTTTAGCATCTTTACTACTGCGGCAGACACCCTAGAGTTTATAACAGCTTTTCCATTGGTGCCTGGTATAGCAGTTTCACCGGTAAATGTAACACCGTCAATAGAACACAGGCGAGCTTTGAATTTATTTCCACTATGATAAGCATCATCAACTACACCCACATCACTGGTGCCTTCTGCACAGGCTATGCTACTAGAGTCATCATACAATGTTGCTATATCAATATCTTCAGCTGCAACATCGCTAGCTGGGTCCGAGCTAGAATCACCCTGTACTTCTGGTGAACAACTAGGACTTTCACCGTCATTCATGTCAGTGTCTATACTGGAATCTACACAATACATTCTCATAGCGCGGAATTTGTCATCACGACTAACGCAATCATCTTCTACTTTACCCTCCTCGTTTTGGCCTATTGTAGTTTCTGATTCTAAACATTTTTTTATAAAATCGCTAAACTCTCCAATAGGCTTGCCTTCCCCATCAACATAACCGTTGTCATAGACATAATTTGCTACAGCCTCTGGTTCGTATCCAGAACCATTAACCACCTCTGTTTCAAAACCAAATTGTGGGTTACAGAAAGGATCACCTGCTATCGGTGTACTTGCTCCAAGATAATCCTCGTCTTTACAATATTGATATTGAGCTATGTCGTTTTCATCTGCATAAGCAGTTCCTAAAGTATTATTTATAGCGGAGGCGTAAATTCTTGAAAAGCCGCCGAAAAACGTACTTGGTTTACTGAATTGACTTAACGACGGCGCCAGTGCTAGAGCAAAACTATTAGACAGTGAATATTGATTCGAGATGTCAAATTGGTTAATACCATCAAGCTTAGCTCTTGCAAAGGTACTTTTTGTAGCACTTTTGTCTTGAGCTGCAGCCTCTTCGGCGCTGATTGGTTGTAGCCCTTGTGCTTGAGAGGTTTTCGAGTTAAGCGCACCAGCACCTGCGTAAAATGCATTGCCACCATCTGGACCTTCTAAATCTTGAGCGACCGCGTTTGAACCGCTTCTAGATAGTGTTTCTATGAGTGGACCAGTTCCGTATAGGAAAAGAGTTGTTATAGCGCCAAATTTTACAAACTTATTGTTTATTGCTTCCCAAGCTAATCGACCTTTACTTTTCTTTTCGCCCGCTTTTTCACCAGTTTGGTATACAAGTTTTTTTCCAATTTGTTTTGTAATTAAATTCTTTACACCAGTCTCGAGAATCTCCCCGGTTAACTTCTTTGCAAATTGCTTACCACCCTGGATACCACCCTGTTTGATTGCTTGTATACCAGCAGTTGCCGTTCCACCAGTGAAAAAACCAGCGACAAGACTCAAAGCATCCACAGTCAGCATAGCAGCTGTAACTTTCGGATCGTTTGCTAGTTTACAAAAAGGCCCCAAGCCGCTTGTTGTTGAGCTAACAAGACCCCCTAGTAGACCCGATGCAGATCCTCCATTTTGAAATTTCGTAACGTCTTCACCATCGCCCAGTCTTACTGTTTTTCGAGTTATCCAGTTAAACCCCATTGAGTCAAACCCACTCAAACCATCTTTATCTTGAGTCATTAATATACCCATTGCCGTACCCATTGCTTCGGTAGTCTGTGGTGTAGCGTCACCTGCTTTTATTTGGTCGGCTATAGTGTAAAAAAGTGCACTAAATTTTATTAGCTGTATGGTTTGATTTACCTTTCGTGCTTGGTTCGCTGTTTGTACAAGAGCTCTCATAGTGCAGTAATTTAGCAAGAAATGAAACGGATTTGGGTGTATTGCTCCTGAGACACCCCCGCCAATATTTTGAATTTTTTTTGCCGCTTTCCCATACAGGCCCTCAAACCTACTACTTGAAGGGTCAGGGGCGGCTGAAGTTCTTGAGGTGTCCTCAAGCTCACTTTCAATCTGATTAGTTCTTTCTTCTATAGTAGACCTTGCGTCATCTGGTAAATCATCGTATCTAGTTTTACCCACTTCACCAAGGTCTTTTTTAGTCCCTTCTTGTGCCGCTTCAATTAAATTTCTTTGCTCGCCTCGTTTCTTTTTAGCTTCATCTGTTTCATCGTTTTCTTTTATTGTTTTTTTGCCAAGATTTACCCCAATCCTCTTTAGCATCGCTCGTGCTGCAAAACCGGAACTATATTGTACATATGATTTATAAAATGTACGCATAGACTTACCTACTAACGGGTCTTCTCGAAGTGCTTTTTTAAAGTCTTTTGCTTCCCAGCTTTGAATAGTAGATTTTTTAGCGATACTTCTACCATCCTTGTCTATGACATTACCGTTTTTGTCGAGGGTGATATTGTCTGCTGGTTGGTATTTTATTATTCTTTTTATTTTTTGCCTTCCAGGTATTAAGCTAGACTCGGTCTCTATCGCTATACCATTTGCTTTGTTGCGTTTATTAAACTTCTTAACCTCTCTTGTACTCATGCCTTTGTAGCGACACTTAACTTTTATGGTACAGCCTGAAGTAAAGTCTTGGGAAAACTTTTTGTACATAACTCTATTCATTCTGTGTGTCATAACATCGTCTGCTCTCTGGGCGAGCTTGGAGACGGCTGTCTCTTTTAGATTAACTATACCTAGCGCACCAGACAATAGAGAAAACATAAGGCCTAAAATAGTAAAAGTTGGGATGATTATTACCGATAATATAAGAACTCGTTTTTTATGTGCAATTATAGATGAGAGGCGTGAATCTTTTTTTGCGTCCTCGTCCATATTCGTCACCCAATCGCCCTTTTTTTCACGTTCTTCTATGTCAGCCGAATCGATATCAAAATCATCATCAGCACTATAGCTTGCAGAACTTTCTCTACTAGCCAAATCTTTGGATCTAGAATTTAAACCTACTTTTTCACTAGCATGAAGATTATCATCAACAATGTCGTCTATCTTGTCCTGCCCTAGGTTCCCGGCTGGATTTAGTTCGTCTTCTGGTTTTTGTTTTTCTACCATGAGGGTAATACCTCTACTTTATTTCACCTTCACTTAAATAACCTTTACGAATTTCAACATCTTGATTCTCGACTGCCTGGTTCGCGAGTTCGGCAGCTCGTTTAGCATCAAGCTCGGCTTGTGGATTAGTGGTAACAAGTTTGTGTTCAGTAGGGCTGGGGACTATCTGTATATGTACGTGATTTTGTCCAGCAAAAAATAAGCCTTGTCCGACAGGGAAGTTGTTGAGTCGTTTTCTTTCTTCCTCAGTAAGTTTGAAAACATCTGCGAGTACATCAACAGCACTTGAGCTCTGTTTGAGCAGCAGCTGCATACTAGCGTTCGCCA
Organism: uncultured Candidatus Saccharibacteria bacterium; assembly: GCA_947085845.1. Taxonomy (GTDB): domain Bacteria; phylum Patescibacteriota; class Saccharimonadia; order Saccharimonadales; family Saccharimonadaceae; genus JACPYF01. The sequence goes on from CAMTXO010000002.1 coordinate 407,964, forward strand.
CAATTGCGCGCCCCATCTTACTCCCCATAAAATCCTCAACATCTTGTGTGATTGTAGTTAGGCCTAGATAGTATTTACGAGCACGTTTGGCGAGGGAGAATATAAAATTCGCAGAATCTTCATATTTCATTAGCTGCCACGCCTCGTCAATAATTAACATTCGCTTTCTTTTGTCGGTGCGAGTTTTGTTCCATATGTGATTTAGGATTATATACATAGCTACAGGACGCAACTCGTCTTCCAACGTTTGAATATTGAAAACAACCATATTGTTGTTTATATCGACATTACTTTGCTGTGAGAAAATACCGGCGAATGTACCACTAGTGTATTTACGTAAACGCTGTGCAAGTTCTGGGCCAGATCCGCCCATATGTAGCAATGTGTCGTACAAATCATTAATTGTCGGTGGAGTTGATTGATGTGTTAGTGGATCGCTCGTTATACCAACGCGGGCATATGTATCGATCAAAGCTTGGTCTAGGTCTGCCTCTTGATTTGGAGTTAATGGCACCGCTTGGTTGCTAATCATTAGTTTTATTAGTCCATGTAGGGTTATAAGGTTAGCTCGGAGCGAATCATCAGCATCTTCCTCGTCAATAACTCTAGGTAGATCGAAAGGATTTATCCTGATATCGGAATTCAGACTCATCTGTACGTAGCTACCACCGACTGCCTCACATAGTTTTTGATATTCGTTTTCAGGGTCGATGATGATGATTTCTGTGCCTGTCATCATAGAACGAACCGCCTCGAGCTTTACAGCGAAAGATTTACCTGCACCAGACTTTGCAAAAACCACCATGTTGGCATTTTCTAGCGAGAATCGGTCAAAAATGACCAATCCGTTGTTATGCATGTTTATGCCATATAGCACCCCTTTTTCTTGTGTTAAATCAGCAGAGGTAAATGGAAAGCTAGTTGAAATAGCACCAGTATTCATATTGTGACGAATTTGCAGCTGGTCAGAAAGTTGTGGAGCGGTACTTTGTACACCTTGTTCTTGCTGACTAGAAGCAACCTTACTAAAGATAAGTTGTTGGCCTAGTGTGCTTTCGACCTTGTGTTGCATAAAATCCATCTCGTCCAGGCTGTCGGCATACAGTGTAATATACAAACCGTATCGGAAAAATCGTTCAGCTCCAAGTTGCAGCTGATCGCGAAGCTCTTCGGCATCGCTGATTGCTGCTTCTAGTCCAGGGTCGCGCACCTTCCCCTTTTCGCTATTGATACTTTGCGATGCTTCAAGTTGGGTTACTTTTCGACGCAAGTTTTTCATAACAACTTCGGATTCCACAGGGTAAATAAACATAGCAATATCTACTACTTCGTCGGCATTAATGATTGAGCTGAGCCAGCCGGTATATAGTTGTCGAGGGTAGCCATACACATACAATGTTCGGCCATATTTGTTACCGAGTCGAAAGTATGAACTGTTAATCTCAAGACTACTCGGTGCTATGAGGTCACGAAGTGTGCGAACGCCTTTTAGAAACTCTTGCTCAATCTCTGCCTGTTCACGTGCACGCTGTTGAGCAGCGATATCAATAGCATCTTGTTTTTTACCGCCGAAAATACCCATCTAACCGTTCTCCTGGGTAAGGTTCGGTCGAGGCGCTTCACCAGCACCTTTTTGAATGTAGGTGTTAGTAATGTTGTTGAAATCCCCTAGTGGCTGGCGCACTGCTGTGTCTGGGTTGTAAAAGTTGTAATAGAGCTCGCCAAGTTCCTTTGTGTTTAGCTGTACCGAACGAACACCCATCTGGAAAAGTCCACTAAGTACTGTGTTGATACGATTTTGCAGTTCATCTTTTGCTTTTTCATAGGCTTCTTGGTTTATCTTTATATTTACTTGCTGTTGGGGTTTGAAAAGGTTTGAAAACAAGTTTTTGCTAGAGGCGACTGCGCTGTCGAGGTCGCCTGCTGGGTAATATGGAATAACTAGAAAAAAACTCTTGTCCATAATGTTTGCTTCTTGTGCTAAATTGTCTATAAAATCTATATAGTTGTCCATCAAAACACCTAGGAGCATGTTGTCCTGGCCTCTGCGCATTTTATCTAACCTGTCGAGATATGGTGCAATATCTACCCGCTGTGAACGAATTAATATTTGAATCGGGAATGTTAGGGAATTCAAAAAGCTTTGGTAGGCATACTCAATACCCTCACGCTCACGCGAGCTCATGAGGTCAAAGTTGATTGATTTGCAGGTAATAACCGCACGAAAACTACCATCGCTCATAATGACCATGTTTTCTCTTATTTCAGATATTAACAATGCGTTCTGAGCACTGTTTGGGTTTCGCTTTGCAGCAGGCGCATTGGGTTGCTGAGGGTTTGCTCCAGCTTGAGGAGCTCCAGGTTGTCCTGAAGTTTTAGGCTGACTATTGTTTTTATTTGGCTGCATTTATAAGTGTTACCCTCTTCTTGCTGCGGCAGGATTAGGTATTAATGCAACTTAATCTCCACCTCTTCTCCGACTTGTTTTTCTTCTATACGCTTTGCTTGTTCGGCAAGCGTACTTACTTTAAAGTCTTCACTGTTATCTACGAGGTTCATTATATCAGGAGAAGGTGTGTTATCGCTAGTGCTTTGAGCGCTTTGATCTTTAGTCGTTGGCTCGGTTTTTGGTTTTTTAGGGCTGTTGGTTGCTCCAACAGGTTGAATGACCGTTTGGTGTATCGAAGATGGATATGGGTCAAATTTTACCTTATCGAGTATTTTTGCCGCTTCTTTTTCCAGTTCATCATCTGTTCGAAGGGGTGGCTTTGGTTGGGGTACTTTTTCGACCGAGACTTTTTTAGAAGTTTCTACGGCCTGCTCCATACGGTCTATGGCGGCCTTTTGACTGATTGTTTTTTGTTCGTTTATTAGTTTGTCAAAGGATGTTTCTTCTAGAATATCATCCATATTATCGGCTTCGGCAACAACGCTGTCCGCTAGGCTGACATTTCCAGTGCTGTTGACGTCTGGATTAAACACCCCCCTAGCGGACCAGCCGCGCGTGTCCATAATTTGCGACAGTCTATCAAGTCGTTCCATTGCTTCATCTTCGCTGATATCTTTTGTTCGCTGTTCTTCTATAACATGAGGTGCTGTTATTTCTACAGTTGAGAGAACTCCGTCGGGCATCCATAAACGCTTTTTGGATTTTAGGTTGTATTGCAATATTGCCGCTAAGTAAGTTTCAGTCGGCTGGTCTTTTCGAAGAGGCAGTGCTATAGCAGTGAAAAAAATGATAAACGGCAACGGAATTAATATCAGACCAACAAATATTTTACTGAGGATAAACGCTACAAAACAAGCAAAAGCCACTATAATAAGGTAAATAAACTGACGAAAGCCAAACGGCCCTATCAGCTTGTCTTCTGCTTCGACATCTTGAGGTACTTTGTAGACTGCCATGCTTATGTTTATTTTACCACACGCGACCAGTGATAATACTCTTGCAAAAAGTGATGTTTTGTGCTATTATAAAACAAATGTCAGAACATCCACCACAAACACAGACAGAAACACCAAACCCAGCAGATAACTTTGAAGACATCAGGGATTTAGTTAAAGTTGGGAGTGATACTAATGGTGACGGTGTGAATACCCTACATAGACCAGATGATAGCGGCAAACTGCTGTCCGTAGACGAGCTTGAGATGATACGCGAACACCAAGATTTGATACGAGGCGAAGGCCAAGAGAAATCAGACGATGGTCGCGAAATTGATCCAATAAGGGCTGAAAAAATAGCCCACTATATACATAAACATAGTGAAGGGAATGGTATATCGCCCGGTCTAGTTGATAAGCTGTATGCACTTATTGAAGATGGAAAATCTCCAGTAGAGGGTGTAGGTCCTTCTTCGCCTGAAGGTGATCCAAATACTCCAGAGGGTAGTGACGGCTCTGCTAGTTCACCAGAGTCAAGTCCAGACGATGCTTCACAAGAGTCGGCAGCAGAAAAAGCGCGAGAGGAAATAGAAGATGTTTTTGAAGGTGATGACAATCCAACTACAGAAGCTGATCAAGTTGAAATAGATGTTGAAAATATACCAGACGTAGAGCCTGTACTTAATGCAGAAGAACTTGCAATATACGAGCAAATTGATGCCATTGATGGTATGCATAACTACACTGATCGAATTAAAAAACTAAAAGAATTTGCTCTAAAAAATAACGGCAATATTGATTCACTTGGTAGAGACATAGGTATTGAAGTAGCAAAGCGTATTGAGTCTAGTCAAGTGAGGAGTGGGTTCAACCCCAGACGCTATTTACTGAAACTTGGTAGTGCAAGACGTCACTACAACTCACTATTAGCCGACATGGCAAAAGCTGGTCCTAACGGCGCAAATCTTGCGGCCGCAAACGCAATGAAGAGAAATTGGGATCCTCGCTACAGAAACATTGTTGATGGTAAAAACAAAGTTATCTATGACACTTCAAAAATATACGAAAGACAAATAAAAGACCTCCCTGTTGAAATTGAAAAAATTTCGGGAGAAAGAGACGCACTAATAAATAGAGATCCAAGCAATAAAGACATATCTGAAAAACAGAAATCTTTAGGTTCAGCACAAGAAATACAGCAAGACCTATCCGAGCAAATAGCTGGGATTCAAAATGCGATGAATGACGATGCTAACTATAAAGATCTAGAAAAGTCTGAAATCGACGCTAAAAAAGAACAATATGCTAGTAAAATCAAAGACGTTCAGGATAAGTATAATAAAATAGACGAAGCAATCAATGACTTAACTGAAGAGCTTAGTGAGGCTATGCGATTACAACGAGCTGCAGATATGAAAGATGCACAAAAGAAGGAAAAAGAAATTGCAGAAAAAACATCGGTGTATACACATTCTGTAGAGGCTTCTAGTCAAGTTGATTCTTCTATAGATAATACTTTTCTACATGCGCACAAGTATAGAGGGGAAATAAAGGCAAATCGTGCAGTAGTACGTGACGATCTTGGTATTGTTGAAGAGCTCAATAATTTTGGCAATAAACGAAAGCGTCAACAGGCTATATCAAAACTCATACAACAAAGAGCCAACAATAACACAAACGAACAGGGTGAGCCTCTTACCGAAGAGGAAATAAGTGATAAGAAAGCATCACTAGTTTTACTTGCCAAAAAAGAGATTAAAAATCGCAAGATATTTGATCAAACTGTGAAGTCTTTAAGTTAGTACTAAGGAGCGTTGCCGGCTACGATGCTTTCGTGCATAGCTCTTTGCTGTGGACTGAGCGCTTCGGCATGTTTACTACCCAATAAGGCCTGTGATTGTGCTTGGAGTTTCGAAAACTCTGCCCCACCTGCGTGGTATGCATATGCATGTGCTTTTTGTATGGTGTCGTTGTTCCAAGTCCCCATTTTTTCCGAGGAAGCATTGGTGTATGTAGACGAGTCGGCTGCAACTTGACCTAGAGTGCTTGTGCCGTTAGGATCACCTTTGGTTTGGTCGGCCCATTTTGTTAGTGATGGGTCAACAGCATTAAATTCTTTGCCATTTGACTTCACAATTCCAGCCGCAAGTTCGGCAGTAGCACTTCCGAAGTCTTCATTCGCTACGACCCTGCTTACCACCTCACCCGCGGCATTAGTTCCGGGTGTGCCTCTTTGATTGAGTACAGAAGAGGCTGCATATGCTTTTTCTTGATTACCACTGAGGATAGCTTCCTCAAGCGCAGCAGCAAGTTGAGCGGTTGAGCTGGAAGAGAATTTCGCTTCCTCAAGCTTTACCCCTTCATTAAATCTGTTTAAGCCCTGGGCTCTCGCCCATGCTTCAACTCTGTCTGCTCCACCAGCATTTTTTGAAGCACCTGCAAAGCTCGCTGCGCGTTTCGTTGCCAAGTCCTTATCACCTCCAGCGCCAAGGAATTCTTCCAGTGCTTGCTCCTGGGCTTTTTTACGCTCACCTTCTGCCCAAGATTTTTTAGCACCGCGTCGACTTCTGAAACCACCAGCCCTACCTACTGCCCTGCCAAGTTTACTATCAGAACCCTGAAGTCTTGCTGCACGCATTTCAGTATTGAGTGCTCTGTCTTTAGCAAAACCTTTGGCGCCGCTTTGTAGTTTGCCGGTTGCTCGGCCAGCAGTTGCTGCACCAAATTGGTTGGCGTATCCACCTATCTTACCCATAATAGAAGATGAACTTTTAATTAAGAAAGGAATAGCAACAAGCGGTATGCATAGTATTATTAGCTGTATAATCTGGATTAAAGTTTCACTGTCGCCACCAGTGATAGTTTGTGCGTTTGCGGTACCGATAAATTTTGAAAAGAATAGTGATGCACCGAAAACGAACATGACCACTGGGTATAGTACAAGTAGTTGTATAAAAAGGTCGCTCCATTTTTTGAAATATTTTTCGGTATTTGGTAGTAGCCATGCCACAAAAGCAAGGGGAGCTGCGAACACAAGACAGATCAATATGAGTTGACGAGCGATCAATGTCACAAACACAACTATAATCGCAAGCACCACTGGTGTAAGAATGGCAATTAAAAGACCTATCATAGCCGCGACTGCCAAGCCTCCACCAATAATACTATTGCCTCCGTTTGTTGCACCACCTATCGCAGCAGTTATGCTACTGTCGCCTATAAATAAAGCCATAGCGGAAGCTCCAGTAATATTACTGACGTCTATAGCAAAGGCGCAAATATAGTATGAAATATTCATAAGTATGGCAGCAATTACCAATCTTGGCAGCATGCGTTTAATATTGTAATTACTCAATCCTGCGCCAGTAGCCTGAGAGAAAACGATAACCATAAACGCCATAAAAAGTAAAATGTTTGCTATACCTAAAAATGTTTGCCAGGCTTTATAAATTTGTCCAGAGCTGTCAGTTTGTGCTAAGAATCTCACCTGCATGAGGTCGTCTATTAACCCAGCGCAAGTATTAAGAATAGAAGTCATGTAGTCGATCATTGGACAGAACAGCCAACCCATTGGTCCGCCTTGACAGTTGGTGCCTGATTCGGCAGCTCCAGAGTCACCCGCACCGTCAATACCGCCAGGCTGGACTGTACTTGCTTCGGCGTCAAAAGCATCATCACCAATAGCAGCCGTCATAGTTTGGACTTGTCCACTATCGTCTATGTACTTTAGGTGCTGGGCTTTAATTTGATCAATACGACTTTTACAATCATCGCGCGCCTCTGGCTTTATTGGTCGGCTATCGTCCTGCTGTGGCTTTTGATACATTTTCTTGCTGCAGCCAAGCGAGTAATACAAATCGTCTTCGTATTCGGTACATTTATCCCAGTTATTACTATCATTTTGGGGTTCTTCGCAGTCTTTTCCCGCTAATAGATTGTATTTATCCTCTGCCTTGCTAACGCAGTCTTTGAAACTGGCTACATTTAGGTAGTAGATATCATCACCCGTGCTGTCGTCGTTGGGTTTTACATTGATCTTGCTTTTTTTGAAAAAATTATCTGTGTTCTCGCAGCCGAGATTACTCTCAATGGATTTTTGGTAGCCTTTACAGTCGGAAGCATCATATCCGCGATTGTTAATATCTACCTTTACACCTACGTTTTTATCGAGCTCCTTAATGCCTTGACACTTCTGGATCAAAAGCAACATTGCGTTGTTTTGTACGCCCTCTATTTTCGTCAGAGCTTCGGCTGTTATTGACGGCAGAAGGGAAAAAGATAGTAAGAGGGAAAAAATATATACATACAAGAATGTACCCACTACCCTTCTTTTGTATCTTTGTTTCATATCATATAAAAGTATAGCGCAGATTTATACATAAGCTCAATTTATTTGCACTAATGGTGCAAAAAATGCATAATTTATAACAAATGAAACGAATAAAAAATGCAGTACCTTTTTTTCTTGTAGCAATAGTTGCTAGTTTTTGTATTACTGTAATGCCTGCGCCCGTGTCTGCTGCTTCGAAGCTTGCAAAGGAAGCATGTAACACTGGAAGTGCAGGAGCAAAACTTGACTGTGCTAATGCCTACGACAAAGCTAAAAAGAGTGGCCCAGATTCTGTGAAATGCTCAGGGGCATCGAGGAAAGATTGTTTAAAAGGTGTGAATGCACTAAAAACAGATGTAAAAAATGCCGCTAAAGCCGGTGTCGAAGCAAATAAAAGTCAGAAAAATACTTGTAAATATAGCAATAAGGATGTGAACAAAATATGTAAAGATGCTTGGCAGACAGCTGCGGTTGCAAAGGCCAAAGAAATTGGCGCAAAAGCTAGTTCTGAAAGTGCATGCAATGGTTTACCCGGCGGCAGTAAAGCAAAGGATTCTTGTAAAAAAGCCTATACTGATGCAAAAAACAAAGCAGGCCAAAAAGGTAAAAGTGAATGTGGTACTGGTGACGAAGCCGTGGCGACTTACTTTGATATTTGCGGGGGCGGAGACCCGACTAAGGGTGGTAAAGATAACCCTATTATCACAATTATGCTCACAATTGTAAGCTGGATGACGGGGCTAGTTTCACTGGCAGCAGTTGGCGGCATATTATATGGCGGCATTTTATACACAACCGCTCAGGACAATGCTGGACAAACTCAAAAAGGTATTTTGTTTATTGTCAACGCTACAATAGGCTTGGTATTATGGTTTGCTGCTTATGCATTGATAAACTACATAGTGCCAGGAGGCGTATTTACATGATAAAGAAATGTTTACGGATTTTTGTATTGTTATTAGCTACGGTTGGTGTATTTGGTTTTTCGCCGATTGGTACAGTTACCGCTTATGCAGCTAGCTGTGCTAATCAGGCTGGAATACTTGGAATTCCGCCCTGGTATCGAGAGATTTGTATAGCGGGTACAAACGAAATAGAAGTAGGTTCTAATCCTGCAGATTTTGCTGGACAACTGGCTATTAATTTACTCAGTATTGTACTAATGATTATAGGTTATTTTGCTGTGGGTTTTGTGATATGGGGTGGTATTAAATACATACTTGCAGCTGGCGATAGCGGTAAAATAGCGAGCGCAAAGACTACTATTCAAAATGCATTGGTTGGTTTGTTGATAGCGTTATCTGCTGTGGCTATCATCACACTGATTCAAAATATTTGACATAACTACAATTTTAGCTGTATGATTTACCTGTAAGAAGCGTTAAAATAAACAGATGAAAAAAATACTCTTATTCACACTAACATTATTCACATCCTTTTCTTTTGTTACTATTTTTTCTGAACGCAGTACTGCAATAGTAGAGCAATCACCTGCACAAAAGGCTGCAAGCTACTGCTCTACCGAAAGGAGACTGACGGGACAGAATCTAACTAACTGTCAAAAGGCATGGGACTGTGGCTATACATATTGGCGTGAACGTGACAAAGATCACTGCAAAAATTCTACAAATTATCAGGGTCTGAATATAAAAAAGTATGTAGATGCGAATCCGAGTGGTATCCTTGTGAAAGCTATTGCTGACGGTAAAGCTGCATCAAGAGCAAAAAATGTTAAACCTAGTGACTCGAGCAGTGGCAGTTCCGGAAGCGCTAGCAGTGGTAGCGGCGGGGGTGGTAGTAGCACTAGTAGTTCGACGTCTTCAAGCATAGATAATAATGACCAGGTAGAAGATAAACCATCTGAAAGTGGTATATGTAAAGATGACAAAAAATGTTCCTCTAGTCTTACTGGTGGTGCAGTAGGCTCAGTGTCCGCACCTAATGGTGTAAATAAAAAAGATCCTGATGAAATCGTAGCTGGCATATTAAATATCGTTTATAGCTTAGCCGCAGCTATAGCGGTAATTGTGATTATAGCAGCTGGAATAATGTATATTATTAGTGACGGCGACTCCGCTAAGATAAGTCGAGCTAAAAATGCTATTATATATGCGGCCGTAGGGCTAGTGATCGTTGGGTCGGCATTTATTATAACTGGTATAATACAAAGTATAGGAGCCAACTAAAATATATGAAAACCAATAAACTAAAGAATTATATTTTAACTATGATTGCAGTAATGGGGTTGGCAGTTTTCGTTTTACCACAGCAACAAGTTTATGCCGAGTTGCCTCAGTGTCAAGAAACCGGAAATACCGACACCGCAATTTGTCAGACTGACCAAAAGCTCATAGGGGGCATATTGCAGAATGTTATCAATGTCATGCTTTACCTTGCTGGTGCGATTGCAGTCATCATGGTGGTTGTTGGTGGTATTCGCTACATCACAAGCGATGGCGACCCCGGAGCAGCAGGCAAAGCGAAAAATACGATCATATATGCACTGGTTGGGCTGGTTGTTGCGGTAATGAGCTACGCTATAGTTAACTTTGTAATAGATAGGATATAAAACATGTTAGAAATCACCTTTGGAAAAATATCTCAAATAATCATCGCGGCACTATGCATGCTGACATTGAGCGGTCTTATTGCAACAGGGCTATCAACAACACCAGTAGCCGCTGATACTAGAGGGACAGTTAAAGAAGGTGTAACAGGCGTCGGTGGCGGTGAAGCTGGTAATGACGGAAATCAAGTCAAAGAAGTGATCAAGAATGTTATCGGAATACTGTCGTTTCTCGTCGGCCTTGTAGCTGTACTTATGATTGTGATTGCCGGATTTCGCTTTGTTACAAGTAATGGTGATTCAAATAATGTATCAAGCGCCAAGAATACGATTATCTACGCAGTTATTGGTATTGTTGTTACGGTGATGGCTTACGCAATAGTGAACTTTATAATAGACAATATATAAAAACATGCGTCGTATACTCTTTTGTCTTACCTTTACTCTTTCCCTGCTCGCCGGATCCGCTGTCGTGTCGACGACAAGCTATGCACTAGACGCGGGAGCAGAAAAAGGGTTTAAAGCTGGGTTATTTGAAGCTGGGGGTGTTGATCCCGATGAGTGTAAAGATGCTGGAGGTACGGTCAAGGACGATGCTTGTGTCGATAAGGATGGCAAGTCTATAGACTTAGTCTCAAGTACCCTACAAAACATCATCAACCTACTCCTTTTCATCGCAGGTGTACTAGCTGTTATTTTAGTGGTTGTTGGTGGCTTTCGCTATGTTACAAGTAACGGCGACTCGGCAGCAGCTGGTAAGGCCAAGAGCACAATCATATACGCAGTCATTGGGCTGGTTGTCACCATCATGGCATACGCAATAGTCAACTTTATTTTGGAAAACATACAATAAGGAGATCTCATGAAAAAAATTAAACACTACCTACTACTTACCCTGACAATTCTAGCTGTAGCTGTAGTTCCGCTGACGTCTAGCTATGCTGCAAAGATAGATATAGATGACGCCAATAAAGACAACTGTACAAATAGTGGTGGTACTCAAAAAAAAGACGATAAAGGACACGAGTATTGTAGTGGCGGAAATTCATTGACTAGTGTTTTCAGTACTGTTACGAATGTCATGCTATTCCTTGTCGGCGCAGTAGCGGTTATTATGCTGATAGTTGGTGGTTTTCGTTATGTAGCAAGTAACGGTGATCAAAACTCTGTAACAGGAGCGAAAAATACGATAATGTATGCGCTTATCGGTATAGTAGTTGCCTTTCTAGCCTTTGCGGCGGTTAACTTTGTGACTAGTCAGTTAGAAAAGTCAGATGAAGTTAAAAAAACTACTAGCTCTATACAACAACCGCGTATTTTGGTATAACTAATGCATACATCTTATAAACATAAGGAGAATAACAAAATGAAAATATCAAACATAAAGACAAAGCTACAACTGCTAGCGGTGACAAACCTTGCAATGTTCACACTTGTAGTCGGCGGAGTTTTAGGGCTGTCTGCTACAGCGTTTGCTGCTGGTTGTACTATCGAGTCGGGCAACAGTACCGCTGTGAACAACTTGACCAACCCGCTTAGTGATGGCAGTGCATGTGCTAAAGGTAATGGTCAGGGTGAAAATTTGAATAACATATTCAAAACAGTAACAAACATCTTACTATTCGTAGTTGGTGCAGTTGCGGTTATCATGCTGATTATCGGCGGTCTACGTTACGTTACTAGTAACGGTGATCAAAATGCAGTGACAGGTGCAAAAAACACCATCATGTACGCAATCATCGGTATAGTAGTTGCCTTTCTAGCCTTTGCGGCGGTTAACTTTGTGACTAGTCAGCTGGAAGCTGCTAACACTACAACCTAGTAGAATAAGTTAAACTACACAATTAAAACCCCGGCTGTCCGGGGTTTTAAAATTAGTGTGCAAGTTTCTAGTTGATTTGAATCTTGCGAGCTTGTTCTGCTTTGACTTTTGTGAAGCCGATAGTGAGTACGCCATCTTTTAGTACTGCATCTACTTCATCTTCTTTCACTGCAACTGGTAGCGCTAGTGTTCGACTGAATTCACCCCAATAGCATTCTTGAATATGCCACTGTGTTGCTTCTGAGTCGTCACCACTAGATAGTGTGCCACTGATAGTTAAGATGCCGTCTGAAATGCTTACATCTAGGTCTGTCTTGTTGACGCCTGCTGTTCGAGCTTTTACTACGAGCCTATCGTCAGTCTCGTATACATCTACTGCTAGCTGTCCTGGAACTGCTGAGCTGTCTTCTTCCCAAGACTCTTCGACTATTGTCGTTGAAGCCTCGGTAGGTTGATCTTCCTCGTCATTTAAAAATGCGGCTGCTAATTCATCTTCGATCAGCAAGTCGTCATTGCTAGTATTTTTCTTTGCCATTGGTCTCCTCCACTTATTGTCGTTTTATAAACTCGCTTGACAATCCATGTCCTAAGAATGATTATAACTAATACACAGTAAAAAATCCACCGGAAAAAGTAAAAATTACAATGTTCGACAACTTGTTACAAAATATAGCTCCTCACCACTGTTATTCATGCCAAAATATAGGCTCTATTTTGTGTACTAGTTGTATATATAACATCGTAAATGAAGGCCAAAGTACTTGTATTGAGTGTTTTGCACCATGCTCTGAAGGTATTTGCAAAACATGCAAACTTCCATTTACAAAAGCCTGGGTGGTTGCCAGTCGTGAAGGTAATTTGGCTGAAATAGTCGATGATTTTAAATGGTCACATGTATATGAGGCTCGTAAACCACTAGCCGAGATGTTGAATCTGCGTATTCCTATACTGCCGCCAGAGACTGTTGTTGTGCCTATTCCAACAATCCCCCATCACATTAGGATTCGTGGGTATGATCATATGAATGAGATTGCTTGTGAGTTTGCTACACAAAAGAGCATCACAAAACGAAATATATTGCGTCGAAAGGGTAATTCAGTACAGCATAAGGTGGCTAGAGATGAGCGCATACAGCAGGCAGAGCTGGCATTTGAATGTAGCGAAACACTTGACCCAACAGTACCGTATTTGATAATCGACGACATAGTGACAACCGGCTCTACAATCAAAGCAGCGACCCGGGTTCTCAATGGGGCTGGTGCCAAAGAGGTGTGGGTCGCTGCTATTGCTCGGCAGCCTCTCAAGTAGAAAGGCAACTACCAATGTTTATTTTTTTATGTCGTAGGCAAGTGCTATTAGCATTGGTCCTGTGATCAATGCGTATAGGCCAAGTACCCATACGAATGCTACACCAGCTGCTGCAGGCTGCATAAGTACGACAGCTCCAACTATTACAGAAAGTACACCTGTAATTGCAAGGATAGTTCGTATTGTTGCCGCCTCTTCTTCGAAAATAGCTGAAAACACATCAACAATTCCGCGTGCAATAAGGACGAGTCCTACAACTAACACAAAAGTTGCAAATAGGACGCCGGGGTTTCTCAACAAGAATACACCTGCACCAATTTCAGCAACACTTACTAGTATTGTTAACACGCGAGATAGGAAAGAAATCTTTCCGTTACCGATGTTAATCAATCCCACCACGAGTCCAACTACACCACTAGCTAGCAAGAATGCACTGATTAGGTACACCAATGTTACTAGAGTTAGAGCTGGCCAAAACACAGCCGTCAGTCCAAATAGGATTGCTACAATCCCGCGCAGAGCTAATACGCTCCACATATCTTTTGATATTTGACTCATTTGTTCTTCTCCCCTTTGATTTAATATCCAACCTTTTGTATACTCTCATTTTGTGAAAGTGTCAAATAACCTCAGGAAAAATATTTTAGTCGCAAAACCGAATTGTTGGATAGACCAAGCAAAAAGCCGGTTTAAAAACCGACTCTCTGCTTGGTACGCCCGGCAAGATTCGAACTTGCGACACCTGGTTCCGAAGACCAGTGCTCTAATCCGCTGAGCTACGGGCGCGCGTGCCGTGGCAAAATGCCACGACTAAAAATAAAGGTGCTTTCCCGTAAAGAGAACAGAGATGATTTTAACAGATAGCTACTAAAGCCGCAAACGGCGCAACAGATTGTCGAGGACGTCCAAGTGTAAGTCTTCCATTGGCAAATAAGCGCCCAGGATATCAACGATTTTTTCACCTTCATCTTCTGTAAAATATATTGTCATTGCCTGCCCAAATCGCTTTGTTGGCATCAACATAACAGAGAAAAGTGCACCTTCTTCTAAAATACCAAACGAACGAAACTCATCAAAACCATAAAGCTGCTCGCCTATATGCAGCCCGTCAAAACTTAAACTGTAGCGCAGTACTCTTGTTGGACGACGAATATATACCACTAATACAATCGCCATAATTACTATCAGCGCTGTAAATGTCCACTGTTGCTGCCATACAGATAGTCCTAGCAATATTACGACGACGCTAATAAAACCTATAACCCAAAAGCCATCACGCTCGTGGTGGATGCTCTCTGAAGCTTCCCAGCTAATAGTGTTTTCAAGAGATTCAACTGGTTGTTGAGGTTGCACAGGGGCTGGTGCTGGGGGCTGGGGTACGGCTTGAGCCGGAGGTGTGTTGGTTTCATCACCCTCCTGAGGTTGCCAATAATTTTGCCCATCGTTTGGCTGCATGGTTTTATTATATCATTTTAGTGTTTAGAGTAATTCGTCCTTTTGGACTCATCAGCATAAATACACATTTATGGTTACTCCCGAAGGTTGTTACCCAGAGCAAAGCTCCACAGGTAACAACCTTCCAGCAAAGACGAATCTTTGCCGACCTGTTCCCAGGTTTTTGTTTGAATGATAGGCTTCAAACTGCCTTTCCTACTTTTTCAGCAACTTACTGAGCCGCGAACGGATCAGCATTGTCGATCTTGCCGGTGTCGCGACCGCTCTGTGCGTCAGATACAACCACAAGGGTGCGCATCTGTCGAAGTGCGCCCTTGCCCGTAACCGGCTTGCCGGCGACTGTGATCTCGAGGCTCTCGTTGGGGTATTTCTTTCCCCCAAAGTTACGAACCTTGAATGATCCAGTTCGCCACTGGTTGAACTGGGTGACTGCACGCTGCAGAATTGCCTGAGAGTCGCGGAAGTCTGTTCGACATCCGTTGATGGTGATCAATACGTCCTGGAAGGACTTCGACAATCCAGATGTGTCTGGGTAGGCCTCCTGAATGGCGCTAAACAACGAACCACCACCCGGCTGAGCGCTGGTGTCTCCGGCGTAACGACCCTTGACGGCGTCGGTAATCACCTTGTCGAGCGCATCGGTTTGTGCTTTGGTAGCACCGACCGACTGCTTGGTTTTCACCAGGCAGTCCGACAGGACATTGGTCGTGTCGTTGTAGTAGGTGATCAGGTCTTCCTGCTTCTTGTTGCCGTCGTTTGTGACGCCGTTGCTGATCACGAAATAGATCAGACCAAAGAACAGGACGACTCCAACCACGGCGAACCACTTGAACTTCTTGAGATAATCAAGAGCTGTCATGTACTTCTCTCCTTAGAGTTGATTTACAGGCGCCAGTCGAATGAATCGGTAGATTCATCTTCAGGCTTGTTTGACGTTGTGATGACGTACGAAAGCGGGTCGTAGCTGAGCAGAACCCACCAAATCCCTAGGGACAGGAATAGAACAATGAAGAACATGAAGATCTTTGCGCCGGTTTTAATCGGAACTAGATCTTTTAGCTCAACATAGCCAACTCCCGCTTCTCCTGCATCTTCGCACTTCATACATGGACGTTTGTAGGGAAAATCAACGAGGATGGTCTTTCCGACCAAGCCTGCTGCGTTGTGGTTGTACTTGACCTTCAACTTTTTCCCATTGTTGTAGACACTTGTCGGAACATTTCCGAACAAAGCATCTGGTTCAAACGGGGTTTGATTGAGCCTCAGGCTAAGAGCCGTTAGCATCGCACCATTTCCTTGGGGCATTCCGGTCGCTGCGCGTGACCACTCGACGGTTTTGCCGTCAGCGTTCACACCAATTGCCAGAATGATGCCGTTTTTGGAAATACTCCATTTGCCAAGACTCGTCCAGTAGGCCTTTAGGGCGGTTATGTAGTCGTCTGGGTTGCTTACCTTGCTGGCAGGCATCAGAACAACATGCATATCTCCCTGTAGATCACTACCTAGAGCTGCGTTTAGTCGCATCAGTCGGTCATTCCACTGGGGAATGTTGCCGACTTTGAGACCTCCGACAGCTTGGAGTTTGGTCGCTTGCATGCCGTAGTCGTACAGAACATCATCGCCCAGTTTGTCAGTGTGCTTTGGAAGCAAACTGGCTTTTTGGTACTTTGCGATGCTGCCGCTGTACTTTTTATACAGGTCACTTTCGCTTGCAAGAATGAAGTTGGCGTATTTGAAGACCCCTGTTACAGGATCGCTCATACCCGCCTCCACATTTTGCTTTGCGGTGACCCAACGTGCTGGAGCTTCGCGCGGTACATCACCGGGAATACTACGTCCACCTCTCCACGGCTGTGGATTGGATTCAAAGTAGTTGTCCCCGATTGTGATTGATCGCCCGATGCTGTCATCTAGGACATAATCAAGCTCACGAGTGACGTACGGACAGTCGTGATACCGAGTCTCGTAATGAGACTGCTCCGAATGGTAGTTGCCGTTAGAGTCGGTGTATGCCGCTCTGTCGACTACTTTCACTTGGTATGGATCACACTGATAAGAGTATTGGCATGAGCCATCCCTCTGACAGATGTCCGGTACAACTCGGGCTTGGGTAATGCTTCCGTTGTAAAACTCTTTATAGCCGTTTATCGCACTGTTGCGCGACAAACTAGGCCCTATCCACATTGTCACAATCATCGCAACTGCGATGGTAGCGACTGTCCCGAGAACGAATTCTGGGGCTGTGATGCGGTTCGGGCGGCCGATGTAGCTTTGCAGATCGTACTTGTGTGCTAGCCATGCGACTAGTCCACCAGCGATCAGGGCAGCTACAATGCTCGTAAGTGTGAGCACAATATCACCTCTTCTAGTTGCTGAAATTGTTAAGGACCACCTCTCACCAAAAAAGGTGATTAGTTATACTATTGTAACATATTATTTATAAAATTGCAAGTATAGCACCCTACTCGCTTTTTACTTCACTCATGACTTCTTGAAAGTTTGTATCCATGTCCACTGCAATTTTATCGGCAATAGCGTCGGTAGGCGTCAGGTCGTTAATTCCCAACCCAACCGACCAAGTGACACACCGATCTATTGTCACGAATGTAGATAGCTTTTCTTCCTCGCCGGTACTAATGAAGTACTCTGTGCTCGCTGCTATCCCCTTCGAGCAAGGCTTATCGTCTTCGTCAGCTTCTACCCTGACAATAGTAGAAGGATTCTCAATCACCACCCTCTCTATGTCCCCAGGTTGAAATTTTATACGATCAGCTCCCTTTCTCATGGTTATATCGAGGGTATGCTTATTGTCCTCGCTTGAAATAGTGAGTGCTTGTTTCCCCTCTGTTATTTCGTACCAAATAGCAGAATCTTTGTGTTTTTTAGCAAAGCGAGCTGCTTTTTTGCCTAATGTTGCAGTTGCTGGATTGAGGATGTTTTTTAGGGTTTGTTCGGTTTTGTCTTCTTTTGCTTCTATCTTTCTATTTCGCTCTTCTTTAGACATACCGCAACCACTCGCCACTAGTGCAACAGACACTAAGCCAGATGCAATAAGTTTTTTTGGTGAGATATTAAAGCGGCTTTCACTTCGCTCTACAGTGGTGTTCATTGGGTTATTTTATAATGAAAAGTGGAGGTGGGCAAGGGTGGGATATCGGCCTTCAGCCTTTTCCGCTGTAATGAATGGGGAGAGGGTGGGATATCGTGTTCGCTTTGCTCACACTCCTTCCTGCGATGCTCGGTAAAAATATGTAAACACATTTTTACCTCCGCTTCTCGTTCGCCGAACCTAAAGGTTCTCATCCTATTCAGCATTAAAAAAGATGAGTAAATACTCATCTTTTTTAATGGCGGAGAGGGTGGGATTCGAACCCACGGTACCGTTTCCGGCACGACGGTTTTCAAGACCGTTCCCTTAAACCACTCGGGCACCTCTCCGTACTTCAGACATTTTAACAGATATCAGGAAGCTGAGCTACTCCCCTTTCTGAGTGATACCCAGGCTATTTCAAACAGTAGTTTGAATGTTTCAGCAATTGGCGCACTCTCAATTAGAATTGCACTAGGCTTCTCTTTACCCTCCACAATCAAAGTATAACTATCAAATACAATCATCATTACCCCTATTGAGCCCTCGTGATCATCGGGGACGAAACGCGGTTTGCGCATCAGTTGGTCGTGTAGTCTCAGCCCTCTTTTTGCTATATGTTTGTTCCATATCGACATGCTTTTGATTTGTCGGTCTTCACGGGTTTTTTTAAAGTATTCTTGATAGGTTTGTGGCATATATCGCACAGCATTTTTGTATGGGGACGCAATCCACCAGTCGCGTTTTTTACATCGAAGTGCTAGCTCTAAAAAATGCTGCACCTCTGTTTGTCCGTGCGCTTCGTGAGTAGTGAGGCTAGTTTCTTTGGTTGAGAATGAGTCCAAGCCATCAAGTGTCTGATTGAGATCGGTTATTTGTCGGGCAATGAACGGCTTTAGATGAGCAGGTGAGAGCATAGTATAGAAAAAACTTTTGTTGTCCTGAGGAGTTTTTTTGCATAATCCAAAACGTACAAGTTGCTGGAGGTTGGTCATAACTGTTGGTTTCGGCTGTTGGGTTAGAAAGGCAATATCTTTGCTTGTTTTTGTTCCCTGGTCGAGACAATCAAGATATGTTTGCTGAGCGCTGGGGCTTACTCCGACTTCGGTCAGTAATGTATGCAATTCTTTGTATGTAGACATCACATTTATAATAACAGATCAATATATTTTGTAATGTATATTTTACATACAAACATGATAATTTTTCAAAAAATCGGTGCATACTGTGCACATAGATATTGAAAGGAGATATCATGGATAAATTAACTGTACCCAGAAAACAAATACATATTGTTGGTGGTGGCACAATAGAACCGATCAGAGAGCATCTTGCTCTGTCAGCCCGAGCATATGGGGCGACAGCAAAGAGATTGGGTGAGATTTGTCGAGAACTAATACCTCAGATGGATGTTAATGTGCATCTGACCAAAATGGCAGATACAACAAGCAGTCTGGAAACATCTGATGATCTTCGGGAACTAGCTAGGGAGTTGGTAGCAGATTACGATACAAAAATGGTGTTTTGGAACCCAGCGGTGTGTGATTTTAAAGGTGGAGTTGGTGATGTAGAGAGTGCAATGCATGCTCAAAGACTAAAATCAGTCGCTGGTCAGGCAATCAACCTCACCCCAACAGAGAAAATAGTCACAATGTTTCGCAAAGATAGCGTGCTAGGGCAAAAACCCCGAAAAGACATATTTGCCGTAGGGTTTAAGACGACAACTGGGGCGAGTCCGGAGGAGCAGTACTCTGCAGGACTCAATCTTTTGAAATCGTCCAGCCTTAACCTAGTGCTCGCAAACGACACGACAACTCGACAAAACATGGTGGTTACCCCTGAAGAAGCACCATATCACGAAACAGGCGATCGTGAAGAGGCGTTGCAGGGACTGGTTGAAATGGCACATCTACGTTCACAGCTAAGTTTTACAGAGTCGACAGTAGTCGATGCAGAGCCTGTGGCTTGGGAAAGTGAAGAGGTGTATCCAGCGCTTCGTACTGTAGTGGACTATTGTCGAGAACATAGTGCGTACAAGCCATTTAACGGGGTAACTGCAGGTCACTTCGCAGCCAAAATAGGAGGCAATATGTTCCTCACCTCTCGTCGCAAGAGCGATTTTAATCAATTATCAGAGGTAGGACTTGTCCGCGTTGTGACCGATGGGGACGATAAAGTCATAGCGTACGGAGGTAAACCATCAGTTGGTGGCCAGTCACAGCGAATTGTCTTTGAGCAGCACCCTGGCAAAGACTGCATAGTGCACTTTCACTGTCCTATCAAGCCCGGCTCAAAAATACCGGTAGTATCTCAGCGAGAATACGAATGTGGAAGCCATGAGTGTGGTGAAAATACGTCGCAAGGACTTGGAGTATTTGAAGATGGTGCTATAGAGGCCGTCTACCTAGACAATCACGGGCCAAATATCGTATTTCGGCATGATGTAGAGCCAGAAAGAGTGATTGCATTTATAGAAGAAAACTTTGACCTAACAGGTAAAACTGGTGGGTATATTCCAAAAAGTCAATAAAATAGTTGACAAATAATATATTTAGTAGTATAGTGTACATTGTTGGAGGAGTACTTTCTCTTGGAGGATCTGAACACTGTGTTACGCGTGACACCCTGAACAGACAAGAGCATTGCTCCTCGGGCAGTCGGTCCATTACTTTGCAGCCTCGCAGAGGGAACCGACGCCACGCTCCGACCACTACGGTGGTCGGAGCATTTTTTTACTTTTATGGCTTTTTTTAATTCAAATTATGATTCTTTGAATAACTTTTTCTGAAAACGAGTTACGAAATACGTACCAACAAATGACCCCAGTGCTAGCGGAATAACGTACGCAAATTGTTTTGTGTATGCGAAAACACCCGCTGCAAGAATAAAATGCATTACAAAACTGATTGATGCTGCCGCTAATGCCTGCTTTTTGATGACCGCAATTGTGTAGTAAGCGTACATACCGTCAACAAGGGCATAGCCAAAAAACAATCCAAGCACTATTAGCCAGTTGATATCATTAAACATGTATCAATATTACTGCAAATGGCTATAATAATGACATGCAAGAATCTGTTTTTACAAAGATTATTAACGGTGAGATACCAGCTCATAAGATATATGAAGATGAAAAAGTGTTGGCGTTTCTCGATATTCACCCGATTAACCCTGGTCATACTCTGTTAATACCAAAAAAGCAGGTTGATCATTTGTGGGATTTAGAAGAGTTGGAATATCATCATATATGGGATGTGGCTAAACAGTTAGCTAGTCATATACAGGAAACTTTGGAACCACAACGGGTTGGTGTCATAGTCGAAGGATTTGGCGTGCCACATGCGCATATACACCTCATACCCCTGATACATGGCAATGATATTAAAAAACATCAAGACCTTGAAGCCGAGGTTGATGACGAAGCGCTAGCTGCTGTAGCTGCAAAACTACAATGATAACAGTAGTCGCTATCGGTAAAAAGCATGAAAATTGGCTTGTTGAGGGCATTGAACGTTATGAAAAGCGCTTGAAAGCGCCATTTAATACGAAATGGGTCTTTCTTCGTAGTTCACCTCAAAAAGGCCTTATAGCCAGTAAAGAAGAGTCTGAAAGCATAATAAGTAAGCTCAAGCCCGATGATTTTGTAGTATTGCTTGATGAAACTGGAAAAATGTACGATTCCCCCGCTTTTTCAAAAGTATTAACAACTCCCCTAGAACAGTCAAAAAACGTCGTGATTATCATCGGTGGAGCGTACGGAGTAACTGAAATGCTGCAAAATAGAGCAGACATTGTTTGGTCGCTCTCCTCTCTTGTATTTCCGCATCAGTTAGTTAGGCTTATTTTGGTAGAGCAGCTGTATCGAGCTCAGACGATACGCGACGGTCAGCCTTATCATAACGAGTAGAAGGTTATATCTACTGAAACTTCTCTCGGGCTCGCGCATCTGCGAGGCCAATGCAGATGCGCTCTCGGGAAACGAGAGTCCTCGATAAGCTCCAGTAGCTAACCGTTCTTTCGCTATCCGGTAAGGATAGTCAGATGGAATGCTATTACTTATACGAATACCTAATTGACTATTTATAAAGTTTATGCTAATATATATGAGTAAACTAACAAAAAATAAATATGATTTCCACCACAAACCTCCTCAATTTGTTGACTATTGCCGTAGTAAGCTCGGTAGTTTTTAGCGTATTTCATGCAAAAGACGTCAGCGCAGCATCGGCTATAATAAACCCGTCATTTTCTACTAGTACTCATTCTGCCAGGGGTATTGAAAACACTATTCATGTAGAATTTCATACTCATGTTGATCGTCAACCGTTATCTTCTCTACTTCAAAATATGCAGAACGACAAACCACTCACTCATGTTCGCACACTAAAAAAGAACAATGTGTTCGAGAAGAAACAGTCAAAACTACACGACGGTATGCTCGGCTATCACCTACCAGAGCTTACTTAAATATTAAAGGATAAATCGAGATATGCGGGCTTGCCAGCTTCAATCATTTCGACTATTTCACGCCAACCGGGGATAAATTTTTCATAAGGTAATTCTTGCCAATCTGCCCATAGCAGATTTTTTGCTGTTATTTTTGAATGATCGAATTCTTCGCAGTTGTCCATGAACCATATTGGGCCAGTGACATGTGTTTGAGCGAATTCATTTTTGGTGAGAATCGAAACATAGCCTTTATATTGCAATTTATTTTCGATTTTCCCATCTGTTACCAAAGCAAGCTCACGGTCAGCTGCTTGTTGAAGAGTTTCATGAGTATGAATTTTGCCAGATGGCGCGGCATAACTGTCGTAAAACGGCTGTTTTTTACGCTTTACCAGTAACCACTTACCATTTTTTGACTGCAAAAATAGCATTGTATAGCTCAAAGTACCGGGGTTGAGAGCAGCTTTTTCGCTTGAAAAGTATTGTGCTAGAGACATACCTTTTGGGCTGAGTTTGTAGTGATTATTTTCGTTTTTTTCTACTAAATCTCGTTTGATTAACTCTTTGAGATGATAGACAAACTGGCTTGACTCAAGCGCTGGGTCTTTTAAGTCACGGTAACGAACAGAGTCGCTCGCCCTTAGTTTTGCAAAAATTTCTGCCTGTATGTGGTGGTCAAATTTGTGTATAGACATTAGGTGTTACTCGCCTTCACCTACCACTATACAACACCGTAAAAGAGCTTTTGGTATAGAACTTTTTACTAAAATATTCAGCACTGACTGTTCTACGCCACTTTTTCATACTGTGAATGTAATCAGCAATGGAAGGAGACATATGACAAACCATGAAATAAACAACCAATCTCAAGAGGTGGAGAGGAAGTTTTTGGTAGAAACAGCACGACTTGAAGGGAGTCCGGAGGATTACGAGCATGCGACTATTCGACAAGGATATTTGGCTATAGGCGAAGATGGTTCTGAAGCAAGACTGCGAGATAAAGCAGGTAAATACACCATAACAGTGAAAACAAAGGGTGATTTGGTGAGAGGCGAATGGGAAACCGAACTAACTGAGAGTCAGTTTGAAATTTTGTGGCCATCTACAGAAGGAAAACGAGTAGAAAAAACACGTTTCAATATTCCTCATGGAGAGCACCAAATCGAACTTGATATTTATGAGGGAGATTTAGAAGGACTAGTGAGCGCTGAAATTGAATTTGAAAGTATACAAGCAGCCGAGCAATTCGAGGTGCCCACATGGCTGGGTAGAGATGTAACAGAAGATTCTAGATTTAAAAACCAAAACTTAGCCTGCAATGGAGTGCCACATGAGTGAAAAAAATATAAAGCTTTCACACAAGAATGAGTCATGGCAGCTCAGACTCCACAGTGGCGAACGAGGTTGCTTTGCGATGCTCGAAAGTGTTGCTGAACGAACGAGTGTGACCACGAGGTTATCTAGATCTGCTTTTGGTTTTTATGAAAATACAATCTATCCCCTACTTGAAGCGTCCGAGCTTGATCACAAGGAAATAGTCACAGAAACAAAAGCAGCCCTAGAGAACGAGCCATTCATAGTAGGAATAACTGGCCGTAGCGGCTCTGGTAAATCTACTTTGGCGCAAAAAGTTGAGGCTGAGTATAAAGATGATGGGTTTAGGGTGACAATACTTTCAACCGATGACTATAACAGAGGTAAGAAAGAAATAGTCAAGTTAACTGGGGTTGATCACGAAAATGGCGAGAAAATAAATTGGGACTCGCACGTTGTATACGATATTGACCGTCTGCACTGGGATCTGCAAAGAGCAAAGATATGGATACCTACTCTTGGTACAAGGAAGTTTGACTTTGCAAGCTCGGAGACAGTAATAGATAGAAAAAAATTTATAGAACCGGCCGAAATAATGATAGTTGAGGGTATCATGGCAAACAGTCCAATTTTAAGAGAAGATATCGATATGCATTACGAAGTACCCACGCCTTTAGCGACATGCATTGGGCGCAGGGTGGTGAGAGATACGTCAGGTCGCGAGGTAAAATGGAGTGCTGAAGAAATACTACAATATCAACTTGAAGTGGCTGAGCCAGAATATCGAAAAAGGATTAAACGACCTGTAGTTCCGCTTGCAGCCTAGTTAAGAGTAGCTGTTGTTGCTTTAACTGTTCACGCGTCTCTGCTACCACCGCTTCGGGGGCATTGTTGATGTAACTTTCATTACCGAGGCGAGCTTCTAGATTCTTGATTTGGCTCTCGATATCTTTTACTCGCTGCTCGAGGTTTTTGCGGTGGTGTTTGAGGGTTTTTTTGTCGATATCGAGCCATGCTTCCCTACCAGCTACTGCTAGCCGGAGTCCTTGAGGGTTGTCTGTTTTTTTCACTTCTTTAAGGCCGGCTAAACCGACAATAAGATCGGTATTGTCTGCTATCAGACTGTCTTCTCCATAGAGTAGTGTTTGTTTTTTGCCACCGAGTTCGTGAGTGACATAGCGTGCTTCTGTTACGAGTGTTTTTAACTGCTCAAATTCTGCGGCGGCTATATCACTGCAAGGCGCGACCACCGGCCAGGTGTTAGATATGAGTGGTTTTTCGTGAAGCTGGAGAGTTTGCCAGATGGTTTCGGTAACAAATGGAGCGAACGGGTGGGCAATTTTTAGGCTTGTCTCAAGCACCCAAGCAAGTAACGGCAGGTTCTCATCGTTTTTAGAGGCCTCTAGGTACCAATCGGCAACTGAGCCCCATATTGTGTGGTAAACGACGTCTGCAGCCTCTGCAAAGCGGTATGAGACAAGGTTTTTCTCGACGTTTGTTATTGCAGCATTTAGTTCTGATATTATCCAATGGTCTGCAATGTTATTTGCTTCAGGTTTTGGTTCTACTTTGATTTCTCCACCCTTGCCTTCGATAAAACGTGCGATATTCCATAGTTTGTTAGCAAAATTACGTCCTGCTACAACAGAGGCGGTTGAGAAAGCTTGGTTTTGCCCGGCGCTGCGTGATGCCACAAGACCTAGTCTGAGTGCATCTGAACCGTACTTTTCGATCGTCTCTATTGGGTTGATGACATTCCCCTTTGATTTACTCATTTTTTTACTATGTTCGTCGAGCACTAAACCGTGGAGGTATACTTCTTTGAAAGGTACTTTGTCGGTCATATGTAGGCCGAGCATTATCATTCGTGAAACCCATGGATAAAGAATGTCGTGACCTGTTTCCATGACGTTGTTTGGGTAAAACTTAGCTAGCTCTCCCCCATCAAGGTAATCAGTTACAATAAACGGCCATTGGCCACTTGAAAACCATGTGTCAAAAGTGTCTTCTTCTCTTTTGTAGGTTTTTCCATTTACTTCTATAGTTTCGAGCTCTACCCTTTCGTCAAATATCCAGTCGTTACTGTCTTCAATGTTTTGAAAAGCAGGGATTGGAATACCCCAAGGAATCTGTCGTGACAGGTTCCAATCTCGAATATTGTCGTAGTATTGCATCAATGCACGACCACGACCAGCTGGGTAAAATGTAATTTCTTCGTCTTCAATCGCTTTTTTAGCGCGTGCGGCCATGTCTTTGGTTTTTAAAAACCATTGGTCTTTTATGAGAGGTTGTATAGGTAGTCCACTCTTGTAGTCAAAGCCAACTGAATGTTCAATTTCTTCCTCACCTCGCCTGAGGTCGGCTGCATGCAAAGCAGCTAGTACGCTTTTTCTTGCTTGTTCAACGTCTTGTCCTTCGTAATATTTACTAGCTGCGGTCATTTTTCCATCAAAACCAATCACTTGAATATGGGGTAGATTATGGCGCTGGCCCATCTCAAAATCGTTAGGATCGTGTGCAGGGGTAACCTTTACTGCCCCGGTCCCAAAACTCATGTCTACTGCATCATCAGCAATAATAGGTATTTCTCTTTCCATTATTGGTACAATTACTTTTTTGCCAACAAGTGCTTTGTATCGTTCATCGTTGGGATTAACTGCCACAGCGGTGTCTCCAAGAAGGGTTTCTGGACGGGTTGTTGCGACGATGAGTTCCCCAGCTCCGTCTGCTAACGGATAGCTGATGCTCCACAGTGTTCCTTTGACATTTTTGTGCTCTACCTCGATGTCGGCGTAGCTAGTTTGGTATGCTGTTGAATAGTTTACTATCCTTTCACCCCTGTAAATGAGTCCCTCTTCCCATAGTTTTTTGAAAGTTTGGTATACAGTTTTTACTACTTTTTCGTCTAATGTAAATACTAGATTACTCCAGTCGGCACTGGCACCAAGCGCTCGTAGTTGAAGCTCCATACCTCCCCGCTGGCTTGCGACAAACTCCCATACTTGTTTGTATAATTCTTCACGTGAAAAATCAGCTCTGCTTTTACCCTGTTTTGCAAGTTCGCGCTCAAACACTACCCAAGTTTCAAAACCTGCATGATCAGCACCCGGAATATATACGGTATCACGACCATTTAATCTGTAGTATCGGATCAAGATGTCTTCGATAGCAATCATTAAACTATGACCGACATGCAAGCTGCCGTTGGCGTTTGGCGGAGGCATAGTGATAGAGTAGGGCTCACCGATGCCGGTGGGTTCGAACGCGCCGCTAGCTTCCCATAGTGCGTATATGTTTGGTTCGTATTGATTTGGTTCGTATATTTTTGACAGTTTCATAAAAATGTTTTCACGTTAAATAGATAATTTTTTGCCTTTTTATCTCTGGTAGTATACCACATTCTATATTGAAAGACTGGGGAATACTTCTAGCTTCCGGGGATCGGTTGGTTGAGTTAATTGTGCTTGGTAATATGCTAGAGTTGCAATCATTGCAGCATTGTCGGTACATAGCTCCATAGGTGGGTAATTGATTATAATAGGCAACCTTTTTTCTAGCTGAATACGCAGCTCATTATTAGCTGCTACACCACCAGCTATTATGACAGAAGCAGGCGAGTGCTGGGTATAAGCCATAATTGTTTTGTCTACTAGAGTTTCAACTGCGGTTTTTTGAAAACTGGCTGCAAAATCATTACGCTGAGTATCAGTTAATAGAGGTGAAATTTGGCTGGATGGAAAAGTAAAGTCTTTGCCAATTTCACGCTGTGCTGACCGGAGGACAGCTGTTTTAAGTCCTGAAAAGCTAAAGTCGAGAGGGTTTTTCATAGTGCTTTTTGGTAGTGGGTATTTGTTCGGATCGCCATTTAGGGCGGCACTTGAAATACTTGGGCCACCCGGATAGGGAAGTCCTAAAATCTTAGCTACTTTATCAAAAGCCTCGCCAACTGCATCGTCTTGAGTTTGTCCTAGAATCTGGTATTTTTCGTGCGATTCAAACAATACAAGTTGAGAGTGGCCGCCCGAGACGATAAGAGCTAAGATAGGAAATTCTGGGGCATGCTCAAGCAGGAAGTTTGCGTAGACATGTGCCTTTATATGATGGATAGGATAGAGTGGTTTGTTTTTTATCATAGCTAATGTGCGGGCGGTCAGAGTACCTACGAGCAAACTACCAATCAAACCAGGAGCGTATGTAACAGCCACAGCATCGATATCATTCCAACTGGTTTCTGCATCTGATAGGGCCTTATGAACAACTGGCATCATAACTTCTATATGCGAACGGGCAGCAACTTCAGGTACGACACCACCGTATTGGGCGTGAATATCTATTTGGCTTTTTATGACATTACTAAGTAATTTTTTGCCGTCTTGTACTACCGCCGCCGCTGTCTCGTCGCAACTTGTTTCTATGCCTAAAATTTTCATACTACCACTATAACAGCTCAGCAAAACTGATTAAATATTTTCACGTGAAAATATTATTCTAGTCTATGCGTGAAGCCGGGTCGGATGTATAATTAGAGGTATGAAAAACGGGGTTGTAAAAGGTGTAAGAAAAATTTTGCCAAAGTCTACAGTTCGTGGGCTTGAAAAAAGGTATCGTAAAAGTCGCGTAAAGCTAGTTAGTGCGAAGTACGGCCATCCGGCTCGAGGGTTAAAAGTACTAGCTATAACAGGGACAAATGGCAAAACAACAACCGCATGTTACCTAAACGAAATACTTAAACAGGCTGGTAAAAAAACAGCGTTATTTTCAACAGCTGTCATAGAGCTTGATGGTGTAAAAAAGCTTAACGATAAAAATGCTACCGTACCTCTGACCGCTGAAATGCAGCAATTCTTCAAAGACGCTAAAGATGCAGAGGTGGATTACGTCATACTGGAGGCAACAAGTCATGCACTCGATCAGTACAAGCTAGAAGGTGTTCCGATTGAAGCTGCAGTAATGACCAATCTTACACAAGATCATCTAGATTATCATTTGACTATGAAAGAATATGCAGCAGCTAAAGCCAAGTTATTTGCTAGCAATCCAAGAATTGTTGTTTTGAATCATGATGATGAATGGTTTGAATATTTCGATGATATTGGAGTTCCGGGCGAGAAAATGACGTATGGAACAAGCAAAGATGCCGAAGCGCGTATAACTGATGTAAAGTTGTATAAAAAAGGCAGCGAAGTTCGGCTTGAAATTGATCATCAAACAAAGCTTGAACTAGCGACAAGTCTGCCTGGAAAGTTTAATGTGTATAACCTTACAGCAGCCGCTACGCTGGCATATCTACTACAGATAAAGCTCGATGATATTCGCGAAGGTATCGCTAATCTGGATGGAATACCAGGTAGGTTTGAGATCATCGAAACAAAGCAGCCGTACGAAGTTGTGGTTGACTATGCACATACAGCCGATGCATTGAAGCAGCTACTACAAGCAGTTCGTCAGTTTACAAAAAACAGAGTGATACTGGTTTTTGGTGCAGCGGGTGACCGTGACAAGCTAAAAAGACCGATTATGGGAGAAGTTGCAGTGAAAAGTGCCGACAGGATTGTAGTCACCGAGGAAGAAAGCTATAACGAAGATCCTGCAAAAATTCGTTCAATGATTTTAGAAGGCATCGTAAAAGCAGGGGGCGAGGCAAAAACAGAAGAAATTGCAGACCGTAAAGATGCGATCGCAAAAGCGCTCTCGATTGCTAAAAAAGGTGACACAGTGGTGATAACGGGGATGGGGCATGAAGTTTTTCGAATAGTAAAAAACGAAAAAATTCCTTGGAATGATGGCGAAGCTGTGCGTGAGATTTTAGCTGTGGAAAACCCTGCGAAAAACCTGTAGAAAAAGCTCGTGTTTTACTCTGATAATTGGTATTATGTTATGAGGAGAATTGTACCAAAAATTCTTCGCAAACCAAAAACATGAGTAAAATCAAAAAAAAGACTAGAAAAATGAGGGCAAATCCAGAGGATTCTAAGAAGTTCTTTTGGGTATTGCTCGTTTTTGTTTTAGTTATTGGCATTTGGATCGGCGTACAAGGGGCTAACCAAGGAATGCTAACTTTGGCAACTTCAGCTAAAGGTTTAACAAACCAAGATGGATCTATCAAAGTTCGTATTCGTGCACTTGATGCATCGAAAGTTAATGAAAGCTTGTACACAATTGATCAAACAGCTGTCGTTAAAGACGGGCAACTAAAGCTACGCTGGCAAATACCAGGGACTGCGAAAAAGAAAGCCGCATATATTGAAGTCTGTGCGCTAGACAAAAGGGCTGGGCCGTCATCAACTGTTAAAAAGGCGTGTATAGAGCAGTCGGGTGATGTGGCGTATAACAAAGTCAGTTGTCCGTATTACGTGCCGGCGAACTCGACCGGATTTTCAGGACAACTCAACGGCTGGAACAAGCTAGATGATTCACAGAAAGTTGGGTGTAGTGGTGGAGAGAGCTTCGGTAAAGTAAGCAGCCTAAAAGCCTTGGCTACTGCTCAATCTCCTGGAATCGAGATTGATGGCGGGGGAGTGCTGGTCGCGAATAATGGCAAGATCGAAACAAAAGATGTTGAACAGTTTGTCAAAGACGCACTCAGCGAATCTGGCGATAGTTCGGTTGTCCAGGTAACTTCAAACGTCCCTACTCCTGGCCCGCAAGGAGTAGCTGGTGTAAATGGCTCGGATGGTATTGATGGTACGAATGGGGCTGACGGAGCAGTTGGAGTAGCAACAGTTTCGGGCGGTGGTTTGATCTTGACTGGGTCAAACTTGAGCTTAGACGACTCGTGTATCGGTGGGCAAATTTTACAGTGGGATGGTTCGAGCTGGAATTGTGCAACCGTGTCGGGAACAGACAGCCAAACCCTATCACTAGCTGCCAATGTGTTGGCAATTAGTGGTGGCAATTCAGTTAACTTAGCGAGCTACCTAGATAATACAGACAGCCAGGCCCTTAGCTGGGTAAGTGGTACGCGGACGCTCAGTCTGGTGGGTGGCGGTAGCGTTGTTATTTCAGATGCCGATACTACGTACACCGCAGGTAATGGACTGAGCCTTGCTGGAACGACATTTAGCATCAACTCACCGACCTGTGCAGGTACAACCAAGCTAACATGGAATGGCTCTGCCTTTAGTTGTGCTGCAGATGTTGATACTGATACCGACACAACTTATAACGCAGGCACCGGCTTAGGACTAAGCGGAACAACATTCAACTTGGCAAATACGGCGGTAACTCCAGGAACCTATAGCGCTAGTAATAACGCCAATGGCTCACTAGCTCTGCCGCAATTTACAGTAGATGCACAAGGACGCCTAACGGCTGCTAGTACGTCAAATGTGACATTGACCGGTATTGCTAACTCACAACTAACAAATAGCGCTATTACCGTTAACACAGCGGGGCCGCTAGCTGGCGGTGGTTCAGTGAGCTTGGGAGGAAGCCTAAACCTTAGTCTAGATTTGAGCGATAGTGGAGACAGTGCAACCGCCACAACAAGTAGTGGTTCGGGTCTAGAAATTAGTGGAAATGAAGTAGGACTGCTTCGCGGTTGTTCTACTGGTCAACTGCTGAAATGGAATTCATCTAGTTTACGTTGGGAATGTGCAACCGATACCGATACTGACACAAATAGCGGTGGTACAGTTACTGGTATCACTGCTGGCACAGGTTTAGCTGGAGGTACAATTACGACTAGTGGTACCATCAACATCGCCAACACGGGTGTGAGTGCAGCGACCTACGGATCGTCTACGAGCATTCCAGTCATCACAGTGAATGCCCAAGGGCAGATAACAGCAGCTACATCTACCGCAATTCCTACTGCAAATACTTCTACAACTGGACTACTAACTGATACTGACTGGGACACATTTAACGGTAAAGAAAATGTTCTGACTTTTAACGGCAACGGACTGTTCTCTCGATCTGGTAATACTGTTACAGGGTTGGCCTGTACAGCTGGCCAGATTCCAAAATGGACTGCTGGTACGTTTGCTTGTGGATCTGACGACAATAGTGGCGGTGCTGGCTACAGCGCTGGCAATGGCTTGAGTTTATCTGTATCAACATTTAGCATCAACTCACCAACTTGTTCAGGTACTGATAAGTTGCAGTGGAATGGAACGGCCTTTAGCTGTGCAACCGATGTTGATACAGACACCAACACAACAGATTTCAACATTTCGGCTAACGGTGGTGCAGGGCAAAATATAGCAGCTGGAGACACAGTTAATTTTGCTAATGGCACAGGGACCACGGCATCGCGATCTGGTAATGACATTAGCTTTGGCATTGCTAACACAGCGGTTTCTGCCGGAACATATACCCCGAGCAATAACGCTAATGGATCGTTGGCTTTACCGCAATTTACTGTTGATGCACAAGGTCGTTTGACTGCTGCGTCCACAACAAATGTGACATTGACGGGCATTGCTAACTCTCAATTAACGAATAGTTCTATAACGGTAAATACAGCAGGTGGCTTGACTGGCGGAGCAACAGTTAGTTTGGGCGGAACACTGAACTTAGGGCTGGATCTATCTGACGCGGGCGATAGTACAACAGCTACTACAAGCAGCGGATCAGGACTAGAGGTTAGCGGTAGTGAAGTGGGATTAATTCGTGGCTGCTCATCAAATCAGTTGTTGAAATGGAACTCCACAAGTCTGCGCTGGGAGTGTGCAACTGATACAGATACTGACACAAACAGCGGAGGCACTGTCACTAGTATCACTGCCGGAACTGGTCTTTCTGGAGGGACCATCACAACTAGCGGTACGATTGCGATTAACAACACCGGAGTCACTGCAGCAACTTATGGCAGTTCGACAAGTGTTCCAGTTATAACTGTTAATGCCCAAGGACAAATTACTGCAGCAAGTTCGTCGGCAATACCGACCGCAACAACATCGACAACAGGGCTACTAACTGACGCCGACTGGGACACATTTAACGGTAAGGAAAATGTTCTGACCTTTAATGGCAATGGATTGTTTAGCCGATCTGGTAACACTGTAACAGGATTGGCATGTACAACCGGTCAAATACCAAAATGGACAGCTGGAGCATTTGCTTGTGGTGCAGATGTCGATACCGACACAGATACAACTTACAGCGCAGGCAATGGTCTAAGCCTTGGCGGGACGACATTTAGCATCAACTCACCAACTTGTAGCGGTACGGACAAGCTAGTTTGGAGTGGAACAGCGTTTAGTTGTGCGACGGACGTAGACACCGATACCGACACAACGAACTTTAATGTTGCAGCTGCAGGTACAGGTGGCAGCCAGAATATATCCAGTGGCGGAACGGTTACATTTGGTAATGGTACGGGAACAACAGCTACTCGATCAGGTAGCACAGTTACATATGGACTAAACAACACAGCGGTCAGTGCTGGAACATATGCACCAAGTGATAATGGAAACGGTTCATTAGCTTTACCACAGCTTACAGTTGATGCACAAGGGAGATTGACCGCGGCATCAACAACCAATGTCACGCTAACTGGTATTGCTAATTCACAACTAGCTAACAGTGCAATCACTGTTAATACGGCCGGCGGATTAACCGGCGGTACGTCTGTTAGCTTGGGTGGCTCAATCAATCTTTCGCTAGATCTTTCAGATGCCGGTGACACTACAACTGCAACGACAAACAGCGGTTCAGGACTAGAGGTAAGTGGTGGAGAAATTGGTTTGATCCGTGGCTGCTCGTCTAGTCAGTTACTAAAATGGAACTCCACAAGTCTTCGCTGGGAGTGTGCGGCTGATGTCGATACTGATACGAACAGCGGAGGAACAGTTACCAGCATTACTGCCGGTACAGGACTCTCCGGCGGCACAATAACAACTAGTGGCACTATAAATATCGCCAATACTGGCGTCACTGCTGCTTCATATGGTTCATCAACTAGCATCCCAGTTATAACCGTTAATGCTCAGGGGCAAATAACTGCTGCTAGTTCTTCTGCGATACCAACTGCAACCACATCTACAACCGGTTTGTTAACTGATACCGATTGGGATACATTTAACGGCAAAGAGAATGTCCTAACTTTCAACGGCAACGGTTTGTTCAGTCGTAGCGGGAACACTGTGACTGGTTTGGCTTGTACAACTGGTCAGATTCCAAAATGGACTGCCGGTACGTTTGCTTGTGGATCTGACATAGACACTGATACCGACACTACTTACAGCGCAGGCAATGGTCTAAGTCTTGGTGGTACGACATTTAGCATCAACTCGCCAACCTGTGCAGGTACAGATAAGTTAACTTGGAGTGGCACGGCATTCAGTTGTGCCAGTGATGTCGATACGGACACCGATACAACGAACTTTAATGTAGCAGCTGCGGGAACAGGTGGATCGCAAAATATCTCATCTGGTGGAACAGTTACATTTGGAAACGGAACTGGAACGACAGCTACTAGGTCTGGTAGTACAGTTACTTATGGCCTGAACAACACAGCGGTTTCAGCCGGAACCTACACTCCTTCTGACAATGCAGATGGCTCGTTGGCATTGCCCCAGCTAACCGTCGACGCCCAAGGACGACTAACTGCAGCATCAACAACAAACGTTACGTTAACTGGAATAGCCAACTCGCAGCTGGCTAATAGCGCAATCACTGTTAACACTGCAGGTGGATTAACAGGCAGTACATCAGTTAGCTTAGGTGGAAGCATTAACCTTAGCCTGGACCTCTCTGATGCTGGCGATAGTACGACAGCAACGACCAATAGTGGCTCGGGGTTGGAAGTGAGCGGTGGTGAGATTGGATTGATTCGTGGCTGTAGCAGCAATCAGCTGCTCAAGTGGAACTCTACAAGCCTGCGTTGGGAGTGTGCAACCGATGTCGATACCGACACCAACAGTGGTGGTACCGTTACATCGATCACTGCGGGAACTGGCTTATCCGGAGGCACAATTACAAACAGCGGCACAATCTCTATTGCAAACAGTGGCGTAACTGCTGCCTCGTACGGTAGTTCGACCAGCATTCCAGTCATTACGGTGAATGCCCAGGGTCAAATCACTGCGGCAACTTCAACTGCAATTCCGACAGCCGATACATCGACTACAGGACTATTAACAGATACAGATTGGGACACATTTAACGGAAAAGAAAATGTCCTAACCTTTAACGGGAATGGTTTGTTCAGTAGGTCAGGCAATACTGTAACTGGCCTAGCATGTTCTGCAGGCGAAATACCAAAGTGGATTTCAGGCGCATTTGCATGTGGAGCAGATAGTGGTGGGTCTAGCTATACAGCGGGCAACGGACTTACCTTAACTGGAGCTAGCTTTAGTGTTAACTCACCAACATGTTCTGGTACGGATAAACTACAGTGGACAGGTACGGCGTTTATCTGTAGTGCAGATATTGACACCGACACCGGTGTAACTAGCATCGGTACTATCGATAGCCAGACCAAGTCTGCAAACGGTGCTGTGATATCTGGCACAAGCTTAGTGTTGCAAACGGCAGATGGTTCTAGCCCTGGACTTGTTTCAACTACTACACAAACCTTTGCTGGTGCAAAAACATTTAGCGGCAGTGTAAACGCCAATGGCGACGTAACCCTCGGTGACGCAGCAGCAGATGGGATTACAATTACAGGTGAAATACGCGGCGCTAGTCCACTCGCATTTGAAGGTGCGACAAACGACGGAGTCTACACGACCTTTGCAATAACTGATCCGACGTCAGCTCGTACGATTACTTTCCCAGACCGTTCAGGCACAGTCTCGTTATCTGGTGATACTTTCACAGGTGATGTTACTGGTACGTTGAATGCGAGTGGCGCCACGGCTTTAACTATTGCTGCGAACTCAGTTGCGCTAGGAACCGATACGACAGGTGATTATGTCGTTGGTAACACAGCTGGTAATGGTATTTCGGTCACTGGTTCAGCTGGCGAAGGTTGGAGTCCAACTATTTCTATCAATGCACCGACATGTAGTGGTACTGATAAATTGAGCTGGAACGGTACGGTCTTTAGTTGTGCAGCTGACGTCGATACCGATACCGACACGACTAATTTCAATGTAGCTGCTGCAGGAACTGGTGGTTCGCAGAATATTTCATCTGGTGGTACGGTGACATTTGGAAATGGAACAGGCACAACGGCTACGCGCAGTGGCTCAACAGTTACTTATGGCTTGAACAACACTGCTGTTAGCGCAGGAACTTATAGTCCGAGCGACAACGCTAATGGCTCACTAGCTCTGCCGCAATTTACAGTAGATGCACAAGGACGCCTAACGGCTGCTAGTACGACAAATGTGACATTAACTGGCATTGCAAATTCACAGCTAACCAATAGTGCAATCACCGTTAACACTGCTGGTGGATTAAGCGGTGGATCATCCGTTAGCTTGGGTGGATCAATTAACCTCAGCTTAGACCTATCAGACGCCGGTGACACTGCGACAGCTACAACAAACAGTGGTTCGGGACTAGAGGTTAGTGGCGGCGAGATAGGGCTGATTCGTGGCTGTAGTAGTAATCAATTACTCAAATGGAATAGTACTAGTTTGCGATGGGAATGTGCGGCCGATACAGATACTAATAGCGGTGGAACTGTCACATCAATTATTGCAGGTACAGGTTTAAGTGGCGGCACGATTACAACTAGTGGCACAATTGATATTGCAAACACTGGTGTTACTGCAGCAACATATGGTTCATCTACTAGCATTCCAGTCATTGCCGTCAATGCACAGGGACAGATTACAAGCGCCAGCTCAACAGCTATTCCAACATCTAGTACTTCAACAACAGGATTACTAACTGACACCGACTGGGATACTTTTAACGGCAAAGAGAACGTACTGACATTTACTGGCAACGGGTTATTTAGTCGATCTGGAAATACAGTTACAGGGCTGGCTTGTAGCACAGGTGAGATACCAAAATGGACTGGCGGTACTTTTGCTTGTGGTACTGATATCGATACTGATACCGATACTACATACAGCGCAGGCAACGGTCTATCACTAGGTGGTACGACATTTAGCATCAACTCACCAACTTGTGCCGGAACAGATAAATTAACCTGGAGCGGCACTGCATTTAGTTGTGCAGCTGATGTCGACACCGATACTGGCGTAACGTCAGTCGGTACCATCGATTCACAGACGAAATCTGCCAATGGTGCTGTCATATCAGGTACGAGCCTAGTACTACAAACCGCTGACGGCTCTAGCCCAGGTCTAGTTTCGACTGGAACTCAAACGTTTGCTGGGGCTAAAACCTTTAGTGGTAGTGTGAATGCTAACGGAGACGTCACGTTAGGAGACGCGGCAGCAGATGGAATCACAATCACAGGTGAAATACGTGGTGCTTCACCACTAGCATTTGAAGGTGCAACAAACGATGGCGTGTATACAACGTTTGCAATCACAGACCCAACCACTGCGCGTACTATTACTTTCCCAGACCGATCTGGCACA
This sequence comes from uncultured Candidatus Saccharibacteria bacterium, assembly GCA_947085845.1. Classification (GTDB taxonomy): domain Bacteria; phylum Patescibacteriota; class Saccharimonadia; order Saccharimonadales; family Saccharimonadaceae; genus JACPYF01. Next base: position 445,128 of record CAMTXO010000002.1, read on the forward strand.
GTATCGCTATCAGGCGACACATTCACTGGTGATGTGACAGGTACACTCAACTCTAGTGGTGCAACGACTCTAACAATCGCAGCCAACTCGGTTGCACTCGGGACAGACACAACCGGCGACTATGTATCTAATGTAACTGCTGGTGGTGGTTTAACAGGTACAGCTACCGGAGAGGGAAGTACGCCGACTCTAGCTATTGTCAGTTCAAATGGCGGTATAGTCGTGAATGCTGATGATATAGCTCTGACAATTGCTGCAAGTGCTAACGGACTCTCCTCAACAACCAGTAGCGGCTCGGGTCTAGAAGTACTGTCTAGTGGGCTGACATTACTACAAGGTTGTTCAAACTCGCAGATACTGAAATGGAATGAGACTACAGATGTCTGGGAATGTGCTGCAGATGTCGACACTGACACTGGCGTGACATCTATAGGTACAATCGACAGCCAAACCAAATCTGCTAACGGTGCGGTTATATCTGGAACTAGTTTGGTGCTGCAAACTGCAGATGCCAGCAATCCTGGTCTCGTGTCTACAGGCACACAAACATTCGCAGGCGACAAGACATTCAACGGAAATGTAATAGCAGATGCTAATCTAACAGCTAATGGTGATGTCACACTCGGAAACGCAGTAGCAGATGCTATCACCTTTACTGGCGAAATCCGCGGTGCTAGTCCACTAGCATTTGAAGGCGCTACAAATGATGGAGTCTACACAACATTCGCTATCACTGACCCGACGGTAGCTCGTACAGTAACTTTCCCAGATCGCTCTGGCACTGTTTCGCTATCTGGCGATACATTTACAGGTGATGTGACTGGAACATTAAACTCTAGCGGTGCAACTACACTGACAATCGCAGCTAACTCAGTCGCGCTGGGTACGGACACAACCGGGGATTATGTTTCTAACGTGACTGCTGGTGGCGGTCTAACAGGTACCGCAACTGGTGAGGGCAGCACGCCTACGCTCGCTATTGTCAGTTCAAACGGTGGCATAGTTGTAAATGCTGATGATATAGCACTGACAATCGCTGCAAGCGCAAATGCTCTTTCCTCAACAACATCAAGTGGCTCAGGACTAGAGATACTTGCTTCGGGCCTAACGTTACTACAGGGTTGTTCTGACGGACAGCTACTAAAATGGAACGAGACAACAGACGTTTGGAGCTGTAGTGCAGATATCGACACTGATACAGGTGTAACTTCAATTGGTACAATTGATTCTCAGACAAAATCTGCGAATGGAGCAGTTATATCTGGATCTGTGATCTACTTCCAAACTGCTGATGCATCTAATGTTGGACTAGTATCAACAGGTACACAAACATTTGCGGGTAACAAAACATTCAACGGTAACGTCATAGCCGATGCAAATCTAACAGTTAATGGGGATGTTACATTAGGCAATGCTGCAACCGACGGGCTAACCTTTACCGGCGAAGTCCGTGGTGCATCACCATTGGCATTTGAAGGCGTCACCAACGACGGAGTTTATACCACTTTCGCGATTACAGATCCAACTAGCGCACGAACTATTACCTTCCCAGATCGCTCCGGTACTGTTTCACTCTCCGGCGATACTTTCACGGGTGATGTGACGGGAACACTCAACGCGAGCGGAGCTACTACCTTAACAATTGCTGCAAATTCTGTAGCGTTGGGTGCGGACACTACTGGTGATTACGTTTCTAATGTTACAGCCGGCGGTGGTTTAACTGGAACCGCTACTGGCGAGGGCAGTACACCAACCTTAGCAATTGTTAGCTCAAACGGCGGCATCGTCGTTAATGCTGACGACATAGCCCTAACAATTGTTGCCAGTGCCAACGCCTTATCTTCAACAACTAGCAGTGGCTCAGGTTTGGAAATACTGGCTTCGGGAGTAACTCTTTTACAGGGATGTAGCGACACTCAACTACTAAAATGGAACGAAACGACTGATGTCTGGGCATGTGCGGCCGATACCGATACAGACACTGGTGTGACATCTGTTGGTGCAATCGATTCTCAGACCAAATCTGCAAACGGTGCAGTTATATCCGGTACGGTTGCGTACCTACAGACTGCAGACGCAACAGCTCCAGGCTTAGTCTCAACTGGCACCCAGACGTTTGCAGGGGATAAAACATTTAATGGCAACGTTGTAACTGGAGGTAACTTATCTGCAAATGGCGACGTAACATTAGGTAACGCAGCCACAGACGCAATTACATTTACAGGTGAAATACGTGGTGCCTCACCGCTAGCATTCGAAGGTGCAACAAATGACAACGTATACACAACTTTTGCTATAACCGACCCTACTGGCGCACGTACAATAACCTTCCCAGACGCCAGCGGAACAGTTTGTCTACAGAGTTCTAGTAGTTGTGGATTTATATCAACAACCCTCACTAACGGACAAATATTGATTGGTAATGGTTCAAATGTAGCAACTGCTGTTACGCCGAGCGGTGATGTGACCATTAGTAATACTGGTGTGACGACGATTGGCGCAAATAGCGTTGCGCTCGGTACTGACACAACAGGGGATTACGTAGTTGGAAATACTGCAGGAAACGGCATCTCTGTCAGCGGTTCTACAGGTGAGGGCTGGAGTCCAACAATATCAATTAACGCACCAACCTGTGCTGGTACAGATAAATTGACATGGAATGGATCAGCCTTTAGTTGTGCAACTGATGTCGATACTGACACCGGTGTAACATCAGTTGGAACCATTGATTCACAGACAAAATCTGCCAACGGCGCAGTTATATCTGGCACTAGCTTGGTACTACAAACCGCTGACGGCACTAGCCCGGGATTAGTCTCAACCACAACCCAAACATTTGCGGGTGACAAAACATTCAGTGGTAACGTAAACGCTAACGGTGATGTCACACTAGGTGACGCTGCAGCTGATGGAATTACAATCAATGGTGAAATACGCGGCGCCTCACCACTTGCCTTCGAAGGTGCAACAAACGATGGAGTCTACACTACATTTGCAATCACCGACCCAACACTTGCTCGAACCATAACCTTCCCAGATCGTTCTGGCACTGTTTCTCTATCTGGCGACACATTCACAGGTGACGTAACAGGCACGCTAAATGCTAGCGGAGCGACGGCACTGACTATTGCTGCTAACTCAGTTGCATTAGGTACTGACACAACAGGTAATTATGTTGCTGATGTAGCAGCTGGCACAGGTCTGAGTGTTAGCGGTACTCCAGGCGAGGGCTGGACACCAACTGTTAGCCTGGCGAATACCGCGGTTTCTGCTGGAGCATACGCAGCAGCGGACAATGCCAATGGTTCAATTGCTATTCCGCAGTTTACGGTAGATGCACAAGGTCGTTTGACCGCAGCAAGTACAACCAACATCACTCCAACAGGCATTGCAAACGCCCAGTTAGCTAACTCTAGCCTGACCATCACCGCAGGTGCGGGTCTAGCAAACGGCGGTGCAGTATCACTAGGTGGTACTGTCGCACTAGATATCGGTGCTGGTAACGGTATAACTGTAAATACAAACGACATTACAATTGATCTAACGGCAGCGACCGACGCTTTGTCGGCTACCACGTCTAGCAGCTCTGGACTCGAAGTGTTGTCTACTGGTTTGACATTGCTGCAGGGCTGCTCAGATACGCAGATACTCAAATGGGATGAGACTACAGATGTCTGGGGTTGTAGTGCAGACATAGACACCGACACAGGTGTGACAACTATTGGTACGCTAGACTCACTCACCAAATCCGCAGATGGTGCGGTGATATCAGGCACTAGCTTGGTGTTGCAATCTGCAGATGCTACATATCCTGGCCTTGTATCTACAGGTACACAGACATTCGCAGGTAACAAAACATTTAGCGGAAACATAACAGGCAATGGCTCAAGCACGTTTAATGGACAGACACTAGTAAAAGGCGCTTACAGCAATCTGTTTGATGTGAAAAATGCTGCAAATACATCGTTACTCACGGTTAACAGCAGCAGTAGTACTGTGAGTGTAGGCAGTAGCGCACTATTCAGAGTAGGCTCAGGTTCGAGCAATGTCCTAAGTGCTGATCCGACGTCCAATTTCCTAAGCGGTATAACTGACACCATTAATTTTGTTGATACTTCAAGTGCGAATGTATTCTCTTCATATGCATGGGGGGGTGGCTTGGGTGATATCTACATAGGTGACACAGGCTACGGAATAACACTCAATAATACAACCACTGTACTCGGGGATGTTGATATCAGTGGAATTTATAAGTCAGGTGGCACACCAGGAGTAACTACAACCTGTAGTGGTGGTCAGGTACTCCAGAACTTAGTCGCGACTGGCGGTATTGTAACTGCTGGTACTTGTGCGGCAGATGCAGGTGTGACTACAATAGGAACAATCGACAGCCAAACCAAATCTGCTAACGGAGCGGTGATATCTGGCACTAGCTTAGTTATGCAAAATGCCGATGCTAGCTTCCCTGGACTTGTATCTACTGGTACACAGACCTTTGCTGGCGATAAGACATTTACAGGCCTCGTTACTGCCAATGGTAATTTCACTCTTCAGACAGGTGATACATTCACTATGAATGGTGATGCATTCACCGACTTAACAGGTTCTGGCCTGGCAATATCTAGTGGAGCGCTGATAGTAGACGACACTTCAGCTACTGGATTCTTCCGTAACGGCGGTAATACATTTGGTGCAGCTGGTACATTGGGAACGAACGATGCAAATGTATTAAATATAGAAACCAACAACACAAACAGATTCCAAATAGCTGGCACTAGTTCAACGTTAACTGGTCAAGGTACCACAAACATAGCTTCAACAGGAACTTTGGGTGTAAATTCAGCTGCAGGGTTTGCCTTGAACTTAGGTACAACTAGCACCGGCAGCATAATAACGGTAGGTAATACTAGTAGCACAACAGCCCTGAACCTTTCTGCCGGGTCTGGAGGCATAGACTTGTTGAGTGTGAACCAGGTTGATGTTACAGCCAACGGCAATATTAGCCTGTCTACATCTGGTGGTAATGTTGCAATTAATTCTAATGATACCACTGTTTACAGCCAGAATGATTCCGCCTTAGCATTCCAGGTACAGAATTCACTAGCGTCTCCATTGTTTAATGTCGATGCTAGTACTGCTAGCACTACGGTTTACAGCCCATATGATTCCACCACAGCTTTCCAAGTCCAGAACTCGATAGCCGGGCTACTGTTCAATGTAGATGCATCTACAGGAAGCACCACAATTGCTTCTGGCGGCGCTGCTGGCAGCACGACAAACCTACAAGTATTAAATGGTACCGGTGACCAAGTAATGAATGTTAATACAACTAATATAGTAAACAATCTAATAACTAACCCAAGCTTTGAAGTAGATGATAGCGGTTGGACTGGCAGTGCTTATGGTATTGTTGACACTACGCAATCTTATATAGGTAAATCTAGCTATGTAGTTAACGCGCAGAGTGTAGGTGGCGGTGCAACATATGATGTAGCTTTGGCATCTGATACTAGCTATACTCTATCGTTTTATGCCAAAGTTGGTGCAGATGAGTATCGTAGTAATTTAACAGATATGTATGCGGGCTATTACGACGGCACATCTAATAATAACTGTATCGCGAGCCAAACAGTCAGCAGCTCTGGATGGACTCGCTACAGCTGTGCATTCACTACAGGAACAACATCAGGTACGCCAAATATTTATATACGTCAAAACGATAGTATTCAACGGAATATTTATATTGATGGGGTACAATTACTCGACAACACTTTGCCAAGTAATGTGATTACAGGTACAGACAGCACTTTCGAGTCGGGCATTGGTACTTGGGCTGGTTACAGTAGCGGTGGTATTACGCAAAGTAGTACAACGGCTCACATGGGAACATATTCAGGTAGGATGATCACGACCGGAGGAGGAAATGAAAATGGTATTTCATACGGTTATTCTGGCTTTAGCCCATACACTACATATACGATAAAGGCTTATATAAAGGCAGATGCTACTTCGGCTTCGGCGACATATCAGCTAGGTCACGTTACTGACAACGGTCAAGTCAGCACAGTTAGTGATGGTTGTAATATAGTTACGCCTACATCTTCTACCTGGAAGGTGCTGACATGTACATTTACAACAGCTATTTCCTTGAGACCTAATCCATATATAACGATTACGCAGAAGAGCAATCTTAGTACATCTACTACAACATATGTCGACTCTATATCTATGTACGCTGGTACTGATGCCTATGGTACAGATCAAGGCTTTACAATGGGCCGGATTTCATTGAATGGCGCTATTGAATCTCCGGCACTATTCCAAAATGCATCAAACAGCACTACTGCCTTCCAGATTCAAGGAGCTAACTCTAGCAACGCTTTATTGGTAGCTGACACACTAAATAACCGCGTTGCTATTGGCAAGAACACCGCATCATATACTCTGGACGTAGAAGGTATCATCAATGCTTCGACTTCAGTTATAACTCCTAGCCTGACATCGTTAGCGGCCACGGCACTATCTATCGATTCCGGTACAACAGGTGCGCTCAATATTGGAACCGGAGCAAATGCCAAGGCAATAACTATCGGTAATGGTACAGGTGCAACATCAGTCGAGGTAAACTGTGGCACAGGTGTCTGTAAGTTTGGTACTAACGCAACAGTTCACACTACAACATTAGGTTCACTAACTGGTGCTTCGGCTACAGTTGTCCAAGCTGGTACAGGCGGACTAACCCTTGGCAGCAGTGGCGTCGCTAACACTATCCAGCTAGGTAACACCACAGGTGCTGTATCTCAAACTATAAACATTGGTAATAATGCTACTGCTAGCTCAACCAGCAACGTAAATATCGGCTCTACAGTTGCGGGTGTCACAACTATAAACGGCACTGCAATTGTCACTGGTCGTACCACTGGTAGTTCATCAACTTTATTAGTTAATAACTCAACTTCTACAGGTGCCATATTCGTAGCCCAAGACAATGGCACAGCTGTGTTGACCATAGCTAACAACGGTGGGGCAACCTTCAAGACCGTTACGAATACAACAAATGCCTTTAAAACTACTAACTCTAACAACGATATTTTGCTAAACGTAGGTACATCGCAAAGTATACCTGACTACGTAAACATACTTAATAACTCTAGCTTTGAGTCGGGTTCTACTGGTTGGGCTTCAAAGAGCGGGGGAATTGTTAGTTCTGGCTCGGGCGGTGGATCTGTAACAGGTATATCGTACATGTCTGTCAGCATGGATGCCGTAGATGAAGGCGCCTACTATTCAGTTACTCTGAGTCCAAATACCGACTATACGTTTTCTGTGTATGCGAAAACATCTTGGGGTGCTACGAATGATCTCATAATAGGTCACCAAGATTTATTTGGCTCAGATGTAGATGATTGTGTTCTATCAGGAGATACCATAGATACTGATTGGCGCCGAGTAAGCTGTTCATTTACAACAGGAGCAAGCATTAGTAACTCGAGTATATACATAAAACAAAGCGATGGTACAACCAGAACTGTAGATTATGATGCTGCGCAGCTACAGGCTTCACCCTCGTTGAGTGCGTACAATATGGGCCAAGTATACTTTAACGCTCCGATAAACCAAAACTTAATAATTACAGCAAACGGATATGCAGGTACTAATGATTTGACCTTCCAAGTTCAAGATAGCGCGGGAGCATTGCAGTTTGGTATTAGTGCTGGTGGTGCGGTTACGGTAAGCAATGGCCTAGCTGTAAATGGCGGAGAAATTACCTCTACTGCTGGTACCTTTAACTTCCTTCAGACTGACGTTACAGAGCTAAATATAGGTGACGCAGTTGGTGCTAGCGGTATTAACCTAGCTGGTGGTTCTGGATCTACTGGTTGTACAATTAATGGAACAGTAGGCAGTCTGACATGTTCGGGTAACATTACCAGCACAGCTACATCTGGCATTCAAGGCTGGTGGAGTCGCACAGGTACCACATTGCAACCTCTTAATTCCGGTGACAATATTACTACCACTGGTAATATCTCAACAACAAGTTCGGGTAATATTACGAGTGCGGGAGATCTACAAGTAGACGGCAACACTGTGCTGGGCAACGCAGCTAGCGACGCCATCACATTCACCGGTGAAGTTCGTGGCGCCAGTCCGCTGGTGTTTGAAGGCTCTACCAACGACGGAGTGTATACAACATTTGCAATCACAGATCCAACATTAGCCCGAACCGTAACTTTCCCTGACCGCTCTGGTACAGTTTCATTGTCTGGTGATACATTCACGGGCGATGTCACTGGTACACTCGACGCTAGCGGGGCAACTGCTTTGACTATCGCTGCGAACTCAGTTGCACTCGGTACCGACACTACGGGCGATTATGTCGCTGGTAATACCGCTGGTAATGGTATAGCAATCACTGGATCTGCCGGTGAAGGCTGGAGTCCAACAGTATCTATCAGCGCACCGACTTGTGCGGGAACTGACAAGCTGCAATGGAACGGCACGGCTTTTGTGTGTACGGCGGATGTCGATACTGATACAGGTGTAACCACAGTAGGCGCATTTAGCGGTTCGTCAATTGCCAATGGTGCATCAATATCTGGCAGCACAATCACCTTTGGCCCAGCTGATGGCACAAATCCAGGTATGGTGACTACTGGTACGCAAACACTGGCGGGGGCTAAGACATTCACAAGCGCGACCACAGTCAAGCCAACCAGCAACTCAGCAACCGCATTTAGTGTGCAAGACAACACAAATGCCAATATACTAACAGTCTCTACTTCAGCTGGTAACAAACTAGTTTATGTCGGAGAGGGTGGTATAGATGCCAAGTTCCAAGTAATCAATACTAGCTCAACTGCAGTCTTAGACATTGATACGGCTGGTGGAGGTTATTTTGCTGCTGCGTTTGATGATTTCATTGTTCAAAACTCGGTTGGTGGCAGCATGATATATGCTGATGGTGTAAACAATAGGATTACATTTGGTGATGCCGATGACACTTCATCTGCCAACACATCACTGTTGATTGTAGATTCTGCCAGCACAGCCAACCTACCAACTGGTGTTAATGGTGGTATTGTATATGACTCGCAGGTAGGCAAGTTCAAGATATATGAAGGTGGCGCATACAAAATACTATGTAATACGACAGATCTAAGTTGTGGTGCTGGCGGTTCGGGTGTGACAACCGTTGGCGCATTTAGCGGGTCATCACAAACAAATGGCGCCAGTATATCTGGTAGTACGATTACATTTGGTCCGGCTGATGGCACCAACCCAGGCATGGTCACAACTGGCACACAAACATTCGCCGGTGCAAAGACATTTACAGGTAACATAATCACAAACAGCGCCCTACAAGTAGATGGCAGTACTGTACTGGGCGACGCAACAACAGATACAATTACAGCTAAAGGCTCATTGATTGCAAATGCATCAGCTACTGGTACAACTGCCACAACATCGGGAACTGGTACAAATACAAGCACCGTAACATTAACTGGTAGCGCATTCACCAACGGTGATGTCATATTGATAGACAATGCTGGTCAAGATTACTACACCCGCGTCACTGCAGGTGGTGGTACCGCTAGCCTGACAGTTAGCCCAGCAGTGACATTCGAAACTGCTCGTACTGTGACCAAATACAACATCCAAAATATCGGTGCAACGGATAGTGATTATACAACTGCTAGTAACCGATTCTTCCAGGGTTATTTCTTAGGTGGCGTAGTGGCTGGAGCTGGCACAACGACACTCAGTGATGGCAGTTTGGCATCGACAGTTGGTATGAACTTCACTTCACCTAGTTATACATTCAAAAATACTGCAGATTCAACCTCTGCATTCCAAGTCCAGACATCTGGAGGTACGAATGTTCTAGGTGTCGATACTACTAACAAGCGTGTCAATATTGGTAGCGGTGGTACGCCGACTAGTCAACTATATGTATCTGGTAATCTGCCGACTGCTGCTACAGGCACTACTCAAGGTATATCTGGCTCAACTGCATACAGCTCGGCAATACAAGACAACCACCTGTATGTAGTTGACTATAATAGCTGGGCCCTCGAGGTATACGATGTATCTAACCCATCTAGCCCAACATATCTAAACGAAGTAACCACAGATGCCAACCCTACCTCTATTTATGTAGCTGGTAAATATGCTTACGTCACAACACTAGGTGGTGATAGCTTACAGATATTCGATATCTCAAATCCAAATAGTCCTAGTGCTGTCGCAACTGTAGCAACCACAGGTGCAGATCCATTAGGCGTATATGTACAGGGTAGATATGCCTACGTGACACAAAGAGCAGGTAATTTGCTAGAGATTTTTGATGTATCTAACCCTTTAGCGCCTGTATCGGTCAGTACAGAGTCTATAACAGGTGCCGTCGGTGTATATGTACAGGGTAGATATGCCTACGTGACAAGCTATACAGGCCATACCCTTCAGATAGTTGATATTTCAAATCCTACTAACCCTAGCGTAGTAGGTAGCGGTGTGAGTACTAATAACGCCCCTGTATCAGTGAAGGTGCAAGGTCGTTATGCATATGTAACAAACTACACAGGAAATAGTTTGCAAGTTATAGATATATATAATCCATCCAGCCCTACTGTAGTAGGTACTGTGAGTACTGGCGGAGCTCCAGCAGAGGTGCAAATTATGGGCAAGACAGCCTATGTGGTTAGTAGGACAGCTGCTTACGTCCAAGCTATAGACATTTCAAATCCTGCTAGTCCTACCTCAATAGGTACAGTTTCAAGTAGCGGGATTGTCCCTCGTACTATAAAAGTACAAGGTCGCTATGCATATGTAACTAGTGTCGACCTGACTTCTATTACCCAAGTCGAAACATTCGATTTAGGCGGCTCATATATACAGCAGTTGCAGGCAGGTGGACTAGAAATCAACACACTTTCAGCATCTGGTGATGTGGCGTTTGGTAATAATGTTGATATACAAGGCGGTTTGACTGTTGGTGGAGCTGCTCAGTTCAACTCTAGCGTAGGATTTGGCGGTGATATAGTACAAGGCTCAGCTGTAACTACTGGAACCGCATTCCAGCTAACTGCTAATTCATTGACATCAGGCAATGGGCTAGCTGTGTCGAGCACAAATACAGCTACGACAGGTAATTTGTTGTCTGTTGCATCAGCCTCGACCGGCGCATTTGCAAACGGCGGTGTGAGGTTTAACTTTACCGGTGCACATACTGGTAACGGAGTCCAAATTGACGATGTAACAACAACTGGCACAGTAATGAAGATCAATGCTAACTCACTAACATCTGGTAACGGTTTGGCGATTGCTAGCACAGCAACTGGCCTGACGGGCAACTTGTTCTCTGTCACATCAGCCTCAACAGGTGCATTTAGCAACGGTGGTATTCGCTACAACTTTACAGGCGCACATACAGGTGTCGGCGTGAAAATTGATGATGCAACTACTACAGGTACTGTCTATCAGATCAACGCTAGCGCACTAACAACAGGTACAGCATTCGAGATTACCGGTCCTGCTGCAGCTAAATTGTTACGTGTGAAAAATGATAACACCCAAGGCTTTAACCAGGCTCAGTTGATAGTAGGTGAAGGTGAGGCAAACAACCCTGACAGCCTAGCGCGTGATCAGTTGTATGTGTTTGGTCGTATAAACACTAGCTGGAACCAGATATGGACTGACTGTTTGACTAGCGAAGGTACAAAGAACGCCGCAACTACTGCAACTGGTGTATACGGCGCAGCTTATAGTGGTAGCGCTACGACCGGTAGGTTAGCACAAGCTGTAACCAGTGGTGTATCTGGTGTTTGTCGATTTAGCCAGGCAACTCCTGCTGCTAACGCAACCACGTACTTTGGCTCTGGTGGTGCGTCCACAACAGAACGTTCACTAAACCCAGTCTTTGAAGCTCGTGTAATGAGTGATAACAACACTGACCACCGAAACCTAATTGGCTTTACTGATATGGCCGCCAGTACTGCTATTACCGCAGATACGAACAACTCTGCGAACGAAGCATTCTTCCGAAAAACTGCTGCAGGCACGTCATGGGAAACGGTTACTAGAACGGCTAGTGGTACCGAGCAAGTTAACACCAATGTTGGTACAACAAATGCCTGGCACAGGATGAGAATAGAGATGGATAACGGCAACGCAGCAGTCCGTTTCTATGTAGATGGTACTTTGGTGGCGACACATACGACGGCTGCTCCGACAGCGGCAATGGGATTCACTGTAGCCAACAACGTTACCAGTACAACTAGCCGAAACCTAGACGTTGATTATATGCGTGTTTGGTCAGATGACCCTCCTGCATCAATAGCGCCTGGTGGCATTACTGGGGATGAAGGTCTAGATACAACCGCTGTAGCACCTGAAACAAATGAACCAGCAGCAGAAGACAACAGCAATGACGCATTACTAACTAGGATTCAGGACCTAGAAACTGATGTGGCTGATTTGAAACAGTACAAGGACGTACTGACTACTGAAATGTTAGGCGATGCCAGCAGTAAAAAAGCGGTATTCATCGCTGATGTAGAGTTCAGGAACCAAGTCGAGTTCTCGGCTGACGCACTATTCAAGGCGAACGTGAATGTCGATGGCACTTTGAACGCTAACGGCAGAGTAGTGGTATCAAATAACACCGGTACAGTTACAGTGCAGCCAGGTCAGACAGAGGTACAGGTACTGTTTGTCAAACCTCTAGCTGGTAAACCAAATGTCTTTGTCAGTACCGAGAACCCTGATGTACGGGTTGTGGCGCAAACCAGAACTGCCAATGGCTTTATCATCAAGCTATCCGAGCCTATAACCGAACCGCTAGACGTACAGTGGTTCGCAGTTGAAAAAGAATAAATAACCACTAGTTTTGGTAGGTCAGGTTTGATATAATTGAACCTAGTTTAAAACCGCGAGGAGGGAAAAAGTGGCAGAAACTAATAAAACTTTATTATCTAGTAGAATAATTGTAATTTTGGCATTGGTAGTAGCAATCGCTAGTATTGGATTTGCGACATATCAGTACAGCGAAACTCAAAAGCTAAAGACAACCGAAGGCGCAAAACAAGTAGCCGAGGACGAGGCAAAAGCACTGAAAGAGAAAGTTGCAAAACTAATGCAGCTACCTGATGAAAAGCCAACAGTGGCAACGATCAAAGACATTACAAAGCTAAAAGACCAACCGTTCTTTAACGGTGCGAAAAATGGCGACAAAGTATTGATCTTTACCGAAGCACGCAAGGCAGTTATTTACCGTGAAGGTGAAAACATCGTCATCAACAGTGGTCCAATCGCAGTTACATCTGACAACGAGACTTCAAAAGGTGTCACAGTACTAGCTAGCTCAAACGGTAGCTCAAAAGATGCTGCAACCAAAGTCGCAACCGTTAGTGGTGTCACAGTGGGTGAAGGCAAAGCTAAAAAGAGCTATACTCAAACACAGGTTCTAGATGTTAGTGGCAACAGTGCTGAAAAAGCCCAAGAAATTGCAACGGCTCTAGGCGGTGAAGTTATCACAACTCTACCTAGCGGTGAAACAGCTCCAGCTGGCGCATCTATCGTAGTATTCGTTAAACGATAATACAACTGGTTACTACAATAAAATAACACCTTAGAAATAGGGTGTTATTTTGTTTGTACAGTTTTTAATATTTTTAACCATCACTTAAACTTGAAAAAATGTAAAAAGTATGCTAATATAATATATAGTATTACACCAAAAAATAGACAAATAATTTATGGCTAGCCCAGAGAAAACACACTACGAACTACTAAAAACCCCAACAGATCAGTTGGACGGTGAACGCATGTTAGAAGAGTATGTGAAGAATACTGATTATATAATTGGTAGGCTCGATGGTTCTCTCCCTGCAGAAGGTTCTGTACTATCTGTAGACAAGGAAAAACTAATTGCAGAAGGCGCGGTTGAATTTGCAAAAACCTCTGCTAGTGAAGTTGAAGGTTTGACGAAGCCAGATGCTGTGCTTTGGTTAGACAAGTCAGCGCGCCCGGTTTCGTGGATGGTAAAAGAACTGTGGTCACAACTAGTCACGAAGGAGCCAAACGGCAACATACCTGGGCGACCAAAGGACTTATTTTTAAATATTGACCGCCTGCCGTGGCTTCGTCGTTCTGGGCTAAAAGACAATGAAATAGACGCTGATTCGACATATCAATTCCAAATTAACAAAATAGGTAGTGATAACAACTCGGTTAAAAAGCAGCTCGGAAATATACGCGGTCTATTCGTGCAAACAAAACGAATAGATGAAAATGGTGCGGAGGTCCTATTAACACCTGAAAACTTTGAAGATGAAGTATGGAATATGCCGCTAATTGGTTCTGATGATAGCGCCGATAAGCCGTTTCATTTACTGGTGGTAGACGAGGTTAAATCTAGTGGAGCGACCCTTAATATCGCCCAACAACTACTATCTGCTGCTCTACCGGAAATAACAGTTACTACAGCTCACTGGGGCACCGGCAAATCAGCAAAAACTACAAAAAGTAGTAAGGGCTGGGTGCCAGTTTGGTATGATGCAGACACTGAAGCCGGACGAGGTGTAGGTGACGTTAACGAAACGTGGTACGAAAACTCCGATTTAAACTGGCGACACAAGCTAGGTGCGGCAGTTCTGAGCACCACATATCGCGACCGTAAAACTGGCGAAAGAAAAAAAGACGCCAAAACAGATATGCTGCGATCTGATATCAAAAAATTATCCAAAGCACTACTAGCAAAAGAAGTGCTGTATCGACCAGCTTCTCAAAGAGGAAAGCAGGGGATGATAGAGAGAATTTACCGCATTGGTGGTATGTCTACAGATAAATACAGGCAGGCAATTGGTGTAAAACCAAAAACTAAGAAGTAGATTCGTTCGTAGAGAGGTATATAGTAACTTCTCCAACAGATAGACAGTTCAGTGCGGCATTGTAGGTTAAGTGGGCAACATACGACTCACCGGCTTCATCTTCAGGGGTGATGGTTAGCCCTTCGATTTTACAAGCAGTTTGACCAAGCGGTCGAGAAGTATCAACACGTAGCTTGCCTTCTTCGAATTCAACAGGGGTTGGGTCTTGGTTGGATTTTGTACGATATGAAACAATGTCTCCCTGTTGTGGCAGGGAGCTTACAATTGCTTCAACTTCTCTTTCTAAAACATTCATTGGACTACATATTATAACATATAACTTATAAATATGTCTATACTAGAACAATAACTATTAGCACTCTATACTTGCAAGTGCTAGATTATTTTATTACAATAGAGGTATTCAATAGAAATATAAGGATAATTCGGAGGAAAATGACTGTATGAGTAGTCCTATAAAACCGCTAGGTGACAGAGTTGTTGCAGTGCGAGAAGTTGCAGCTAGTAAAACAGCTAGTGGGATTTATTTACCAGAGGCAGCAAAAGAAAAACCAGTTGTGGCAAAAATTGAAGCTGTTGGTGCAGAAGTGAAAACACTTAAAAAAGGTGACCGTATATTGTACAAAGAATACAGCACAACGGAGATAAAGATTGATGGTACAGAATATTTGATAGTAAAAGAAGAGGATGTTCTAGCAACATTGTAATTAAACGCTCTTTGACTGTGTCATTTTTCACTAGTCCTCGGAGCTACGCTCCTGCGGAATCGTTCAAAATGAACAGCCAAGCGCTTACTGAAATATAAGGAGAAGGATTTATGGCAAAAAAAGTATTTTATGATGACGACGCTCGAGCTCGAGTACTCGGTGGAGCTGAGGCGCTCTACAACGCAGTAAAAGTCACTATGGGGCCAAAAGGGCGCAATGTAGTGATCAGTAAGGCCTACGGCGGTCCTACGGTAACTCATGATGGTGTTACGGTTGCTGAAAGTATTGAACTGGTAGATAACGATGACGAAACTTTAGGCTACAAAGTTGGTGCAGAATTAATCAAACAAGCTGCGAGCAAAATGAACAAAGCGGCAGGTGATGGCACGACTACTGTTACTGTGCTGACTTACAATATTTTAAACGAAGCAAATCGCTTGATTGCTGCTGGTCATAACCCAATGGAACTTCGTAAAGGTGTTGAAGCTGCAGGTGCAGAGGTGTTATCGGCATTAGCTAAACTATCCGAGAGTGTAGAAGGTAAAAAAGGACGCATTGCCGAAGTTGCAACTATTTCAGCTGGTGATGCCGCGATAGGTAAACTTATCGCAGATGTTATGGAAAAAGTCGGTGCGAACGGTGTTGTGACCGTCGAAGAAGGCCAGGGACTTGAAATGGAATCTGAGGTAGTTGAAGGCTTTACCTTCGACAAAGGTTACATCAGCCCATATATGGTGACAGATAACAATCGAATGGAAGCTGTCTATAAAAACCCAGCAATTGTCATAACAGACAAGAAAATCTCCAGCGTTCAGGAATTTTTGCCAATTTTGGAAAAGTTGGCCCAAGCTGGCAAAAAAGATGTCGTACTGATTGCAGATGATATTGAAGGCGAAGCACTTGGTGTACTTATATTAAACCGCTTAAAAGGGACGTTTAACACCGTAGCCGTCAAAGCTCCGGCCTTTGGCGATCGACGCAAAGATGTGCTGAATGATATTGCAGTTTTAACCGGTGCTACAGTTATTTCCGAAGACCAAGGTATGAGTTTTGAAAATGTCGAGCTGGACGTTATCGGCAGCGCACGCAAAGTAATAGCGGGCAAAGATGAAACGACTATTGTAGAGGGTTCTGGTACAGTTGCCGATGTAAAAAACCGTATTTTACACATTCAAACTCAGGCGAAAAGTGCATCTAGCGAATACGATCGTGAACAGCTTGAAAAACGCGCCGCAGCACTTGCAGGCAAGGTGGCAGTCATAAAAGTCGGTGGTGGCAGCGAAACAGAGATAGAAGAGAAGAAATTCCGTGTGGATGACGCTGTTGCGGCTACAAAGGCAGCACTTGCCGAAGGTATTGTGCCTGGTGGCGGGGTAACGCTTATAAATATTGCTAAAAGTATAAAAATTAGCGGTTCTGATTCGATTAGTGCCGGAAAAGGTATCCTCAAAGACGCTTTGAGCCAGCCGTTTCGACAGATTGTTGCAAATGCCGGCCTAAATGCCGACGCTTTGCTTGCTCAAGTAGAGTCTGCAAAAGCAGGTCAGGGTATAGATGTAAACAAACCGAGCAAAGGATTGATAGATGTAAAAACTGCCGGTGTTGTTGACCCAGTTGCTGTGACGCGCCAAGCTATTTCTAACGCTGTTTCTATAGCAGGCACAGCTATCACTATGGGTGCTTTGGTTGTTGATATTCCTGCTGACGAGTCAGCAATGCCTGGTGGTGGTGGAATGGGCATGCCTGGCGGCATGGGGATGATGTAAGAACATATTCATACATGTAAAAAGCTCCGATTTTCGGAGCTTTTTATCTCATATGAGCTGTTATTCTTACTATAGTCTTGAGAGCTTCGGTTACTTCATCTCCTTCGGTCAGGCCTTGTCTTATTCTTGCTTCCTCAAGAAACTTTATTGCCTCCTCGATCGTAAAATCTAGCGGCTCTGCCCGGTCTCCAGTAAAAGTAAACTCTTTTACTCCGGGTATTGTGCCCATAAGATGTGCAGTACGTTCATTTGCAGCCGAGAGTGACATTGTCTCTACATTTGCCTCCAAACCCTTCTTTATGAAGTGTTGGAATAGTTTGGTGCTAAATTTATTATCTCGCCACTCTGGATAT
Source organism: uncultured Candidatus Saccharibacteria bacterium (assembly GCA_947085845.1). GTDB lineage: Bacteria > Patescibacteriota > Saccharimonadia > Saccharimonadales > Saccharimonadaceae > JACPYF01. The sequence goes on from CAMTXO010000002.1 coordinate 462,845, forward strand.
ACATAAATATCACTTATATCTGCGTAGTTATCATGTTCAAAAAAACCCTCAACATATCCGATGGGGTGAGTGCCTGTGTAATCAGTTACATGACCTGCAAACGAAATATTAGCTCCTTCGCTATTAACAGGTTCTGACTCTTCGATTATAAGATTTTTAACCGGCTTAAAGGTGTTTTTTTCAAATGAACCATTCTTATTCATAAACATATTTTAGCATTTTTTAGAGTAAAAAGCAATATGAGCTTATGATTATATTGACAAATATCATTAAATATGATAGCATATATAAATCTGAAACATTTATTTGTTTACAGTGTTCGTTTACAAAAGATATACATACTCTAGCCCTTGGCGTACTGTTAGCAAGACAATTGTTGATAGTACGCCTAGGGTTAGTAAAGCACTCCATATGTGAGTCACCCTCTAGTAGAAAGGCACAAAATGAAGAAGAAGATTTCTATTTTCATTCCCGGCTTTCCTCCGTCGATGCACAAGTTTGCAGAGATGAAGCAGGTGGCTCAGGCCTACCTCAAGAACGCAGACAGCTTCCAGCTGATCGAGAAGATCGACAAGCAGCAGCCGGAGCCTTGGATCATCTTGGCTCTCGACATCGGTACGCCGAACGCGATGCGCCAGGCGATGATGAAGGTCTACTGGCCGCTTCTCGATCTGGCTCGCTCGCAGGCAAGCCTGATGACTCGCAGCGAGCTGTTCTACGACAAGTTCGACGGTTGGCTTTTGGACATTCTGGCAACAGAAGTTCCACAGCACATCCCCGGCGTTGTGGAGATTCCACTCGAGTCAGAGGAGCGTCACGCGCTTCTGAACGCGATCCACACCGTGGCTCGTGGTTACGAGGACCGGTGGGACGCAGCAGTCGAACGTCGTGAGCGTCAGCAGCACGGTGGCCGAGGCCGCAAGCCGCTGCCGCCGGAGGTTCGTGCGCGTAGGGCCGAACGGTCGCAGCGCGATCGCATGGAGACTGCAAAGCGCAAGGGCAAGAAGGGCTAGCCTTCATGAACAGAAGGGAGCTGGTTGCTAGGTGAAAACCCTGTAACCAGCTCCCGCCCTTCGGTGCATGTGTATCTTTTGAACTACCCGTCAGCAATGGCGGGTTTTTTCTTATTTAAAAATAACTAAAATTATTTGTTTGCGAAATAGTCGACTTCTTTGATGATGTCGAGAAGTGCTTGGGCTTTACGTGTTTCGTCTACGATTTCAGTCGCTGTAGTATGGGCTTTATTAACTAATTCTTCGTCATCTGTAGAGCGAATAATAAGGAGTAAAATATCGAATTTTTCTTCCGGAGGTAGGTTTAGTTTATCAACAAGAGGTTTGAGCTCTTCTAATGCTTCTTTTTTAATACCTTCGAGTTCTTCGTGTCCTGGTTTTAGACTAGGTGTCGCCGCAGAATCTTCAACAGGTGCTACTTCAGGAGCTGAAACTTCTTCAACTGGAGCATCTGGTATTACTACAGGAGCTGCTGGTGCATCGCCTTCAGCACCGGATAATACTTTTGCAAGATCATTATCATCGCTAACTGGTTGATTGTTGACTGGTTGTATGTTCACTGGGCCCACCCCTTACAAATGTTATGTGTTTATGCTTTGGGACCAGTATACTGTATTATTGTTTATAGATGCAAGTAGTTTTGGAGGAAAATGATGCTCGATGATCTAAATGTTATTTCACAGAGAGATCCAAAGGATGCTTTAGGAGTGGCTGCTGCACAGCCTGCACAGGCTGGATGGAACGCTAAAATAGAAAATCAACAAACAGAATCTTTTGTACCCGAAACTATTGTTGTAGCGGGCATGGGGGGGTCGGCGTTAGCCGCAGGACTAGTGAAGAGCTGGGTAAAACTTAGCCAGCCTTTTGAAGTTGTTCGCAAATATAATCTACCTGGGTATGTAAATGAAAAAACTCTAGTAATTGCTAGCAGTTATTCAGGAAATACCGAAGAAACCCTAGCAGCCCTCGAAGAAGCCGAAAGCTTGGGTGCAAAAATTGCCGTTATTTCTGCTGGCGGGCAGTTAATTGATATTGCACAGGAAAATAGCTACCCATTTGTACAGCTACCTAGTGATTATCAACCACGTATGGCGGTTAGTCTCAATCTTAGGGGCCTTGTGTGTTTATTAGAATCTTATGGGCTGACTCAAGGTAAATACGATGAAATTGCCTCGGTTGCTGATTGGCTAGATGACCGGGTAGAGAAGTGGCTTCCAGAAGTTCCGACCGAAGAAAACTATGCAAAACAATTAGCAGAAAAATGTGCAGGAAAAACTGCAGTTATATATAGTGGCTCACGAATGGCGCCAGTTGGGTATAAATGGAAAATTTCTATCAATGAAAATGCCAAAAATACAGCATTTTGCAATGAATTACCAGAGTTTAATCATAACGAATTCATAGGTTGGACCTCGCATCCCGTCGACAAGCCATTTGTTGTACTAGATATCATTTCTGGGTTCGAACATCCACAAGTATTGAAGCGTTTCGCAATATCTGATCAACTACTTTCTGGACAGAGACCTAAAGCCATTACCGTTGAGCTCCAAGGCGAAAGCGTCATAGCTCAAATGTTATGGGGGTGTGTGTTGGCTGATTTTGTGAGCATATACTTAGCCATTCTAAATGGCATTGACCCAACGCAGGTTGATTTGATAGAGAAACTCAAGCAAGAGCTCGCATAGTTTACTATTGCCCCTGAATAACTAATATGGTATAAAAAGGGGAATGCCCAACAGAGAGCCACTGCAACTGCATCTAAATACCATAGATGGCGTAACTTTACGTCAGCTTTCGAGCGATAGCGAACTCCATGCTTTTTCGGAGGCTATTGCTTACAATCATGAACGATTTGAAGATTGTCGTGACTTAAAAATACCAACACACAAACAACTTAGAAGTGCAGTCGAAAAACCGGATAGTATAGAAGTCGGTGGTGATATGTATCTCGGTATTTGGCAGCGGAAAGTTTTGCTTGGTGGCTTGATGCTAAGAAATTATGAGGGCCAAATTGATCTACAATTTTGGTTAGAAAATAATGCAAGCAAAAATGCAATTGCTTCGACTGCTATATCTACACTCACTCGACTTATGGTATCTAGGCGACGTCTGAACTTTAACTTGATAGCAAATGTTGCAAATGACAATAACGAGGCTATGCGCGTACTAAGTAGGGCGGGTTTTATAGAGAAAAAAGACAATATTAAAGATCGCACCATAACTTTCGGAGTTCTTTCACAAATGAGCGAGACCCAAATAATGCAAAGTGAAGAAGTGAGAAAAACTCCCGAGCTTGTTCACCGCGCACTATCAGTACTCGACTATCATTTAGATGAAGATGATGAAGACTATGGAGGTGGTGAATATATGTATGTAGATGATGAGGAAGAAATTGAACAAGAGGCAGAATTTGAAACAGTATCTGGGGACGATGAGAAAATAACGGGTACAATTTATCACGATACAAAAGAAAAAGTACTAACAGTAGATATATATCGTGAAGTAAAAGATGAATTTGGTGGTGTAACTAGACAGGATGATAACAAATATTTGTTGCATACCGAATGCATGTTAGATTCTAATGACGGAGAAGTAATAAGCTTTAGTAACGAAATGGTCGTCAGAGATTATAGTGATGCTGGTGTTGGGTTTCCAGAAAATAGAGTGACCAATAGTCCTAAAGATTACAAAACAAACAAAGACAGACTAGTTAGCCCTGGAGGGCTTAAGCACTTTGAAAATAGGGTCGGGCTTGATCAACTAAGTGTTATGATGCGTCACAACGAAGAGGAACTGCTAGATATGCTTGATCGTGCAATGGCAAGCAATATTGATTAGCTCTGTTCGCGTAAAGCTTCTATAGGGTTTTTGCGTGCCGCACGAATTGCTGGGCCTATCCCGAATATAACACCTACACATACCGAGAGACTTAAAGAGATCAGCATAACCTGCAGACTTATTACAGGCGTAAGTCCGAGCATTAATCCTATGAATAGTGCAATTGCTATAGCAATAATAATACCAATACACCCACCTAAAATACTGATGATTAACGCTTCAATGAGAAACTGCAATAGAATATGACGGTTGCTTGCACCTAAACTTTTTCGAATACCGATTTCTCGTGTTCGTTCAGCGACGCCAACGAGCATGATATTCATGATACCGACACCACCAACAATCAATGATATACCAGCGACAATAGCGGTTAATGTAGTGGCGAATTGGTAGAAACTTTTCGAGACAACCACAGCTTCTTCACCAGTTAGAACTTGGAAGTCTTTTTCACCATTGTGTTGTTTTGTTAGTGTGCTGTTAATTTGATTTATTGCGAGCTGACGCTGAGATGTTTTTTCGGGCACAACTAATATTTGTTGCAGCTGAGCTATGCCTTGGTTAAACTTTTTGCCGTCATTTATGCTGACTATTGCTGCATAGTCGAGGTCGATGCCGCTAATTCCTACTGGGCCGTTAGTTCTTTGCAATACGCCGATAATGGTGTGCTCAATACCTCGTAGTTTGATTTTTTTGCCTAGTATTTGATCGGTGCCATAGAGATCTGTAGCAAGTTGCTGCCCAATAACCACTGTTTGGTCATCTGTCTCTTCGTCAATAAACTGGCCATTGCTTGTGTCGATTTTCAAAGCGTTTGCAAATTCAGGAGTTGTAGCTAGTATCGAGGCTTGCTGAGTTGCTGGTTGACTTTTATCTATACTGCCATTTATTAACATCAAGGGAGAAGCCGAGCGAACGCTTGAAAGTTTTTCGATAGCTTGGATATCTTTTTCTTGTAATGTCGTGGTTGCATATGGGGCGATAGGACTGGGGTTTAAAAAATTACTGTACGGTGCAGAGCCTCCAGATTGTGATCCGCCTGGACGAATAACTATCAGTTTATTCCCGAGCTCGTTGACTTGGTTTATACCTGATTGTCGGATACTTTCACCGAGTGACAATATAAGCGTGATACTAACAACCCCAATGACAATCCCAAGCATAGTCAAGTTTGTGCGAGTTCGCGCACTGCGCAAGCTATCGATGGCAATTTTTGCATTTGTGAGAAAAATCATTTCTTCACCACCTTTTTCTTGGATTTAGCAGCTTTCTTCTTTGTGCCTGATTTTTTCTTAGCAGTGCTTACTTTGCGACGTTTTGCACTGAGTGGAATTTTCGCAGTGAGGTCGGGCTTTTTCGGCTCTACTTTGCTGTCAGTATCAATACGGCCATCGAGCATATAAATAATTCTATCTGCATAGGAAGTTAGACGAGAGTTGTGCGTCACCATGATGATAGTGTTACCTCGCTGATGAATTTCACTGAGCTCTTGCATAATAATTTCGCTCGAGCGACTGTCTAGATTTCCAGTTGGTTCATCCGCCAGGATGATAGATGGCTCATTTACCAGGGCTCGTGCAATTGCTACACGTTGCATTTGGCCGCCAGAAAGTTGATGTGGCATGTAATATTCGCGGTTTTGTAGGTGAAATAAGCGCAACGCCTTCGAAGCTAATTGTAGGCGTTTTGTATGGCTTTTACCACTGTAAATGAGGGGCAATGCAACATTTTCTATGACAGTTTGGCGAGGAAGTAAGTTGAAGCTTTGAAATACAAAGCCGATTTGTTCACGGCGAATCTGCGCACGTCGACTTTGAGAAATAGATTCAACAGGCTCGCCGTTTAGGTCATACTCACCATTTGAGGGCTGATCTAATAAGCCCAAGATATTCAGCAATGTTGTTTTACCACAACCGCTTGGCCCCATAATAGCAACAAATTCACCCTTGGTGATTGTTAAGTTCATTCCATCAAGCGCAGTTGTAACAGCATCACCAAAACCGTAGTTTTTATGCAGGTTTTTTAGTTGTATCACCGGTGGTGGGGTTTTCGGTGTCATTTAATATCTCGCAGTTTATTATGTATGTAGTAGATTTTATTATAACTGGTTAGCCGCCTCTTATGCAATGAGAATTCTATAGTGTAAATGACAACTAGCTCCACTTTAGTAAAAATATGCTGTAAAATATGAAGTATTATGACTGAACAATTATCTGGTGGAAATGAAGACGAAATAGATACCTCTACCGAGTCCTTGCAAGAATCTGTAGAGGTGTTAGGCAGGGACGATCGCTTTATCTCTGGGCCTGGAGATGTAACGTTTCATATTTCAGCTGAAGCAGCAGAGGAAATAAAAGAAAAAAATGGCGGTGAATTACCTGAACACTTTCGTATCAGGGAAGATTAGCAAATAGTTTTTGGCGGAGAGAGAGGGATTCGAACCCTCGATACGGATTGCTCCGCATACACGCTTTCCAAGCGTGCTCCTTCAACCACTCGGACACCTCTCCATATATGAGTATTATACCGATTTTAATATAAAGATGTTGATCCAAGTAGTTTTGCTACATGTTTTGGAGTGAGGTGATCGACTGAATGGCCCTTTTTTAGTCTTTCGCGTATTTCGGTAGAACTTTCAGGGGATACTTTTACAGCAGGAATAATTCTAGCGTGTGGGGGTAGGGAAGTGAGTTCATAATGAGGCCTAGGCACAATCAGCATGTTGAGTGAAGAAAAAAGTTGTTCACCTCCCGGCCATTTACGCATAGTTTTTATAGAATCTGAACCAAACACCCAAGCGAAAGTGCAGTTTGGATACATTTTTTTCAAATAGAGGGATGAATCAAGAGTATTTGTCTCTGTTTGTGCAAGTAATTCGAAGTCAATCAGTTTTATGATAGTATCACGGTTTTCAACACTTTTTATTAGTGCTTCACACAGTGCAAGTCGCATATCATTGCTTATCCCAATTGCTTTATCTGGTCTTTCGCCACTTGGTACAATCCAAATTTCACTATCATTTTCTTCAGCAATACCTACAAGGGCTTCCAATATTGCATGATGCGCCTTTGTCGGGGGATTGAAGGCTCCGCCGTAAATAATAATTTTCTTTAGTTTTTTCATTGACTTCACTTTCTACTTAGTGTATATTAGACACTATAAGGTATATAACTACTTTATGCAAGGAAAATATATTATGAAAGACCAAACCACATATAACCCTCGAAATGACTTTCTAAGAGTTGCAACAGCCACGCCAAAGGTGTTTATTGCTGATTGTGAAAAAAATGTCCAAGAAATTATATATCTATACAAGGAAGCAACAAGTAAAAAAGTTGCTTTGGTAGTTTTCCCCGAGCTCTGTATTACTGGCTACAGTCTCGGTGATTTGGTCCAACGAGATGATCTTTTGCAAAATGCATTGAACCACCTAGTACAGTTAGCTGCTCAAACCAGCAAAAAGAACACAGCTATGGTGGTTGGCCTTCCGCTCCGCGTGAATAACCAGCTATACAACTGCGCAGCAGTACTTGCAGGCGGAGAAGTAAAAGGGTTAGTACCGAAGCAAAATATGCCAAATTACAAGGAATTTTATGAACAACGCTGGTACAGTACTTGGAATGGGGAAAATACGGAGGTTGCAGTAGGTGGCAAAAAAGTACCATTTGGTACAAAACAACTCTTTAATATAGCCAATACTACAGTAGGTATAGAGATATGTGAAGATTTATGGATGCCAAACCCACCATCACAAAATCTTGCGCTTAACGGTGCGCTCGTTATTTGTAATCCTTCTGCTTCTCCCGAGATAGTGTCTAAGGCCGACTACCGTCGGCAGCTAGTCAGTAGTACGTCTGCACGTTTGCTGGCTGGATATGTGTATGCTAGTGCTGAGGCGAGCGAATCTACAGCCGAAATTGTAATGAGTGGCCACAGTTTGATAACAGAAGGCGGCAGAATGCTTGCAGAGCGACAGCCATTTGACGACGAAGCTCCTCGTTTAGTAGTAGCAGATATTGATACCGCACATCTATTACTAGATCGTATGCAAAATACTAACTTTGCCAATGCTCATCAGTATGAAATTGTAGAATGTGGTGGCGCAAGAATTCAGAAAGATTTTATCGGTCATGTTAACCCTGCACCATTTGTTCCAACAGGAGACGGGGCAAGATTGGATACGATTTTAAACATACAAGCCCATGGGTTAAAGAAGCGTCTGGAGAGCCTACCGACTAAGCATCAGCGAGTCATTCTTGGTTTGTCTGGTGGACTAGACTCTACGTTGGCATTGCTTGTTGCAGTGAGAACCGCCAAGCTTTTAGGCAAGCCTGCTAAAAAATGTATACATGCTATTACTATGCCGAGTCGTGCGAGCTCAAAGCGCACCCAAACCAATGCTGAAAAGTTAGCAACTGCACTTGGTATTTCTCACGAAATCATACCTATAGGTGAGCTTGCAAAAGATCAATTGCATGCTCTTGGCCATGATGGCAAGAAAGAGGATGTAGCATATGAAAATGTGCAAGCACGTCTTCGTACGGCGATACTTTTTAACAAAGCCAATCAAATAGGTGGAGTTGTGCTCGGCACAGGTGACTTAAGCGAAATTGCACTCGGCTGGTGCACGTATAACGGTGACCATATGTCTGGTTATAACGTCAATGCCAGTGTACCAAAAACCCTAGTTCGTTCACTTGTAGCTCATGCTAGTGAGCAGTTGAATAACAAAGTAGCTCAGGTAATTTTAGAAGATATTTTAGATACGCCTGTATCTCCAGAACTAACTGGAAATAAAGCTGGTATTAGCCAAAAAACAGAAGATATCATAGGGCCGTACGAGCTACACGATTTTTTCCTATATCATTTCATTCGCTGGATGTCTCCAGTCGATAAAATACAGTTTTTGGCTACAGTTGGCTTTGCTGACAGCTATAACGAGGCTGAAATCAAGAAGTGGCTGGCAGTTTTTATAAAAAGATTCTACGCAAATCAATGGAAGCGTCAAGCAATGCCAGATGGTCCAAAAGTAGGAACAGTCAGCTTGAGTCCAAAAGGTGACTGGCGAATGCCACCTGACGCGCTCTAAGTGCTATACTAAATGTATGAAATACACGAGTGAATACCAACCACCTACATTGACTGTGGATGCAGTAGTTTTTCAGATAATTGATGATAAGCTGCAGGTTCTTTTAGTACGTCGGTCGCAGGAGCCATTTAAAGACGAGCTGGCGGTACCAGGTGGCTACAACCCTCAAGGAGAGACAACCCAAGTTGCATTGAAACGAATTACGCTTCATAAAGCGGGTGTAGATATTGATAAAGATCTAAAATACATTGAGCAACTCTATACTTTTGACACTGTTGCGCGCGATCCTCGTGGGCATGCTGTATCGGTTTCTTATATGGGCTGTGGGCGAGATATAAAGCCAAGCGCATCTGCATCCGAAAGACCTGCCTTTGTCCCTGTCGATGAACTACCCGAGCTTCCATACGATCATGCAGATATCATACTGTATGCACGAAATCGCTTGCGCTCAAAACTTACATACACAAATGCCGTGTATGCTTTTTTGCCAAGCAAATTTACACTGACACAGCTGCAACAAGCTTACGAAACAATACTCGGCAAAGAGCTCGACAAACGTAATTTCCGTAAGAAATTTCTCAGTCTAGGCTTAATTAGGGAAACAGACGAAATGTTCCGTGAAGGAGCGCATCGTCCTGCGCGTCTGTATGAATTTACAAGTAAAAAACTTGCTTCACTTTCAAGAAGTTTTGACTGAAAAGTAGAATTTAAAAGTCCCCGGTCTCTTTACGAAACCGGGGACTGTTTTTCTTCCTATGCAAACGCGAGTGTGCGTTTGTCGGCCGCAGTAGGGCCAAAGGAAGCGATTCTTATGGGAAGACCAAGATGATCTTCCACGACCTCAAGAAATTCCTTGGGGTCTGAACAGTTCGCAACACTCTGCGAACCGTATACAGGGTGACACATGGACAGTAGTTCGGTCAGTCGGGTTTGGTAGTCAAGATCGTCCTTGATTCCAACTTTGATTGACGTCACCAGTCCACTCGAGTTGAACTCGAAGTACTGATGTGCGTCATCGTACCGACCATCCAGCCAGTACTCACGACAGAACTTCCATTCATTTTGATCAGCAAGCCGATCAAGACAGCTGACAACTAAACCATCAGTCTCACCACATACATCAAGTGCATAGCGATGTGCGACTAGGTCAAGATGACCAACTCTGAAACCACCCTGCCACTTTCCAGTGTCATTGTGATAATCAGGAGTAGTAACTGTCATTTTTTCATCTTCTGTGACAAACGGCCCAGGACCATGGCGTGTTGTGTAGGCACGCATGATGCCAAGTTTCACCACTTCACCGTCGAAGTCGATGCCATCCAAAAGCGCCAAAGCGTTTTCGTGGGTGGTTGTACTCCAGGTGGTGTAGGGGTGAAAACCGAACCATTCGTCGAGCAGTACTCCCTGTGCTCCTTCGAAAACCATTAGCTCGTGCTGCAGGTTCAGAAGTTGCAAGTAGTTGCTGCCGACGATTTCTACAAGCTCGACCCACTTTTGATATAGGTCGAAAGTGCCGCTCAAAACCGATGAATCGTCGAAGATTCCCCAGTTTTTGAGCTTTGACTTGCCGATTTCATCGAGCAGCTGGTTGTACTTCATTTCTTTCATTTGCTCAAGCTTGCGCCAGAGTAGTTGAGGGTTAAGTAGATCACCGGCTCGCACTGCAACATCGGGATCGCGCAAACAATCTGCCTGCGTTTCCCCAATACCTCGACCACAGCTGCCATGTCGGTTGCTTCCACGAGCGAGCTCGCGCAACTTATTGGCTGCTATTTGCCAAGGTGTGATGATGAGTGCGTTTTTGTCGACAGTCACTCGTTCCCATACATTCTCAACACCAAGTTCTTCAACCAAGTGTTTACCTTCATCCAGCATACTCACTGGATTTATCAGGAACTGTGGTCCGATGTGTGTTCGTACACCGTCGACAAGACTTCCACTACCGAATTGAGCGAATTTGTGGTGCAAACCTTCGGGAGTTATGACATTGTGAGCGCGTTGTGCGCCGCCAGTATGCATAACAACAACGGCTGAATCTGCTTGGCGAACCAAGTAGTCAGTCGTTGAGCCCTTACTGGCATCACCAAAGCTCAAATCGGTTACAACAACTGCCTGGTTAGCCATTATTTCTCCTTGTTCGGATAGAAAAAATGCGGAACCGCCAGCGGGCGTGACAATGTGTCAGCCCGCTGGGATTCCGCGTTGTTACAGCCGTTCACTTCCGCCCGAGTCGTCGTCGACTTCGGGAAGAGTGCCGTCTGTTTTGGCAACGGCAGAGCCGCCACCAACCGCGGCCAGCGCTTTGCCAGCCGCTTCGGTTGCACCAGAGTCGGCTCCGATCTGCTTGAGATCTTCGACGACTTCCTCGGCAGTCAGTCCTGCTTCGTTCATGCCGAGCAAGCCGGCGATGAACTCACAGACAGCGCTGGGATCTTCCAGCACCAGAGCACGTTCACCGAGGAGTTCTCGCCACGCGGGCAAGACCTCTCCTTCCGTGTACATGCCGCTCTGCGACTGGAAGAGGAAGAACACTTCATAGCGCTCCTGGAGTTCTTCGAAGATTTCTGCAGTTAAGAGATCTTCTTCGATGACATCTCCAGTCAGCGATTCGAGAGTGTGTCCGCTTCCGTACGAGCTGTAGTTGTTCTTGATCGTGGGGTAGGGCATTTCGTCACCAATGAAGATGGCGTAACCCTTCTTGCCGTCACGATCGAACGGTTCCAGCGTGGTGTGGCGAGCCAGGAAATACGCCGCGAGCTCATATGTCTCGCGTCTCTGTCCACCACCATTGCCTTCGAGGACAATGGCTGCCAGCTGGTCATCCATGGCGTTGTCGCTTTCAAACTGTCCCATCTGTAGAGGGAAGTTGTCCGTGAACGCATCGCCGATGGCTCCGAAGAGGATCTGAGGATCTTCGGCGTAACCCTTGCGTTGCAGTAGTCCGTGGAGCTCTGGCAGCTTGGCGTGTGCAGCGACTGCTGCATTGATGTTGCTGCCCGTGACATCCAGGATGACTGCGATCGGCGTGGGATTGGGGTGCTCGTCTGTGATCACCACTTCCCGCATGACCTTGCCCTCAAAAGGACTGGTTGGGCCGGCGACCTGCTTGGGGTCAACCAGCTTGTTGATTTCCGTCGCCTTACCGGCGCGGAATTGGTCTGTGTAGTCGAATGTCGAACGACCAGCAGCTCGATTTGCAGCGAGCGTGCGGGTGTGTGTGTTGACATTCCAGCTTCCTCCACCCATGTTTTCTCCTTAGGTAGTAGGGGGGTTACACCACACCGGTTGGTATGGTGAGTGGTCGGAACTTACGTGGAAAATACGGCTTTCCCATATCTTCCAGCAACCAATCAAATTCCTTGAGAAGTTGCACTGCGTTTTGCGGTCGTTTAGATTGTTTTTGCAAGAGACATCCCTTGAAAAAAGCCCTAAACCTCCGCGGTACACGTTCTGGCAGGTTTCCCTTTACCGGGTTGCCTCCCATTGCGTACACCATGCAGCGTGCCGCCATGTCGATGTCGGTAGCCGAGCTGGGCGCTTGCTTGGCAAGCACTTCCTCCGGATACCAGTCACGATAGGCGCCTACGACAGCCTTAATTGGTGGAAATTCTCCCTCATCCTGAGGAAGTTTGCTGGCATAACACCAGTCCACCAACACAACACCGTGCTGTTCTGGTTGAATCATGATGTGATTCGGTACCAGAGCACCGTGAACCACTCCTTGCTCATGCACAAAACCGAGGGCGAAGAGTATTCGCCTCCAGATCCATGCCATGTGGAGAGGATCAAGCCCTTCTGGAAAATTGGTCAGTAGCTGTTCGAGATTTTGCAATCCTTCAAGCTTGACCAAGACGTTTGCCTGGCGTCGAGGTTTCCCTTTTTCGCTGAAGACAAACGAATCTACCAGTTCAGGCACGTATGGATGAAAGCTTGGGTCAGTTCCATCCTCACGGAATGCACGTAACACACCTGCTTCAACCTGAAGCAGATCTTTGTCCTTGGGTTGTTTGGCAATTTTCGTAACAGTTGCTAGCTCAGCGCCATCCACCTTGCTGGTGGTTGCGTACAGCCGACACAAATCTCCCGATCCAACGTAGTGGATGAGAGAGTGGAGTCCTTTGCGCGTTTTGGCACTTGCGTAGAGCAACGGTTGTCCGTAGGCACCTTCTTTTACCGCTTTTTCAGCGTCTTCAAGCAGCTTCTGTAGTTGTGTAAACGCAGAAGAAGCAAGCTTTTTTTCATCTGCATCACCATAAAGGTCCGGATGGACAATTTTGGCGAGTCTACGAAAAACGCTTTTGATGTGTTGTAACTGCTTTGAGGGTACCTCATCGCAAGCTCCAAACACATCGAGGTAAAACGTTGCCTGGGACAGCCTGTTGGCTGTCACTTCAAGTGTCGTCATGTGTATCACCTCATTGTTAAGGATCAAGCGATGCTTTTTTTACGAGCTCGCTACCTGCACCTCTGTTCTTGTCGAGCAGAGAGTCAACTTGACATTATTTCACAATTATTTCAAAAATGCAATATATAATCATGTTGATATTGTTATTATTACACTTACTACAGTGTCTTGTAAATAGAAAATGTAAATTCTACAATAACTAACTATTAGAAAAATGGTTAAATAGTTGTATGACAAAAGAGAAGTTAGTAGTATTAACAGGGGCGGGAGTGAGTGCCGAGAGTGGTATACAGACTTTTCGTGGTGTTGGTGGAATGTGGGGCGATCACAAAGTAACTGAGGTAGCTAGCCCAGAAGGCTGGGCGAAAAATCCCCAGGTAGTATGTGATTTTTATAACCATCGAATTGACGAAATGTCTCAGGCACAGCCAAATGAAGCACATAAAATATTAGCTGAACTTGAAGAAGTGTATGACGTCGATATTTTCACCCAAAATGTCGATGGATTACACGAAGCAGCCGGCTCTACCTCTGTCCATCACCTACACGGCAGTATAGTCGAAAAGAGAAATGTTGTTGATGGTAGCGTAGTGCCGTTTGAAAATGGTGAGCGATTTGGCCCTGAAGGAGATGGAACCTACCTGTATAGACCAAATATTGTTTGGTTTGGTGAAATGCCAATGCATCTTAAACTTGCTGAGTCTGCAATTAGCGAGGCGGATAAGCTTGTCGTGGTTGGTACATCTCTAAAGGTGTTCCCAGCCGCAGCATTGCCGCTGCACGCGCCCGAAACGGCACATAAAATCTTTGTAGATCCAAATGCTAGCCCAGTTGCAGCAGAGCATGCCGATGTTTTGTCGCGATTTCGCCTGAAAACCGTTACCTTCGACACTCTTATCGATGAAGTAGCAACGGTTGGCCTGCGCCAGCTAGTTAACGACAAAGTATTATAATCGTATAGCTGCTCGAGCTAACTGTGACGACACTTCGTGTAATGTCTCCAAAGAATTTAAGGTATTGCTATCTTGAGGTAAATCTACTCCGTGAGAGCTAAAGTTGAGCATTGTAGCGACAATTGATGCATTGCTGTCGGTATCACCACCCAAATTGACAGCTTCAAATACTGTTTTGTGAAAATTTGGTGCATTTTCTATATATGCTGCATAGGCCATTGCTAGTGTTTGTGGTACCCAAAAACCTTTTCCGTCGGTATTTTCTAAAATAGTTGTTCGATCAAATGTATCTATTTTACAGAGGAAGGCAAGTGCTTTTGAAGTATCTTTTGTAGCGTCAAGCTCTTTTTCGTGAAATAGTACTTGGTCTTGTACATACTCAGTAAGTCCTTCATTACCATTTTCGAACAAATATTTTAATACGTCTCCATGTACTCTGCTGCAAACTCTAGCTACGTCGCTATCATGTGTCATGGTTGTTAGTTGGTCATATTCTTTCCACCTCTGTTCATCTGACGTATTTTGACCAACCTGCCATAAAACAAGTGGTGATATTTTCATCACAATACCATTGCCAGCACCATCTTTTTTACCGGATTTTTCAGGGTTGGTTCCTGCCATAATTTTCTGAATACTTTCTGCTGTAGAGTGACCCCAGCCACGAGGAACAGGCTCACCTTTGCCTACTTGAACAAACGGTGTTCTTTGTAGCTCTTCGATATGCTCCTGGGCTACAGTAGCGATGTCAAAGCGACCATTCTTAATAAGAGCTCTAGCCATAGCGAGGCTCAGTTGTGTGTCATCACTCCACGAACCAATAGGCGCACCTTCGTAAAAAGGGTTAAGAGCAGGGGAGACAAGTTGATCTATGTATCCGTAGTCGTCCTCAATCTTTTGAGCGCTGAGAGTCTCGACCGGTAAGCCTGCGGCGTCCCCGTAGGCTACTGCTGGTAGTAACTTGCTTCCAGTAGAGAGTATTTTTTCTTTCATGTATATTTTCTCCTCTGTTGCCTACAATAATAACAAATAAGTGTTGACAATACAATAACTAATAATTATACTTAGTGTATAAATAACAATAACGAAAGGATTTACAATGAATGAACTACTACAACTTCTCAGCGTCGACAATATATTCTTTACGGTACTTAACTACCCTATAAGTTATATAGAATTCGTTGGGACAATATTTAACCTAGCGTCGGTAGTGCTAGTGGCGAAACGCAACATATTAACCTGGCCAGTGTCACTAATCGGTGTCGTGCTATTTGGAATATTGTTTTATCAGATCAATCTGTACGCAGATCTATTTGAGCAAATCTACTATTTCATTACTAGTATCTGGGGCTGGTACATGTGGAAGGCTACTAAAGACATAAATAAAACAGACAAGAAGGTAGAAATAACCAAAAATACTGTCAAAGAGAATGTTTCTTGGCTTGTAGGAATAATAATACTGAGTGTTATTGCGAGTGTAGCACTTGCAAATATACACATATATCTCCCGCAACTTTTCCCTGAACCAGCATCATTACCGGCACTTGATGCAACCACAACAGTGGTAAGCTTTGCAGCAACCATTCTAATGATGAAGCGTAAACTTGAGAGCTGGGTCTTGTGGGTAGGTGTCGATGTAGTTGCAATTGGGTTGTATTGGTACAAAGAAGTGCCGTTCATTGCATTGCTTTACCTCATTTTCCTTGTCATAGCGACTCTTGGCTTCTTCAACTGGAGAGCTGTTATGAAGGAGCAGAAGTAGGAGTGTGTCATGAAAGGGCTAGTCATAGGAAAATTTTATCCACCACACCTAGGACACTCATACCTCATTGAGACTGCTCTTAAAAACTGTGACTCGCTCGATGTGCTCGTGTGTGACTCCGAAGAGTATGCTATAAATGCTGTTCTTCGGAGTCATTGGTTGCAGCAGATCCACCCAGAGGCAAAAGTACAGGTGATACAAGATATTGGCGACGATGATAACTCTAAAGCCTGGGCAGAGCACACCATACAGCATCTTGGTTATGCGCCAGATATCGTATTTACCTCTGAAGATTATGGTGAAATGTATGCAAAATACCTCAGTGCTAGACATCATCAAGTAGATAAATCTCGCACCCATGTACCTATATGTGCCACTGAGATCAGGAAAGACTTTATAGATAAATGGGAATACTTAAGCCCTACCGTAAAACAAGATATTGCTCTGCGTGTAGTGGTTGTGGGCGCCGAGTCTACTGGGACTACAACGCTAGCCCAAGATTTAGCTAAAGAACTCCACGCTCCATGGGTACCCGAATATGGAAGGTTGTATAGTGAGGCGCTTTTGTATGCTCAAAAAGAGTGGAAGCATGAAGATTTCGTAACCATTGCAAAAACCCAACAGCTGATTGAAAAACAGCTTGCAAAGGTATCAAATGGCTTAGTTATATGTGACACGAACGCTACAGCAACTCAGCTGTGGGAGAAGCGCTATATGGGAGAAATTTCTGACAAAGTAGAGAAAATTGCGCAAAAAGACAAAATCGACCTCTATATTGTTACTGGAGACGAAATACCGTTTGTACAAGACGGCACTAGAGATGGTGAGCACATACGTCATGGTATGAGTAAAGAATTTAGTAAGTTCATAAAAGAGAGCGGAGTAGACTATATAAACGTAAAGGGCACCCCTGAAGAAAGACTTAAAAACTCTTTACAGAAAGTAAAAAATATGCTAAAATATAATAAAGAAATAAAAAAGTGTTGACAATACAATAACTAGCAATTATACTTAGTGTATATAAGACATTAAGTAAGGAGAACAACATGAATATTACAGAGAGAAAGCTTGTACAGATAAACGTCGATGTACAAAATGACTTTTGTCCTGGTGGAGCATTGCCTGTTGATTATGGCGATGAAGTGGTTGCGCCGCTTAATAGGCTTGCGTCAGTAGTCAGAGAAGAAGGCGGCAGAGTAATTGCGACCCGAGATTTTCATCCGGCTGAAACATCACACTTTGGCGATGGTGAGAATCAATGGCCTGTGCACTGCGTTGCAGGTACAGAGGGCGCTGAATTTCACCCAGAACTTGCAGTAGCGCTCGAAGATAGTCTAGTGATTAAAGGTACAGAACCCGACGAAGATGCTTACTCAGGTTTTGATGGGCATGATGAGGAGAATGAAGATCTAACACTAGCCGACATCATTACGCAACCCGGTGAAGTGCGAGATGTCAGTGTATTTATTGGTGGTCTGGCAACTGATTATTGTGTACGCGCAACGGTGCTTGATGCACTTGAGATGCAAAAAAAGACTAAAAATAGAATGGCCGTATATGCACTGACTGATGCTATGCGTGCGGTTGACATCGAGCCAGGTAAAGGTGACCAAGCTATCGAGGAAATGAAGGCCAAAGGAGCAATACTCACCACAACCGATGAAGTGATTCGACGCATTCGACGAGGAGAATTGTAATGACTTTTGATGCAGGTTATAAAAAACGAAATCTTTCAGATGGCTTAGATTTTTATAAGCCAACTATGAGTCAGGTTGAGTTTCATAATCACCCCGAAGAGCAGGTAGAATTTACCTTCAAAAACCGCGGTAAAGAAAAGCTTACTGAGTATGTTGATATTGAGGTTTTGCAAGATCGTCTCAACGCATACAAAACAGGTTTTGACGATGAAGAAATAGAATATCTAGGCACGCGCTTAGGTCAAAACGACAAACCTCTATTTGACCCTGAATATCTTGAATACTTACGAGACCGAGAACTACCTCCAATAGAGGTAACTATTGATCCAGAAACAGAAGATGTCGCGATTACTGCTAGTGGCGACTGGCCAATGGTAACTTTTTGGGAAACTGTGGTGATGAGTGAAGTGAACGAACTATACTTCGAGACAAAGATCGCACAGGAAGGTCTTGATATTATGGAGATCTACGAAGAGGGTGATCGACGTCTAACCGAGAAGATAGAAATACTCAAATCACGACCCGACATTAAAGTTGCAGACTTCGGTACAAGGCGACGCTTTAGTTACAGATGGCACAATCATGTTGTTGAGCGTTTAGTCAACGAATGTCCGGAAAATATGCTTGGTGTATCTTGTGTTGGGCTCGCTAATGAACACGGAGTAGATCCGATAGGTACGTTTGCTCATGAGGTGTTTATGGTTTATGCTGCGCTTGCCGATGCAGAAGGTAAAAACCCACTCGAAGGCCACAATAAAGTCCTTCGCGACTGGCGTGATCGTTACGGCGAAGACCTCTCAACCGCATTAACCGATACTTTTGGTAGTGAATTTTTCTTTACAGATATGACATTTGAACAAGCCGAAGAATGGAAAGCACTGCGTCATGACTCTGGAGATCCTATTGAGTTTGGTGATCGAGTTATCGAATTTTATCAAGATAAGGGTATTGATCCGTTAGAGAAAACTATTGTCTTTAGCGATGGACTCGATATTGATACAATTGTTCAGTTAGCTGACTACTTTAAGGGTCGTATCAACGTAGTATTTGGTTGGGGAACAACTCTTACGAATGACCTTGGTCTCAAGCCGCTCAATATCGTTATGAAAGCAACAAAAGTAAATGATACAGATACGGTAAAGCTTAGTGATGCAGCAGGTAAGCATACTGGTCCGCAAGAAAAAGTGGAGCAATATCAGCAGGCAGTCGCTATTGCACTAGGAGCTACCGCAAATAAACAAGCTATTCAGGGGGCAGCATGAGTACTATAGAACAACCAATTATGAATACAATCGAATGTCCAGACAACCTTCGTTTTAATGGTTATCCCGATACGCGACTCCATATTCCAAATATCGATTATTTAGACCCAGATATTACTTTGAAAGACGGTTCTTGGGAAACTGGCAATGTTTCAGATAAGCCAGGTGGAGTAGAACTACCAACGGACGAAGAAATTCAAACATTTTCTCAGCTCGGTCTGGAAGTCGATGATCTTGGTCGTCCTCTACACCCAAATTTAAAAGAAATGATTAGTAGCAGTGCTATTGGTGTTGTGACTGGCAAAGGCTTTTTCTACAATTGGGGTCCAAACTACACTGCAGACCCAATTATTGTTACAAAAGAAAAACGCCCACGACTTATGTTGATTGAGCGTGGTGACGGTGGTGGTCTCGCTTTTTCTGGCGGCTTTGTTGACGGAGATGAAACTCCCATACAAACTGCAGTTCGTGAAACCGGTGAAGAAGCTGGCAAAAAATTGGAACGAACTGTACGCCGACATATGAAAAAAACACTTTGGAATTTGTACAGGGGAGAAGAGCCAGTAGTTATTTTCGAAGGTCCAGTACCCGGTGAATACCGCCGTACAACAGCCCATGCCTGGACACACACCACCGGAGTTTTATTTAGAACCCCCCGCGCTACCAAGATTAAAGCCGGAGACGATGCTATAGGTGGTGATTACTACTATCTTGACGAACAATTGCCGGATGGCGTTCATCCTGGCCATAGGCGCATAATAAGCGAGTATCTTATCCCGTTTTTAAATAGAAAGTAATAGTATGCCTACCACAGAAAAACTCCACCAACTCCCTGCACCAAAGCCGGAATTGGTGGAGTTTTTGGGTCTTGATCACGAGACAATTAGTACTCGTCCTGCTCACGGTGGTCACATGGCGTATAATCGCTATTTTATAGTCGATGATGCTTCAGAATATTTTGTAAAAGCACACGACGCAAGCAAGTTCACCGATAAAAAAAGAGAAGCCAATTCTCTGAAGTATCTAGATAAAGAAGCTGCCTATATGAGGCATATCCAAGAAGTTGCAGGGCAAACTGTGCCGCGAGTTCATGGAGTTATAGAAGGTGCATTGGTGCTCGAATCACTTAGCGAAGAAAAAGGTTGGCATTGGCGTGCTCCGCAAGACGAAGATCAAAAAGAGCAATACATAGAAGACGTACTTGGTATTTTTGAAAATATAGAAAGCGCACCTGTGATTGCTGAAAAACTTATAGATTCTCACCCAGCACTCGATGTTTTCTTAAAAGATGGCTGGCAGGCTTTAGCCGAAAAAAAGCCGAAGCTTCTCAAAAAAGCATCAGACTGGCGCTCGCAGCTGAGTAGCGAAAACCAGCGTTATTTCGCACGGCTCATTAACGATATGATGTTTGTTGAGCCTAGTGCAGTTGCTCGGAATTTGTCAAAGCTAAATAAAAAGCAGGTGTTGTCTCACCACGATGCGCGGCAAGCAAATATTGCGTGGCACCCAGATCATGGAGTTAAAGTAGTAGATTGGAGCTGGGCTGATCCAGGCACTGAAGGTGCCGACAGTACAATGTTTTTGATTGACCTTGCCAAAAGTGGTCATGATGTTACTCGGTATATGAATGAGTACTTTGACGACGATCACGCTATGTTGCTACTAGGTTACTATTTATCTCGCAGTCTAGACGACGCTTTTGAAGGTAACGAAGAGGTGAGGTTCCACCAATTCGCATCAGCGGTTACTACTTATAGGCTTTTAGTAGAAAAAACGCCCTGATCTCTGGATTGAGATAGGGCGTTTGATCCTTAAGGCTTTGGCGGTTCAACCAACTCACTATGGACGGCGATTGCTACCGCGTGTGTGCGGTTTTTTGCTTTGAGTATCGCAATGATGCGCTTGGTGTGAGTGCGAATTGTCTCCGACGACAAACCTAGCTGTTTGGCTATGTTTTCCCCGTTAACTCCGTCAGCAAAAAGCTGCAAAATCTCGGTCTGACGATTTGTCAGAGGAGATTCAACATCCTTTTGATCTTCACGCTCGAACGCTGGATCTATGAAGTAATTGCCGTCTTGAAGACTGGTAATTGCGTCATAGACGGTAAGCAGTTCACTAGTGCTCAGCACGACAGCTTTTGCCATCAATGTGTCGTCACTGAAAGCACGAATCATCATTCTTGGGTCGTCAACCATCACCACCGTTCCTGCGTTAGTATCAACGATCGTGTAAGGCGTATCTTGAACGATGTTTAGGCTGATTTCCGACGCATTAAACAGTGTTTGTGATAAAACGTCTTTCACGCCTTCTGCCAAGATCGGCTGACTGGCGGTTATTGTTACAACTGGCTCTGGCACGCGTACACCTCTTCTTAAGGATCGTGTGACCCTAGAGTCACAATTTGACGAATTTCTTGTATTACAAAAACTTCTACTTTACATTATAGCAAAATTGTTATAAAGAAACAATGAAAAATGACTAGCAAGCCAGCAGGTCGTAGTGTACAATTAATATACATGAATCAGCCTCATGTCAGTCGTAAATATATTTTTGTGACAGGGGGCGTACTCTCCGGTGTTGGTAAAGGAATTTCAGCTGCAAGCATAGGCGCAGTTTTAAAAGCTCGCGGGCTTAATGTCTCGGTACAAAAATGTGACCCATACTTAAACGTTGACGCTGGTACTTTAAACCCAGCTGAGCATGGTGAATGCTTTGTAACTATTGATGGCGCCGAAACAGATCTCGACCTTGGTCATTATGAACGATTTTTGGATATTGAGGTAACACAGCAAAGTGCAACGCTTGCTGGTAGGGTCTTGCGAGACTTGATAGCAAACGAACGAGCTGGGAAGTTTTTGGGTGAAACAGTGCAAATGGTGCCGCACTTTACCAGTGCAATTAAAGAAGAAATTATCAATTCATCACTAGGTTCTGATGTTCATATAGTTGAAATTGGCGGTACGGTTGGGGACTATGAAGGACTGTCATTTGTTGAGGCAATTCGTGAACTTGCAGCTGAAATTGGGCCAGAAAACTGTGCTTTTGTTCATGTCGTATACATTCCATACCTAAGTGCCAGCAAAGAGTTCAAAACCAAGCCGGCTCAAAACGCTATGAGAGACCTTCGTAGCTTCGGTATTATGCCTGATGTCATAGTTGCCCGTAGCGACGATTTGACGGGCGAGTCGGTTATAAAGAAGGTTAGTATGTTTGGTGGCGTGCCGCTTGAATCTGTTATTAATTTGCCAAATGCTAACTCTATTTATGAAGTGCCCTCAACAATTGAGGCTAGTCATATTGATCAATTGCTAGCAACTAAGCTGAAGCTTCCTCTCGGTAAACCTGATATGAGTACATGGGAGGCAGTAGTCAAGAAATCTTCAACTATATATGACCAGACAATAAAGATTGGTGTCATAGCAAAGTATTTGGACAACGAAGACACGTATTACTCAGTTGTCGAGAGCCTAAAAATTGCAGCATGGGATCAGAGTGTCAATTTAGAAATCTCATGGGTTGATGCTGAAAAAATCGGTGAAAATACAGATGATCTAAAAAATTATGACGGCATACTCGTGCCAGGTGGTTTTGGTACTCGAGGGGTAGAGGGTAAAATTACAGCAGCAGGTTGGGCGCTAGAGAATAATAAGCCATATCTTGGGCTTTGCCTTGGGCTGCAAGCAGCAGTGATTGCAGCTGCACGAAATGCAGGGGTGGAAGGTGCAACAAGCGCAGAGTTAGACGAAGCCTCAGACAAGCAAGTTATTTACCTCATGCCAGACCAAGCTGGCAAGCAAGCAACTGGCGGTACGATGCGGCTTGGAAATTATGATGCCAACTTAGTAGATGGTTCTATTGTTGCGGGTCTATACGGAGCTAGTGAAGTTACTGAAAGACATCGCCATCGCTATGAGGTGAATCGTCAATATGAGGAAGATATTCAAAAAGGCGGGTTAGTTATAAGTGGTGAGTCACCAGACGGTCGCTTGGTGGAGTTTATAGAAGCAAAAGAGCATCCATACTTTGTCGCTACACAGGCTCATCCAGAATTTAAATCTCGCCCAAATCGTCCACACCCACTTTTTGCCGGTCTTATAAAAGCTGCAAAAAGCTAAGCAAAACTATTGGTGTAGAGTTCGACAGTTTTACGAGCGTTTGGTTCAATGTCTAAATGTTGCAAGGCTTCATGAGAGGTTGACCATATATACTCCTGAGCTTCATCGTTAAGAGTAACTTTTTTGCTCGTTACATTTACGATGTTGTCTACGAAAATATGCTGCACACCTTTTTTGTAATAACCCGAGTTTTTTATCTGATCAAATGTAACGATATGTTGACCAACTGTACCTTTTAGTCCTGTTTCCTCATATACTTCGCGTAGCATTGCACTAGAGAGTAGCTCATTTCGGCGTACTTTGCCGCCAACTATTGAGTAGCGATCACCCCATTTGTGTGTTTTTACAAGTAATATTTCTTTTTTATCTTTCACTTCACGCTCGATGATAGCTCCGGCTGCAACGACTGAACCTGGAACCATCAAATCTTCCCAGAGATCGTGTATCTTCTTTTCATTGCGATGTATTTTCATGCTTGGTAAGTTGTTGTTTTGTACTATGTAGTCGACTAAATTTTCAGGCGAATATATAGCATTTTTGTGTATATATGCCGGGTGATCAGCTAGAGGACTAACGAAAAAGCAGTGAGTATTTGTAAGTTGAGCAATACCTAATTCATATGATGCACTTTTGCCTATATAGCCATCAGGATTTACGAAGTAGCTGAAGCCACTATTGCCGAGCTGCTTAATTTTGTGAAGGTACTGTAATTCAACTAATCTTGGGTCGAGATCAACTTCATCATCAAATAAGGCAAAGCCGTTAGTTTGAGCGACTAGCTCAGAATTCTGAGGTGCGAGAACTTCTATGCCAGCTTGAGTAAAAAGTGTATGTACGCGCTGTATCTCACTAAAATGTTTAGAAAAACTTCCATGAATTACACAACGTATACCTGTCATACACTTATTTTACAACTTAAATCTGTAGCTGTACATTTCTCCCTAGTAAATATAGCGAAAGAAGAGTATATTTATAGGTGAATTTGGTTGTCAATTATCAAGCTAGCCGCGCGTTTTACCGAAGATTTGTCGCAGCGATACCTAGTGAGGACAAAATAGCCAATACAAATCTCGGATTTACTGACAGGTCGAACAGTAAAGCGAACAATAGGAGAATACACTATGGCTCAAGATAAAGAGACTAAAAATAAATACGACAAAGAAGATATGGACGTTTGGCTACAAAGCCAGAAAAATTGGCGTGCATGGGGAAGTTGGTTTAGTTGGGGAAGCCCAATCGGACTGGGAATCTTCTTTGTGCTAGTCGCTGCAACTGTTTGGATATTTGTTCAAACGTTCAAATAGATAGGTTGTGGGGTAAAAGAGCAGTTCGTTTATGAGCTGCTTTTTTATTACCTCTGTTATAATAAAGTTCAATGAATGATATAAAAACCGTAATTGAGATTGCTATACGTGAACTTTATGAGCTAGAAGTTTCAGCTGAGCTTACTCGACCAGATGCACAATTTGGTGACTTTAGCTCAAATGTGGCGCTGCAGTTAAGTAAAAAGTTAGGTAAAAATCCGCGCGAGATTGCAGATGATTTGGTTAAAAAATTAGTTGAAAATGACAGCATTGAAAAGGCTGAAGTTGCTGGTCCTGGGTTTATAAATATATATCTAACGAATCAGGCGCTGGCATCACTTGTTTCGCTAGATTACAAAAAAGGTAGAGAAAACCAAACAGTTGTGATTGAAACAAACAACCCAAATCCGTTTAAGGCAATGCATATTGGCCACGGATTGAACGCAATTGTAGCGGATACCATTGCTAACTTATTGCAGGCGGACGGTGCGCATGTATATCGAGTAAGTTACCATGGTGACGTTGGTTTGCATGTTGGTAAAAGTATGTACAGCCTATTAAAATTCGTTGATGGAGACATAAATAAACTAGTAAACATTCCGGAAAATGAGCGAAATTCGTTTATGTCTAATATGTATGCCGAAGGTTCAAAAGCATTTAAAGAAAACGAGGATGCAAAAATAGAAATTGATGAGTTGGCGCAACAATCATTTCAACCAAAATCTGCACTGTACAAGCAAGTGTACGATATATGCAAAACATGGAGTTTTGAGCAGATTGATCAGACAGTTGCTCGTTTGGGTAACAAGCCAATTGAAGAGCAGGGTCGTTTTCTCGAGAGTGATGCAGATGACCGCGGTGTAAAAATTGTTAAAGATAACGTTCCAAAAGTGTTCCAAGAGAGTGACGGTGCATTAATATTCCGTGGTAGCGAGTATGGCTCTTTTGATAACGCATTCGTTGCTAGTAATGGTCGAGGATTGTATGCTGCACGGGACTTGGGTTT
Source organism: uncultured Candidatus Saccharibacteria bacterium (assembly GCA_947085845.1). Lineage (GTDB taxonomy): Bacteria > Patescibacteriota > Saccharimonadia > Saccharimonadales > Saccharimonadaceae > JACPYF01. Next base: position 488,283 of record CAMTXO010000002.1, read on the forward strand.
GATGCAGCTTAAAAATGAATATTTTCACCCGCAAAAAAGTTATATTATTACGGGCGAAGAACAAAAATCACTTCTAGTAGGGGTAATTGCAGCAGCAGAGATGTGTTTACCAGAGCTAAAAGATGTAACAGTAAATATACCTACTGGCATGGTAAAACTAACGACTGGAAAAATGAGTTCACGTGATGGTAATGTTATTGAAATTGAATGGCTGCTACAGCAAATCTCGAATGCAATCAAAGAGCGTAGTGGCGAGGAAAATAAAGCTATCGAAGCAGGTGCACTTCGCTACCAATTTCTAAAAGTGAAAATTGGATCTGATGTTGTGTTTGATATTAATGATGCGGTTAGTATCGTCGGTAACTCTGGTCCATATTTGCAATATGCACATGCTCGCGGCTGCTCTATTCTAGGAAAATCAACCGAAACTATGAGCGATGAGATTGGCGATAATTTGAACGATTCTGAGCGTTTGTTGGTGCGCAAATTAACCGAATATACAGAGGTAATCGAACACGCAACACGTGACCTAGCGCCACATCATATTTGTACCTATTTATATGAATTATCTCAAGAATTTAATCGATTTTATGAAAAAAATCAGGTTATAGGCAGTGATGAAGAGACTGACCGTCTCAAATTAGTCTCAATCTACGTTGATATATTGAAGTCAGGTCTTGAAATTCTCGGAATACAAGCGCCAAGCAGAGTGTAAACTTGCACACATACTAACGCAGGAGTAAAATATGAGATGTGAGTAAACGAATTATTATCTCGAGTGATCTCCACACGATTAGTGTGTTGATTATCACGTAGGTAGATTCGTCTCCACATACCCTAGGGAACGAAGCGAATCTACCTCCAGCGGACGGTAGATTTTTTGTTCCTTGTACCTATACATCACAATCCAATAAGGAGGTGGTTCGTGTCGGACGAACTAGACCTAAAAAAAGTAGTAGAGCGAGAGTTCCGCGAACGAAAAGGTATTTACGGCGATAACATGCCGAAACTCATCGAATACCTCAGGAGTAGGCTTGGGCTTGAGCCTACAGAGTGTTCAAAAACAAAGCTCCAGGCCGCTGTGAATAGTTTGATCCACGAGAAAAAACTCGTTCGCAAGCGATTTACACCCAAGCCGGTTGCTGTTTCCGAAACTCGTGGCGAAGAAGGTGTGATTGTGTATCACAGTGATTTCAAATACGAACCAGGATCAGCGTTTCCTCCAGAATTCGGTGAGTTTGTTGCCAAACATCACCAGCTGGCTGCGGTGTAGTGGATTGTGATGTGGGGTGTTGCTAGTTAAGTATTAGCAGCACCCCGAAAATTTTTTGATACAATGAATCTATAGAAACAGGAGATTGAAGTTATGGCTGAAAAAGGGAAAATAGCGATTGAAGCGGCTGCAAACAGCAATGTGAGCCTAGATGCACCCAAAGGGCGTCGTAAAAAATCAGTTGCAAAAAAAGTAACCGGCAAAAGCGTCCAGCATGCCAGTGGTTTTATGGATTTCATACGAACTCAAGGTGTTGTCGGCTTGGCGGTTGGTCTAGTTCTAGGTGGGGCAGTAACAATTTTAGTGAAATCATTAATCGATAATGTTGTTATGCCGCCGCTTGGTTTTATACTTGGCTCTGCAGAAGGCTTGAAAGGCCTGGAGCTTATAATTGGTAAGGCCGGTGGGAAACAAGCTGTTTTACACTACGGTGTGTTTCTTAATGACCTTGTGAATTTTATTGTTATCGCTCTTGTTGTTTACCTTATTGTGCACTTACTCGGCTTCGATAAGTTAGATAAAAAGAAGGGATAAAATAATGCATCGGGTGGAGAAGACTGACGAGGAATGGAAAAAAATTCTCGACCCAGAACGCTACAAAGTCCTTCGCGAAAGAGCGACTGAAGCACCTTTTTCGGGTGAGTATGACAGTGTTTTCGATACGGGCACCTATATGTGCGCTGCATGTGGTGTACAGTTATTTGAAAGCAAAACAAAATTTGATGCTCAGTGTGGATGGCCAAGTTTTTATGATGCTATAGAAGGCAGTGTTGTATTCACAAAAGACGACTCATTTGGAATGCAACGAACGAATGTAACTTGTGCGAATTGTGGTGGACATCTTGGGCATATGTTTGAGGGCGAAAAGTTTGCAACACCAACCGACCAGCGGTACTGTATCAACTCGCTGTCGTTGCAGTTCACTCCATCGAAATATACATAGCCTATACGCGCCTATTTTTTTGGTGATACAATAATAAAAGATGACATACTCCAATAGACTAATTATGGAGGTGGGGGATAAGCCACGAGAAGCTTGTGGCGTGTTCGGGATTTGGCAAGATGCTCCGAAAGCCCTCGGCTCTACAGCTTATTTAGCCTTGCTCGGCTTGCAGCATCGCGGCCAAGATGGTGCTGGAATTGCAATATACAACAGCTATGAAAATAATTTTGTTATACAAAAAGACCTAGGACTTGTGGACGACGTGTTTGCCGACGGTAGGCATCTTGAAGGTTTGCCACAAGGTCAAATTGCAATAGGACACAATAGTTATAGTACTAGTGGTGCGAAGGATAATTTCGAAGGTTTGCAGCCCTTGCATTCTCTTACTGCTGGTAAACAGCTTGTTCTTGCTCACAATGGACATATTGATGAGTTGTCAGGGCTTCCAACAGGAGAAACAGACACGCAAGTACTAGTTGAAATGATTAGTGAGGAAATGCAAGGGGGCTTGGATGTTGTGTATGCTTTAAAAAAAGTAACCGATGGAATGGTCAATGGTGCATACTCTCTCGTATTATCAGACGGCAATCGTTTGGTTGGAATGCGTGACCCAAGGGGGTTCAGACCGTTGATGATTGGCGAAAATGACAATGGTTATTGTTTGGCTTCGGAAAGTTCGGCCCTATTTGCTACCGACTTCCACCCTTTACGTGATGTTAGACCGGGTGAGATTGTGGTTATTGATGAAAAGGGTGTAGAAAGTATAGAAAATACATCTGGATTAACTCCGAAAATTTGTGGTATGGAATATGCATACTTTGCTCGTCCCGATACGGACCTTGATGGTATTAATATTCAAATGGCCAGAGAGAGAATGGGCGAGATGTTAGCTAAAAAAGAAAATGATGACTTTCATGCAGACATGATTGTTGGTGTCCCAGATTCTGGTGTACCGGCTGCTCACGGCTACGCACGAGAAATTGGTATTCCATTGGAGCAAGCACTTGTAAAAAATAGATACGTTACACGGACATTTATAAAAAATACACAGGCAGATAGAGAGCGTGCAGTGCTAACAAAACTAAGTCCCAATGAAGCTATTATTGATGGCAAAAAACTGGTTATCGTTGATGATTCTATTGTTCGGGGAACAACCACAAAAACACTAATTGCAATGTTAAAAGACGCTGGTGCGGCGGAAGTACACCTAAGGATATCGTGGCCACCATATAAATGGCCGTGTTATTTTGGTATGGATACTGGCCGACCAGATGAATTAATTGCAAGCAAGATGAGTGAAAGTGAGATTTGTGAATATATAGGGGCAGATTCATTAAAATATATTTCAACAGATGAAGTAAAAGAGGCAATTGGCTCGAAAGATATTTGTACTGCATGCGCAGACGGTCGATACCCATCGCATCGACATCAAAAGGAGTCGTAGCGCAATCATGCTAAGTCTTATATACTTGTTCTCATGAGTAAAAGCGATAATATTCTTTGGATTGATCTAGAAATGACAGGTCTCGATCCAATAGAAGATAGAATAATGGAAGTTGCTGCTATTGTGACTGATTGGGATTTTAACGAAATAGCTACGTATGAAGCAGTTGTTAAAGTTGGTCCACGATTAGTTGAACGTCGTATGGCGGTCGAGAAGCAATTTTGGGATGCGAATCCCGAAGCTAGAGATGGACTAATAGAGCAGAATCTTGCAAAAGGTCGTTCAGGCAGAATTATTGAAAACGAACTATTAGAGTTTATTGAAAAACATTTTGATGATGACAAGCCAGTATTACTTGCTGGAAATTCTATACACCAAGATCGCAGATTTATAGTTAATGAATGGGATAGGCTAAACGCAAAACTACACTACCGTATGCTCGACGTCAGTGCTTGGAAAGTTGTTTTTGATGGCAAATTTGGTAAAAAATTTTCAAAACCAGAAGAGCACAGAGCATTAAGCGATATTCGTGGTTCAATCATGGAATTGAAATATTATTTGAACAAGATAAAAGTATGACACACAAAGAATTAGAAAAATATTTGCTTAGTTTTCCAAACACATGGCTAGATTATCCGTTTGGAGAAGATGCTGCAGTATATAAAATTGGCCACAAGGAAACAGGTGGTGGCAAGATGTTCGCTATTGTAGGCGAAAAAGCGAATCCAGTTCGAATTAGCTTGAAGTGCGATCCTCAACTCGCGATAACTTTGCGAGAGAAGTATGAAAGCGTGGTTCCAGGTTACCATTTGAATAAAAAGCATTGGAATACAATTATTTGTACTGGCCAGCTCAGCCAAGACGAAGTGTTTGATTTAATTAGGCTCAGTTATCAACTAGTTAACGATTGATAGCGCTTCTACCTGCTTGTTCGTTTTGAGTAAATTCTTATCAATGTTCTCGAGAGTTTGCTTGAGTTTCTGGTCTTTTGTCTTAGCATATAACTCGGCTATCAGTGCTCTTAGAGAAGCGATCTTTTTTGTTAATACATCGGCATACACATAATCGAGCTGATTTTTTAAATAACCCTCTTCGATTGTTGCTGCTGTAGAGGTGTCGGTTTCACTAGCGATAATTTTTTCATCCATTTTCTCTGGTAATTGAGAAGCCAAGACCGTGTTCAGGTCGTTAATATGAGTTGTCTGTGTTAGCTTAAAACTGGCAACTAGGTTACTAAGCTTCTGATTTTTTAGATGTCTAGTTGTTTCTGTGTCGGACAAAATAGCCTGTAGATCATTCATTCGCAGTATCAAACGCTGCGATTGGGTTGATGTGTTTGTGCCGCCAGAGCTGAGAAGTAGTACAGATGCAATAATAATTGCCATCACTAGCCCCCCAATTATAAATAGCATTTTACTAGAAAAAGGCCCCCCAGTTTGAGGTGCGGCTTTTACGTATCCATAGTTTGGTTCCATCTTAGGATCTATTTAAGCATAAACATTTACAGAGGTAAAGGATGGTATACTATATATATGCAAGATGCAAAAGAGGAAATACGCTCACGCCTCAATATTGAAGATGTTGTAGGCGAGTATGTTCGATTGCAACGTGCCGGTCGCAGCCTCAAAGGACTGAGTCCTTTTCAAGACGAAAAAACACCTAGTTTTATGGTGAGTCCTGACAAACATGTATGGTATGACTTTTCATCAAATCAAGGTGGTGATATATATGCATTTATAATGCAGGTTGAGGGGCTCGATTTTCCAGGAGCAATGGATCTCTTGGCTCGCAAGGCGGGGGTAGACCTCAGCATGTACAAAGACAACACCAAGGGTACTGGAAAAAAGAAAAAAAGGCTTTATGAACTACTATCTGTTGCTACGAAGTACTATCAGCAGACACTTCCAAAAAACCAACATGCACTAGAGTATGTGACCAAGAGTCGTCATTTGAATAAAAAAGTTGTTCAAGATTTTATGATAGGGTACGCCCCAAATACACAAGATTCAATAGTACATTTTCTGAGTAAAAAGGGATTTTCAGATACAGAAATACGCGAAGCTGGAATGATGAATCGTGCATCAAAAGATTTATTTAGAAGTCGACTAATGATACCTCTGGCAGATGCCTCGGGAGAAGTAATCGGCTTTACGGGACGTCTCATAGCAAACGATCCAAAAGCTCCAAAATACCTCAACACGCCACAAACACTTTTGTACGACAAGTCTCGTCATGTTTTTGGTCTGCACCAAGCAAAAGAGACGATTCGAAAGCAGGACAGAGCGGTTATAGTCGAAGGTAATTTAGATGTTGTTAGTTCACACCAAGCTGGTATATTCAATGTGGTGGCGGCAGCTGGAACGGCTCTGACAGAGCAACATCTAAAGATAGTGAAGCGATTTACTGGTAATATATCATTGGCTTTCGATAACGACCGAGCAGGGCTGGCAGCTACTGAGCGGGCGATTGAAATAAGTCAGCAACTTGGCATAGAGCTTACTATCATCAGCCTTCCTGAAGATGCCAAAGATCCAGATGAACTTTTGCAACAAAATCCTGATTTATGGAAACAAGCGATTGAAGCCGCAAAGCCGGTAATCGACTGGGTGCTTTCTGAATATGAAAAACGGTATAGTATCTCAACTGCAGAAGGTAAACGAAAATATTCAAGTGCTGGTTTGAATATCATTGAAAAATTGCAAGATCCGATTGAACAAGAACACTACCTCAACATCATTGCCGCTAAAACAGGAGTTAGCTTAGAGACTGTAAAGAGCAAATTGAACAAATACGCCTCTAGCGAAGATCAAAAAGTCCTAAAAAAAATCAACACTGACAACCAAATTATCTCAGCCCGACAAAATGTTAACCAAGACAAGCTACTTTCTATTGCCGTTCTTGATCCAAAAGTTCGGGGTCTACTGATAGAACTACATGCAGATGATTTTGGGTCAAGTGAACAACAAGCATTGTTGCAATATCTCAAAACCATGCCCGATATAAATCTAAGTGCCGACATACCTCAGTCTTTACAGGAGTTGGAAACCTATGTTAAAATATTGTTACTCAGAGCAGACGAACGTTATAAGCAGTGGGACGAGATTGATCGTTACGATGAAACTGCAAAACTTGTCAGGCTAGTAAAACAAAACACTCGTGAAAATAAAAAACGGCAACTTATAGAAGCCTTGCGACAAGCCGAAACGCTTGGAGATGAAACACAGATGAACAAACTTAGAAACGAACTAAACGAAATTATAAAGGAGTCTTAACTATGGCACATAAAAAACCGGTCGCAACATCGGACGATGACGATATTTTACAAGATAATGATCTATTGGGATTTGAAGAACCAGCTCCAGAGGAATTAGCAGCAGAAGAGACGGAAGAAGAGGAAGTAGATGCGCTTGCCCAAGCGGGTTATGCCGATGATATTTCTGATGATTCGGTTCGTCTATACTTGCGCGAAATCGGCAAAATACCGCTACTGACACCAGAAGAAGAGCTAGCGCTTGCCCAGCGGGTTGTAAAGGGCGAAAAACGAGCAAAAGATAAAATGGCCGAAGCAAACATGCGTTTGGTTGTATCGATTGCGAAACGCTATTCTGGCCGTGGGCTGGATTTCCTAGACCTTATCCAGGAAGGAAACACCGGACTCCTGCGAGCAGTTGAAAAATTTGACCCTGATAAAGGGTTTAAATTTTCTACTTATGCAACATGGTGGATTCGTCAGGCAATTACACGCGCAATTGCTGATCAGGCTCGTGTCATTCGTATCCCTGTACACATGGTTGAAACTATCAATAAATTACTTCGTACTCAGCGTCGTATGACTCAAGATTTAAACCGCGAGCCAACGATTGAAGAGCTTGCAAAGGAACTTGATATGGAGCCAGCAAAAGTTGAATATGTCATTAAAATCAAACAAGATATCCATAGTCTTGATGCGGGCGTAGGGCGCGACGGCGAAGAGGAAGACTCGGTATTAGGTGATTTTATCGAAGACGAAGACATGGCTAGTCCGGTTGATTCCGCCGCCGACCAATTACTAAAAGAACAGGTACAACAAGTTCTCGGCAGCCTAAGCGAACGCGAACAAAAAATTCTACGTATGCGATTTGGTCTAGATGATGGCAAAAGCCATACATTAGAGGAAGTCGGACAAGAATTTAGCGTGACTCGTGAAAGAATTCGTCAAATTGAAGCTAAGGCTTTGGCGAAACTTCGCAAACACAAAGATGTCAAAAAACTACATGAGTACCTCAAATAAACCGACAATTATAGGACTTAGTGGAACAAACGGCAGCGGTAAAGACTCACTGGGTATTGGTTTAGAGAAATATGGCTACTTTTTTGTATCGGTAACAGATTTTTTGCGTGAAGAATTAAAGAATCAAAATATGGTTATTACTCGAGAGAATATGCGAAAGCTAAGTACTCAGTGGCGTAAGCAACACGGCGGCGGTTATTTGATAGAAAGAGCGGTTGAGTTTTGGCGTCAGACTAAGCCAGGGACAGGAGGTGTTGTTATTGCAAGTCTTCGCGACCCCCAAGAAGTCCAAACTTTGCACAAGCTTGGTGGACTAATGGTATGGATAGATGCAGACCCGCAAGTGCGTTATCAAAGAATCCAGGATAATTTAGCTGTGCGTGGTAGGGCAGACGAAGACACTGTTAGTTTTGAGCAATTCTTACAAGCAGAAAAAGCGGAGATGCGCCCTAGCCAAGACGCCAGCTCTAGTCTTGATATGACTTCGGTTAAAAAGAATTCGGATATTTTTCTAGCCAACGACTATCCTGATGTAGGCTCATTTGTGACCTACGCAGCAGATAAACTCGGTCTTTAGTCTATAATAGGTTATATGAAGAGACTGGTTGTTATTGACGGAAAATCTGTGTTTTATCGTGGTTACTATGCAATGCCTAGTCTTAGTCTACGTGACGGCACTCCAACTGGGGGAGTGTACGGTTTTGCGGCCCTTGCTTTAGAGGCTATCAAGTCGCTCAAGCCAGACTACGTAGCAGTCGCTTGGGACAAACCAAAAACCAATATTCGTCGTCGAAAAGAAATATACCCAGACTATAAAGCTGGTCGTAAACCTGCGCCACCTGATTTTTATGTACAAATTCCAATATTGCACGAACTATTAGAAGCTTTTGGATGGCCGCTCTATGAATTTGATGATTACGAAGCCGACGATATCATGGGCGCGCTATCGATTGATGCTAATAAAAAGGGTGTAGAAACAATCCTTATCACGTCTGATCTCGATATGCTACAGCTTATCGACGACGACACCCATGTGTATGCTCTGAAAAAAGGCTTCTCACAAATAGAAGAATTCAACCTAAAATCTTTCGAAGAAAAATATGGCCTCAAACAAAACCAATTTTTAGATCTTAAATCGCTACAAGGCGATAGTTCAGACAACATACCCGGCGTACCAGGAGTGGGCGCAAAGACAGCGACAACATTGCTACAAAAATACGAAACACTCGATGGTATATATGAACATATCGATGAAATAACAGGCGGGGTTCACGATAAATTGGTTGCCGGCAAAGACAGTGCTTACATGAGTAAAGAGATTGCACGTATATGGACTGATGCGCCTGTGGAATTTGATCCTAGCATGACAGATATCAATAAACTGGATAAGAATAAGCTTCGCGAAATGCTAGAAAAGCTTGAATTTCGTAGTTTACTCAAGAATTTGCCGGAAGGCATGAAGGGCGAGCAGCGTGAAAATACAGACATTAAACCAGCTAAAATTCAGCCTCTAAACGACGAAGGCAGAACAAGTATTATCATGGCAGAAACGGTGATCATCAGTCCGATAGAAGACAAATACATCATTTCAACAGGTTCAGAAATCGGTTATATAGTATGCGTTGAGGAAATGTCGAGTTTATTGAAAAAATCAAAAATAATCGCGTATGACGCAAAGTCTATACTGAAAAAGTTATTAAATGAAGACCAAGTACTACCTGAAGTTCATCATGATATACGTCAGGCTAGTTTTTTACTAGATGCTTCACGCGCAGTGTTGAGTCTCGATGACTTGGCGATGGTTGATCTTGTGGGCGACGATGGCAGTAAAACTATTGCAGCTCTATGGACTATTTTTGATGAGCAAGTAGAAGCTCTCAAAAATTTGCCAGGAGTTGAAAAGGTTGCTCGTGAGATTGATTTTCCACTCATCACAGTGCTGGCACGTATGGAGCACAAAGGTATAAAGATTCAGCCTACATTTTTCGCGAAGATGAGCAAGCAGCTTGCAACAGAGCTTGCAAGCATAGAAAAAGCTGCATATGAGTCAGTTGGATCTGAGTTTAATCTTGCGAGTCCTTCACAGCTAGCTGACGTTTTGTACGAGAAATTACAACTACCCACAACTAATGTTAAAAAAGGTAAAACAGGCTATTCCACGGGGATAAAAGAACTAGAGAAGCTACGAGGCTTGCACCCGATTATTGAGATGATTGAAAAACATCGGGAACTGAGCAAACTGAAAAATACTTATGTCGACACCTTGCCAAAACTGGCCGATAAAAACGATCGTCTGCATACAAATTTTCGCCAAGATGTAGCCGCAACCGGACGACTTTCAAGTATTGATCCAAATTTACAAAATATTCCTGTACGGACGGAGCTAGGTCGTAAGATTCGTGAAGGTTTTATTACTGACAAAGGCTATATTTTTGTCAGCGCTGATTATTCCCAGTTTGAACTACGGCTAGCCGCTGTTTTAAGCGGTGACGAAGCTATGATAGAGGCTTTTAATAACGATGATGACATTCACATCCTCACAGCTGCTGCAGTGGCAGGCGTGAAGCCGAGCGAGGTAACAAAAGAAATGCGTTATCGAGCGAAGGCTGTTAACTTTGGTATATTGTATGGTCAGGGCTCTCATGGGCTTGCACTTGGGACGGGTATGACTTTTGGTGAAGCAAAAGAATTTATAGATAGGTATTTTGAACTCAGACCAAAGCTCAAAGGGTATATGGATAGCCTACGTGACAAAGCTCATAATGAAGGTTTTGTTGAGACGCTACTCGGCCGCCGCCGCCCAACTCCAGATGTAAAATCGAGCAATTTTATAGTTCGTTCAGCTGCCGAAAGAGCGGCTATTAATATGCCAATTCAAGGTACAGCTGCAGACTTAACTAAAATGGCAATGTTGCAAGTCGAGGAAAAGCTCGAAAACGGTCTTGGTTTTCAACTTTTGCAAATACACGACAGTATACTAGTTGTCACATTAGAAAAGGATGCAGAAAAAGTTGGTGAAATTTTGAAAAATACTATGGAAAATGTATATCCAGATTTGGGCGTAAAACTAAAAGTAGATGTTAGTACTGGAAAAAACTGGGGTGAAGTATGATAGAAACATTTAGAGGTGATCACTTTTTTTTGAGTAATATGAAGCCACTTAAAAACTGGATAGAGACCGATCAGGGCATATTGGTGCCCACAGCGGAGCATGCTTATCAGGCAGCAAAATTTGAGGATCCAGATGTACATCATGAAGTCGCAAATGTTCGGGCGAAAACAGATACAACCAAAGCTCACGCCGACGGTGTTGCTTCTAAGGAATTGGCGCACGAGTTTGTTGAAGCCGGCATCACCGTTCGTCCAGATTGGGAAGTGGCAAAGCTCGGTATTATGTATGCGTCGGTACAACAAAAGTTTTTTAAAAACGAAGACCTTGCTGATAGACTTATTGCAACAGGCGACGAAGAGTTGGTTGAGGGAAATCATTGGGGTGATGTGTATTGGGGTGTGAGCCCAATAGGCAGCAATACTGGTGAAAATCATCTCGGTAATATTTTAATGAGGGTACGTACTGAACTAATAGGTTTTCAAAGTTAATCATGAAAATACATATAAAAAAGATACACAAACAAGCGGTATTGCCAGAATATGCTACAGAACATGCTGCAGGAATGGATCTGGTTGCCGCTATAGATTCGTCGGTGGAGATAAAGAGCTTAGAACGGGTTGTAATACCAAGTGGCATCGCAATCGCTTTGCCCGAGGGCTATGAAGCACAGGTGCGTGCACGAAGTGGATTGAGTCTTAAGCATGGTATAACCGCAGCAAATGGCGTCGGTACAATTGATGCTGATTTTAGGGGCGAGGTGGGAGTCATATTGGTAAATATCAGTAACGAAACATTTACTATAACCCCGGGGATGCGTGTTGCACAGTTGGTTATTTCAAAGTACGAAAAAGTTCAGTGGCAGGAGGTAGATAGCCTAGACAATACCGAGCGGGGAGAGGGTGGCTATGGCAGCACAGGACATTAAGGCCATTATATTCGATTGTTTTGGCGTACTGTACCTCGGTGCGCACCGTGCACTAGAGGAACGTTGGCCGCAACATTCTGTAGAGCTAAACAATCTCAGCTATCAGTTGGACTACGGCTATATAGAAAAAAATGAATTTTTACAAAAATCAGGCCAAATTGTTGGCGAAACTGCGGAAAAAATCAACAATATACTAGAAAGTGAACACAGTCTAAATTCACCACTGGTGTCATATATTGAGAGAGACCTAAAACCCAAATATAAAATAGCTATGATTAGTAACATTGGTCGTGGTTGGCTGCAAAATATGTTTGACGACTATCTGTTGAACGATGTCTTTGACGTGGTGATTCAGAGTGGCGATGAAGGTGTCACAAAACCTCACCCACAAATTTTTGAGCTAGCCGCAGAAAGGTTAGGCGTAGAGCCCGATGAATGCATTATGATAGATGATCTACCTGAAAACATTGCAGGTGCCGATGCTGCCAGTATGCGCGGTATTGTCTATGGCAATTTGTATGACCTCAAAAAAGAGCTTAGCAAACTGTTAAAATAGTAGTATGCCGGAACTACCAGAAGTTGAGACAGTGCGTCGAGGGTTGCAAAGCCTAATCATCAGTAAAAAAATTACTGAAATTAGTTTCGATTGGCCAAAAGGCTTTCCAAATGCTCCGTCTGACGTCAACCAGTTTTTAATCGGTAGTCATATTACTGATGTACGCCGTCGCGCAAAAGTGTTGATGATAGATCTAGATACTGAGTATAGTTTGGTTACTCATTTAAAAATGACTGGACAACTAGTTTATAGGGGTGATGAGAGTTTTGGGGCAGGACACCCTAGTGATAGTTTGATTGGTGAGCTGCCAGATCGCTCAACTCGAGTGACAATTGCATTCAGCGATAGTTCGAAGCTATTTTTTAACGATCAACGTAAATTTGGTTGGATGAAACTGCTACCGACTATCGAAATACCAAATATTGATTTTATGAAGAGAGTGGGTCCGGAGCCGCTTGAAGCTGATTTTACCGGCACAGTACTATTCGATCGTTTACAGCGACGAAAAAACAGCTCTATCAAGGCTGCACTACTTGATCAGACTGTTTTGGCTGGTATTGGTAATATATATGCTGACGAAGCTCTGTGGGGCGCGAAAATACACCCTGAAACGAAAGTAGGGAATATCAGTATAGCAAGTATAAAAAAGCTATATACTGAGATTGTGACTGTTTTACAATTATCAATAGAAAAAGGTGGCAGCACCGACCGCAACTATGTGAATGCCGAAGGAAAAAAAGGCAGCTATATTGATTTTGCACGGGTTTTTCGTCGAGAAAACCTACCTTGCCCAAGGTGTGGCACAGCTATTATCAAAACGCGTGTAGCTGGTCGCGGTACGCATATTTGTCCAAAATGTCAGGTAGTTAAAAATGATTAGTCTACTGTATGGTGATAATGATTTTGAGTTAAAAAACTCACTTAAAAAGGTTGTTAAAGACTTTGATAATAACTATTCAGTTGAAAAAATTGATGGTGATACACTTTCGAGCAATGATTTGCCTGATTTACTTTCAGGCATTAGCCTCTTCTCGAGCAAGAGATTAATTGTGATATACGACGCTTCAAAAAATAAAGAGGTTTGGGAAAAACTAGCTGATTACATTAGTGAGGACGGTTCTAGTAGTGAACTTGTACTTATTGAGTCGACTCCAGATAAGCGTACTCGCACTTTCAAATTATTACAAAAGCAGTCTCAGGCACATGAATATAAGAAGTTAGATGAAGCTGAAGCAAAAAAATGGTTACTTGATCAGGCGAAAACTATAAAAACTGAAATTAGCTCTCCACTTGCCGATAAAATAATTGAAAGAGCGGGTACTGATCAGTGGAAGTTGTATTATGGTTTGCAAAAATTGGCTCTGCTTGATGATATAGATGAGCAAAAAATAACTGAAAATATAGAAGCATCACCACAAGCTAATGTTTTTGCTTTGATAGACGCAAGTCTTCACCGCTCGCCAGAGAAAGTACATCAGCTCGTTGGCATTGCAAGCATCAGTGAAGATCCTTATTTTTTCTTCGGTCTGCTTTCGTCACAAATATTTCAGCTGATTACACTAGCCTCAAGCGATAAAAGTTCAAGCGAGGTTGCGAGTGATCTTGGAGTGCATCCGTATCCACTACAGAAGCTCAGTGGGCTTGCAAGTCAAGTTGACCAGGCTCAAATGAAAAAAATTGCACATATCATTGCCGAATGTGACGATAAATTGAAACGCTCAGGTGCAGAGCCATGGCTACTGATAGAACAAGCACTTATAAAGCTTGCTAACAGATAAACTAAGCTTTTTTTGTAGAAGATTTTTTAGCCGGAGTTTTCTTCGCGGCAGGCTTTTTAACAGTAGCCTTCTTTGCAGGAGCTTTTTTAGCTGCTGGTTTAGCTACTTTTTTAGTAGCAGCGCCAAGTTTTACATTCGCAGCTTTAGCTTCTTTTGCGAGCTGTGCTTTACGGCGAGAAGCAGTGTTTTTCTTAAGTAGATTCTTCTTTACAGCTTTGTCGTACTCACTCTGAGCTGCGCTTAGTGTAGTAGCGCTTGGTTTTGCACGAAATGCTTTTACAGCTGTTTTGATGTCGCTTTTTAATGAGACATTACGAGCACGTCGTTTTGCGTTCTGGTGCATACGTTTGATAGCAGATTTGATGATTGGCATATTGTTCTATTAACTCCTTGGTGTATTTATAGAGATTTTTAAAAGTTTCAAGTAGTTACTATAGCGGTTGAGAGGAGTTTTGTAAAGAGTTACGAAAAATATTTATTGTCCAGGAATTTTAAACTGACCGGGTGCGGTCGGAGCTGTTGGTGTTTTTGGTGGTGGTATTGTGCTAGGCGCGGGGTCGCGGGTTGTTTCAAGTGGAGTAGGTACTGTTGGAGGTAATGGAGGCAAGTTTGAGAAATCCGGTAACGGAGGAGGGGGAACAGGGGGTAACATACTGTCGGTATCTTGTTGATGTGCGCCAACACCCTGCTCGATATCTGCCAGCGTGTTTGGTGCTTTTGGTTCGTTTGAAGTTACCTGTAAATCCATAATTGTTGGAGGTGCTTCTTGCGGAACAGGAGGCACATCTATTGTTGGTGGTTCAATATCTTTGCCTTTTGTTCCTGTGCTACTTCCGTCGTGGCTTAGGATAGTTTTGTTGCGAGTTGCTTCTTCTTCATGATGATGCTTATCCGCAACATCTTGTGCTGTGGCATTTATAACTCCACCCATGCTTGGTTCTTCAAGGTTTGGATCACTCCAAACACCAGTCGGCTTACTCGTTCCTATTAATGGACTTTTTTGTGACTTGAGCGGTTTTGGTGTGGCTGATTTCAATTCTTCCTGGATATTGTCAGGCGTCTCTTTGTTTGCAACATTACCAAGCTTTTCTAGAGCAGCATCGAGGGCTTCTTCTCCGGCATTTTGCTTGTTTATAGTGTCATGTTCCTCTATAGAAGAGGCTTCAACTACTGGAAGTTGAGCTCCGTGGTCAATCTGTATTTGTCCTAATGAACCATCTTTTTCGGTTTTTTCTTCTTCACGTAGTTTTCCAGATTCACCTTCTTTGAGCGGAACAGATCCGTCTGGTTCGGCTGGTTTGCTACTTGATATCTCTGCTGCGCTTTCGAGTTTTGCCGCGATAAGCTGTTGGTTTGCGCCAGCAGCCATAAGCTGCGCAGCAATCGTCATAGACTTGCTGCTTGTTTGGTTGTTCGAGAAACGGTTTGTCGCTGCAACCACACCTGTCAGTAGAGCAGTAGCAATCTGCTCATCCAGCAAGCCATTTTTTAGAGATTCTCCTAGTGAGACTAACATTTCACTCAAGCTACTAGCTTTTTCATCTCGCCAGTCGATTGACCCTAGCGTACTTGTTTTATTTTGAGCATTAATTGTAGCGACAGTTGCGTCGTGCAGTATTTTGCCGTGTGCAGCAATTGCTTCGTCGAGCACATCCTGATTCTCTACACCGAGGGCAAGCACCAGCTCGACGTTGAAGTCGCCATGGGTAAATTCTAGATCTTCTTGGCTAATATTAGTCCTGTATGGGGTGATGAATATGCGCACCACATCACCTTCAACTTTGTAGCGTAGGCGATCAGCCTTTTCTTTATCAATAGCAATGATGAAATCTCGCAGTGAATCAACATTATTTTCAAGTGTCTTACCGGGCTCCAAGAACTCAATAGCAGGGGGAATTGTGCCAGAAAAGACTGCTGTGGCATGTTTTTCTAGCTTGTTAAGCATCAGCGTAAGGCCGAGCGCAGCAGAAAGCTCATCAACACTAGGGTTCTTACTAACTGTAATCAGAATATTAGAGACTTCCTTTATACGTTCGGAAATCTGTTGTTTTGTAGTGGGTGAACCGTTATCTTTGTCCATTTGTAGTAGTGTTTATTTTTTTACAATGTTTCACCCTAAACTTTAGCATGAACGTTTTCAACTCGTCAACTGTTATTTCTCCTTTCATTTTTTGTCTCAGCAAAAAACGAAACAAAAAACTGACCAGACGCTATAAAAACACGACGTACCAGCTACCTCAACTTTTGGTGAGCTGCGGAACTCGCCCCAGTGAACTGTTGCTCAAACAGTCCTCGCTCAGCCAGAAAGTCTCTGTAGCTGCCACTCGGTTTTTCTAGAAGCCTGGGAAAACAAAACTCTTGTAAAGATTATGAGTTTTTTAGTTACAATAGGGTCTAATGATAGAAGATGGAATAATTTCAATCGACAAACCAGCCGGAATGAGCAGTTTTGGTGTAGTTGCTAGAGTTCGCCGCCAACTTTCGGAGCATTATGGCCATAAGATGAAAGTAGGGCACACTGGCACGCTTGATCCTTTTGCAACTGGACTTATGATTTTGGTGGTTGGGAAAGAGTGTAAAAACGCTCAGCAATATTCAAAGCTCGATAAAGTATATGAAGCTACTATAGTTTTAGGCAAAACAAGCTCAACTGGTGACCCAGAAGGTGAGATTGTTGCAGCTTCTGATAAAAAAGTTATTCAGTCAGATATTGAGAAAGTGCTTGAGAAATTTACCGGCGAAATCACTCAAACACCACCAGCATTTAGCGCAATCAAAGTCGACGGACAGCGAGCCTACAAGCTTGCGCGTGCGGGTAAGGAAGTTAAAATTCCACCAAGAAGTGTCACCATTTATTCACTACAACTCCTTAGTTATGAATATCCTATACTTAAAATTCGAACAAACGTTAGTAGTGGAACGTATATTCGAGCCTTAGCTCAAGACATTGGAAATGAACTTAGAGTAGGCGGATATTGTAGCGAGCTTCGTCGTATAAGTGTCTACAAGTATTCTATTGAAGATGCTTCACAAACCTTCGTTATTGAATAAACCAGTAAAGTATTTTATAGTAACTATTAGAGTTTTCTGTTTTATGGAAGGCTAGTAAACGACGATCGATTGTAGAGGTGGTGTATGTCTAAAATTGGTTTTTTTGCTGAGGATCTCAGAATCATAAGGTGGCCAATCTTGGCGACAGTGATTTTGTGGCTTGTAGGACTCTTTCTGGTAGGATCATCAGGTCAAGGTGGTATTGAATTCTCGTATGCATTTTCCCTTTTTGTTTTGGGGATGATATATAGGTACGTCTTCTACATACCTGGACAGGGCTACCTCAAGAATCTCATGAAGATGGAATTTTTAATCATCGCGACAGCTTTGATCAATGTTCTGCTGATTCGCATTTTCTTTCCAAGCCACAATTTCCAAGGTTTTTTTGAAGAAGATGTTAATGGTTCGAATATGGGTATTCTAACCGTTGCAGTAATTTCTGTCTTTTTTGCACCTCTGCTTTTGTATGTGGCCCAGAGACAAGTTGCATCTAATCGTAGGGTGTCTGATCGGGTAAGAGAAGCTAAACAGCTGCAACGACAAGAAGTTATTGATGCTGTCGAAGCAGAGACGCAAACATCTCTTAGTTCCGAACTAAAGAAGAAGATCAGCTCGTCTATATAGGGCAGATATAAGGCAAAAAGCCCGTTTCTAGTATGGATACTAGGAGCGGGCTGTTTCATTTCCAGCGAAGTACCACCCCTATTTGCAATAACTACTCTCATCTGCTATAGTCTTACTCTAATGATTACTAAAGACAACAAATCTAAAGCAATTAAATCTACACAGACTCACAAAGACGACGTAGGTTCACCTGAAGCACAAGTTGCCGTGCTAACTGCTCGTATTAAAGAAATTACAGAGCACTTGCAAGGTAACAAAAAAGATAACATGGCTCGTCGTGGACTTATTCAAATGGTAGGACGTCGCAAGCGCCTACTAAAATATGTTGAGCGTAAAGACTTTGAAGGTTACCGCAAGTTGGTAGCGACTCTCGGCCTGCGCAAATAATTTAATTTGTGCTACAATTAACCTGTTAATAAACGCACCATAAGCGCAGTAGGTGGTGGATGTTGATTTAAATCTAGAACAACACCCGTTACTTATCGCAAAAAATGTGCGAGAAGGAGTTATTCATTATGCCTACAATCAACCCGTACGGTAAAGATATTGTCGTAGTCGAGCGCGAGCTGGCTGGCAAAACATTAAAATTAGAAGTGAACCGTGTTGGTTTCCGAACAAGTGGAAGCGTACTTGTGAGCTACGGCGATACTGTGGTTCTTGGTTCAGCAGAAGTTGGGCGCAAGCCAATTAGTGGTATGGATTATTTTCCATTATCTATCGACTATGAAGAAAAATTTTATGCAAGCGGTAAAATTTCTGGCTCACGTTTTATCAAACGCGAAGGTCGCCCAAGTGACGAAGCTGTTCTTATTAGTCGTTTAATCGACCGCCCAATACGCCCACTATTTCCAAAAGGTTATCGTCAAGAAGTGCAAACTATTGCAACAGTTCTCTCAATGGATCCAACTTTTCGCCCAGACGTTATTGGTATGATGGCTGCATCAACCGCACTTGGTCTTACTGGTGCACCTTTCGAAGGTCCTGTCGCCGGGCTACGTGTCGCGTATGTTGATGGTGAGTTTAAAGCTTTTGCAACTCATGAAGAAATAGCTAAGAGTGAAATTGACTTGGTTGTCGCTGGTACTGAAAAGGCCATCATAATGGTTGAGGCTGGTGCAAATGAAGCGAGCGAGGAGCTAATTGGCGACGCGCTTGAATGGGCGCATAAAGCTATGCAGCCCGCGATTGAAGCGCAAAAAGAACTAATAGAAAAAATTGCTCCTGAAAAACTAGCATACGAACTAGTAAAACCAAATGAAGAAATTCAAACAGATGTTAATTCTTGGGTTGAAGGTAAAATAGGCAAAAACCTACATCTTCCATACCCAGAGCGAAATGACCTCATAACTGAGCTCAAAGCTAGCTTCCACAGTGAAATGGAAGAGAAGCATGGTGAAGAATATGTTGATTTACATCGTGAATATGACGAAGCATTTACAAAGGCTTTGCACGAAGATGTTCGCAAGCACATTGTAGACAGTCAAACACGTCCAGACGGTCGTAAGCTAGACGACATCCGTACACTTAGTAGCGAAATTGGTATTTTGCCACGCGCACACGGGTCATCACTATTTACACGTGGTATGACTCAGGGTTTGAATGTAGTGACGCTTGCACCTCTGTCATATTCGCAAATAGTCGATACTATGGAGCAAAATGACGGCGAACGAAGCTACATGCACCACTACAATGCACCTGGCTATACAGTTGGTGAAGTCCAACGTATGCGTGGTGTTGGCCGACGTGAAATTGGTCACGGCTACTTGGCGGAACGTGCACTCTTGCCGGTACTTCCAAGTGCTGAAGAATTCCCATATGCTATTCGTTCAGTTACGGAAATTATGTCTCAAAACGGTTCAACATCAATGGCGGCAACTTGTAGTAGTTGCTTGGCACTGATGGATGCTGGTGTACCTATCAAAAAACCAGTTTCTGGCATTGCTATGGGACTTATGATGGACGGCGACACTCCATATGTACTCAGTGATATTGCTGATGCTGAAGATTTTGCCGGCGATATGGACTTCAAAGTTGCTGGTACCGAAAAAGGCATCACAGCGCTTCAAATGGACATGAAAGTTCATGGATTGCCTGTAGAAGTGCTTCGTGAAGCCTTGGAAAAAGGTAAAATTGGCCGAGCTAAAATTTTGGCACATATGATTGAAACTATTGCAGAGCCGCGCGATAAGCTCAGCCCATACGCACCAAGAATCGAAAAGATAAAGATAAATCCTGAAAAAATCGGTGCAATCATCGGTAAGGGTGGCGAGATGATCAACAAAATTACTAGTGAAACTGGTGCAGAGATCGACATCAAAGACGACGGTTTAGTAACTGTTGCTGCTGTCGACACTGCTTCTATCGAAAAAGCTATGGAATGGATAAAATCTCTCACTGTCGAGCCAGAAGTTGGCACAATTTACGAAGGTACTGTAGTCACAATCAAAGATTTCGGTGCATTTGTGAACATTATGCCTGGTATCGACGGTATGGTGCACATATCTCAGATTGCTGATCAACGTGTAGAAAAAGTCGAAGACGAGCTAAGCGAGGGTCAAAAAGTAAAAGTGAAACTGCTTGCCGTAGACGAACGCGGCCGCCTCAGCCTCTCTATAAAAGACGCCAAATAAAAAGTGTCATTAGGTATAGATTGCTTCTTGTTTAACGCAAGGAGCTTTATATAGGTTGATTATATAGGTAAATTATGATATTATACTATTAGTGATTGATAAAAATAAAAATTACAATGAACTCTAGGCTTGAAGGAATAGATACAGTGGCGCAAAAATATCCGTACACTTTTCCTTTAGACAATTTAGATGAATACGAACTAGTAAGGGGAGTTTCGGTTGCTGAAGCTAAAGACGTGATTGCTCAGATGGAGGGGCCTATAGTAGAAATAGGTGGCCCCACAGATGATGGTTTCTTCTATCTGGATGGGGTTGTCCTAAAGTCAAAGCCTGTCATTACTAATAAAGTACCATTCCAAACTCTCGTCGAAGACATAGAGTTAGCAGCCCAACTCGATCAGCAAATAGATGAATTTTTTGACGGAAGGGATATGCCGTATGTAGACGGTTCATTAGGGATTGTTATGATGAGTTATGTAACCAGGGCAGACGATAAAGAGTTTTATCCAGAAGGTAGAGAACCCACTCAGGAAGAAATAGATCTAGCTAATAAACGGTTTGATATAGCCGAAAGGGAAATAGAAGATTTTTTGAATGGTAATATTAGTCTGAATGAGGTTGAGGAATCTTATAGATTAAAGATATACGAGGAAGTTATGAGAGTGCTAAAGCCTGGAGGGTTGTTTATTACAAACAGCAATAAAGCAGAATTAAAAGCTATCGAAAAAATTGGTTTCGAACTTATTTCACTTTCTACAGATGATGAAGGACACGATGCTTTTGAATTTGTAGCTCAAAAACCTCGATAGTGCTTGCTGTATATCTACTAAACCAAAGCTCTGGTTGCTTGCATTTTAAACACATTTTTGCTATTATGTAGTTACTTTAGTAATTCTCTTGTATATCAAAACCGTTTAAGGAAATCGGTCCACCAAAAAATAAGGATGACTCAAGATAAACAAGCTCGTCTCAAGCAAATTGCAGTAGATATAGAAAAAAACAATGTCTGCCCGGATTTGGCTGTGACAGCCACGAACCTTGTACTAGGTGACGGAAACTCAGATGCTGATATTGTATTTATCGGTGAAGCACCGGGTAAAAACGAAGACCAGCAAGGCCTGCCATTTGTAGGTGCTGCTGGCAAGTTCTTAAATGAAATGCTTGCAAGCATAGGGTTGGGGCGAGATGACATATATATTACAAACATTGTAAAATATCGTCCTCCAAATAACCGCGATCCACTACCTGAAGAAAAGAAAGCTTTTTGGCCATATTTAGTGCAGCAAATTGATGTTATCGAGCCGCTTATTATAGTGACTTTAGGACGTCATAGTATGGAATATTTCCTACCGGATCTCAAAATTAGTGCGATCCATGGCCAACCAAAGCGTATGACATTTGGCAAACGCAAAGTAGTTATTTTGCCTTTGTATCATCCAGCCGCAGCACTGTATAACGGTGGTATGCGTGAAACATTGCTGGAAGATTTCAGCCAAATACCTGCAATTATAAAGAAAATAAATTCAAATAATATTTCCAATGAAAGGAAAAAATAAATTATGGGCGGAAGAAAATTACAAAACCCCCAAGGTGACGACCTATCAAAACGTAACAATAATAACCAGAAACGTCGTGAACAAAATACTGTTCTGGCGAAAACACAAACTCGTCGTGGTGAGGTACAACGTGCCAGCCGACGTATGAGTGACAATGTGAACAAACAATCTTCACAGCACATTATCAATGTGCCAGTGAACAAATCTATCTATAACGGATACGATGGCCAACAGTTTAGTCTTAGTGGTGCGAAGCGCCAAAAGCAAAATACTGAAGGTGGTAAAAAGCTCAGAGTTGTACCACTTGGTGGTCTCGGCGAAATGGGTATTGGTAAAAACATGATGGCTATAGAATATGGCAACGAAATTGTTGTTATCGATATGGGCTTTCTATTTCCAGGTGCTGACTACCCTGGTATTAACTATATTGTTCCAGATATTTCATATCTAGAGCAGAATAAACATAAAATTAAAGCTCACATCTTTACGCATGGTCACTTAGACCACATTGGTGCAACTCGACATCTTATACACCGCATACCTGCGCCTGTGTACGGTACGAAGTTTACACTTGGCATGATTGCCAAAAATATGGACGAAGCAACCAGTGGCTACAGTCCTGAATATCATGAGCTCAACCCAGAAGCACACGACCGTGTGCAGCTTGGTGAACATTTTAGCGTAGAGCTTGTTCGAGTGAACCACTCTATACCTGACTCAGCGGCAGTAGTTATTCGCACACCACTTGGTGTGTTGATAGACACGGGTGACTGGCGATTTGAAGATGTACCAATAGATGGCAAAAAATTCGATCTTGAGCGCCTGACAGAAATCGCTACAAAAGAAGGTGTTTTGTTACTAATGAATGAGTCTACTAACTGTGAATCAGATGGTACTCATACGCATAGCGAACAAGATATCCAAGCTAGTTTTGGTCAAGTTATGGAGAAATACCAAAACAACAGACTTATTATTAGTTGTTTCTCAAGCCAAATTCACCGTATACAATTGTTGCTCGATGAAGCTAAAAAACACGACCGCAAGGTTGCGTTTGCCGGCTACAGCATGATCCAAAACTTAGAACTTTCTATTAAAACTGGTGTTATTCAAATACCAAAAGATGTTGTAGTCAAAATGGAAGACCTCATCAAAATGCCCGACGGCAAAGTAACTATTATATGTACTGGTTCTCAGGGTGAATTTAATGCTGTGCTAAACCGTATGGCGAGTGGTTCGCACAAACACATCAAGATCAAAAACAGTGACGTCATTGTCTTTAGCTCAAACCCAATTCCGGGTAACGAAAAATATGTTGTTCGAACTGTTGATGGTTTGATGCGAGAGGGTAGTGATGTTGTTCAAAACGGCAAAACACACCTTACTGGCATTGGCCCACTTCACCTAAGTGGACATGGTTATTATGATGACCACATCAAACTAATCAATGCGATTAACCCAACATACTACATGCCAATTCACGGTGAATTTCATATGTTGGTGCATAACGCCGAGCTTGCAGAGCAAGAATGTGGCATACCACGTGCAAACATATTTGTATCTGACAGTGGTGATATTATCGAAATCGATTCTAACAAAAAAGCCAAAAAAGCAGGACGAATACAAGTTGGTGGAATCATGTACGACGACAGCGGAGCAGAAGTATCCGAAGTAGTGCTAAAGGACCGCATACATATGGCAAACGAAGGTATGTTCGTGGTAGTCCTTACTATATCGCAACGTGGCGGACGTCTACTCACTAGCCCAGACATCATTTCACGAGGGTTTATATATCTACGTGATAGTGAAGAGCTTATGGGCAAAATTCGTCAGTATATTAAACAAAAGGTTTCTCGTAGTTTCAATGGACGTAGAGTTGATCTGGATGTTTTCAAAAAAGAAATACGTGATGAAATTACACATATTCTTTATGACGAGACTCGTCGAACACCGATTGTTATTCCTGTGATTAACGAGATCAATGGTGACTCGTCTTCACAAAAGCAATCAAACCAAAATAGAGGTCCACGACCACAGCCAAACCAGCCTAACCCAACACAACCACCAGTAGTGCCTAAGCCTGTAGGTGAGTTACCTGTAAACAATGAGCGTCTTAGCGTTCACAATCAGCCCGAAGTTTACGAACCGTAATCTGTTTCTGATATTGAATTATGTATAGTTTTATACTATAGTATATCTACTTAGCTTTTACTTTGAAAGTTACGCACATTCAGAAAAGAGGTGGGCGATGTTGTTTGATGGTTCAGGCGACTTGGCAGACAGGCTTGATGATGCAACACGCGAAAAGTTGATAGAACTTTTCGTTGCAAGGTCCGAGTTCTTTCAGGCACAAGCACAGATTGACAGCATGCGTGTCGAACAGTTCAAAGGCTCTTCTTATGTAGAGCTGTCGGAACTGGAGTCGTACGTAAAGGAGATTCTGGAGCCCAGACGAACAAAAATGCGTCGGATACAGGCTGAGATGCTGAAGGACGCGGTGGATGTCGAGAGCATCAAATCCTTGCTACCGGCGGTTGTCGCTGGTTTGATGGCCAAGGTTGATCTCGAGCTTGTTTTCAACATAATCGGCTTGGATGCTGATGATGCAGCTGAAGGTATGGAGCTCATCCGTGAGTTCATCAACCTGTAGCACCAGGGGTAGAGTGATTCTTTCACTCTACCCCTTTTATTTGCTTTTTGTAGTGTTTTTTGCTACAATATACTAATACAAATAAGCGTATAATGTATTACAGATATGGCAAAGAAAAGAAAAACAATCAAAAAATCAAAAAAATCGACTCCGCAACATGTGTTGCCGACTGGTTTTTGGGCCCAAGTAATCGGGGTTATATTAATTGTTTTCGCACTATTACTTGTTGTTGCAATGTTTGGCGCAGGCGGTCCTGTGCTTGCATGGATATTTAACGCAAGCCTGACAACAATAGGGTGGGCCTCATATGTAGTACCGGTGCTCTTCGTGTTAGTAGCTGTAGAAATATTTCGTGCTGAAGAAAATAGATTACCGGTTGTCGTGAGTATTGCGACCACTCTCTTAGTACTTTGGGTTGCAGCTTTTGTGCAAGTACTAGTCAAGGAACCACAGAATATTGACATAGCAGTTGCAGGCCAGGGTGGTGGCTATTTTGGTTGGCTAATTGCACAAGGATTTCTCTCTTTGCTTAGTGTACCGATCGCAGCATTTGTATTAGCGGTACTCATACTCATTACAGTACTATTTGTGCTTCGTGTAAGCCCTAAGACTTTGTTTGACCTCTTGAAGGAACTATTCAAAAGAGAGGAGTCTGATGAGAATAAAAAACTCGCAGGTCTCATTCGTAAAACAAATAATGATGAGATAAAAGAAGCAGCACCAAAATCTGCAGGACAGATCAAGCTCAACGAAGGCGTGCCAACATTGCAATTTGATGATGACAAAAAAGGTAAACTCTCGAGTCTCAAAGGTAGTGTTGCTCGGGACAAAGCAGCCGAAGAGCAATCTGCACTAACAACCTTTACCGACCCAAACTGGCAAGCACCAAGCCTTGATTTACTGGAGAAGAAGCAAAACCCAGCCGATGCTGGGGATGTGCAACACAATTCTCAGATTATTCACGATACCTTAGCTGAATTTAATATTAATGTTGAGATGGAAAATGCCAATATTGGTCCGAAAGTGACTCAATATACTTTGAAACCACCTAGCGGTGTAAAACTAACGAGGATTACACAGTTAGAAACGAATATTGCATTGAACCTTGCCGCGCAGAGTCTACGTATGGAAGCGCCAATTCCTGGTCAAAAAGCCGTTGGTATAGAAGTTCCGAACCGAAAAGCTGCCGATGTACGATTGCACGGCATACTAACAGCAGACAAGTGGCATGGTATTCGTGAACCTCTTGGTTTTGCGATTGGCCGTGATATCGCTGGTGATGCTGTAGTTGGCGAACTCAATAAAATGCCACACCTTTTGATTGCTGGTCAGACTGGTTCTGGTAAATCGGTGATGATTAATACCTTGCTTACTAGTTTGCTGTATCGCAATAGTCCGAGTGATATGAAGCTAATTTTGGTTGATCCAAAGCAAGTTGAAATGGCTCCATACGCTGATATACCGCATCTTCTAGCACCTATCATCACCAAGCCTGAAGAATGTATTTCTGCTCTGAAATGGGCGGTAAATGAGATGGAAAGACGCTACACACTACTAGCAGAAGAAAAGCTACGCGACATCAAGAGCTACAACCAGAAGAAAAAAGATGAAGGAATGCCGTATATTGTTATTGTCATTGACGAACTAGCAGACCTTATGATGATTGCTGCACGCGACGTTGAAGCTCTAGTTGTACGTCTAGCACAAAAAGCACGTGCCGTTGGTATACACCTTGTACTTGCCACTCAGCGACCGAGTGTCGATGTTATCACTGGGCTTATCAAAGCAAACGTACCGGCTCGTATTGCCTTTACGGTAGCCTCTCAAGTTGATTCACGTACAATTCTCGACCAAATTGGTGCCGAGAAGTTGCTTGGTCAGGGTGATATGTTGCTACTGACTCCTGAGATGAGTAAGCCAAAACGTATCCAAGGCGCCTGGGTGATGGAAGACGAAGTGCAAAAAGTAACCGACCACATGCGCATGCAGCGCGAGCCACAATACGACGAAGAGATTACAAAGCAGCCAGTTCATCTCAGCGGCAAGGGTGGCGTAGTTATGGATATGGATGGTGCTGGTGACGATGATTTATACCGTGATGCTTTGCAAGTAGTGGTTGATAGTGGCAAAGCCTCCGCGAGTCTACTGCAGCGTCGCCTGCGCGTTGGTTATGCACGTGCAGCACGTTTGATCGAAACGATGGAAGAGCAGGGTGTAATAGGGCCCGCAGATGGGGCCCGACCACGTGAAGTTTTGATATCTAGTCTAGATGATCTTGGTCTCGACGAGTCTTGACTTTATAGCTCTAATATGCTAATGTTTATACATAAGTAATATAGAAATAGAAAGCAACAAAAATGGGATTACCAAGAGAAAAACTAAATAGTATAAACGGTACAGAAGCAACAAACGAACTTATGGCGTATCGAGCAGCTCGTAAGGAGCAGCTTGCTATGCAGCAAATTGGTACACAAATTAGCCTAGAAACCGCAGCGGTTCTACTGGGTAGTGGTATTGTTCCTCCTGGCATGTCGAAAGAGGCTCATCAAATAAGCGATCATACAGTCGTTCCAAGACCTGGTGATGAATTCCCTCCAGACGTCGAAGTCGATCCTACCCTACACTAGAAATAACTAGTCTTCTAAACTGTCAGAAGAACTATCTTGGTCGGTAGTTGAATCGTAATAGTAATCATCGTTTGTATCATAAGGATATTCACTACTAGGATCTTCAGTGCTAGAATTTTGTTTCTTTACATCTTGAACAGTTTTATTCACATGTCCAATACTTACGGCACTTAGTATCGAGCCAATAACTACGAGTCCTATAACAGTACCCCAAATAACCTTGCGGTACTTGTTTGCGTATTCAAAAAACACAGTGGCCATCACACCAATGATGATCACCGCATTTACAATGGCTGACGAAATAGCAGCTTTTGTTTCTCCGGCAACATCTGGCTTAGGCTCGGTGCTATAGGCAGTATAGCTAAGTTCCGAGAGCTTTAGGTTGGTAGATAGTAGCTCGAAAGTAAGCCCTATCAACGTGCTAATCAAACTAAGTATCAAGACGACAGCAGTAGTGCTGTAAATAATCCGGCGCCATTTTTGCGATGCTCGCCATGGTTCTTTTTCTTCTGATCTTCTGACGATCCCTATGAATATAACTAAGGCAGTAATTGTAATAATGAGCGCAGAGATGGCACCAACAACAGCATATGTTTCAAAACTAGAAAAATCTAGATATGAAAAACCACTGGAATCTGCCTGCTTTGGCTTTACGAGCCACTTGTCCATCACGTAGTTTACTAGTGACATAGTGCTGTAGAGTGCAGATAAAAGGAGCAGAACAAACGTTATTAAACCTGCAAAATAGGGAAATCCATTGCTGCTGTTTTTCACCGTAGGATCGTCAAATGTTACAGTAGAGTTTGATGAAGCGGGTGTAGGTTTTGATAGGCTAATGGGTGGCTCAAATTCTTTTACTTCAGGGCTCTCATTCTTTTCCGGCGATAAAATATCCATGATTTCTCTCTCTCGTGATTATGGTTATGATTTGAAATTATCATAGCACATCTGTCGGCATGGTTGTAATTCTTTCAATGCTGATGTATAATTACCCCTGTAATAAATAAACTTCAGTCCTCTATAACTACAAATGAGCGGACATCCTACAGAAAGGGATACCAAAGGAAGATGAAAGAATACGAACTAACTGTTTTAATCCATCCAGATTTAGAGATGGATATAGAAAAACCACTGAAAAAAATTCGTGCCATCATTGCTGATAACGGCGGTGAAATTATCAAAGAAACGAGCTGGGGCAAAAAGAAGCTCGCATACCGTATAAAAAAAGAAGATTTTGCTGTATATGTGTACTTTGAGCTAAAACTACCCGCTGCATCACTTGAAAAACTTTCAAGTGTCTTTAATATTACTGACGAAGTGCTACGATACCTCGTAGTTGCTACTGACGAGAAAATCAAAGCGAAAATAGCAGCAGCTAAAGAGCGAGTCGAGAAAAACGAAGCACGGGAGGAAGAGAACCATGGCTAAAGCAATCAACCAAGTAATTTTGATGGGACGCCTCACTCGCGATCCTGAAATGCGAACTACACCTAGTGGCAAAACTGTGACTAGTTTTAGTCTTGCAGTTGATCGTCAAGGAAGTGACGATACTGCAGACTTTTTCGACATCACAGCATGGGAAAAACTAGGTGAACTAGTAAACCAATACCTTTCAAAAGGTCGTCGTTGTCTCGTACAGGGACGATTACGCCAAGAAAGCTGGGACGACAAAGAAACCGGCAAAAAACGTTCACGTGTAGCAGTTGTAGCGAGCGATGTAACGTTTCTTGATGGCCCTAGCGGCGACGAAGGCAGCAGTTCATCTGCACCAAAGTCTACTTCTAGTTCAAACTCAAAGAAAAGCGACGACGTTGTTATTGAAGACATTGACGACAAACCTATAGATCTAAGCGAAATACCATTCTAAGGAGAATATTTATATGGCATTTAAAAAATCACGACCAAACAACCCTACATATTTTGACTACAAAGACGCAAAAACATTGCTTCGTTACGTAAACATGTACGGTCAAATTGAACCAATCAGCAAGACAAACCTCAGCGCTAAACAACAGAGACAGCTAGCTCGCGAAATCAAGCGTGCTCGTCACTTGGCGTTATTGCCATTTGTTACTAGCGCATAGGTAAGCAACTATGTACGGTCCAACTAACCTCAAAAAAGGTACTGTCATACAAATAGATGGCAAACCTTTTAAAGTAACCGACTACAATCAAAAAGTTTTAGGTCGCGGTGGCAGTATTGTTAATGTGCGTCTGAAAAACCTGATTGATGGTAGCGTTATACCAAAGACTTTTAAAGGCGCAGACAAGATCGAACCGGCAGATGTAAATATTCAGAAAGTGCAGTATTTGTATACTGACGGAAATCAATTCCACTTTATGAATCCAGAGACTTTCGAGCAGTTCGCCCTCAACACAGATTTAGTAGAAGATGCTGTACCGTTTTTGAAAGAAGGCGATGAATTGGACCTACAGTTTTTCGGACAACGGGTTATCAATGTTGATTTACCAAAAAACTTGTACCTAAAAGTGACCTATACAGAGAGCGTTGTGAAGGGTGATACCACTAGCAATGTACTAAAAGATGCACAAACAGAGACAGGTCTAACAGTAAAAGTTCCCGCATTTATCAAAAACGGTGACATTATCAAAGTAGACACTCGTACTAGCGAATATCTAGAACGAAAAAAGGATTCGTAGGTGAAACAACGACTAGATCAAGCACTTGTAGAAAAAGGGCTTGTTGCGTCGCGCTCGCAAGCCGAGAGCTTTATACGTCTAGGTAAGGTGACAGTTGATGGCAAGGTAGTGCAAAAACCCGGCTTTTTTGTGACAGATACAGCTAAGCTAAAACTAAATCAAAAAGAGCAATATGTTTCACGTGCCGGCATGAAACTAGCAAGTGTTGCCGAAGCTTTGAAGCTAGATTTTAGGGAAAAAACAGTGCTAGATGTCGGCTCAAGTACTGGTGGATTCACAGACTATTCACTCAAAAGAGGTGCAAAAAAAGTGTTCGCTGTTGATGTTGGTACAGATCAATTGCATCCAAGCCTTCAAGGTCATTCGAAAATTGAACTACATGAAAAAACCGATATTCGTGATGTTTCAGTTGCGCCAGAAGAGCGAGTGGTAGTACTGCCAAAAGCTCCCGATATTATTTTGATCGACGTCAGCTTTATTAGCCTTCGGGAAATTTTACCTCATATTTCTAAACATATAGCCGGTGACAATACGATTGTTGCAGCAATGTTTAAGCCACAGTTCGAGGCCGGCTTTGGCCAATCTCACAAAGGGGTTATCAAAAATGATTCAGTTCGCCGTCAGATATTAAAAGATTTTGAGACTTGGGTGCGTAAAGAATTCGTTATTATAGACAAACGGGACAGCGATGTTAGTGGCGCGAAAGGAAATCAAGAGCGCTTCTACCTACTGAATAAGTCCTAGACCACAAATATAAGTATTATCAAAAAACGTTGTAGAATATACAAAAACGGTTGTGCTTAGATATCAGGGGAGTAGCATAGAAGTAGGTATATAAAACATTAACATCAAAACGGTACGTAAAAATGAACCACCTTACTCTAGTCAAACCATCAACCGAGAAATTGCCGGCGGATGAGAGATTAGACAAGGAAAATGAGACCGAAGAACATTTTCTGACGGCATTTGATGAAATTATCGAAGGTGTAAAAAAGCAAAAAATCCCTCTGCATAGCCACGAAGTTGGGCCAATCGGGAAAGACCACAAGGGTGTTGCGAGTATTCTTGAGTCTATGTCTGACAATAGTGCCAGTTATATTGAAGTGTCAGCTCCAGATCACGATGGCAACTCACGACATTTGCTGGTGGTTAAACGTAGTAAAGATTCCGAATCGATTATGACTTTTGTCAGCGTAAAAACGAGCGATGCTGATATAAAATGCATCCGAATGTTTCAAGAAATAGTCGATGAAGAGGCTGGTTTCAACAATCAAGTCGATATCACTTTCGACCCAGCTACAACGAATATTACAAATTTTATTTCCCAATCACAGATAGGTGGTGTGCGTGATTACGAAAATACCTATATTCAAAGAAGCTATAGCAGGAAAAGTAGATACGAGAGAACAGAAAAAGCTCTACTATTGGTTGATAGTTTGGTAAATAAAGCTGCCTCATGCCCTATAGAAGAAGCATTTTCTAGTTCTACAACTGAGGAAACCGATAGAATAAAAGCCAATGTTGGCGGTAAAGGGCGCATACGAGCATTTGGATCTGCTGTAATGCATTTCTCCGATTTTTATCGTCAGCAACGGCACGCTGCCTAAACGTTAAAGCGAAACTCAACTACATCACCAGGTTGCATGACATAGTCTTTGCCTTCTGTCCGAATTTTGCCTGCAGCTTTTGCTGCTGTTTCGCTTCCAGCAGCAATTAAATCGTCAAAATCAACAACTTGGGCGGCTATAAAGCCTCGTTCAAAATCAGTATGAATAACGCCAGCAGCTTGTGGTGCGCTGTAACCTTTTTTAATAGTCCAAGCACGCACTTCTTTTGGTCCTGCAGTTAAATAACTTTGCAACCCTAGCGTGTCGTATGCTGCGTGAATTAACTGAGGTAGACCAGCCTCTTTTACGCCATAGCTTTCTAGCAGTTCAGTAGCTTCATTTGGAGCAAGCCCTTTTAGCTCTTCCTCTAATTTTGCGCATACAAATGCAGCTTTTGCTGGAGCAACTTGGTCGCGTAGGGTTTGTTTTTTCGTGTCGTCGGCAAGTGTTTCTTCATCAACATTGAACAAATAAATTATTGGTTTTGTTGAAAGTAGCTGAGCATCAACGTGTGGGAGGTTGAGAAGTTGACCTTTTTCTAGCATTTCCTTGGCTTTTAATAAGTTGTCGGCTTCTTTTTTTGCATCTGGCTTTGACTTAGCTTCTTTTTGCAATTTTGGTAGCATTTTATCGATTGTTTGGATGTCTGCTAGAGCAAGCTCGGTGTTAATTGTTTCTATGTCACGAACTGGATCATGCTTTTCATCGACATGTACAACATCACTATCGCTAAAAGCTCGAACTACATGCACCACTGCGTCACACTCTCGAATATTAGCAAGAAACTTGTTGCCTAGCCCTTCACCTTTGCTGGCACCTGCTACGAGGCCTGCAATATCGACGAAAGTGACGGTTGCGGGGAGTATTTTTTGTGAGCCGTATACATTTTTTAACCTCTCAAGACGTTCGTCAGGAACCGGGACTATTCCGGTATTTGGCTCTATTGTAGCAAAAGGGTAGTTAGCTGCCAGTGCATTCGCATCTGTCAGTGCATTAAATAAGGTGGACTTACCGACATTTGGTAAACCGATGATTCCAATTGATAAAGCCATCAATACAGTATACCAAAGTACTACCTCTTGCAAAAACATAAGAAATATGGTATGTTTATAACTGAAGAACACCACAAAAAACAAAAAAAGTAAAAACGTTCAAAAGAAAGCATAGGACACGGGTATGGAAACCTTAATGTCACCACCAAAATCCGAGCTCGAAAAACCAGAAGCTGGTGAAGATACACCATCAACTTATGGCAATAGCGGCTTTATGGGCTGGTTTAAACGACTAAAAGGAGTTGAGCATAAGGAGGAGAGCGTCGACAATCATCAAGAAGCTTCCTCTAGAGAGGGTTTAACAAGTGAAGAGCGACTTTTTGGAATAATCGAAGAGTTCAACCAAAGTCAAGAAAGAGACAAAGAGCTCAATATACAGTCCAGAGAAGCTATTCTTAGCGATAGTACTCATATTGAGAACCAAGAGGTAAGTTTCATTGATCAACGAGAGCGCGGTCACTTGGGGGTTAATTTAAAACTAACTCAACAGCAGTTTGAAAAACTTGTACCGTCTTTGCAGGCTGCCTACGAAAGAACAGCCGATAGTGGACTAATAGGCGGCGATAACAACGTTACACGCGACAGCATACAGTACGAAAGTTTTGATGGCGAGGATGACTTTACGGTATGTGAGGCATATAAGGTTGACTACAACGGTATGACAATTAAAGTTGCTAGTCCTCCAAAGAGCGGTATGACAGGGGAATACGAGAAACGCGCGGCTATAGGGCTTGTTTGTATAGAAATACCATACAGTAAAAAATCAGAAGAACACCTCCGTGACGTCGAGGAAACCTTAAACGATATCATGATAAATGTGTTGGGAGTGCCCGAAGGTCTATCTGTACCTACACCCGAAGCAGAACGTCAGTACAAGGAGTTTAGGTATCGCTGGCACCACAAATTGCCTGAAGGTCCAATGGACGCCGAAAAGTCCCAAGAAGCAGAGTCTTTAGAGCGTCGTGAAGTTTTTCCAGGTTACCATACAATGGTATCGGAAGGTAAGCACGAAGAGTACGAGGAAGAATACGGCGAGTTTGCCAGCTTTCATAAAATTGCATCAACACAAACCCTTGGGAAGATACTACAAGGCTATGGCCTGATGTCATCTCATGAGCGTTTTCGTAGGGGTATGTTGCTCCATGGCATGTCTACCTCGGATGATTTTAATACCGGTGGCGCGGATAGTGTTTTTGTACGAACGTATTTGGAAGGTGCTCATACTGTACTAGATTCACACAAGTCGGTATCTGCTTCTGCGTTGTTGGTGTTTGAGCCTGAAATATTCGACAGAACAGACTGGTACTCTTATTCATCCGATCAATACGGTCGTACATCAGAGACAGTTTTTAAAGATAGACAATCACCAGAAGATTTGTTCGTAACGCAAAAAAATCCTGATCATGGCTACACGACAAATAACGAACAGATGTTTCGGACTGGCGTTGCCCTGGAGCATATTAAAGCAATTGCTAGTTCTGAAAATGAACATCTAAAAAGAAGGGTAGCAGAAGCTTTAAACAAGAGCGATGAAGATATAAACGCTCTATGGAAGGCAGGCCCAGATGCAGTTAGAGGAGCGATAAAAGACGAGCAATCTTTGGATAGTATTGATGTTGATTCATTCCTATACGATTTAAAAGCTGACTACAGGCTTAATCTCATAGACGAGCTTCATGAGCAAGGCATACATGAGGTAAACGGTAAGCCCATTGAAGAGTTCGTCGTTGCTGTCAAAAATCTAGATGATTTAGTAGATATTACACATGATCGTGAGCCTAGATCAAGCATAAAGGAAGTCGAGCCAGAAGAAGTTCAAGAAGAGCCGAAAGAAGCACTGGTGGCGCATGAGGAAGCTCCAGAGAAAATTATCATAGATGAGGATGAATTAAATCTAGGTTATGATCCTTACATGTACCAGCCTCCAGTTCTGTATCCCGAGCACGATTTTTTAGAGGATGACCTTTTTGATTTTGATTATAAAGAATCAAAGATTGATACAAAAACAAAGGAGAAATTATGAAAAATATAAATGAAACTCGACCAGCATTTGAACGTGAAGATAATCGAGAAAGATTTCCGGCACCAGTTTACTACGTCGAGTCGCCAACTGACGATACAGTCTTAGTCGGCATAGGAGTTCAGTTACGTGGAGATATGTTGACTTGGTTTGACACAGTTAAAGAAAGAACTATGTTAGTAGATAAAATAATAGAAGAAAGTCCAAAGAGTTTTATTTTTCAAAGAGACCGTCAAGAAGGGGGTGATGCCTATTCGTTTCAACCAATGACCCTTGAGATATACAGCTCGTCAGTTCAAAAACAACTTATTGATGGTAAAACCTTTCAGAATCAAGATGCAATGATAGAGGCTTTCTTGGAGACTCAAAACGATGCCTGGTGAAATAATGCCACAAACTAACCTCGCTAGTTCAACCGAACTCGCAAAATCACAAGAGGCTGCAGTTGATCGTATATTTGACGCGCCTGTACAAAAATCAGCAACAACTCTTGAATTTAACACAGAAGAGCCTGGTGGACTAGAATTACGACCCGACCATGTCTTGGAATTTGAAGTCCCCGAAAATATGAAGGGTAGAGTTGTGAGAGATGTAGTCTTGCAACATCGAAAAGCAGAAGAGCATCGTGTTGGCACCGAGAAGCACGATCCATCTGGTGCGTATAGTCGAGTAGAATTACACGACACCACAACAGACCAATGGGTACGTTGGAAAGATCCAGCCGGTTATAATTCTGATAAATATGCTGAATGGCGCTCAGCGGGTGATCCAGAATACGAGGTATTACATGATTGGGTTGCTACTGTTGGTACAATCAAACCCGATAAAATACGTGTTACAAATGTTGGTAAAGACCCAGAAATGAGTATTTCCCAGATACATCAACTAGACATTGTATTTTTCCCTGAGCTCGATAATGTTGAACTTCAGGAGCAAATATACACGCCAGGTACAGAATTTATAGATATAGAAAAGGGCAAGACGTTACCTCGCTATGGAGGAGGAGAGCGCACTAGGGGTAAGTACGAAAATGCTATAAGGTTAAATGGGTATGGACAGCCAAACGGTTTTGAATTGTGCAATGACCCTGGTCAAGGGGTTGAGGTTTCTGACGGTGCAGTATATATAGACTTAGATCCATCAAAAAAACTTGTTCAAGTTGAAATTGCAGCTGGGGATACAGAAAATCTACAAGGTATTTCAGACAGCTCAGGTAAATCAATGAGACTTGGTTGGGCGAAGCTGTGGGTTGGGATACAAAAAGCTGACTCCGGAAGTGTGGAATGGTTTATCTCAAAGGCCAATGTACCGCCTCAGGGAGTTATTGCTGGTGGACCAGAGTTGGAGCATACTATGATTCAGGAGGGAGACAAACTGGTAATTGAGTCTCGTGATGATGCTACATATATTATGGGTTGGCGTATTGCCTATGAAAAAGCCGAGGCTGAGTCAGAAGTAAAATCGCAAGAAAAACCGAAACGTAAACTCAATCTTCATACACTCTTTCGGCGCTATAGATAGTTGATATTATAAACTTTTTATGTTATAATTTTATGTAAGTTTGCCAAATAAAGGAGTTTTAATGACACGTAAGGAACGGGCTCAGGGATCTATGATCGGTGGGGCGTATGGAGACAGCCTAGGTGCGGCTGTTGAGTTTATGTCGTCTAAAAAGATCAAAAAGGAGTTCGGAGACCAAGGTATTACAGAACTTGTCCCTGTGTATGGTGAGGTTGGTAATATAACCGATGACACACAAATGGCCATTGCAACCGCAGAGGGTATACTCAACACCCCTCAGGGATTTACATCAGATCAGAATATACTAATACAAAATATCTGGCACTCATATCTCAAATGGTTTGATACACAGTTTGAAGAAGATCAAGCTCGTGCTCCAGGGAGTACTTGCCTGAAAGCCCTCGGCTCGGGTGCTATGGGAACAGTTGGTAAATCACTCAATAAGAGCCCTGGGTGCGGTGCTATTATGCGTGTACACCCCGTAGGACTTGCCATAAGTGATCCAGACGAGTCTTTTGAGCTTGGAATGGCAAGCGGGGCTATAACTCACGGTCATCCAGATGCATACATACCAGCAGGTTTTTTGAGCTCACTTACCTCAGAAATTATGAATGGCAGAGAATTCATCAACGCATTAGATGCTGTCCATGAAAGGCTTAAGAAATTGCCTCGTAAAAAGGCGCAAGGAACACTCAGAGCAATAGAAAAAGCTGTTTCTACAAACAACGTTAAGGATACGTTTGAGACAATTGATAACGAAGTTGGAGGCACTGGAGGCTGGGCTGGACATGATGCACTAGGAATAGGAATATTTGCAGTTATTCAAGCTAATCAAGATCCTTTAGAGGCTGTGAGAATCGCAGTCAACCATAGCGGCGACAGCGACAGCACAGGATCTATTGCTGGAGTAATAACTGGGGCAATTCACGGCTCTGAAATGTTTATCAAGGCTTTGGAAGATCAAGATGTTACTCTAGAGCACGAAGACTACTTGGATGACCTAGCGGCGGAATTGTCAGAAGTTCCAATGAGCTTCGAAAGTACGTCCTAACTCTTCTTAGATATTGATTTTTTATAGTTTTTATGTTAAAGTTGTGCAAATGACTGAAAATATTTCTCAGGATGACGTGGCAAGCTTTGATGAAACAGAGAAAGCTATTGCCGATATTACCTCCAGGCATACAGAGGCATTTCTTCAGGAACTGAAAGACGAGGGAATACTCGAGGCAACTAATGGAACAACTCAGTCGGTAAAAGATGCTCTATCTGGTATGGCTATAGCCCTTGTAGAATACGGAGGAGATGTTTCCGATAAAGGAAGGATTGTACACCCCGAGGGAGAGCAGGAGCGTCGTGAGCTTAAAAGAAGGCTGCATACAGATACTCTTACTGGGCTTGCAAACTTTGAAGCTCTCAATGCTGCTCTACCTGCTGCAGAGCTAGATCCAAACACAGAGGTTATATTTATAGATGCAAATGATTTTGGTCGTATAAATAAAGAAATTTCCGATAGTGCTGGGGATGATGCTATCAAATATATTGCAATGCACTTAGCTGTTACCGCTGAGGATATTATTGGGACAAGTCAGAGAGTCTTTAGAAAAGGTGGGGACGAATTTGTTATTTTGGCGCCTAAAGATAAAGCTCAAGAGTTGAAATATGCAGTAGTCTCACAGTATGGATCAGATAGCGACTATGGAGGGATGATCAAAACAGATCAAGGTGATATAGGCTATATTGCGCACAATGATATTATTACGAGTCTATCGGTCGGAATCGGCCAAACCAAAGACGAAGCCGATAATGACGCTCAAGAATTTAAAAAGATTATTAAACCGCAGCTTCTTATTCCTATAAACATCAATCCAGACCAAATGCAGCTCAATGTATAGCGGTATTAACAGATATAGCACTTGACAAAACACAATTAATGCGATACAATAAAAGCATTCAGCCGTCTAGTACGACTGGAGGTATTTGCCTGTATGTCGAGTATTCGTACTCCATATATGCAGAGTTTTACAATTTGCGTGTAAGTATATTTTTATGATATTTCTCTGAGTCGAACTGTTGGTTTTAGTAAAATCATTAGTTCGACTCAGAGAACCTCTCTCTGAGCGCCTCAACCAATCTCTGGTTGAAGCCAGAGAGGAGGAATCATGAAAACGACATACAAAAAGATGATTGCGGTTTGCATGGTGCTGGTGTTTACACTGGCCTGTGTGTCAACTGCCCAGGCAAGAACGCTGGACAAAAGGCGTGGATGGATCGCCTTCGGGGGAACCACCAAGCCGACCACCACCAAGAAAACAGTCGGTGGTATGCCTATCGGAGTACGCTACACGTTGCCAGATGTCTACTATGTAGGAATGCGTACTCCTGTCAAAGTAACATTTCTGTACGATGCGAAGACCAAGGGGCTCTTTGGATCGTACAAGAACGGCAAGCGATACGCCTATGGCAAGCTGTACGGAAAGAAACGATTCAAGGTCTTTGATCTGAAGCTTGTTGCTAGCCAATCAGCGGGTCTTGATGAGTTCGATGCGGAAAACGCATCAGCTCTAAGTAGCGAAGTAAGGCGCAAGTACATATTGGTTCGTCCGAACAAAACCCGTACGGTAACGTTCTGGGTAACGTTCGATAAATGCTACCAATGGCCGGACCCTTCACTTCCTGGTACGTTTCCAAACATTCCTCGATCGTACTATCTCGATCTGTTGTTTGGTTTCAAAACACCTCCGGCTGGCTATCCTTGTGTGTGGGCACCAGCCCTCACCATTAGCTGGAAGGGGAAGATTGCCAGAAAGGGCTTTGCTACGCAACAAAACGGAAGTTTTCCGTTGCGTATCATTCCGCTCATCCCTGGATCAAAAACCGCTATGACACCGTCACCCGCGGCTCCTGTAGTACCTAGTGAAACTGTTGAGCCGACGAGTCCTTCAGGACCTACAGGCTCAACGGGACCAACTGGCCCAACGGGCTGATCTAACACGTAGATTGATACGCCACGGCATAATAGCCGTGGCGTTTTCAATTTGTCTTTGGTTAATAATTTGCTTACCCTTATCTGACGTAGTATAGTTTTAAGCATGAGCAAGAAAAGAACGAAACGAAATATTTTTTTGTTTAATAAACGTTATTTTTTTTACGCCTTATTTTTTTTGATTGTAGCATTTTTTGTAGCTGGTTTTGTATTTTATAATAACAAAGGCGGAAGCTTAATTGCTGAAAAAAAATATGGTGTATCAACCAACACGGACTGCAGTGGTTTATTGAACGCTGTCGATAAAGCGATATTGGCTAACGATACCAAGAACGCCAAGCTACTTCTGAGTAGTAACTCTACTATTTGTAAAGAAGAAGAGAGCAAAAAACTCCAACTAAACTTTTTTGCTAGAAATGCTGCAGCACAATATCTAACTGGTGATAAAAAGGCAGCGAAAGACTCTGCTGCTGATGCGATAGAACTAGATAAAAAAATGCCTGAGTTTGAAAAACAAACCCCTAATTACGAGTCAATGATTATCGATATGCAAGATATTAAGAACAATCAATATGAAGGTGATGGAGTATTCTACTAGATGAGTTACCTAACGACACATCCTAAGATTGGTTCACGTCAACTATTGGCGTTGATATATACGACATTAGTTATGGCGATGGTAATATTTTTGTCACATACCTCATATGCTGCATTTTCAGGTATGCCAACCAACCTTGCTGCCGACGGAAGAGAGGATAGCTCTAACCCTGCAATTGTGCACCTTTCACGCGTAGGAAATGATGCCACTGGTAATGGGGGGTTACTACAAACAACAACTATCAAAGTATATTATCCTGGGGACGCCCCTCCAATAGGGGACGCTGCGAAGATTTTTGTTGATCGAATCCAAGGTTCGTGTGATCTTGTAGCATATGTCAACGGTTCTAGCGGTGAGTTGATTAGGTATAACACTGCTGAAACATGCAATATAATGAAATTTCAACTACCTTCCACGACTGCAGTTTGGAAATCTCTTTCTACGACAGAAGGTAACTTTAGAGTAGCTACGATAACATTTAAATTATCTGATGCGGGAGAAGATTTCAATGAAGATCCAATACAAGACACAGCGAATTCAGGGTTTCGCAGAACAATAGATATCAATCACTTTTCTTCATTCAACGGTTCAAGGCTCGGTTTTGCAGGTGGAAAGCCGGTTACTATCGATACAAACTCGGGCGGCGGATTAACTTGGGGGTTTACCCTAGCTTTTGGTGTACCATGTAACGCTTCGGCCACAAACAGTGTTACTTGGAGGGATGATGACCAGGGCTTAGATCCTCAGCATGGGTATGTTATGGATACCTCAATGAGCAATGCGGATACAGGCAATGTAGTCGGCTCAAACCCTAGCTGGGGAGGCAAAGGCTTGGGTAGCATGGCTGTTTCTCTCAACTCGAATAATCGTTATGATTGGAATTGGACAGATGTTTACAAGGGTAATGCTATAAGAATTTATTATCCATACGATACGGCATGGTATTACCTGAGTTGCCTGCCAAAAAGTTGGGAGCTTGCTGACTATAGTTATATATCAAGCAATGGGTATAATCTAGGTGATTCTCATGGACAAATATCTAGACCTGAAGATGGACCGGCACCAGGAGAGAACTTTCAGTTTATAAATGATATAAGAAATAACGGAGAAAGAGCTGTC
Organism: uncultured Candidatus Saccharibacteria bacterium; assembly: GCA_947085845.1. Lineage (GTDB taxonomy): Bacteria > Patescibacteriota > Saccharimonadia > Saccharimonadales > Saccharimonadaceae > JACPYF01. The sequence continues at coordinate 529,280 of CAMTXO010000002.1, forward strand.
TCGGATGGTTTTTGGAGGTGTTTAGATAATTCTGATTATCCAGTTGCTGATACTGATCCGGATACCCCAGGCCACCAAACAGCAGGCTGGTCGGGCGGCGCTAACAATTCGTGTAAGGATAATCCAGACGGTAGGGCTTGGTGGTTGAAAGATAACACAGAGCAAATTGTTTTTGATAGATCAAGAACTGGCTATGTAGACGACACATTTGCTTGTATAGGCACTGGTGTTACTCCAGGTAATTTGCTCTACAATAATCCAAATGGCGCATGGAATTGGTGGGACAATAACGCTGTTCGGGGTGTTGGTTGTAGTGCAACGCCTGGTCCGCACGATGGGAGTGGAGGTCAAGATCTGCAGTTGCAGGCTAGTGATGGTGGCAGGACTATATGTCAAAACGGAAGTTACTATCCTCGATATGCGATTGAAAAAAAAGAGAGCAGTTATGATTCAACAAAGACAACTGGATGGACATTACCGCATGATTTGGGACAAGATGACAGAGCGTACATGTCACTCTGTCTTCAGATGCCGTATTACTACAACCTAACACCAGAACTGGATGTCGGTGGTAATGAGGGTGGCACTATACAGCAAGGAGATGACCTAACGGTAACAGGTGAAGTAAGTCAGCCAAGTTCTTCTGGTGGTCGCAACCATACATATAGCCAGTCGGGCAAGGACAAGGGTATAGTGCAGTTTAGATTTGATTCTGGCGAAACACTACCAACTGCCCTGACGGGTGGAGATGATTCTGTATCTCCACTACTATGGTGTGCCAACAGGGCAAGCGCAGCTGCATGTTCAACCGTGACTAGCAAGACCGATGCAGTAGGGATTCCAGCCGACAGTAACGGAACGCTATCAATCCATAACGGAACTGGTCAGATTATCAATACCGAAACTTTGGCTGTTGGTACGAAACTTTGCTATGCAACATATGTACAGCATCCTAAAAATACTACAAACAGCGACGTTGTTGGGGGTGATTCTGTGTACAGGTACAGCGACATAGAATGTGCAGTAGTGACAAAAGCGCCAAAGATACAATTCCTGAGGGGTGATGTTAGCGTTGGACGCAAGTGGAGTACTGATACAACCTGTACTGGTGGTACTGTGACGGACGCACCTATAGTTGCCTCTGGAGCGCCTAATGCAGCTAACACAAAATCAAGCCCTAACTATTATGGATCATGGGTAGAGTACGGCGCACTGGCAACTGGTGAAATAAGTGGTTTGGGCAGTGGCGCAAGTCCATATGGGCTAGTAGGCTCGACAACTTATAACGCAGCAACAGCGTTTCGATGGGCAAAGCAGCTGACCTTTGCAAATACTGATGGTGGCGCAGGTGAGTACGCTTATGGTGGTAATTGGTGTTTGCAAAATCCATTTGCACGTGTGACCAGCAATAGTACAAATATTGAAGATATAAAGAACAGCCCAGTTAACCAGCCAGATGTGTATAACGAAACAAGTGGCAGACTGCAGCTAAATGAGCTTGCTGAGAAGGTTCCAAAAGAATATGACAAAACTGGCTATACGGTTAATGGTAGCGTTAATATAGCGCCGCCAAATACTGATGTACCGCCAACTGTTGTAGAAGTTGTGGCAAAATCTCAGCATGATACAACTCAAAAAGGCTGTCCAAAAATACGCATTCAAGCAACAGACAAAGACAATGCTGCCATAACCGACCAAGACACAAAATGTCTCAAATCAACCGATTACCAGACGTATACATACAATATGTACCTGGGGCCAAATGGTCCAGGATCTATTGATCTGCAGTTTGTGAACGATGCTTGGGGTGGAACAAACTTCATGCGGGGCGGCTCATCAAACTTTGACAGAGATGTATTTGTTCAAAGTATAACTATTAACGGTAAAGAGGTTTATAAGTATGACGAAACGCATCCTGGTGTTACATACAGAGGGGATTGGCATAACAGTTCCAACAAATCATTGAGCTGTAACTCTGCTTCGGAGCAAGGTCGGCGTTTAATAGGTGACGAGGCGACAAGTCTTTCCTGGGGCGCTCCCTATCCTTGTTACGGCATAAGTGTCGGCGGTATCGACGCTAAAATACCATTGACCGCTCCATCTTATAACCCTGTGTCTAAAAAAGTTAGAGTAACTGTCAGTGCGAGTGCTAATATTACAAACAATATAGGAGCCTATGGAGGTGCACAACTGTCTAATAACGGCTGCCCGCATATGGGAATTACGGTAAAAACCGACGATGGTCAGTATCGTGAAGATGTAAAAAAAGTGTGTGCAGCGGCAGGCAACTGGCAGGACTACACGTTTGATACCAATATTGGTAAAGACACAATAGACTGGGTGAGTGCTATGTTTGATGCGCCAGACGGATACGGTGGTGGCGCAGGCAACGAAAGAGATCTGTTTGTGCGGAGTGTCAGAGTAGAATACGAAGGTTCAAGTACGAGCCAGACGTATAACACTACGCCTGGTAGCGGAGCAGGCAATATATGGATGATTACAAATAGCGGTGGTGCAGCTGGCACTACGCCAGTAGGAACACAAGTCGATAAGGCGATCAATGATACATCCACGTACACCAATGTATGTAACACCAATGGCCAAGATTATGTATCGTTATTTGCTGCCGAAGATTCTGCATATGACGGGCATTGTCTAGGCGTAAAGATAACAAATGTTGTGGCCCTCCCACCCCCTCCACCTCCTACGAGCATACTTGACGAGAACTACGACGGTTTTGCTGGTAGAAGTATTGTCATCTATGCCAAAAAACCACAAGGCGATAGCTGTAGCAATAACGATAATGCAGCGGGTAACATAGTGATAAGCCAAAATATTGACTATAAAAAAGACGGTTTTACAGATGTAACCAAATTGCCACGAATAGTTATTATGGCTGACTGTAATATACGTATTTTAGACAATGTCACCAAAATTAGAGCTACGCTCATTGCTGGCGATGCCATCAAAACATGTACTACACAAGCTAGGACAAAAGATGAATGCACGGAGCCTCTGTATGTTCGTGGTGCGGTGTCTGCGAAACGTCTCTTGCTATGGCGTACTGCCAATGCAGACCTAACCGACACCGTAGGGGCGACGACACCGGCAGAAAGCTTCGACCTCAGTCCAAGTCAGATGATCGCTGGCTATAGTCGGGATAGTAATTCTAGTCAACCTAGAACGGTATACGAGAAAGATCTGCCTCCTAGATATTAAAAAAGCTAACTTCTTAAAAAAGACTTGCTAACAGCTATAGCGCTTGTGCTATAATAACCACCAGATATGAAATTACTAAATACGGTGGGCGATTTTTTTGCATTAGATATAGGTACAACTGCTATTCGAATAGTGCAGCTTGCACGTAATGGCAAAACGGATTCATGGACATTGGTAAAGTATGGCTATGCGCCAGTAGACCCAAAAGTGAGTGTCAGTGATGCAGCAGAAGACCAACGACGACTGGGCGAGATAATAATGACAGCGCTCGGTCAGAGCGGAATTTCAACACGCGACGTAGTAGTTGGTATACCTTCAAATAAAACATTTGCTACGGTTGTAGATTTGGCAAAAATGACGCCACAAGAGCTGAAAGTAAATGTAAAGTACCAGGCCGAACAATACATACCGATGCAGATCAACGAAGTAAAACTCGATTGGGCGCTACTAGGAGACAGCCCAACTGGAGCTGATAAGTCAGAAGTGCTGCTTACAAGTGTGGCCAATAGTTATAACGAGGCTCGACTTGATATGTTAGAAAACTTGGGGTTGAATGTTGTGGCTACGGAGCCAGATTCAATTGCGATGTTGCGAGCGATATTCCCTATGGACGCCAAAGGCGCAACTATGGTTTTTGACATGGGATACAATACCAGTGATCTCGTAGTAACAATGGATGGTGGACCACGATTGGTGCGCTCTATCCCTGTTGGCTTGCAAACCCTTATCAAGATGGCCATGAGCAACCTAAACATCGAACAAAATCAGGCAGAACAATTTATTTTGAAATTTGGACTATCTCCTGACAGGCTCGAAGGGCAAGTAATACGCGCAATTGAAGGCGCTATCGACCAGTTTATAGCTGAAATTAATAAATCTGTAACCTTTTTCCAAAACCGATATACAAATAGTACGGTAAGTACTATCTATGTAGCTGGCTATGGTGCTGCTGTGCCACTTTTTGCGGAAAACATTGGGCAAAAAACAAATATATCAGCAGTGTTGGCGAATCCATGGCAAAAAGTACAAATGTCATCAGCTGACAAAGAGAAACTACAGCCTATCTCAACCCAGTTTGGTGTTGCTATAGGCTTGGCTCAGAGGATGAAAGTGCTATGATTGAGCTCAACCTACTACCAGATATCAAGCAAGAGTTTGTACACGCTCAGCGTCAGAAACGTTTAGTTGTATCTGTGATGGTTTTGACTAGTATTGGCGCTGTCGCACTAGTTCTACTACTAGGATTTTATGCGTATGCTGTGCAACCGGTGCGTAACACCATCGAAGATAATCTTATAGCTGATAATTCAAAAAAGTTAAAGAGTAATAAAAATCTTGTGCGCAACCTTACTATACAAAATCAGTTATCTAGCATTACAGGGTTGCACGAAATGAAACCTCTGTATCAACGACTTTTCGACTTTTTAAAAGTAATTAACCCTAGTGCACCGAATAACATCAGCATTTCAGAGGCAAGTATTTTACAGAATGAAGAAGGTAGGAATATTCTCGTTTTAGAAGCCAGTGCAAAGGATTTTCAGGCAGTAAAAGTTTTCCAAGACACACTAGAAAATGCAAAGCTTACATACGTACTTGACGGAAAGAAGAGTGAAGAGAAACTTTTTGACCTGGTGGACATAACCGAACAAGCACTTGGTACAAGAAGTGATGGCGAAAAAGTTGCATCATTTAAAGTAGGACTAGAGTATAACGAGAATACTTTTGCTTGGAACGCATCGAAAGTGTCAGTAAAAATTCCAAACAAGAACACCAATCAGACAGCTCAAAATGTATTTGCAGATGCACCGACAGTAACTAAAGAGGGGTCGCAGTAATGGCAGATAGTAAAGAGCAAAAACCAAATATCTCTGGAGCTTCATCTTCTGCTGTGGGCTTAAGAAAGCGACAACAGATTGCAGCTAGTAACAAAACAATGTTTTTGTGGGTTGCCGGAGCGTCGGTAGTGGTGGCATTTGCCATTGTAATATCAATTTTTTTGGTCAAACAAATAATGTTTTCCGAGAAAATATTGATAGAAAAGAGAGAAACGGTCTCTACACTAGAAAAAAATATTAAAAGCGCAAAAGAGCTGGATAAAAATGTCAATAAACTAAGGGCAAATAAAAACCTTTCTCAGCTGCGGAACAAAGCCTCGAGCAATAGTCTCGATGTAATAATCGATGCGTTGCCATATAGAGCAGATAAGGCCGCTCTGGGAGCTTCTTTGCAGAAAGTCCTACTCACTGATGCTTCTATTGATGCGCTAGATATCGAGAGCGAAGAAGGGACGTCAAGTGACTTAACTGCTGTACAAACCGAACAGGTTGGTACAAGTGAGCCGATGACATTTACTTTTAAAGTAACTGGAGGAGTTGATCAAATCAAGGCCGTCCTAGACAAGTTGAACAAATCTATACGGCCAATTGTCATTACTTCGTTCCAGGTGGAGTCTGCAGGTGGCAATAATTTAACTGCCAGCATACAAGCATCGACATATTATCAGCCTGCTCGTCAGTTTGAGTTAACTGAAAAGGTAATAAAACCATGAAAAAGAATGATTTTGCAGCTTTGATTTTAATAGCTTCTGTGAGCCTGCTTATTGCATGGTTTACTGCAAGTGCTGTAATAGGAGAACCTAAAAAATCAGCACAAAAAGTAAAAACAGTTGAAACGATTGTTGGTACTACAGAAAATCCCGACAAAAAGATATTTAACAAAAATGCCATAAACCCAACTGTTGAAAGTGCTATCGGTAAGTCTTCTGACAGTCTACCGTTTAATTAAGGGGTGTATTGATGGCGCTTTTAACCGATGATTTACAAAAAAATCTAAAAGTCCTTTTCATAGAGGAAGGGTTAGTTAGTGAGCGCGTTCTAGAAGAGTTTCAAAAAAAGGCCACCCAAGAAAGTGTCACGCTTGTAGGTGTATTGTTAAAAGACGGTATAGTGAGCGATGAAACTATGACGCACTGTATAGCATACGTGTCGGGTGTTCCGTATGTAAATTTAGCTGATGTACCAATTGATCAAAAAATACTCTCACTTCTGCCCCTAGACATAGCGGAGCGATTTATGGCGGTGCCCTTGGGTGAGGTGTCTGGTCGTTTGGCTGTTGCTATGCTTGATGCCAACAACATTCAGGCAGTTGATTTTTTAGCTAATAAAATTGCTAGACCACTAAAAGTATATATGGCGAGCGAAAAAGGCATTCGCAACGTTATAGCACAGTATAAAACGGACTTTTCTAGTGTCGATGCTGCTGTTGATGCAGTACAAAGCGAGAAAAATGAAGCAGCTCAGATATCTGCGGATGTGAAGACAATTGTTCAGGATTCACCAATATCTCGAGCTCTCAGTACTATTTTGGAGCATGCTGCACGTTCGAAAGCATCAGATATTCACATAGAACCGATGGAAAATGTATTAAAGATTCGTGATCGTGTAGATGGGGTTCTGAGGGAAATCATGCAACTGCCAAAGAGTATTGAGCCGGCGCTTGTTAGTCGAATAAAAATTTTAGCAAACCTAAAGATTGACGAACACAGAGTGCCGCAAGATGGTCAATTTGCCGTACTCGCTGCAGGGAAAGAGATTGATCTGCGTATTGCAATATCACCTGTAGTTTGGGGCGAACAAGTGGTTATTCGTTTGCTGGACAAGTCTGGGTCGAGCTTTAATATTGAAGAAATGGGTTATGCAGGTCGTGCGCTACGTACTATCCGCAAGGGTATTCAAAAGCCGAATGGTATGGTTATTACATCTGGTCCGACTGGTTCCGGTAAATCAACATCACTCTACGCCCTCATTCAGGAGATTAAAGACGATAGTATAAACATCGTAACATTGGAAGACCCTGTCGAATATAAAATGAAGGGTGTGAACCAAATTCAGGTCAACGCCGATGTTGGACTAACGTTTGCGAATGGGCTTCGTTCAATTTTGCGTCAAGATCCTGATGTGGTGATGGTAGGTGAGATTCGTGACAAAGAAACAGCGGAGCTTGCCATCCAGGCAGCTCTGACAGGCCACCTTGTGTTTAGTACGCTGCACACAAACTCTGCAGCAGGCGTATTGCCGCGACTACTCGATATGGGGATTGAGCCATTTTTGATCGCCAGTACGGTTAACACAATTATTGGACAACGATTGGTTCGCCGAATAGCAAATGACAGGGAAATGTATCAGTCAAATGAAATTGAAACGAAAAGTGTCTTAGATAATATTGGACAGCTTTTGCCAAAAACAAAGGCCGATATGCCAGCAGTCTCGGCAGATCTAGGTTATGAAGACTTGCCACTAAGTGGTCAAAGCGCTTATACTTTAGCTAAGGGTGTTGATAGCCCTCGAACCCCAGGGGGTTACTCTGGGCGAGTTGGACTTTATGAGGTTATAGATATGACCGAAGAGATCCAAAACCTAGTTGTGCAGCGCTCGACGACTGCTCAGATAGAAAAGATGGCAATATCACAAGGGCTTGTGACTATGCGCCAAGACGGTTATTTCAAAGTATTACAGGGTCAAACATCGATAGACGAAGTAAACAGGGTGTCGGCGAGTGTATAAAATATGAATAGTAATACAAAAGGGTAGGCAACATGGCAGAAAATGATCTCAGGATAGAAATTTTACTAGAGGAAGTGGTACGGAAACGTGCCTCTGATCTTCACCTACAGGTAGCATTACCACCAATGCTAAGGATTGATGGGTCATTGACCCCAGTCACTGGGTTTGATGCAATGACCGAAGAACAGGTAGAGACTCTTATATTTGCTATTTTGGACGAAGAGCAACAACAGGTATTGATGAAAGACAAAGAGTTTGACTTTAGCTTTGCCTTTGGTGATCTTGGTCGTTTTCGTGTGAACGCATTTCACGAACGTGGTAATTTAGCGGCAGCGTTGCGTTTGATTCCAAATGAAATCGCCGATATTACATCTCTAGGAATGCCAGCTGTTATTAATAAATTTGCCGAGTATCCTCGTGGGTTGGTTTTGATTACTGGTCCTACTGGTTCTGGTAAATCTACAACCCTAGCCGCGCTAGTAGACAAGATTAATACTGAACGATCACACCACATTATTACCATCGAAGATCCAATCGAATTTACACACAAGTCAAAACGATCTGTTGTGGTACAGCGTGAAGTTCACTATGACACTTATAGTTTCTCGGCAGCTCTACGTTCAGCACTTCGACAAGATCCTGACGTAGTATTGATCGGTGAGATGCGTGATCTCGAAACCATTTCGGCTGCGATTACGATTGCAGAAACCGGACACCTTGTATTTGCAACACTTCATACAAACTCGGCAGCACAATCTATCGATCGTATGATCGATGTATTTCCGCCCCACCAGCAGCCGCAAGTAAGGTCACAGCTAGCTAATATTTTGATGGGTATTTGCTCTCAGCGCTTAGTACCAGCTATAGGTGGTGGACGAATGGTTGCCGCTGAAATATTGGTCGCGAACCCAGCAGTTCGAAACATTATTCGTGAAGGCAAGAGTCATCAGCTTGATGCAGTCATTCAAACTGGTGCAGACCAAGGTATGCAGTCTATGGATCGTACACTAGCCGATATGATTCGCTCCGGTACTATTACGTATGACGAAGCCCGTAACTTCGCAGTAGATTTGACCGAGCTCGATAGAATGATGAGAGGTTAGGTAGAGAGTGTTAACCTTCAACTACGAAGCAAAAGACCGTGCTACCGGCAAACATGTTAAATCAACAGTTCAGGCTGATAGCGAGGCAGTTGCCTATAAGCTGTTGGTCAATCAGGGCTACAATCCTATAAAAATTGCCGAAAAAGGAACAGGCGACGGGTTGCTTAGTGGCATAAAAAATCATATTTCTACCAAAGATAGAGTGGTATTTTCTCGCCAACTTGCGACATTGATTGGTGCAGGTTTGCCGTTGTCTCAAAGCCTTCATACTGTAGTTGACCAAACTGAAAACGTGCGTATGAAATCTATCGCTCAGGCAATACTAGTGTCTGTCGAGGGCGGTAAACCGCTCGCTGAAGCATTTTCGAAATATCCAGATGTATTCGATACTGTTTTTATAGCACTTGTAGAAGCAGGAGAGGCCTCCGGTACGCTAGACAAAGCACTGGAACGTATTGCAGACCAGCAAGAAAAAGATGCTGAAATGATGGGTAAAATCAAAGGAGCAATGGTATATCCGCTTATTGTACTCAGTGTTATTGTCGGTGTGATGGTATTTATGCTTTTTACCATAGTTCCACAAGTCGAAAAGCTGTATAAAGATTTAAAACAAGAGTTACCATTTATTTCACAGATCATGGTCACCAGCGCAGATTTTCTAATAAACTTCTGGTGGGCTACAATCATTGTCACAGGGGCGGTCATCTACTTTTCTATTCGTTATTTCAAAACAGAGGATGGCAAAAAAGTGTCAGATACTATGAAGCTCAATATGCCACTAATTGGCCCATTGTTTCGCAAGCTGTATATGGCGCGGTTTACACGCACTGGCTCAACGTTACTTGCCACCGGCGTGCCAATGCTTGATGCGCTGGATATATGTAAAAAAGCAGTCAACAACAGTCATGTTGCCGATTCTATAGGTCATGCCGCAGAGAAAGTAAAAAACGGTAAAGGCCTAGCTGAGTCACTAGAGGGCGAAGACTATATATTATCGCTTGCTCCGCAGATGATCGGTATAGGTGAAAAATCAGGTAAAGTAGATGATATGATGGCAAAAACAGCGACTGTTTATGAAAATGAGCTAGACTCGGCTATCAAAGCCATATCTACGGTGATAGAGCCTGTACTAATGGTAGTGCTGGCTATATTCGCCGGGGGTATGGTTGCGGCGATTTTACTACCTATTTATCAACTGGTAGGAAACATAAAAGTTTAGTGCTTGCAAAACGCTATATAGTGGTGTAGCATAAGCATAAGCATTAAGCTAAAAGAAATTAAGGTTCATACAGAAAGGGTGGGAAAATCTTTATGAACGCTCCACAGCTAGAAAACAAAAAAGGATTTACAATCATCGAGGTTGTATTGGTACTTGCGATAGCAGCGCTGATATTTTTGATGGTATTTATTGCATTGCCTGCATTGCAGCGAAATCAACGAGACACAGCTAGGAAAACTATCCTTGGTAAAGTAACCTCGGGTATCACAACCTATCAATCCAACAAAAGAGGCGCACAACCCCCAGATGCAGAAGCGTTGTCGAAATATGTAGATGCTAAAGCGCAGACGTCTGGCGGTGCTACAACATATGTGATTGACAGTGAGTATGAAGTTGAACTAACAAACACTCTTCCAACAAACGGAGTTGGAAACGCAGCAACAGATGTTGTACAAGTTATTACTGGTGCTACATGTAACGATGCCGGAGATGCAGCGATTGACGGCACCACCAGGCAAGCAGCGGTTATTTTACAGATGGAAAATGCAGATGCATTTTTCTGCCAATCTACTTAGGCTTTAAGAATAAGTTAGAAATAGAAACCCGCGAAAATCTCGCGGGTTTCTATTTTGACCGTAGTTTGCTATCATAAAGCTTATGGAAAAAACACTTTTTGCCTTTAGTCTTTTTTTTGTTGGACTATGCCTAGGTAGTTTCGTAAATGCAGCAGTTTGGCGAATAAAACATAAAAAAGATCTCATGTTCGCACGTTCAGAGTGTACAAAATGTCACTACAAACTAGAATGGTATGACCTCATACCAGTGTTGAGCTGGCTTTTTCTAAAGGGCAAGTGCCGCAAATGTCACAAACCAATTAGTGCACAGTATCCTGCCGTAGAGCTCGCTGTAGCAGCGTTTTTTGTAGCTAGCTTGGCATTTTGGCCCCAGAGTCTCACTACAGTTAACGATCTACTTCAGTTTATTATATGGCTCATTGCCGGCGTCGGCCTCAGTATATTAGTTGTCTACGATATTCGTTGGATGCTATTGCCGGATAAAGTCGTCTTCCCAGTCATTGGGCTAGGTGTAGCTATGACGATACTACATGCACTAGAGGCTGCTAGTATCAGTCAATTTTTGTTCGATGTTCTAGGGTCCTTGCTGATACTTTCTGGGTTTTATCTTGTTCTATTTATTGTTTCTAGTGGCAAATGGGTTGGTTTTGGTGATATAAAGCTCGGCATTGCACTGGCACTACTGCTATGTAATTGGCAGTTGGCAGTACTAGCATTTTTTCTAGCAAACCTTATCGGTACTTTAGTATATGCGCCAGCACTTTCGTCTGGCAAGATAAAACGCTCGGCTCACATACCGTTTGGTCCATTTCTGATTGCAGGCTTTCTGATTGCAGGCCTTTTCGGTCAATCAATCATCGACTGGTACATAATGTTGACATACTCTGGTATAAATATCGTCAGCCCCTCTTATTAATCTAATTGCTTGTGCTATAATTTAATCAAATGGGCATCAAACAGCAGCACGGATTTACTATAGTAGAATTATCCCTATTTCTGGGCATTTCGGCTTTAGTGATCGTCACCTTATTAACAGCAACAACCTTTTCGATACAAAGACAGCGATTTACTGATTCTGTAAATGGTAGCCAAGCTTTTTTGCAGCAACAATACAACGAAGTAGACGTAACGCTCAATAATAGAAGCGACAAGGTGTGTAGTGCAGCGGAGTCCCTTGCTAGCAAGAGGGGCGCAAGTAAATGTGTGATTGTAGGCAAAATTATTGACCTCAACCCGCCTATAAATACCAATGCATCAACTAACCCCAACAAAGAACACTACATACGTAGCTACTATGTTATCGGTGACATACCGGTTGATGCTGATGGTTATGATATAAACAATATTACTACTTTGGATCCTAGTTTTAATTTGACAGCAATCAGTGCCGACGACAGTAACCAGCAGTTTATTATTCCTTGGGGTGCAGTTTTTACAGACCAAAGCGTAAGAGATAGCGGGGGTAGTACGAATCGAACGGGCACAACACTAGTGAATTATTTACTTATACTACGCTCACCAAAAACAGGCCTAGTCCAAACATTAAAATATGTAGGCACAACTCCTCTATTTAACGGGGCAGATGTGGTGCGTGCGCTCAGTCCTACTGATATACGTGAGTTTGATAATGCCGATGATGATCCATCGGTAAAAGCATGTATGCAATCAGCGGATATAGTGACTGCAACGGCATTACTAAAAATTCAGCCTCTCGGTAGTCAGGATGCAGTAACCACACAGTTTGATGGGGCAGAAGTAGAGGGCTGGTGTGTGTAATGTATAAGGCCTTTAAGATATCGCTACAAAGAGGGGACACTCTTGTTGAAGTGATGTTCGCAAGTGCTGTCGCAGCGCTTGTTATTGTCGGTGCCTTATCCGTAATGAACAAGAGTCTTTCCCAGACCCAGCTTTCTGTAGAGGTGACTCAAGTGCGTCAAGCAGTTGATAGGCAGGCTGAGCTTCTGAGATATTCAAGGGATGCATATAAAAAAGATGAAGGTGCTGCTAGTGGCGGTTCAAAGGTATGGCAGCAAGTTATCACCAAGGCAAAACCGGCGGCAAGTAGTTTCGGCTCTTGTGCCTCAGCTGCTAATTTGACTAATAATAGCAATGGCGATAATGCCTTTTTTGTTAATGCTTCCAATATTAATGATATTCAATTCAGTACAACATTTACCGAACCTCAAACATTTGCACAAGAGGGCAGTGGGCTGTGGGTTGAAGCAGTGAGGGGTAGTCGTGAAATAGCAAAGTCCGATGGCAGCACGGTTAAATATATGGATTTGCACATTAGAGCATGTTGGGATACTTCAGTAAGTGGAGAGAAGTCAAAAATCGGTACAATTGTGAGGTTATATTATGAGACTAAATAAACAAGTTAGACAACAAGATGGTTTTACTCTTACTGAGCTGTCTTTGTCTATGACAATGCTCGCGATCATGCTGATCATATTGTTGCTTTCTATCTTGGCTATAACGAGCACCTATAATAAAGGGCTTACTCTCAAGCGTGTTAATCAGAGTGGGCGAACGGTAGGAGAGGATATTCAGAAAAATCTCAGGACATTCAAAGGTTCGGGTCTGCAGATTGTTACAAAAACTGCCGGCTCTATATCTGTTGTAACTCGGCTCTGCAACGGAGAGACGAGTTATATCTGGAGCGTGTATGGTAAGGATGGTAATGCTATAGAAAAGTTTAGTAACAACGAGACAATTACTTTTGTAAAGGTTGAGGATTCAGGTGCTGGAATGTGTCTCACTCCTTCAGGTACTCCAACTCCACCATTGCCAGATCCTGATAAAGCTGTCGCCAGCAGTCTACTAGACGATGGGCTTGTGATTCGAGAACCTTCTAACATCGTTATTAGTACCGACGGTAGTTTGGTTAACTTTCAATATACTATTGCTACACGAGACTCTACGCTTGGGGACGAGGTCATAGGTGATGATAATATAGAATATGATGTCACAGGCCAATCTCCTGTCTGTAATGGGGGCAAAGAAGGCGAATTTTGCGCCCTTAATACGTTTATAGTGACTTCTTATGTAAAAGGTGTACAATAGTTGTTAAAGGCTATGCTTATAATGTACGGATCTCACAATAAACAATCTGGTGTTGCCTCAATCTTTACAGTTATATTTTTTGCTCTGCTCATAAGCATCATAGTTATTAGCTTTGTAACAATTGTTAACCAAGACCAACGCCAATCAACAAACGCAGACCTCAGCGCAAGCGCCTATGATTCGGCTCAGGCTGGTGTTGAAGATGCAAAAAGAGGTCTAGAAGTATATAACTCTGAGTGTAAAAAAGTGGCAACTCCAGGCATTAACTGTGATTTATACAGACAGGCTCTCAGTAGTAATAGCTGTAACGCAATAGTCAATGACACCACTAGTAACCCTGCTCCTAGAGAGCTAGCTGCAAAACTCGGAATAACTGCAGATGCTGACGAGGCGAAAGTAGAAACAGATACAAATGATACATCTCTAGATCAAGCATATACTTGTTTGAAAGTGCAACTAGAGACGGACAACTACGAACAATCAAGCGGTAGTAACCAAAATGTTCTTGTACAGCTTAAGACGGTTAACAACGATCCTTTTAGTCATATTTATATCAATTGGTATACGAAAGGTGTGCTTGATATACCGGATACAACTACTAAGCCGCTACAACTACCAAAAGATAGTACTGCCTGGGGAGTAAATCGTCCTCCTGTCATGCGTGCACAGGTGATTGCTGTACCACGAGGCTCTACCATAGACATGGACCAAGTTGATAGAGATACAAAAACAGTGTTCATGTACCCCAGTCGATCGGTAGCTCATGATCTGATAACTAATACAACTTCGGTAAACCTTACTACAGCTGATGTCGGTTTTAAAACACCAAAGAATGGTCCACGAGAAGTGTACTGTGATCCAAATGCTGACACCGACGTATATTCATGTAGAGCTTCTATCGAGAATTTTGTACCAGCAGGTGGTGGTGATTTTGACTATTATCTATTGGTCACACCGCTATACAGTGGAACTGATTTTGAGGTTAGGTTAACTGACGGCTCTCTTCAGCCAGATGGTAGCAATACTATAAAGTTTGATGGTATTGAACCAAGGATTGACTCTACCGGCAGAGCAAACGATGTCTTTCGTAGAGTAGTTAGCAGGGTAATATTTTCTGATGAATCTCAAACTACGAATGGCGGTAGCGGTTTCGATGTAACCCAAGGCATTTGCAAAGGGTTTGAGCTGGCAGACGATGCCACTAAGTGGTATATACCTCAGAACTGTGGCAAGCCAGCATCTGGTTCAGAGTCTCTAGTTGGTGAATAATCTTATCGTGAGTGGAATTTTTCGTGTACTTCTTTGAGGTGTTGATCGGTCACATGTGTGTAAACCTGGGTTGTAGATATATTGCTATGTCCGAGCATGCTTTGGACCGAACGTAGATCAGCGCCGTTCATTAGTAGGTCTGTTGCAAAGCTATGCCTCATAGTATGTGGGCTTACATGCTTTGTAATACCGGCCTTTAGTGCGTAGCTTTTGATAATTCTTTGTATACTTCGTGGCGTAATACGGCGAAAATTACCAGTAGTATCGAGTTGTTTTGGGATACGATCTCGATAACTAATAAAAAGTGGGCTTAAACTATCTTTTCTAGTACTCAAATAGCTTTCTATATGCATAGCCGCTTCGGAACCAATAAATACCGGCCGATCTTTATTACCTTTACCGCGAACCATAAATTCTCGCCTACGGGTGTTTATATGATCGCGATTAAGCCCTACAAGCTCCGAAACACGTAGGCCGCTGGTGAAAAGAAGCTCTATAATCGCTCGGTCTCTCAGTCCCGTAGGTGAGTCCATCGGTACTTGTTCTAATAACCGAACAACTTCTTCGTTATTTAAAAATGTTACTTGTTTGTGCTTTGTTTTAGGCAATTCAATTTTATTTGGAGCCAATGTGTCAATGTCTCTTTTTGCGCAGTAATCTAGAAAACTTCTGAGTGCTATCAGATGGTAGCTCTGTGTCATCGCAGACAGGCTAGAGCCCGAGTCGTTTGTGTACCTATTGAGCCATAGGCGCCATTTACGAATGAGTTCTGCGTTTATTTTTCCAATTTCTATATCACCCTGAAATTCCATCAGACGATTAAGATATAGGTGATAGTTTTCAGCTGTTTTTTGCGAGCGACCACGCTCAACTTCTAAATATTCTAGGAAGTCTACTATTAGGTCGGATAGGTACATGTCCATACTCTAGCACAAGTATTATCATTTTGCGACGTTCAAAGTGTTTATCGTTAAAATACAAACCATAGCTTATAATAAATAGTACATGAGTATCTTTGAAGCAATATTTCTAGGCTTGGTGCAGGGTTTTACAGAGTTTATTCCTGTCTCTAGCTCTGGTCATCTGGTGTTAGCGCAATCATTGTTTAGCAGTAATATTGACCATTTATTTATACAGGCATTGGACTTCGGTACAGCTTTAGCTCTGGTCATCTATTTTTGGTCTCGACTTGTTGACCTAGCAAAACAGGTATTTGTGAAAAAAGACTACCGACTAGCGCGTAACATCCTAATAACCTCCATACCTGCGGGATTGCTCGGCTTTTTATTAGCTGATTTTATACAAAATAGCAAAGAGCTGCTCAATCCATTAGTTGTTGCGATAATGCTGGCTCTAGTCGGTGTGTTGATGATAGTTATAGACAAGCTTCCACGTAAATCAGACAAATCCGGTGGGCGAAAGCTTAGTCCAAAGCGCGCATTGATCATTGGAGTTGCTCAGGCTTTTGCTCTGATACCTGGTGTGTCACGTTCGGGTTCAACTATTATTGCTAGTCGAGTTATGGGTCTTAGTCCGAAATCTGCAGCAGAATACAGTTTTATGGTGGCGATCCCAATTATGCTCGGCCTTTTGACCAAGCTACTTGTAAAAGATAGCGATAGGGCCTATTTGTTGGCCAATTTAGAACCGGTAGTCATAGGCAATATAGCAGCATTTATTAGCGGTATGATAGCAATTAAATTCATGCTGAGCTATCTGAGTAATCATGGTTTGGCGATCTTTGGCTGGTACCGTATCGCAGTCGCTACTGTAGTAGTGGGCGTACTTTTGGTACAATAGTCTCTAGTATTTAAAATATAGGAGAAAACGAACACATGGAACGAACACTAATCGTCCTTAAACCCGACACTATCCAGCGCGGCCTAGTAGGCGAGATCGTCACTCGTTTCGAGCGAGTTGGTCTAAAAATAATTGCATCAAAGATGCTTCGTCCCGATAATGATCACTATTACCATCATTACGAGAATATTGGACAAATGATATCTCGTCGTGGACAGCAGGCTTTTGATGTCACATTGGAGATGATGAATCAAGGTCCAGTTATTGCTTTCGTCTTAGAAGGCGTGGGCGCGGTTGGTGTTGTACGCAAAATGGTTGGTACAACAGAGCCAAAGGAAGCTACCCCGGGTACAATTCGCGGTGATTTTGCGCATGTCAGCTTCTCTCATGCTGATACAAAGAAAAAAGGCATCCCAAACCTTATCCATGCTTCTGGTGATCCAGCCGAAGCAAAAGAGGAAATCGGTCACTGGTTTAAAGAGGGCGAACTTTTCGATTACGAATCGGTTCACGAAGTACACACTCAGGTCAAATAGGATATAATTGAGTACGGTGAGCCTCAGGAGCTCTATGCCTCAGTAGCTCAATGCAGAGGCGAAGCCGGTAATAGTTAATAAGCAATTGCTCTATCCATTGATATGATGTAAACGTATTACATGAGATGGAGCGGTATTCTGCCTCGGTAGCTCAATGGATAGAGCAATTCCGTCCTAAGGAAAAGGTTGTAGGTTCGACTCCTACCCGGGGTACCAGATATATAAGAAGGGTGTAGCAAATGTCACAACAATTTGAAGGTCAAAGAAATGACGAAGAAGTTACTGTTGTATTTCGTCGTCATCCAGTCGCATTACGCAAAGGTTTTTATATGCTTTTGATACCATTTGCGGTTGGTTCAGTACCTGCATTGATCTGGCAGGATCAACTGTGGTTATTCGGGCTATCCTTTGGGTGCCTTGGTATTGGACTACTGTTGTTTTTCTATCATTGGGTTGGTTGGTATTACACCTATTTTATTATTACAAACCAAAGATTGAGGCAAGTTTCACAACAAGGCCTATTTGGCCGTAGTGTTGTCGATCTCGGCCTCAGTAAAATTCAAAACATAAGCTATAATGTACCGGGATTTACCGGAGAAGTGCTTGGGTTTGGTACAATAGTACTACAAACCTACGTGGGCGATTTGGTGCTTGATAAAATTCATCACCCGGACAAAATTTATAATCAAATACAAGACGCTGTTGTATTGGCTGGTGGGGATGTAGATGGGGAGATAGATGGTTAAAAGACTTGTTAAGAGAATAAAGAGAAAAGACGAAGAAGCTGAGAGGCTTTCTAGTAGCCGTATTACGAACGAAACCGTTGCAGAGCATCGCGAGCAAATTCTAGCTGGCGGTAGGAAGTTTAAATATCCTATTCAGTATGCTCGGCATCGATTACTCATAAACAGTATTATTGTTTTTTTTGTTGCGCTAGTAGTGGCTATTCTATTTTTATGGTCACAATTGTATATCGTACAGAATACAGGTAACTTATTCTACAGAGTTACCCAGCTTGCACCACTTCCAGTTGCTTCAGTAGATGGCTATCCTGTTCCATACAATGATTATCTGATGCAGTATCGTAGTTCAATTCATTGGCTGCAGCAAAAATCACGTGGGTTTAGCACAAACTCAGCTGACAGCAAGAGACAAGAAGAGCATTTCAAACGACAGTCACTAGACCAAGCTATAGAAAACGCCTATGCTCAAAAGATTGCCAAGGAAAACAATATTACTGTATCTGATAAAGACGTCGATGCATTTATTGATCAAACAATAAAAAATAGTAGTAACCGTAATCTATCTCGTGAACAGTACGAAGCAGTTCTGAGTGATTCTTATGGTGTATCTGCAAACGAATATCGATCAATTGTTAAATATGCCCTAACAAAGCAAAAAGCCTCATTCTTTATTGATGCAAAAGCAAAAAAACAGATAGAGACAGCTCAATCTTTGATTGCTAGCGGGAAAACCTTCGAAGAAGTGGTTGTCGAATATTCAGATGATCCTCTAGCAAAAACAACAAAAGGTGATGATACTGGCTTTGTTGCAATAACCAACCAAGACCAAGGCCTTGCTCAGGCTGCTAGCAAGCTACAGGTTGGGCAGACATCAGGTGTGATTAAAGGTACAGATGGCTACTACCTTGTAAAACTTCTAGAAACAAAGCCTGACCAGGTTCGTTATGCCAAGATCAAAGTCAACCTTACACAGTTTGACGAGTCACTAAAAACTCTGAAAAAAGATGGCAAGGTTAAAGAGTATATTGGGGTAGAGAAGGACGCATAAAAAACACCTCTGACTTACTTCGTTAAACGAAGTAAGTCAGAGGTGTTTGTGGGCTACCATTGTCAATAAATAGCGCTTTCAAAGGCGTGGGACTATTTTTTTGAAAAATTGAAACCCCGCCAGTAGCGAGGTTTCATGTAGGAATGATCTCGCAGATTGCGGGGAAGTGCCTGGATTATTAACGGCGCACCGTTAACGGCAGTTTGTTTGCTTGACCACATGGACAGGAGACGATCGGGTAGTTCACCATAGGTATTCGCTGCTTAAAAGCTCCCCCACATTTTCCACAAACAATTGTTATTTTCGGTCCAGAACCGAAAATTTGAGCGATGCTCGTACTCCAACCTTCGGCTGCTTTAGCCCATACGACATTTGAACTCATGTTAACTCCTAATAAAATTTCAGGATGTATGTATATTTTATAATGTAATAAATTTTAATGCAATGTATCTCACTACGTACAAAACAAAACCACCCCTGTAGGATGGCTTAATTTTCAAAAATCTGGCGGGCCCGACCGGATTCGAACCGGCGATCTCCTCCGTGACAGGGAGGCGTGATAGGCCAGCTTCACTACGAGCCCTCGTAATTTTCTGACTCTGGCTATATTACCAGTTTTGAGGCTGCAAATCAACAGAGGTGAAACATAACCTGTTTATTCTAGTAACGACACCGTAGAATATCTGAAACGTTTATCGTATAATAGTGTCACACAAGCAATGAATATTGGATCAATACTACAACAAGTTTCAAAAGATAGAGCTCTAGTCGCGTCTTGGCTGTTTCTTGGCGTACTAGTTTTGATAGTAGTATTGTTACTTGCATTTCGTATTCATCCGACAGAGCTTAATACACAAACTCGCTACAATGCATTTAGTGCACCCTATATATATACAAACCCCTGGTACAATCTATTACCGCTTGCACTGTTTAGCTTGATGGTTCTAGTTTTGCACACTGTTATTGCGATAAAACTCTACCTTGGTAGTAGTAAATACATGGCTCGATTGTTTTTATGGCTCAGTATAATGGTGGTTATAATAGGGGCTTTTGTAGGTTCGGCCGTCCTCGGACTTGCATCGATATAAACAATGACTGATATCGAACTACCACTCGATAAACGCACTAAATCGTATCGTTTTTTTGAAATACTCCCAGCAGCAATTAGCTATGGATTTATCATTTTACTTGTAGTACTTTCTCTGGTAAATCCATTTTTAGCAGCACTATATTTGCTTGCCATTATATTAACTTTGTTCATCAAGTCTCTCGGCATAGCCGCTCGAACTATACAGGGGTACGGTCAAATGAAAAGTGCACAGGCAGCTGATTGGCATAAACGTCTGCGCGATGTACGTATTGCTGAAAACCCATCCAAATCACTTGATAGTATAGAGGGAAGTGGTTTTCTACACAAACAACATCTAGAAAATCTCGAAAAAATACGTAATTTTCCCGATATTTACCCAAAGGTTGACGATATTTACCAGGCTGTTTTGATAGCTTCGTACAATGAGGGCATCGAAACACTAGAGCCAACTATACAAGCAGTTGCTGATACTGATTTTCCGAACAATAGAATTATTCTAGTTATGGCTTTCGAGGAGCGCGGCGGTAAAGACATGGAAAATACTATTAAAGAGCTCGAGAAAAAATTTAGTACAACTTTCCATGCGTTTTTACCTGTAAAACATCCAAAAAATCTAAAGCACGAAATAATTGGCAAAGGTGCAAATGTGACGTTTGCAGGAAAGCATCTTTCCCACTGGCTGGAGGGCAAGGACATACAGGATGAAAATATCATAATTACCACCCTTGATAGCGATAACAGACCAGATAAAAAATATTTTTCTTATGTAACTTACGAATATATTACTCGGGAAAATCGTCAAAATCTTTCATTTCAACCAATTGCACTTTTCCTCAATAATATATGGGATGCGCCCGCACCTATGCGCGTGGTGGCCACTGGTAACTCATTTTTCAATATCATTATGTCTATGCGTCCTCATATATTGCGTAACTTTGCCTCGCATTCTCAGCCACTCAAGGCGTTGAAGGAAATGGATTTTTGGAGTGTTCGTACAGTAGTAGAGGACGGTCACCAATATTGGCGAAGCTACTTTCACTTTGATGGCAAATACGCTGTTATCCCTATTTATGTGCCTATTTATCAAGATGCAGTGTTGTCGCATACATATTGGAAAACGCTCAAAGCTCAGTTTGGACAGGTGTCTCGCTGGGCCTATGGAGCATCAGATATTCCTTATGTAGCAGTGCGCGTACTGACTAAAAAACGCACCGTACCGTTTGCATCTGGCATAGCACATTTGTTTCGTTTAATGGACAACCATACTACGTGGGCTAGTATGTCTGTAATAGTTGCCTTCGGCGGTTGGGTGCCGCTTCTTATCAACCCAGAATCATCTCGTAGCATAATAGTCCACGAACTTCCTGAGGTAATCAGTCTGATACAAAGGCTTGCAACGATAGGACTATTCGTCACTATATTTTTGACCTTTAAGATGCTTCCACCTAGACCAGAGCGCTACAAACGGCATCGTAATTTCCTGATGCTTATACAGTGGGTGCTCATGCCAGTTACAGCAATTGCATATGGTTCAATTTCTGCATTCTATTCACAGACACGACTTGCACTAGGCAGGTATATGGATGAATTTAATGTGACAGAAAAAGTAGTAAAGTCTCAAACTCGTAAGTAACGCTTGAGGTGGGCTGGGTGTTTTGCGGCATATTGCACGCTTGCTAGTCGGTCAAAGTGCTTTAAGCTCGTGTAAACAACCTCACAGATAGCCTGAGGCGTTGTTTTGGCGCCGTTTTGCAATAACTTAGCCTCAACTGTCTTTGCGAGCGCTTCAGCGTTCTCAGCACGCTTCTGTGGTTGATGTTCAAAACAACCTGCAATGCTAATCAGTAATTTGGCGTGGTGGAAGGGAAGGGAATTTTTGCCGGAATCTACTTCTATCTGATCCAGAGCAATGTCTTCATAGGTGGTATATATACAGCTACATTCTTTGCAGCGTCGCCTACGCCAAACAGTTGCCGTCTTTTTGTTCTGACGAGAATTTATAACTTGAGTATTGTTTTGACCACATTTAATACAAATCATGACTACATATTGTCATATAGCTATAAAAATAGCTAGTGGAAAACTACAATATTTCGTGGATAACTTAGTAGTTAAGCTGTATATTCGTAAAACAGCTTGAAGTTTGAAAGCTCGGAGGTCTTGGTGGTATGTATACTTTGCTTTTTCATAACTCTATACTAGCATTTTGTACTAAAAATGTCAATATTATGCTTATGTAGTTGACCATTAATTTAAAATATCTCATTGTATGAATGAGATATTTTATGTGGTGGGCGATGAGGAATTCGAATCCCCGACCTCCTCAACGTCAATGAGGCGCTCTAGCCAGCTGAGCTAATCGCCCGCGCAAACATCAGCATAGCAAAAACAGAGGCGACGTGCAATTGTCACGTGGTACAATAATATGCATATGAGTGATAACGATAATCTATATCCAATGCGCCACAGCTTGGCGCATATTACTGCAGCGGCAGTACAACACCTATGGCCAGAAGCTAAATTTGGCGTAGGCCCAGTGGTAAAAGACGGTTTCTACTACGATATTGATATTCCGAATGTCACTATCTCAACAGATGATTTTGACAAGATTGAAGCGGAGATGCGCAAGATAATAGAGGAAAAACAAGCTTTTGAACGTAGCGAGAAGCATGTAGACGAAGCCATCAACTGGGCAAAAGAAGTAAAACAGCCATACAAAGAGGAGCTTTTGAACGATTTGAAACGTTCTGGCACTACTGTTGCCAAAGATTTGAATGCCGATGAGCTAGGTACTATTGCCGAAGGTGATGGAGCTATCGAAAATGTCAGTTTTTATACCAATGGCGACTTTACTGACCTCTGTCGCGGGCCGCATGTGGAAGATACCGGCAAGGTAGGCGCATTCAAGTTGTCACGCGTTGCAGGTGCATATTGGCGAGGGAAAGAGACAAATCCACAGATACAGCGTCTATACGGGGTGGCATTTGAAACTCCTAAGGATTTACGAAAGTATCTTGAAATGCAGGAAGAAGCAAAAAAACGGGATCATCGTAAGCTTGGTGTTGATTTAGATCTATTTGTTTTCTCGGAACTAGTTGGTTCGGGATTGCCGATGTTTACACCACGAGGCACTGTACTGCGCGAAGAGATAGAAAATTTTTCCAACGAGCTACGCCAAAACCGTGGTTTTCAGAAAGTTTCTATACCGCATATTACAAAGAAAGAACTCTACGAAAAGTCTGGCCACTGGGATAAGTTTGGTGATGAGTTGTTTCTTGTAAAAAGCCAAGAGACTAAAGATGAACTGGTACTCAAACCTATGAATTGTCCTCATCATACACAAATTTATGCCAGCAAGCCGCGGTCATACCGTGATTTGCCGATTCGTTATTTGGATACAACGATGGTTTATCGTGACGAGAAGTCTGGTGAACTAGGGGGGTTGAATCGTGTACGTTCAATTACCCAAGATGATAGTCATTCTTTTTGTCGCCAAGATCAGATAGAGAATGAGATTGAAGGACTGCTAGCTGCTGCAAAGGAGCTATATGGTGCTGTTGGTATGGAATTAAGGGTACGCTTAAGCTACCGTGACAGTAGTGATGCTTATTTAGGTAAGCCTGAGATATGGGAAAGCGCCCAGTCTCAACTTAAGAATGCTGTTGTGGCTAACGGCCTAGAATTTTACGAGCAAGAAGGGGAAGCAGCATTTTATGGTCCAAAGATAGATTTCATGGCTACAGATGCTATCGGTAGAGAGCACCAAGTGGCGACTGTGCAGCTTGATTTTGTTATGCCGGATCGATTTGGGCTAAAGTATGTTGACGAAGAGGGATCAAATCAGGCGCCTGTCATGATTCATTGTGCATTACTTGGTTCGACAGAACGATTTCTTAGTGTCTACATCGAACATAGTGCTGGTAAATTCCCAGTATGGTTAGCACCTGAGCAATTACGCGTCATTACCGTTAATCAAGAAGTTGAAACAGTTGCGTTTGCTGAAAAGCTTGTAGATCAAGCAAAAGAAAAAGGCCTCCGAGTAACAATAGACAATACTAATGAGTCTGTTGGCAAGAAGATCCGGGCGACTGAAGTGCTCAAGGTCCCATATAGTGTAGTAGTAGGTGAAAAAGAGATAGAAACTGGTAAATTAACACCTAGGGTTCGAAAAGACCTAGCTGTTGAGGGGCGTCAGGATGAGGCTTATGTAGTAGAGAACCTTATTACCTCAATTGCAAATGAAGCACGCTCTCGTGTCCAAAAATCATCACTGTAATTAAGTGCTATAATATAATAAATGGAGACAAGCAAGGAAAAGATAGCTACGGATATTGATGAGGTTTTATTTCCTTTAGTTGAAGAATTTGTAAAATGGCACAATAGGGAATACGGGACATCTCTGACTGTTGAGGACTTTAGATCTTACGAATTTGAAGAAGCTTTGGGGCTGCCCGTTCCGGAGGTTGTACATAGAATTAGACTTTTTTTAGATCAAGAGCATGGACATTTACATGTTGAGCCAATATACGAAGCCAAAGAAGCTATAACAGAAATGAGCAAAGATTTTGATTTTGTAGGAATCACAGCCAGACACCCAAGTTTTAAAATCTCAACTATTGCATATGTAGAACACCATTTTGGAGATATAATCACCGATTTGCACCTTTTAGGTCATAAAGAAACTGTCGATATTGTTATACCTAAAGCTGAGGTTTGTAGAAGGCTGGGCGCATCAACGCTTGTCGATGATTCTCTGGGGCATGTTGAAAATTGTGACGACTTTGGTGTGCAAGGTATATTATTTGGTGACTATCCATGGAACCAGCACGAAAATATTCCAGATTCAGTTATAGCGTGCCCTACCTGGGGAGAAGTCCTAGAATATGCCTACGCAAAAGCCTAGCTTCAAACTCATGGTCTATGATATTGTAGCTCAAATACCTGAGGGTAGACTTATGACATACGGCGATATCGCAGCATTAAGCGGGCAGGCCGCCGCCGCTCGTATAGTCGGTGGATTGGCTCACTTTGGTCCAACAGACTTACCGTGGCATAGAGTGGTAAATCGTTTCGGCGGGCTAGCCGCAGGCTACTACGGAGGTAAGTTAGGGCATCAAAAAGCACTTGAAGCCGAAGGGTTTATAGTTGAGGATTTAAAAGTAATTGATTTCGAGAAGAGAAGATGGACACCAACCAGCCGTTAATTGTTATTGTGGGTCCAACAGCTAGTGGTAAAAGTGATGTTGCCATGAAAATAGCCAAAAAATATGGTGGCGAGATAATATGCGCCGATTCTCGAACTGTGTATAAGGGTATGGACATCGGTACAGCAAAACCAAGCAGTAAAGACCAAAGCGAGGTGCCGCATCATCTGCTAGATATTGTAAATCCCGACCAGCGATTTACTGCAGCAGATTTTCAAAAGCTAGCAAATGGTGTAATAGAGGATATACGCTCACGTGGTAAGCTGCCACTGCTTGTTGGTGGAACAGGGTTGTATGTCGATGGTGTTATTTTTAATTACCAATTTAATACGGATTACGATCCTGGGCTACGGAAAAAGCTCGAAAGTATGAGTATAGAGAAGCTGCACCAATATAGCAAAATACACAACATTATATTGCCCGAAAACAGCTTAAACAAAAGACATGTTGTAAGAAATATTGAAAGAAATGGGATTGTTGTAAAGAGTAACAGCAATAAACTAAGCACAAGCATTATTGTAGGAATAGCAACAGAAAAAGAAACTCTACATAATAGAATTGTTCAGCGAACTGAACACTTTTTTGAAAGTGGAGTGGTAGAAGAGTCAAAGTTATTGGGCGAAAAGTATGGCTGGAATAGCGAATCTATGACAGGAAATATATATCCAATAGTGCATCAATTATTAAACAAACAAATAACAATTGAAAAAGCTAAAGAACAATTTATGACTCAGGACTGGCGACTTGCAAAACGTCAATTAACTTGGCTGAAGCGCAATAAGTTTATTCAATGGAAGTCGCTGGAAGGTGCTTACACTTATATTTCAGATAGGCTAGAGGCTCGCTAAAATTGAACAAAAATGATATTATGAGTATCAAACCAGGAGGAAAATACACACAATGATCGATACCTTATTCGGCTCAAAAACACGCGTAAAACTGCTGTATTTGTTTCTAAATAATCCCGGTAGAGCTTTTTATGTACGAGAAATTACCCGTAGAGTAGATGAACAAATAAATTCTGTTCGGCGAGAACTAGCTAACATGCTAAATGTTGGGGTAATAAAAAGTGACAGCGTAGATAACAAGCTGTACTACGAAGTGGATCCCGAATACATACATTACAAACCTCTTCATCAAATATTCTCTGACAAAACATCACCTAGTGATATAAGTACGGAAGTTGCAAGTACAACAGACTGGTCAAAACGTGCTAAACAGCTAAGTGGAGTAAAGGCAGTTTTGTTGAGTGGTTCGTTTGTGGCAGGTGCTAACAGTAAAGTTGATGTGTTAATAGTCGGCAATGTACCAAAAGCAAAACTAAAGAAATTCATAAAAGATCTAGAAGAGGATGAACACCGAACAATTAACTATGCAACATTAAAATATGACGACTTCTACTATAGACTTAGTTTGAAAGATCGTTTTGTTTCAGAGATAATTGACGGCAAACATGTTGTAGTGACAGATATTAACGGAATAGTCAGTAAGTAAAGGAGAGCAAAAAATGGAAATTGAATACAAAGGTGCAACTGGATTGTTAATTAAGTCAAATCTTATTAATATCACGGTTGATCCAAAACTATCCCTAGTAGGGCTGAAGGATATAAAAGTCACAGATACATTAGAGGTTGTTACAGATACAGCCTTTGCAGTAGATGCAGGTCAAAAAATTCTAATCGATGGTCCTGGTGAATACGAGGTTTCAAGAGTATCGGTAAAAGGAATAGCTGCAAAGCGTTATAGGGATGATTCTGGTAATAAGTTCACCATGTATCGATTAGAAATATCTAGCTTCAGAGTTGCTATTATCGGGCACTGTTCAGATGTATTGGACGAGAGGCAGCTAGAAGAAATAGGTGTTGTTGACTTGCTTGTTGTGCCAGTCGGTGGGAATAGCTATACATTAGACGCACATCAAGCAGCAAAGATAGTCAATCAGATCGATCCACGCATTGTGATACCAGTACATTATGCTGACAAGGCAATAAAATATGACGTTGATCAAGATGATTTGTCGGGCTTTTTGAAAGAACTAGGCGCACAAGAACATGAGGTTGTTGATAAGCTGAAGCTTAAGAATGGTATTGTTCCTACTGTTAGAACAGTATATGAGATTCGTCGGAGTTAGTTAATTAAAAAACCGCGACTGTGAAAGTCGCGGTTTAGTTTCATATCTATGGTCTGGTTATTAAGACGCCAGAACACCCTTTTTCTTTAGTGTTCGTATAGCTTGTGTACTGAGTGTCATTGTGACTTTTTTACCATCAAGCATGAAAGTCTTTTTTTGTAGGTTAGGCTTGAAAACTCTTTTTGTGCGTCGCAAAGAAAAGCTCACATTGTGTCCGTGTTGCTTGCCTTTACCGGTTAATTCACATCTCGCAGTCATTAAGTTTCCTTTTTTACAGTTCAGTAATCAATGTTATCATCCTAGTTAACAGAAGTCAACGCTTTAGTTTGGTATACTGAATGATATATGGAAATAAACTTTGTACAGATATTTATATTGCTCGTAGTCATTTTAGTATCAATGACTCTTCATGAAATGACACATTCATTTGTTGGGTACTGGCTAGGGGATGAAACCGCAAAGGAAGAAGGCAGGCTAACAATTAATCCACTAGCGCATATTGACCCTTTCCTAACAGTTCTACTGCCGATTTTGCTGGCTGTTACTGGTGCTCCAATATTTGGTGGTGCAAAGCCGGTTCCATTTAACCCACAGAATGTTCGCTGGGGTGAATTTGGTGCGATGCTAGTAGGTGTGGCGGGTCCTATTAGTAACTTGGTGTTGGCTTTTGTCGGTTTTGGCACACTAGCTATAACCAGTGCTAGTGGTTTAGCGGGCTATGTACTGCAAATTTGGGTAGTAGTGAACTTAGGCTTCTTTATTTTCAATATGCTGCCAGTGCCTCCGCTGGACGGCTCACGACTACTGTATTATCTCGCTCCAGACAGTGTTCGGTCTGTGTTAGTTATGGCAGAACAGTTTGGGCTTATAATTATTTTTGCCATAATATTACTATTTTCTCAGTATCTAGGCGCGTACATGCAAATAGCGATTGATTTCTTTCTAGCTATTTTCGGCTCTATCTTTGGTGTAATGATATAATTGAACCAACCCCTAACCGGGTGCATAGATTTTTCTTAACAACTCATTTATAGGGAGTTCAAAACCTCATTACTTCGTGGAGTAATGGTGAGAACACCCACCTTGCATGAAAGCGAGGAAATGTCGTGCATTCCCAGGAGGGGTTTTCAGTGTAGAATCCTAAATATCTCGGTAGAGACTAGAAAAAAAGAATTTATTTATGAGACAAAAAATTTCAGTTCGAGCAATGATAAAACAAGATGGCAAGCTATTGCTCGCAAAGCGCGCAACCGGCAGATCGTCAATACTTGGAAAATATGAACTACCCGGTGGTAGCGTGGAATTTCGTGAACAGCCAACAGAAGCCTTGACTCGTTACCTTCGTACTCACTTTTCTGTAGGCATCGAAACAGCCCAACTATTCGATGTTGCTAGCTTTATAGACCCTGATGATAGAGACGTGCAATATGTTTTTGTACTCTACACGGTGAGTTTAAAAGTTGGTGACAATAGTATTGCGTTGAGCCAACGGTATAATAAGTATCTATGGCAAAAGTTGTCAGATGTACAACTAAATGAACTTACTAACTCTACACAAATACTACTTGGTCTTGATTCAGATGAGCAGCCTAGGTTGTTTCATGATGTTGATCACAGTAGTAGTGAAGTAGAAAATACAGCATCTGACTCGTTGATTCTATATTCCGACGGAGGATCACGAGGCAATCCAGGGCCAAGTGCCGCCGCTTTTGTTGTGATGAATGCAAAGGAACAAGTTATAGCTGATGGGGGCTCGTATCTTGGGGTGACTACAAATAACCAAGCAGAGTATCAAGCTGTGTTTTTCGGACTAAAAAAAGCAAGCGAGCTAGGTGCGCAGGTGGTTGATTTTCGTTTAGACAGCAATCTAGTCGTTAACCAGTTAAATGGTGTTTATAAGATAAAAAATCGTGACCTGTGGCCTATCCACGAACAGATAAAATTTTTAGTACCAAAATTTAAAAAAGTAACCTTTACTCACGTGCGTAGAGAGTTTAACCAGTTGGCTGATGGCCTTGTCAACAAAATTCTAGATGAACAAGCCAAAAAATAAGGTATACTAATAGAGGTAGATTATTGGACAATCGCTTGCTTACGTGAGAGGAAAGTCCGGGCAGCATAGGACAATGGCAGTGGCTAACGGCCACCAAGGGCGACCTTAGGGAAAGTGCCACAGAAACGAAACTACCCTTCGGGGAAAAGGTGAAACGAGTGCTTGCTTCGGCAAGTGGGGGTTCTAGCCGCTTGCGGCGTTAACTCTCAAGGTAAGAGCTCACAGCGACGTGCGGTGACGCACGGAGGAGGTAAACCCTGCCTGCTGCAAGGGATTTGTTCATATTAGCGGTCCGCTAGAGCAAATCGATTTAATCCGCTTGAACCTGAGTGTAAATTTAGGTCTAGATAGATGATTGTTCGCGACAGAACCCGGCTTATAGATAGTCTACCAACTAAAAAAACCTCCAGCGTAGGAGGCTTTTTTAGTATTGTAAGCTAAAAAACTATTTAGTAGCTTTGACTACATCTGCAAATACAGCAGGCTCGTTAGCAGCAAGTTCGCTCAATACTTTTCGGTCTAGTTCTATGTTCTTTTTCTTGAGAGCATTGATTAATTGACCGTAGGTTGTGCCGTTTTCACGAGCAGCAGCATTGATACGAGTAATCCAAAGCCCACGTAGGTCGCGTTTTTTGTTACGTCGATCACGGTAAGCGTATTGCAGTGATCGAATCACAGCTTGCTTCGCTAGTCGGAAGCTTCGGGTTCGGTTATGTTGCATGCCTTTGGCACGTTTGAGCATCTTCTTATGCTTTGCGCGTGTAGTAACGCCTCTTTTAACTCTCATTCTCTAAGCTCCTATGACTTTCTTGATATTCTTACGGATTGATCCGGTTATTTCAGCGCTTGTGCCGATTCGTCGTTTACGACTAGCACTTTTCTTTGCAAGTAAATGTCCGCCAAATGCACGACGACGCAAAAGTTTACCGCTTGAAGTTACCTTCACACGTTTTGCGGTTCCTTTATGTGTTTTCATCTTTGGCATGCTATTTACTCCTTACAGTAATACTTAAATTTCTACCAGCCATACTTGGTTGTTGTTCAGTTACAACTTCGTCACCTAGTAATTCTTGCACTCTCTTGATCATCTCAAATCCGAGTTCTTTATGCGCCATCTCTCGTCCTTTAAAGACGACAGTGAGTCTGACTTTGTGGCCTTCTTCTAGAAACTTACGTACTTTACGGAGCTTTATGTCGAGATCATTTGCGCCAATCTTGAGACCTATCCGGATCTGTTTCATCTCGCTAGACTTACTCTTGGCTCGAGCTTTTTGTTGCTCTTTTGTCTTCTGGTACTGGTATTTACCCCAGTCGATAATTTTTACAACTGGTGGAGTAGCGCTAGGGGAGATCTCTACGAGATCTAGTCCAGCTTCGCTGGCGGCTTCAAGGGCCTCTTGACGAGACAATATACCTATCTGTTCGCCCTTCTCTCCTATAACCCGTAACTCTGAGGCTCTAATGCTCTCATTGATACGTACCGACTTATTGATGTCGCAAAACTCCTTTTAACATTTATTATTAGTTTCTAGCTTTGTATTCTAACAGATTACATATCGAGGCGCAACACCTAACTACAAAGTTTTTGAGACCGGTCGGTACTGCAATGCTTCAGAGATGTGCGAAGTGGTTATATCTGACGCTTGTTCGAGATCAGCAATAGTACGGGCTATTTTTATTATTTTGAAGTAGGATCGAGTCGTTAACCCTATTTTTTTAGTAGCTTGAGAAAGAAGCTCTTTGACTTCATCATTTAGTTCTATATTTTTCTTTATCTGCTGGCTAGAGAGTGTAGCATTGCTTGAAGTTGAATTTTTGTATCTAACTTGCTGGCTTTCTCTTGCTTTTTGTATCTGGGCTCGTACGCTATCAGCTTCATTTGTTTGCGATTTTCTAAGTAACTCTTCGTGAGGAACTCTACCAACATGTACTACCATGTCAATACGATCAAGGAGTGGCCCTGATATTTTTCTCTGATATTGCAGGATTTGCGATGAACTACACTGACATTCACGTAAGCTATCACCCAGGTATCCGCACGGACAGGGGTTCTGAGTAGCTACAAGCATGAAGTTTGCTGGAAACATAACCCGACTGTCTGCTCGAGATATTCGGATTTCTTTATCTTCTAGTGGCTGTCTTAGGACTTCTAGGCTTGCACGGGGGTATTCGGGTAGCTCGTCGAGGAATAAAACCCCTAGATGCGCAAGGCTAATTTCTCCCGGTATTGGATTTCGTCCACCTCCTGTCAATGATATGTGGCTTGCGGTATGGTGAGGTGCGCGAAAGGGTCTATCTTGTAAATATTCAGTAGATCCGTTATCGGACAAACTATGAAGCTTCGTCACTTCTATCTGTTCCTTTAATGAAAGGGGAGGAAGAAGGTCCACAAGTGCCTTGGCTAGCATTGTCTTGCCGGTACCGGGCGGACCCGTGAAAAGTACATTATGATGACCTGCCGCAGCAATTGTAAGTGCGCGTTTCGCAACTTTTTGGCCATGAATATCATCAATAGTTGATTGAGATTTTCGTTTTGTTACATTTTTTATTTTATGTGGAGTAGTGGGTACTATCTTTTCACCCTTGAGGTGTAAATAAAGCTCGCTAAGGGACTTTATGCCAATAACATCTATTCCATCCACTAAAGCTGCTTGCTCTGCGTTCTGGGAGGGCACAAATATATATTGAGCCCCGATATTTTTAGCTGTTTCAGCAAGATGTATCACTCCTTTTATAGGACGTAGATTACCGTCTAGGGAGAGTTCTCCTGCAAATAGGGCATTATTTATTTCAGTATCTCTGATCTGACCGCTAACAGTTAGTATTGCCACCGCTATGGGTAGGTCGAATTGAGCACCATCTTTCGGGAGGTTTGCGGGTGCAAGGTTGATAGTGACTTTGGATGTGGGAAAATCTAAATGTGAATTTTTAATTGCACTTCTCACTCTTTCTTTCGCTTCGTCTATCGCCTTGTTGGCCAGACCGACAATCTGTAACGTCGGTAATCCTCTGCTAGAATCACACTCAACTTCTATAATTTGACCATCAAATCCAATATTTGTTGCTGAAAGAATTGTCGCCACCATAATCATTCTAGTAAACCACTTATGGTATTAATCGACAAGTTATGGTAAAATATGTATATACGTGGGGCTGACCATAGCTTTCGACGATTGGACATTAACAGATTACTCAGCAAGTCGCATTACACCGTAAGTGTTATTTTAATTGCAAACTTTGTTGCAAAAGCAAAGTCAGTTGTTGCTACGTTCGCTAACGCGTTTCGTGCACCTGTCTTTGCGCCAGCTTTAGTTTAATCACTATAGCCGTTTTCTAGTATAGGCAACATACTGCTAGCAAAGCGTCATACTTATGTTGCTGGTTTTGTTTTGTGCAATGGCAAAACAAAATGAGATTTTACCAACGTAACTTTTTCTTGTATTTTTGTTATTTCTTTAGCAGGTCAAGGTTATAAAACATTTGGAAATCACTATGCTTGTAGACGAGTAGTCAGTTACCAGTCGGACCCGGGCGCAATTCCCGGCAGCTCCACCAGAATTTATTCAATATCAATAAAAAACAACCGCCTGCGAGTAGCGGTTGTTTTAAGTTTTGAGACCTTTTTGTTTTTGAACCCCTGAGTAAGTTTTTTATTCAAGAGTTACCCCTATAATATCGCGTCAAAACGCTCATGTCAACACTATTTTTCACGAAATTTTCCTTGTGGAAAACTAACAAATTTATCCAAACAGGATTGTGACGGATGAAAAACTGCACAGTAATTGCGAGCTCGCACCTAATGGCAATCAAAAATACATTTTGTATTTGCTATTTTTATAATTTAAAAAATGTATACGTCTATTTTAAATTTAGTTAAATAATTTAATCAAAATATCGGCATAATGTTTGTTTAAAATACTACGCAGCCAAGCTCTAAGTAGACTAGAGCTTATAGCAAATTATTTTTTTTGATTAACAATTAGGTTCGGTAGCTTTTTTATTGCATATCCTAATATGTTGCCTTAATTTATCTCATTTGAGTTAGTACCTAGCTGAGTATCTGTTTAGTCTATGTGAAGCACAAAGCAGTAGGGCATGATTTAAAATAATTCTCAATACGAGATAAGCACGCTTCATAAAAGCCGCACCAATATATTCAGCAGCTATTATAAGATCGCATAAAACAAGCAGAAAGTAGCTGAATATCTTGCAGTACTGTATCTAACAGTTATTTATAACAACATTATTATTGATGTAATATTATATTAAGTAAGGTGTAAAATAAATAAAGTAGTATTTATTACAATAATAATATACTAAAAATGGTTGACGCTTATGATTATTTGTGCTAAAAATGAATACAAGCTTTAAATCACAAAACAAAAAATAAAAAGCTCGCACCTAGTTAGAACAGCTCCGCTGAGACAAATATTTGACGGACACATGACGACAGTATCTTCCTAAGATAGTGGCGTCAAAGCTCCGCCAAAACAAAAAGTTGTATAAGCGTTGAGCATTACCAGCAAGTAATACTTGGATCTTCAAGTAGAACTGCTACCCTGTATGCTCCGATTTTTCGGAGCGGTCAGTCGCCCTCGGCGACGAGCGCCCAATAGTTTTTTATAAGCGGCGGATTCGTCGCCAGGGTTCTTTTTTTCTGATATCCTGAAGGTATGTACAATTTTATATCAGAAAGGCTTTGGTATACGATATACCTAACACCTCTTGTGAGCCTTTTACTATTGTTTTATCTATGGAACACTACTAATCCAGGTAGCGTAGGGCCATTGGGTATTTTATTTGTTTTTATACTTTTGTACTTGTTTTGGGCAAGTACTTTTTTTATTATTTTACACCTAGGATTCTCGCTGTTTAGAAAGAGCAGTTTGTTTCGGATATTTATGACAAATCGTGAGAACAGACCATTTAATTGGAAATCAAGCTACTATATAGCCAGTATTATCGCCTTTGCTCCTGTACTTTTACTTGCTATGCAGTCAGTCAATCAGCTAACTATAGGAGATGTCCTGCTAGTTGTACTTTTTACTGGACTAGCTATTTTTTATATTGTGAGGCGTACTTAATACTTGAGGTACTGGTTCGGTTTTATGCTATAATTATGGCAATATGGAGCCCCAATCAAACAACTTAAATCGTGAACCAAATCGGCTCGAAAAGCCGACGACTAGTCCTGAGGTGTCGGCTAGCCCTGAAAGTAGTCGCAAGCTAGAAAATGTTCCAATAGGAGCGCTAGAGCAGTTGGGGGATGGTGTTTCTCATGAACAGGCTGGCACTTTGAACGACACTCCGCAGATCGCAGCAGACGATGTTACCCTGGTAGCTGCACCTACTTCTGTGGTACCTCAGGATGATTCTGCGGCAGGCACAACAAGCCAAAGCCCTATTGCAGCAGCAGATGATGATGTTATTGAAAAAGAATGGGTGAACAAAGCTAAAAAGGTCATACATGAAACAAAGGGCGACCCGTATGCAAAAGAAAGAGAAGTGAGTAAATTACAAGCAGACTATATGCAAAAAAGATACGGTAAACAGGTTAAAATGCCAGATGAAAAGTAGAGTGGTGGTAGAACAATGGCAGAACTGCTTGTAAGTATTTTTGTAATCGGCTCGATAATCGCTGCAATAGCAGCGGGTGCCTATTTTTTGTATCGTCAGTCGATTCGTGAAGCTAAAAATTATGAGCGGGGCCTCAAGATGGTGCCCTTGCGTATACATCTTCCTCCATCCAGTAACGATATAGACGTAGGTGGCCGTGATGCTAGAGATGTTACCCAGGAAACCATATCTCAGGCTCAGGTTATGTACAATATTATTTCTAGTACAGCTACAAAAGGATTCAAGAGCAAGCTTTTTGGACAACGGCATGTTTCTTTCGAAGTTACTGTAAAAAATGGCCTTGTTAATTACTATGTCGTTGTCCCTGTGATTCTTGTAGATGTTGTTCGGCAAGCTGTGGCTGCCGCATATCCTTCAGCCACCCTTGAGGAGGTGGAAGAGCAGAATATTTTTAGTCAAACCGGAAGAATCAGTGGAACAATAGGTGGCGAGTTAACTCTTAAAAATGATTTTTCATATCCGATCGCAACATTTGAGGAGTCAAAAAGGGATGCAATGATAGCGCTTCTAGGTGCTTTGTCTGGGGCCGGTAAGGATGACGGTGCAGCAATACAGATATTGTTACGCCCTGCGCCAGAGGGCTGGTCAAAAAAATCTACCAAATCAGCTCAAAAAATACGCCATGGAAAAGGAGCCAATGCAACTACACCTACTATCGGTACAGGTATGTTAGAAATGCTTTGGAAGCCACCAGCTCCAGGTGAAAAAAGCGAAGGTGGTGATCATCAGGTTACCTCTCTTGAGCAATCGCATATAGACTCCATAGAAGAAAAAACACGCTACCCAGCTTACGAGACATTGATACGGGTTATAGCTTCATCAAATACTGCAACACAGTCACAGACACTTATGAAAAATATTGTTGCAGCCTTTTCGTTGTTTGATGCACCGAATAAAAATGGCTTTAAATTTAGCGTTACGAGTGATATTGAGGAATTTACAACAGCTTTTATATTTAGGTTTTTTCCTCAGAATATAAAAAACAACATCCTTAATAGTATCGAACTAGCAACTATATTTCATCTACCTGACCAAAATAGTATTCCTAGTTCTCAGGTCGAGCGTCAGGCAGCAAAACAGGTGGATGGCCCTAACTTTATTCCTGACCACGGACTTTTACTAGGCGTCAATGTATTTAGAGGTGCTAAGAAAGAGATTAGATTGAGCGAGAACGACCGTAGGCGGCATACGTATGTTATTGGACAGACTGGTACTGGTAAGTCTGTACTACTGGAAAATCTTGCCTTGCAGGATATGCTAGAGGGCCGTGGCTTTGCGTTTATTGATCCTCATGGAGATTCTGCAGAAACAATTTTGGGCATGGTGCCGAAACATAGAGTCGAAGATGTTATCTATTTTAATCCTGGTGACATGACAAACCCAGTCGGTCTAAATATGTTTGAGTTTGATCATCCTGACCAAAAAGATTTTCTGATTCAAGAAGCTATAAATATGCTTTATGGATTATATGACCCAGGACATACCGGTATCGTTGGCCCTAGGTTAGAACATATATTTCGCTATTGTGCCTTACTACTAATGTCCGATCCGAATGGCGGCACCTTCATCGATATACCAAAACTATTAGTCGACAATGATTTTATGAAAAGCAAACTAAAATATGTCAAAGATCAGGATATTCTAGATTTTTGGACAAAAGAGTATCCAAACTCACAGCGTTCCAATGAATCAGGAGAGGTGACTAGCTGGGTAGTGAGTAAATTTGGTCCCTTTATGTCTAATACTATGATGCGCAATATTATGGGCCAGACCGAGAGTGGATTTAATTTACGTGAAATTATGGATGGTAAAAAAATACTCATAGTTAACCTTAGCCAGGGAAAGATGGGTGAGCTTAACTCTAGACTTATCGGTATGATTTTTATTATGAAGTTTCAAGCAGCGGCTATGGGTCGTGCAGATATTCCTGAAGATCAACGTAACGATTTTTGTTTGTACGTGGATGAGTTTCAGAACTTTGCTACCGATAGCTTTGAATCAATTCTGTCACAAGCGCGTAAATATCGGCTTAACTTGATACTAGGGAATCAATTCATGACACAGCTTACTGACAAGGTTCGAGAAGCTATCATAGGTAACGTAGGTACTGTTATTAGTGGCAGGATTGGTGTGACAGATGCCGAGTTGATGGTTAAAAGGTTCCAACCAACATTTGATGCTGAGGATTTGATAAAATTACCTAACTATCAATCGATCACTAACGTGATGATCAATAGTGTCCCGTCAGCACCCTTTAGTATGAACTTCTTACCTCCTCTTGGCGGTGCGCACCCAAATCCACAGCTTGCTGATGCGTTGAAAAAACTTTCTGGCGCTAAGCATGGTCGGCCTCGTGCAGAAGTGGAGCACGAGATCTTTACTAGACTTGGAACAGGAACAAAAGCCATAGCTCAACCACAGACGCAAAGGATAGCTGGCGGCGGTGCACAGAAACCATCATCCAACAATTCTTTTCTGGACGAGTGGCTTGCAAAGCGTAAAGAGATATCCAAAAATCCTACTAAAGGTGAACCACCGACTCAAACCAAACCGATTTCAAATCAGGCTAAGGAGCCACCTGCAACGAATTTGTCAGCAATCCCAACCAAGGATCAACCAAAACACCCCAACAAGGCTGGTGCACTATCTATAAGTAGAGATGATGATACTTCGGACGAAGAGGTCCATATCTCTATACGCTAGTTTATTTAACCTGTTTAATTAGTGTTTTTACGTATTCATAGACAACACCTACTATAAATCCAAGGGCAAAAACATACGCGAGCACGGTAAGTCCGGCTGTCTGGTATCCATAAAAATATGCTACGACAACAATAAATAGACCGATAGTTGTCACCGCTATAAAACCAAATTGCATTGGAATAATTCTAAAAAAAGTACGCTCCAGAGAAGCCAATACTACTTCGACAATTTTTTGATGAATAAGCCTACTCGCAATTCTTTCGATCAAGTTCAAATGCACTCGATTTTGATGAATCACTTTGTGGTATGCAGTATTATTTTTAGACATTTTTACGTCTCACTTTCTTTACTATATGCCCGTATTCTTTTGAAAGTATATATGTTCGTATCCATAGCAATATATTGATAACAAAAACGAGCCAACTAATCAGCAACAAAGAACTTTCTGGAGGTGTACTAAGTAGTTTTTCTATTATTTTTGGTGTTGGACATGCAAGTTTTACATTTGATGCATTACCGAAAACATTCGTCATGTAGCAGTCGTACGAAGCCCCGTTTGTTGAGCCCTTCGGGCTTATCGGGACAGGGTCCTCTATTTGAACCTCAAATCCATACATCTTTTTTTCTCCGACAGCTATGCTCGTGTCTGGCCATTGGAGTGTTTCTGTCTTCTTTTCAAGCCTAGCCGAGTCGACGCTAGTTAGTTTTGAGTACTCCAATATATCTCCGATGTATAATTCCGGCTTTAATGTAATAGTTGAGTTACCCTTATTTTCTAGAGTAAGACTATACTGCAACTTGTCTCCTGGACGATTTTTTATAAATTGTGCATCTGTTTTACGATTGATATTTGTAATGAGTGTTGTTGCTTCAAAGGAGTTGCTGCTGGGGCAGGAGGTATAAGATAGCTGCGCGCCAGGCTCTTCGTAGCAGCGATCAGCACTATAATTTGTTGTTAAGAAATTTCCACTATCCTGTAATACTGCAAAACTCCCACTAGAGTCTGAGTGTCCGGATACTATTTTCGCATCAGATTTTATGACATATTTCGCATCAACAATATGGCCAAAGTAATGAAAATCATTATCTCCTACTGCAACAAAGTACTGGTTGTATGGCTCGCTAGTATCTTCTAGTGGCATTGTATATACGGGCGATGGGCTCCATGCAACAACTAATGATGATTTTGTTGGCACCCATTGTCGTAGTGTTGATTCCTGTGTTTTTTCTAAGTCATTTCTAGAAATAGATAAGGAGTCTGCAGCATTACCAAACGGTGATTTTTTTGAATCGTATTCCAGGAGCATACTTTGTTTTGAAGAGTATCCGCCATATATAGTATCCGAATGGATATTTGCACTGTTTGCACTTTGAGATGGAAAAAACACGCCAAAGTATTGCAATAGCAAAAATAGCCCAGACAATATAACCAATACGCCACGTTTCGCAGTAGTAGCAATAAGCTCTTTGTGAAAAACAGCAATATTACCAGCTAAACTCGGACTCTTCAGAGACTCATTGATGATTTTTTTCGACATTTTTATACACCACCTTTTATACGCTCAATCATAGCATATTTAGGGGCGTTGGCCTCTAGCGTGTCTAGAATATATTGTGGTATAATGTTGTTAGTTGGAAACAGAACCGAGGGAGAAAAATCTACAAAATGGCTAAACAAAAACCAGCTGCTGCTTATGATGCAGCACAAATCCAAGTACTTGAAGGTCTAGAACCAGTCCGTAAACGTCCAGGAATGTATATCGGTAGCACAGGCTACGATGGGGTACATCACCTGATCAAAGAAATCGCTGACAACTCAATCGACGAAGCGATTGCAGGTCATGCAACCAAGATTTCGGTTACGTTGCTCGCAGACGGTGGCGTCAGCGTTGCTGATGATGGGCGTGGTATTCCAGTCGACAAACATGCCAAAACAGGCAAGAGCACGCTAGAAACAGTTCTAACGGTGCTACATGCTGGTGGTAAGTTTGGTGATGGTGGTTACAAAGTATCATCTGGTCTACACGGCGTAGGCTCTAGTGTGGTGAATGCACTTTCTACCAAACTGGTTGCCGAAGTTCGTCGTAACGGTAAGTTGTATCGTCAAGAATATGCACAAGGTAATCCTAAAAGTAAGATTCAAGAGGTAGGCACTTCTACTCAAACTGGTACAAAGATCACTTTTTACCCAGACGACACGATCTTCAAGGAGACAATTGAGTTTGATTACAAATGGGTAGTTGACTATTTAAGACACCAGGCATATCTAACCAAAGGTATATTTGTTACGGTAAAAGACGATCGAACGAATGAAGAGCAATCATTTTATTTTGAAGGTGGTATACAAAGCTATGTAACGCACCTCAATATTGGTAAAGATGTTGTATCTGACTCTGCATTTTATGTTGAGCGGCAGGTTGAAGATTCTATGATCGAGGTGGCAATCCAGTACAACGAGACATTCGCCGAGATTGTAAAACCATTCGCAAACAACGTATTGACGCCAGACGGTGGAACACACTTGATCGGTTTCCGTTCAGCATTAACGCGTGTCATTAACGACTATGCGCGTAAAAGCGGAATTCTAAAGGAAAAGGAAGAGAATCTCACAGGTGATGACATTCGTGAAGGATTAACGGCTATTATATTAGTCAAACTTCCAGACCCTCAATTTGAAGGTCAAACAAAAAACAAACTAGGTAACCCAGAAGTTCGACGCTACGTTGAACAGGTCATGAATGAGTACTTTAGCTATTATCTCGAAGAAAATCCTGCAGTAGCGAAAAGAATTGTTGGCAAAGCACTGCTCGCAGCGCGAGCTCGCAAGGCAGCTCGGGCAGCTCGTGACAACGTTATTCGAAAAGGCGCGTTGGATGGCATGAGCTTACCTGGTAAGCTATCTGACTGCTCTAGTAAAAACCCGGCAGACTCCGAGCTATATATAGTAGAGGGAGATTCGGCTGGTGGATCGGCCAAGGTTGGTCGTGATAGTAAGACGCAGGCAATTTTACCCCTCCGTGGTAAGGTGTTGAATGTTGAACGAGCACGTCTAGATCGAATGTTGAATAACAACGAAATCGTTAGCCTGATCAAAGCATTGGGCGTAGGTATTAGTGATCAGTTCTCTATAGATGGACTGCGTTATCACCGAGTTATTATTATGACTGATGCCGACGTTGATGGTAGTCACATAGCCACTCTTTTAATGACTTTCTTTTTCCGCTATATGCGTGAAGTCGTTGATGGCGGGTATATTTACCTAGCAAAACCACCGCTATTTGAACTAGTGAAATCCGGTAAACAAGAGAACACTTTTATTTATAACGAAGAAGAGCTAGACACAATATTGGCTGAAAAAATTGCAGAGCGTAAAAAAGAAGGTTTGAAGGTAGACAAAGATGATGATCGCTACAAACAGGCTGGCTTTACTGAACAAAAACGATATAAGGGTTTGGGTGAAATGGATGCAGAACAGCTATGGGAGACAACAATGAATCCTGAAAATCGTGTATTAGTGCAGGTGAAAGTAGAAGATGCTGAAAAAGCTGACGCTATCTTTACTAAACTAATGGGTGAAGAGGTAGAGCTGCGAAAGAATTTTATACAGTCGCGTGCTAAATTTGTTAAATTAGAGGATCTGGATATATAGATATGGATGACGAACAAAAAACACCAATTGAAGGCGAAATTTTAAACCAAGACCACTCGCCACAAACACACTCCAAAGTGATGGAACGACGCACAGTCGAAGACATTATGGAAGACAGTTTCTTACGCTATTCTATGAGTGTCATCGTTGAACGTGCGTTGCCTGACGTACGTGACGGCCTGAAGCCAGTCCACCGACGTATTTTGTATGTTATGGAAAAAATGGGAGTAAGAGCTAATAGTAAAACTGTTAAAAGTGCCCAAATTGTCGGTGAAGTTATGGGTAAATATCACCCACACGGCGACAGTGCCATCTATGAATCTATGGTTCGTATGGCCCAAGATTGGTCCATGCGTTATATGCTGGTCCATGGCCAGGGTAACTTTGGTTCTATGGACGGGGATCCAGCAGCAGCCTATCGTTATACCGAAGCAAAAATGAACAAACATGCCGAAGCGCTTCTAGCTGATATCGACAAGGATACTGTTGATTTTCGGGATAACTACGATGGTACACGCCAAGAGCCATCTGTTCTGCCAGCAAAATTACCTAACCTGCTATTAAATGGCCAGATTGGTATTGCTGTTGGTATGGCTACCAATATTCCACCACACAACCTTGGCGAACTAATTGACGCAACTATACATATAATAGAGAATCCAGACGATACTACAATCGATGACTTATTAAAATACGTCAAAGGTCCAGATTTTCCAACTGGCGGTATTGTATATGGCGGTGCTCCGCTCAAGCAAGCATATATGTCTGGCAGGGGCGGTATTACTATACGTGCAGTCGCTACTATCGAAGAAACCAAGAAGGGTCGTCACCAGATTATCGTGACTGAAATGCCGTATGCGGTAAACAAAGCGACGTTGATCGAACGAATGGCAGATTTAGTCAAAGAAAAGAAGATCATGACTATAAGTGATATTCGTGATGAAAGTGCTAGGGGTAGTGTCCGTCTTGTTATTGAGCTCAAAAAAGATGCTTATCCGAAAAAAGTGCTGAACCAGCTTTATAAATTAACATCTTTGCAAACAAATTATCATTACAACATGTTGGCATTGATAGATGGCATACAGCCTCGTGTGCTTGGTTTGCAGGATATTCTGACCGAGTACATCAAGCATCGCCAGGTTGTCGTTCGACGTCGAACTGAATTTGAGCTAGGTAAGGCAAAAGACCGTGCACACATACTAGAAGGTCTCAAGATTGCGCTCGATCATATTGACGAAGTCATCAAAACTATTCGTGCCAGTAAATCTACCGAAGAAGCCCGTCTTAATTTGATAAAGAAATTTAAACTCAGCGAAATTCAGGCAAAAGCGATCCTTGAGATGCAGCTTCGTGCGCTGACTGGCCTAGAACGTGCCAAAGTCGAAGAAGAGCTAGCATCACTCAAGAAGCTGATCGCAGAACTGGAAGCTATTTTGGCTGACGAAAAGAAAATACTAGCAATTATCAAAGACGAATTGCTAGAGATGAAAGAAAAATTCAATGACGAACGACGCACGAAGATTATCAATCAAGAACTAGGCAAGTTTAGCGACGAGGAACTTATTCCAGAGGAAGATACCGTAGTTCTTTTAACAACAGAGAACTATATCAAGAGAACTTTGGTAAGTGAATATCGAAAACAACATCGTGGCGGCAAGGGTAAGCGTGGTATGACTACCAAGGAAGAGGATATCATCGACCAGCTCGTGCCTGCTAGTACTCATGACTGGCTACTATTCTTTACTAACAGGGGTCGTGTCTTCCGTTTGAAAGCCTATGAAGTTCCTTCAGCAAGCTTGCAAGCAAAGGGTGTCGCGGTAGTAAATCTACTCCAGCTTCAACCTGAAGAGAAAATTACATCAATTATTCGAATAGCCAAAGGCGAAAAAGATGACGGCTATCTATTGATGTCTACTGTAAAAGGTACTGTCAAAAAAACACCACTCAAAGATTACGCAAACATTCGAACTAGTGGCTTGATAGCAATTAAGCTTGATGATGGTGATGAACTACGTTGGATAAAGAGAAGCACGGGTGAAGATGATGTTATAATTTCAACATCTGCTGGTCAAGCTGTACGCTTTAGCGAAAAAGATGCTCGTCCAATGGGTCGAGCTGCTCGCGGTGTTCGCGGTGTTCGCTTGCGACCAGGTGATAGTGTTGTCGGTATGGATTTGGCTGAAGAAATGAAACCATTGCTGGT
This sequence comes from uncultured Candidatus Saccharibacteria bacterium, assembly GCA_947085845.1. GTDB lineage: Bacteria > Patescibacteriota > Saccharimonadia > Saccharimonadales > Saccharimonadaceae > JACPYF01. The sequence goes on from CAMTXO010000002.1 coordinate 573,087, forward strand.
GGTCAGTGAAAATGGTTACGGAAAATTAACCAAGACCAGTAACTTCCCATCTCACAAACGTGGTGGAGTCGGTATTAAATCTGCAGTTGTTACCGCCAAAACAGGCAATATTGTATCTGTCCGTTCGATCGATCCTGATGCAAGCGAAATCCTTATTATCTCTACACAAGGACAGACGATCCGTGTAGGATTACAGGATATTCCAACTTTGGGACGAACTACACAAGGTGTTAGGATTATGCGACTACGTGATAGCGATACAGTTGCATCTTTAGGAATCATTCTTGACCAACAGGAAAAAGAAGAGGAAACTAAAGAAGAATGAGTATCTCAATATATTTGATAGCGGCAGCAATCGCATGGCTGACAGCCCAGTTGCTCAAATATATTTTCGGCGCGCTTAAAAATGGTAAATGGTTTGATAGTTCAGTGGTGCTGCATTCTGGCAATATGCCGAGTGTTCACACTGCAACTGTGGTTGCCTTAGTAACCGTCATCGGCATCAAAGAAGGCATTGATTCAAGTATTTTTGCACTGGCTTTTCTATTTGCAGCTGTTGTTGCCTACGACGCAATGGGCGTGCGTCGCAGTTCTGGCGAGCAAGGACAATCTATTCGTGAAGGCATCAAGAATAAAAGCTTAAAAGCTAAAATTCCATATGTTGCCCTCGGTCACACCAAGCTAGAGGTAGCAGCAGGCGCTATCGTCGGTGTTGCAGTTGGCATCTTTGTTGCATTTTTTACTGCAACTATCAATCTTTAACCCTTGACACCGCCTCTGATAGTGCGATATGATGGTCTTTAAGTCTGAGTTTCTGCGGGACCACAAACACTACATCGTTGGTGTCGCTTTTAGAGACAAGGCAAGTATTTTTACAATTTGGTAGTGCAAATCATCGTCAGTTAATTTATAAATGTTTTAAATGTACATTCACTTGGAAACAAGTCACATTTTATGGAGA